>NZ_LT629696.1:2070673-2760898 GCF_900100265.1 Leifsonia sp. 466MF
GCCTTCACGAACGGCACGAGCACTTCGCCGCCGGCCGTCGCGATCGCCAGCAGGTCCTGCGCGGGCAGATGGTCGACGCGAGCCACGCGTCCGACCGTCACGCCGTCGCGCACCGCGTCCAGGCCGACCAGCTGGTGGTCGTACCAGGCGTCCTCCTCGTCGGGGAGCTGCGTGGCGTCCTGGCTGACCCAGAGGATCGCCTTGATCAGCGTCTCGGCCTCCGTGCGGTCGTCGACGCCGGCGAAGAACCCGACCGGGTGGCCGTTGTACCAGCGGAGTTCGCGGAGTTCGAGCGTCTTGCCGTGCCACTTGGACGCGGTGGGCACCTGCAGGGTGAACACCGCCCCCGGGACGAACCGCTTCTCCGGTTCGTCCGTGTAGAGCTCCAGCTTGATGGCGCCCTTGAGGCCGTGCGCCTTCGTGAGGCGCCCGACGCGCAGCTCGGTCTGACCGGGCCGGGGGGCGACCTCCTTGCGAGGCAGTTTGTGGTCCGCCACCTCAGTCGTCGACGACGTCGACACGGACGCGCCGGCCATCGGCCAGCGCGGCAACGAGCGTGCGGAGAGCCTTCGCCGTGCGGCCGGACCGGCCGATCACCCGGCCGAGGTCCTCGGGGTTCACACGAACCTCGAGGACCTCGCCACGCGGAGAGCTCTTGGCCACGACGTGGACGTCGTCAGGGTGATCGACGATCCCCTTGACCAGGTGCGTGAGCGCGGGTGCGAGCAAGACGTCAGGCCTTCTCGTCGGACGCGTCGTCAGCGATGGCCTCGGCCTCGGCGACGACGTTGGCCTCGTCGGCCTCCTCGCGCTCGACCTCGGCCTCGACGACGGCCTCCGCCTCGGCGGCGACCTCGGCCGGCTTCTCAGCCTTGGGCTTGAGGACCGGCTTCTTCTTCTCGTCGGCGACGAACTCGGCCTTGCCCTCGGCGACCTTGACGGTGCTCACGGCGTTCTTGTCGCCCTTGAAGCGACCCCAGTCGCCGGTGAGCTTGAGCAGCGCGGTGACCTGCTCGGTCGGCTGGGCGCCGACGCCGAGCCAGTACTGCGCACGCTCGGAGTCGACCTCGATGCGCGAGGGCTCCTCGGTCGGGTGGTACAGACCGATCTCCTCGATCACGCGACCATCGCGCTTGGTGCGCGAGTCGGCGACGACGATGCGGTAATACGGAGCGCGGATCTTGCCCAGGCGCTTCAGACGGATTTTGACAGCCACGATTCTCCTGTGTGAGTGGATGAGTTGTATCGAACTGACTGCCGTGGGCGTGGGGGCACACGCGGCAGGAGGTCTATGTTCGTCCGCCGCACCGGATAGAGGGTCGGGTACGTCGAACTCAACTAGCTATTCTGTCAGATACTGCGCTGCTTTGAACAATCGGACGGATGGAACGACCGCATGCAGATCGATTTCTCGGAGTCCGAGCGCTCCACCGTCGGCATCGAGTGGGAGATCGCCCTCGTCGACGGCTCGACGGGCGACCTGGTCCAGATCGCCGACGACGTGCTGCGCGAACTGGGCACGCCCGACGGCCGGGAGCATCCCCAGATCACCCATGAGCTGCTGATGAACACGGTGGAGCTGGTCAGCCGCGTCCACCGCACGGTGCCGGCGGCGATCACCGATCTGCAGGAGCTCATCGGCCTGGTCCGGGGCGTCACCGACCCGCTCGGCGTCGAACTGATGTGCGCGGGGACGCATCCCTTCGCCCAATGGTTCGACCAGAAGGTGACGCCGAACGAACGGTACGACCGGCTGCTCGACCGCACCCAGTGGTGGGGGCGGCAGATGATGATCTGGGGTGTGCACGTGCACGTCGGCATCGACTCGGTCGACAAGGCCCTGCCGATCGTCAACGGCCTGCTGACCTATTACCCGCATCTGCAGGCGCTCAGCGCGTCCAGCCCGTTCTGGGCGGGCGCCCGCACCGGCTACGCCTCCAACCGCGCGCTCATGTTCCAGCAGCTGCCCACTGCCGGGCTGCCCTGGCAATTCGGCACCTGGGCCAACTACGAGGCCTACGTCCAGGACCTGGTCACGACGGGCGTCGTGGAGGACCACTCCGAGGTGCGCTGGGACATCCGCCCGTCGCCGAAGTGGGGAACGGTCGAGATGCGCGCCTGCGACGGCCTCTCCACCCCCGACGAGGTCGGAGCCGTCTCCGCGCTCATCCACTGTCTGACCGACCGGATGTCGGGACAGCTGGACGCGGGCGTCGAGCCGGTCACGCTGCAGCCCTGGTTCGTCCGCGAGAACAAATGGCGCGCCGCACGGTACGGCCTCGACGCCGAGATCATCCAGGCGCCGGACGGCAGCGAGCGGCTCGTCTCCGACGACCTCCGCGACCTGGTGGACGACCTCCAGCCGGAGGCCGAGCGACTGGGATGCGTCGACGAGCTGGCGACGGTCCTCACCATCCTGGACACGGGCGCCAGCTACCAGCGGCAGCTCGCCGTCGCGGAGCAGAACGGCGGCAGCCTGCAGGCAGTGGTCAGCTCGCTGACGCACGAGCTGCGCAACGGCCTCGCCCGCTGATCGATCAGCGAACGGGCCCCGAGCCGATCCACCGATCCGCCAAAGCCCATCCATAGCCTCCGGGCGTACGGTGTTTGTCATGCTCGCCCGACGCCCCCTCGCGGCAGCGGCCACCGCGATGACGGCCGCCCTGCTGGCGCTCACCGCCCTCTCGGGCTGCGCGTCGGCCAACGCGGCCTCGAACGCCGCTCTGGGGAAGCAGTCCGCCGCCACATCGTCCGCAGCCACGGCAGAGCACGTCGCGGTGATCGGCGACTCGATCGAGTCCGGCCTCGGGCTCGACCCCTCCGAGGCGTGGCCGGCGCTGGTGGCCTCCGACCATGACTGGCGGCTCGACAACCTCAGCGTGCCCGGTGCCGGCTTCGTGGCCCAGGGGTCCGACGGTCATGACTTCTCCGCCCAGGTGGATGCGGCGATCGCCGCCCAGCCGGACCTCGTCCTCATCGGCGCGTCCGACAACGACCTCGGTACGGACCCCGACCAGCTGAGCACGGCCATCCGCTCGACGGTCGACCGTCTCGCGGCAGCCCTGCCGGATGCGCGGATCGCCGGGTTCAACGCCCTCAGCGGCCAGGCGAGCGACGAGGAGCTCGCCGGCGGCGACGCGGCGCTGCGACAGGCGGTCCTCGACGCCGGTGGCACGTGGCTCGACCTCGGGCAGCCCTATCGCGGCAAGGCCGGACTGGTGCAGGACGACGACGAGCATCCCACCCTCCCCGGCCAGCAGGCGATCGCGGCGGTCGTCGCCGCGAAACTGAGCCTGTGAGAGCCTTCCAAGCCCGCCTGTTTATCCTGTAACGCGTGACGGCCCGACGTTCTCTCCTCACCCTCCTTGCCGCCGCCCTCGTGGCCGCATCGCTGGTCGGCTGCATGGCACCGGCGCAGCCCGCCTCTCGAACGGAGAGTCCGACAGCCTCCCCCACGTCCACTCCGGCGCAGGTCACGGCCGTGGCCATCGGCGACTCGATCGCGATCGGCAACGGCGTGCCGGCCGAGGACGCCTGGCCGCTCCTGGTGGCCGATCGTCTGGGATGGACGCTCACCGACTTCGGAGAGAGCGCCGCCGGTTTCACCGTCAAAGGGCTCAACACGCACACGTTCGACGACCAGGTCAGCGCGACGATCCGGCTGCGTCCGGACGTGGTGATCGTCGCCGCGACCCGCAACGACCTGTTCGCCTCGACCGCCTCCCTGCGCACGGCCGCGACCGCCGCACTGGAGCGCCTGCGCAGCGCCCTCCCCGAGGCGCGCATCATCGGTGTCGGGGCCATCTGGGGATCGGACGCGGCCCCTGCTCAAATCGCGCTGATCTCCTCCACCGTGAAGGCCGCCGTTCTCGGGGTCGGCGGGTCGTGGATCGAAGTGGGCCAGCCGTTCGCCGGGCGCCCCGACCTCGTGCTGGCGGACCATGTCCACCCCACCGTGGAGGGCCAGCGGCTGCTGGCGTCGACCATCTCGGCGGCCATCTCTCGCCGCCTCGTGATCGGGTGACTTGGCCTCGGGTACCACCGGCGCGACACGCCGAGAAGTGAGACACAGCGTTCTCGCAGGTTGGACCGTTTAGCCTCGCACCCGTGCGCACCCTCACCCGACGCCGCTCGCGCCCGCTGAGCACCCGGCTCCCCCTGCTCGCGCCCGCGGCCCTGACGGTGGCACTTCTCGCCCTCGCCGGCTGCGCATCCGCGCCGGCCGCACACCCCGTCGCCGCTCAGGCGACCGCCGTCGCCGCCCCGGACGCCGGCAGCGCCGGACGGGATGCCTCCGGCATCGTCGACGCCGTCGCGATCGGCGACTCGATCGCCTTCGGCAAGGGCGTGACGGCCGATCAGGCGTGGCCCGCTCTCGTCTCGGAGGCGCACGGCTGGCAGCTGACGGACCTCGCGGTGTCCGGCTCCGGCTTCGTCAAGCCGGGATGGAACGGCACGACCTACCGCCAGCAGGTGGATGCGGCGCTCCGCCTCCACCCGCAGGTGATCCTCCTCGCCGCCACACGCAACGACCGCGAGCAGGACCCGGCCGCGGTGACCGCAAACGCCGACCGGATGCTGCGAGAGCTGCGCGAGCGCTTCCCGGACGCCACGATCGTCGGCATCACCGGCATCTGGGGCTCCGACCAGCCGCCCGCGACCATGACCCGCGTCGACGACATCGTCGGGGACGCGGTGCGCGGCGTCGACGGCACCTGGCTCGACATCGGCTTCCCGCTCGTCGGGCACCCGGAGCTGCTCCAGGCGGACGGCATCCACCCGAACGCGGCCGGTCAGAAGGTCGTGGCGCAGACCATCGAGTCGAAGCTCCAGCCGCTCAACCTGGCGCTGTAGCGTGCAGCGAGCCCCGGGTCAGCGACCCAGGAACTTCTGCAGAGCGGCCAGCTCCTCCTCGGACGGCCCGCCCGCGGGCGCCCCCTGAGGTGCTGCAGCGCCACCACCGAGCCCGAACCCGCTGCCACTCGGCGCACCGGCCGTCTTGACGCCGGTGGCCAGCGCGGCGTTCTCCGCCGCGCGCTTGGCCGGGTTGCCCGAACGGGAGCCCTTCTTCTTGTTCTTCTGCTGCTTGCGGCCGGCGTACGAGGCACCGGGGATGGGGCCCATGCCGGGGACGTTCGGAACGCCGCCCTTCGCGACGGTCTTCATCATCTTGGCGGCCTGCTCGAAGCGGCTGACCAGCTGGTTGACCTCGGTGACCGTCGTGCCCGAGCCCTTCGCGATGCGCAGGCGGCGGGATCCGTTGAGCAGCTTCGGGTTCGTGCGCTCGGCCGTCGTCATCGACTGGATGATGGCCTCCGTCCGGACGATCTCGCGCTCGTCGAACTGGTCGAGCTGCTGCTTCATCTGGCCGGCGCCGGGCAGCATCCCCATCATCTTCTTGATCGACCCCATGTTGCGCAGCTGCTGCATCTGCTTGAGGAAGTCGTCGAGGGTGAAGCTGTCGGTCGCGAACTTCTCGGCGACCTTGCGCGCCTCCTCCTCGTCGAAGGCCTGCTGGGCCTGCTCGATGAGGGTGAGGATGTCGCCGAGGTCGAGGATGCGCGACGCCATGCGGTCCGGGTGGAACGGCTCGAAGTCGTCGAGGTTCTCCCCCGTCGAGGCGAAGATGATCGGACGGCCGGTGACCGAGGCAACCGAGAGTGCGGCACCGCCTCGGGCGTCGCCGTCGAGCTTGGAGAGCACGACGCCGGTGAAGTCGACGCCGTCCTGGAACGCCTTCGCGGTCGCGACGGCGTCCTGACCGATCATCGCGTCGATGACGAACAGCACCTCGTCGGGGTCGGTCGCCTTGCGGATGTCGGCCGCCTGCTTCATCAGCTCGGCGTCGACGCCGAGACGGCCGGCGGTGTCGATGACCACCGTGTCGTACTGCTTGGTCTCCGCGAACTTGAGGGCGTCCTTGGCGACCTTCACCGGGTTGCCGACGCCGTTGCCGGGCTCTGGCGCGAACACCGGGACACCCGCCTGCTCGCCGACGATCTGGAGCTGGGTCACGGCGTTCGGGCGCTGGAGGTCGGCGGCGACCAGGAGCGGCGTGTGCCCGTCCTTCACCAGCCACTTGCCGAGCTTGCCCGCGAGCGTCGTCTTACCGGCGCCCTGGAGGCCGGCGAGCATGATGACCGTCGGGGGCCGCTTCGCGAACTGCAGCCGGCGCTGCTGGCCGCCCAGGATGGCGACGAGCTCCTCGTTGACGATCTGCACGACCTGCTGGGCCGGGTTGAGAGCCTTGTTGACCTCGTCGCTCAGCGCGCGCTCGCGCACCTTCGAGGTGAAGTCCTTGACCACCGGGAGCGCCACGTCGGCGTCGAGCAGGGCGCGACGGATCTCGCGCACGGTGCCGTCGACGTCCGCCGGCGACAGCTTGCCCTTGGTGCGCAGGTTCTTGAAGGTGTCCGCAAGACGGTCGGACAGCGTGCCGAAAGTAGCCATGATCCGTATATCTTATCGGGCGACGTCGGCTAAGCGCCGTGAGGGTCAGTCAGTCGCCCGACGTCTCCACCGAGACCACGTCGCCCCGCACGTCGAAGGCGACGGTGAGCAGCGCATCCGACTCGTCCGGGGCGATGGAGTAGTCGAACGTCGCGAACACCTCGTCCTCGTCTGAGTGGTCGGCCTGGATGATCACACTCATCAGCTGCAGGGAGCGCAGCACGTCGATGGCGATGTCACCCGAGTTGTAGACCAGCAGGTCGACAAGGCTGTCCCCCAGCTTGTCGACGTGCTCGTCGATGTAGCTGGAGGTCGCGGACTGCCGCGAACTCAGCTCGGCGACCAGCGCATCCCTGGCCCGCGCGTCGAAGCCCTCGAGCGCCTGGATGAGCGCAGCAGCAGAGTCGAGGGCGAACTCGGGGACGCCGCTCTCGTCGTCGGCCAGGAGCTCGACGTCGACGGTCTGGTCGCCCAGCTCGACGGTGTCGTCCCAGGCGAGTCCACCGCTCGCCGTCTCGTCGATGAGGCCGAAGAAATCATGCTCGATCGCCATGACGCTCCCCTATCCGACCAGCTGCTGTGCGAAGACGTGCGGTGTGAAGCCGGTCAGGTCGTTGATCCCCTCGCCCTGCCCCACGAGCTTGATCGGGATGCCGGTGCGCTCCTGCACGGCGAGCACGAACCCGCCCTTCGCGGAGCCGTCGAGCTTCGTGAGCACCAGCCCGGTCACGCCGGCGTGCTCCAGGAACGCCTCCGCCTGCGCCAGCCCGTTCTGCCCGGTCGTCGCGTCGAGGACGAGGAGCACCTCGGCGATGGGCGCCTGCTTCTCGACCACGCGCTTGATCTTGGAGAGCTCGTCCATGAGGCCGCCCTTGGTCTGGAGGCGCCCCGCGGTGTCGATGATGACGATCTCCGTGCCGTCGCGCTTGGCCTTCTCGACGGTCTGGAAGGCGACGGAGGCCGGATCCTGCCCCTGCTGCTGCGGCCGGACGATCTCGGCGCCCGCGCGCTCGGCCCAGGTCGCCAGCTGCTCGACGGCGGCGGCGCGGAAGGTGTCGGCCGCGCCGACGACAACCGAGCGGTCGTAGGTGCGCAGGAACTTCGCGAACTTGCCGATGGTGGTCGTCTTGCCGACGCCGTTGACGCCGACGACCAGCACGATCGCCGGGCGGTCGCTCAGCTTCAGCGTGGTGTCGAGCTTCGAGAGCCGCTCCTCCATCGTCTCGCGCAGCATCCGCTGCAGGTCGGCCGGATCGGTCGTGTGATACCGCTCCACCTTCGCGCGCAGGTCGTCGATGACCGCCTCTGTCACGTCCGGACCGAAGTCGGCCGTGATGAGCGCCGTCTCGAGGTCGTCCCAGGTGTCGTCGTCGATGGTCTTCTTGGCGAACAGCCCACGGAGGGCGCCCGACAGAGACCAGGGGGTGCGGTCAGCCATGACACTCAGACTAGCCGCGGTTGTACGGTGTGCTCATGTACGCGCTCGTGGGGGTCTCGGCGGAGCTGGCCGAGCAGCTGGTGGCGATCGAGACCGGCGGAGAGGATGCGGTGCATCAGGCGCGGACACGCGTGCGGCGGCTGCGCAGCATCCTGAGCGTGTACCGTTCGGCGTTCGACCGGGAGCAGCAGCGGGCGATGCGCGCCCGCCTGAAACGGCTCGGAGAGCGGCTCGGCCGAGTGCGCGACGCCGAGGTGCGGGCGCGCGACCTCGACGGACTGCTGGGCGCCGAGTCGACGCCCGAGCTCGTGGACGCGGTGGAGGCGCTGGCAGCGGAGGCCCGCGCCGAGCACGAGCGGGCGCTGGGAGGGCTGCTCCAGCACCTGCACGGCCGGGCCCACCGGACCCTTCTCGCCGATCTGCAGAAATTCGCCGCCGATCCTCCGCTGGCGAAGCCGGGACGGAAGCACCCGCGGCGGGTGGTCAGGAAGGGGCTCGCGAAGGCCGCGCGGCGCGTGAGGAAGCGCTCCGGCCAGACGCTGGAGCAGCGGCACGAGACGCGGAAGGCGGCACGGCGCCTGCGCTACGCGGCCGAGGCCGTCGTCGATGACCTCGGCCGGGAGGCGGTGCGGATCGCCGCGGCAGCGGAAGCGGTCCAGGACGCGCTCGGCGACCATCGCGATCTGGTGCTCCTGGCACGCCACCTGCGCGACAAGGCCGACGAGCAGCAACTCAGTGCGTCGGCCGTCGCCGGTATCGCGCTCCTCGCCGCCGAGTGCGACCTGAGGGCGGAGGAGCTCCTGGCCGGGCTCGACGACAAGCTCGCCGCGATCGAGCCCTGAGCGCGCGGCTGCTCGCTCCCTAGCTCGCCTTCTCCTGCGCCACGCGCTGGCCGACCACCGCCGAGACGCCGTCCTGGCGCATCGAGACGCCGTACAAGGCGTCCGCGATCTCCATGGTGCGCTTCTGGTGCGTGATGACGATCAGCTGGCTGCTCTCGCGGAGGTCCTCGAAGATCGTGAGCAGGCGGCCGAGGTTGGCGTCGTCGAGCGCCGCCTCCACCTCGTCCATGATGTAGAACGGGCTCGGTCGCGCCTTGAAGATCGCGATCAGCAGCGCGACCGCCGCCAGCGACCGCTCGCCGCCGGAGAGCAGCGAGAGCCGCTCGATCTTCTTGCCGGCGGGCTTCACCGAGACCTCGATGCCGGTCGTCAGCAGATCGTCGGGATTGGTCAGGCTGATGCTGCCCTGGCCGCCCGGGAAGAGGATCGGGAAGACCTTCGTGAAGGCCTCTTCGGTGTCGGCGAACGCGGACTCGAAGATGGTCTGCATCCGCTCGTCGATGTCCTCGATGATCGTCAGCAGGTCCTTGCGGGTGTTCGTGAGGTCGGTCAGCTGCTCGGTGAGGAACTTGTGGCGCTGCTCCAGCGCGGCGAACTCCTCCAGCGCGAGCGGGTTGACGCGGCCCAGCTGCGACAGCTTGCGCTCCGCCGCGGCCAGCCGCTTCTGCTGCTGCTCGCGCGAGAACGGGACGGTCTCGACCTCGGCGTCGGGCTCGCGTTCCTCGTCGCGCGCACGGTCCACCGGTACCGGCACCTCCGGCCCGTACTCGGCGACCAGCACATCCTCGACAAGGCCCAGCTCGCTGCCCGCCCGCTCCAGCAGGCTCGACAGGTGCAGCTTCTTCTCGTAGATCTGCAGCTCCAGGCCGTGCACCGACTCCGTGATGGCCTGCAGGCGCTCGCGCACCGCGTTCTCGTCGCGACGCAGGGTCGCGAGCTCGTCGTTGCGGCTGGCACGCTCCGCCTCAGCGGTGGCGAGCTCCAGCCGCGCCTGCGCCACGGACCGGTCGACGGATGCCAGGACGGCCGGGAGGGCGCCGATGACGCTCTGGGCCGCATCCAGCTGGCGACGACGGATCACCGCACGCCGGGCGGCCTCCTCGGCGGCGGCGCGCTCGGCCTCCATCCGCCGGGCGAGCGCCTCGCCGCGCGCCTGCTCGGCCCGGACGCGCTCCTTCGCGGTCTCCACCGCCAGGCGTGCCTCGACTTCGGCCTCGCGTGCGGCGTCGAGCTCGGTCGACAGCGCGTCGCGGGCGCTGACGTCGAGGATGGGACGGGGACGCGAACGCGCCGCCTCCAGCTCCGCCTTCGCCTTCTCCGCCGCCTGCTCCGCCTCGGCGACCCGCTCTCCCGCCTGCTCGAGCGCCCGGCTGAGCCGGTCGAACTCGGCCTGGGAGGCCTCCAGCTGGACCTTGAGCCGGTTGACCTGCTCGGTCTGGGCCGCGAGCTTCGCGTCGAACTCGCGCAGGGTCGCGAGCGCGGCCTGCGACTGCTCCTTGGCGACCTGCAGCACACCGCGCTGCTCGGCCAGGGCGAACTTCGCCCGGTCGATCAGCGAGGTGACCTCGGTGAGCCGCTCCTGCGCGGCGTCGCGGTCGGCGATCAACTCGATGCGGCTCTGCTTCGCGCCGGACCCGCCGCGCAGCACATGCTCGGTGAGCACGTCGCCGGTGGTCGTGATGATCGTGATCGGGCCGCCGGTCCCCCGGCCGCCGAACGCCTCGAAGGCACGCCGCGCGGAGTCCAGGTCGTCGGCGATGGCCGTGAACGCGAGGATGCCGCGGACACCGTCGGGCGCATCCACCACGCCTGTGGCCGGAACGACGCCGGCGACGCCGCTGAGGTCGACGTCGGCGGCGGGCGCGTCGGCGATGACCACCTCGACCCGGCCGAGGTCGTCGGCGGCCGCGTGCGTCACCGCGGCGACGGCGGCGTCCCGATCGTCGGCGAGGACGGCATCGGCGAGAGTTCCGAGAGCCGCGGCGATGGCCGCCTCGTACCCGGGATGCACGCGGATGTACTCCGCCACGAGCCCGCGTACGCCGGGCAGGCGCGCGGCAACGAGAGCCGACGATCCGTCCTTCTGGTCCAGTGCGAGCGAGAGGGCGCTGACCCGGGCAGCAAGCGCGTCGCGCTCGCGCTCCAGGGTGTGCAGCTCCTCGCGGAGCCGCTCGATCTCGCCCTCCGCCTCGAACACCGTCGCCTGCGCCAGCTCGTACGCCTCGTCGAGGTCGCCCTCTCCGACGTCGGCCGTCGCGGCCTCGGCCTCCCGGGCGGCGAACTCGGCACGGGCGCGCTCGCGGCGCTCGGTTGCAGCATCCAGCGCGTTCTGCTGACGAAGCACCTCACCGCGCACCGCCGCCAGCCGCTGCGCGGCCGCGTCGGCCTGGCCGTTCAGCTTCGAGATCTCCAGGTCATGGCGCGAGACCAGGGCGCTCTGCGCCGCGATCTCCTCGTCCACCGCGTCCAGACGCGATCGCGCGCTGCGCGTCGCCGCCTGCGCGGCCGTCCACGCGGCCTCGGCCTCGACGACCACACCGCGCAGGCGCTCGACCTCGTCACGGG
Source organism: Leifsonia sp. 466MF (assembly GCF_900100265.1). NCBI lineage: Bacteria > Bacillati > Actinomycetota > Actinomycetes > Micrococcales > Microbacteriaceae > Leifsonia > Leifsonia sp. 466MF. The sequence goes on from NZ_LT629696.1 coordinate 2,081,969, forward strand.
CGTCCTGCACGTTCTGCGGGGTCACGCTCGGGTTCGCGTCCGGCGCGTCGCCCTGGCTGCCGAGCAACGCGACCCGCTGATTGGCGAGGGTGAACAGCCCGCGCAGGCGTTCCTGCACCGACTCCAGGGCGAAGGCGGTGCTGCGGGCCGAATCCACCGCATCCCCCACCAGCGCCTGCTCGAGTCGCGTGCGGCGCAGCTGCTTCTGCTCGAGCTGCTCCTGCAGCACGATCTGCTCGCTGTGGCGCTCGGACTCGGTGCGACCGTGGTCGTCGAGGGTACGGCGCAGCGTGACGACCTCGTCGGCGAGCAGACGCGCCCGCGCATCCCGCACGACGGCCGCGATGGACTGCGCCTCGCGCGCGATCTCCGCCTGGTGTCCGAGCGGCTTCAACTGGCGGCGCACCTCGCCCGCCAGGTCGCTCAGACGGGTCAGGTTGGTCTGCATCGCCTCCAGCTTGCGGAGGGTCTTCTCCTTGCGGCGACGGTGCTTCAGGATGCCGGCCGCCTCCTCGATGAAGCCGCGGCGGTCCTCGGGGCTGGCGTGCAGGACGGCGTCGAGCTGACCCTGGCCGACGATGACGTGCATCTCGCGGCCGAGACCCGAGTCGCTCAACAGCTCCTGCACATCCAGCAGGCGGCAGGACTGCCCGTTGATCGCGTACTCGCTGCCGCCGTTGCGGAACAGCGTGCGCGAGATCGTCACCTCGGAGTATTCGATCGGCAGCGCGCCGTCGGCGTTGTCGATGGTGAGCTGCACCTCGGCACGGCCGAGCGGACCGCGCGTCGCCGTTCCGGCGAAGATGACGTCCTCCATCTTGCCGCCGCGAAGCGTCTTGGCGCCCTGCTCGCCCATCACCCAGGCGAGCGCGTCGACCACGTTCGACTTGCCGGACCCGTTGGGGCCGACGACGCAGGTGACGCCCGGCTCGAAGGCGAACGTCGTCGGCTGAGCGAACGACTTGAAGCCCTTGAGCGTCAGACTCTTCAAGTACACGCAGGCGAATTTACCGGACGTTCACGCCGCCGCCGCGCCGGAGCGCCGCACGACTCCCCCGTCGAGTACACGAAAACTGCACGCCATCCGGGCGGATGGCGTGCAGTTTTCGTGTACTCGACGGGGGTGGGAGGGGGTGGGACGCGCGGGTCAGGCGACGCCCAGGTAGGCCTCCTTGATCGCGGGGTCGGCGAGGAGCTCCTTGCCGGTGCCCGCACGGGTGATCACGCCGGTCTCGAGGACGAAGCCGCGATGCGCGCGGGCCAGCGCCTGGTTCGCGTTCTGCTCCACCAGCAGGACCGTCGTGCCCTGCTTGTTGATCTCCGTCACGATCGAGAAGATCTGCCGGATGAACTGCGGCGCCAGACCCATCGACGGCTCGTCCAGGAGCAGGAGCCGCGGGTTCGACATCAGCGCGCGTCCGATGGCGAGCATCTGCTGCTCGCCACCCGACATCGTGCCGCCGACCTGCGTCTTCCGCTCGGCGAGTCGCGGGAACAGCGCGAACACCCGGTCGAAGTCCTCGCCCATCTTCGAGCGGTCCTTGCGGCCGAACGCACCCATGTCGAGGTTCTCCATGACCGTCATACCCGGGAAGATGCCCCGGCCCTCCGGCGCCTGCGAGATGCCCCGGACGACGCGGATGTGCGCCTTCATCTTGGTGATGTCCTCGCCGTCGAACAGGATGGACCCCTTCGACGGGTTCAGGATGCCCGAGATCGTCTTCATGGTCGTCGACTTGCCTGCGCCGTTCGCACCGATCAGGCTGACGATCTCGCCTTCATCGACCGAGAAGGACATGTCGTGGATGGCCTCGATCCGGCCGTACGAAACGCTGATGTTCTTCAGCTCAAGCAACGTCATCTTCGGGCTCCCCGAGGTAGGCGGCGATCACGCGAGGGTCGTTCCGGATGGCCTCCGGAGTGTCATCGGCGATCTTGCGTCCGAATTCCAGCACGACGATCCGGTCGGTCACTCCCATGACCAGCTTCATGTCGTGTTCGATCAGCAGAACGGTGTACCCGTCGGCCCGGATGGTGCGGATGAGCTCCATGAGCTCCTCCTTCTCCGCCGGGTTGAAGCCGGCGGCCGGCTCGTCGAGGCACAGCACCTTCGGGTCGGTCGCGAGCGCGCGGGCGATCTCCAGACGACGCTGGTAGCCGTACGGCAGGGACCGCGACAGCGAGCCCGCCTGGTCGGCGATGCCGACGAACTCGAGCAGGGCCATGCCGCGCTCGATCGACGACTTCTCCTCGCGCGTGTGCCGCGGGAGGCGCAGCAGCGCGCCGGGGACCGACGTGCGGTGTCGCGCATCAAGTCCGACCACGACGTTCTCGAGCGCCGTCATCTCACCGAACAGCCGGATGTTCTGGAACGTCCGCGAGAGACCGAGCCGGGTGATCTGGTGCTGCTTGCGGCCCTTGATCGTCTGGCCCTCCAGCAGCACGTCGCCGCTGGTCGGCTTGTAGACGCCCGTCATGGCGTTGAAGCAGGTCGTCTTGCCTGCGCCGTTCGGGCCGATCAGACCGAGGATCTCACCGCGGCGGATGTCGAAGGTGACATCGTCGAGGGCCGTCAGGCCGCCGAACTTCACCGTGAGGTTGCGCACCTCGACGATGTTCTCGCCGACCTCGACCGCGATCTCGCGGTCGGGCGCTGCAGCCTCGGCGACCTCCAGGTCGATGCCCGCGGCCTCCAGTTCGTCCTCGTTCACGCCGAGGGCCGGCTCCTCCTCCGGAACCGTGTTCTGTGCATCCGTCATCGTGCGCCTCCCTTCGCGCTGCCATCCGCATCCAATGCCCCGCTGTCGACGACCGGAGTGGCCCCGGTCCGCGGGCCCGGACGTCCCTTCGCTGCGTCCGCCACCCGGCGATACGCATGCCTGCCATACGCCAGCAGTTTCTGCCGCGCCGGGAACAGTCCCTGCGAGCGGAAGATCATGATGAGCACGAGGGCGATACCGAAGATCAGGTACTTGTAGTCGGCGATGACGGTGAACCGCAGCGGGATGTACGCCACGATCGCGCCGCCGAGCATGGCGCCGACCTTGTTGCCCGCGCCGCCGAGGACGACGGCCGCGAGGAACAGGATCGAGGTCTGCACGTCGAACTTCTGGTTGTTCACGAAGCCGACCTGACCGGCGAACAGCGCACCGGAGAGGCCGCCGACGCCGGCGCCGATCGCGAACGCCCACACCTTGTACTTGAAGGTCGGGACGCCCATGATCTCCGCCGCGTCCTCGTCCTCGCGGATCGCGACCCAGGCGCGGCCGACGCGGCTGCGCTCCAGGTTGCCGACCAGCAGCAGGATCACGATGATGACGGTGATCGTCAGCCAGTACCACGGCACGCCGTTGGAGTTGGAGAAGATCGGGATGCCGTCGGCGTTCTCCCCCGGCGGGTGGCCGACGTTCTGGAAGCCGACCTGGCCCTTCATCGCCGGGATGATCGTCGCAAGGATGCGGACGATCTCACCGAAGCCGAGCGTCACGATCGCCAGATAGTCGCCGCGGAGCCGGAGCGTCGGGACACCGAGGATGATGCCGAACGTCATCGTCACCGCGATGGCGACCGGGATCGTCCACAGGTACGGGATCTTCACGAACGGCGAGTCGGGGCTGGTCAGCATCGCCGCCGTGTACGACCCGACCGCGAAGAACGCGACGTAGCCGAGGTCGAGCAGGCCGGCGTATCCGACCACCACGTTCAGGCCGATCGCGATGAGCGCGTAGACCGCCATCGAGAAGCAGGCCAGCGCCCAGTCGTTGCCGGGAGCGGTGGAGAGCGGGAAGAAGTTCAGGTACGGCAGGGCGTAGGCGAGGGCCACCACGATGAGCAGCCAGGCCCACTGCACGGCGCGCGGGAGGTTGTTCCAGCGGTCGCGGAGCTGACCGAACGGGCCGGTGCTGCGCTTGCCGCGGGACGCCTCGAGGGCGTCGACCGCCTGCTCTTCGCGAGCATCGGGCAGGACCCTGGGTCCTTCTGACATGCTCATGCGCGGCTCCTTCCGAGCGAGGTGCCGAGAATGCCGCTCGGCTTGATCAGCAGCACCAGGACGAGGACCACGAAGGCCACGACGTCCGTCCACTGCGAGTCACCGAGGAGGATCTGGCCGTAGTTTCCGATCACGCCGAGCAGCAGACCGCCGAGCAGCGCGCCGCGGACGTTGCCGATGCCGCCGAGGACGGCCGCGGCGAATGCCTTGACGCCGAGGATGAATCCGCCGTTGTAGATCACGCCGGAGGGGACCAGCATCACGTAGAACAGCGCCGCGGCGCCGGCGAGGATACCGCCGGTGATGAAGGTGATCTGGATGATCCGCTCCTTGTTCACGCCCATCAGCGTCGCGGTGTCCGGGTCCTGCGCGACCGCGCGGATACCGCGGCCGGTACGGGTGCGTCGGATGAACCAGTCGGTCGCGATCATGAGGATCACCGACGCGATGACGATGATCAGCTGCTGGCTGTTCACGATCGTCCCGAACACATCGAAGATGGGCTGCGGAATGAACATGGTCACCGAAGGCTCGGCGTTCGCGCCACGGATCAGGAAGATCCCGTACTGGATCGCGAACGAGGCGCCGATGGCCGTGATGAGGAACACCAGGCGTGGGGCGTTGCGTTTTCGCAGCGGCCGGTAGGCGACGCGTTCCAGGAGCCAGGCCGTGACGGCCGAGGCCAGCACACCGACGATGAGCGCCAGGATGAGGTCCCCGACGATGGCGCCGGCGCTCAGATTCGGCGCGCTCGGACCGAAACCGAGCGTCGTGAGGGTCACGACGACGCCGTAGGCGCCGACGATGAAGACCTCGGAGTGGGCGAAGTTGATCAGGTTCAGCACACCGTAGACCAGCGTGTAGCCGACGGCGATGAGGCCGTAGACAGCGCCGAAGGTGAGCCCGTCGAACGTTGCGCTCCAGAAGTTCTGGACCAGCGCGTTGACGTCGAAATTGATCCAGGAGCTGTCGAGGGCGGGATGAAGGAGGAGGGTTTCGAGCATTCGAGCATCCAGGGTTCAGTGTCGGATCTTCGTTGATCCGGCGAGCAAAGCGAGCGTAGTCGAAAAACGAGGGTGCCGCGGGCCGTCGTGTCCCGCGGCACCCTTCAGGTGTCGCCTCAGCCGATGGTGCCGATCGGCACGATCTTGCCGTTCTCGACCTTGTAGCCGTAGACGGCCGGCGCCTGGAGCTCACCGGTGGAGTCCCACTTGTAGTGCTTGCTCAGGCCGTCGGCGTCGTAGTCCTTGACCCACGACAGCAGGTCGGCGCGGGACGTCTTGCCCTTGTCGATGCCGGCGAGGAGGACGGTGGCGGCGTCGTAACCCTCGATCGAGTAGGTGCCCGGCTCGGCGTTCGCGAGCTTCTTGTAGGCGGACTCGAAGTCGGGGATCAGCTCGCCCGGGATGCAGGGGCAGGTGAAGTACGCGTTGCCGGACGCGTCACCGGCCAGCTTGATGAACTGGTCGTCCTTCACGCCGTCGGGGCCGACGAACGTGCCCTTGTAGCCCTTGTTGACCAGCTGCTGGTCGAACGGAGCACCCTCGGCGTAGTAGCCGGCGTAGTAGACCGCGTCGGGCTTCGCGTTGATGATCTTGGAGATCACCGCGGAGAAGTCCTTCTGGCCGGTGGTCACCTTGTCGGTGCCGACGAGCGCGTCGCCGAGCGCCTTCGAGGTCTGGGTGCCGAGGCCGATGCCGTAGTCGGAGTCGTCCTGGACCAGGTAGACCTTCTTGGCCTCCAGCTTGTCCGTGAGGAACTTCGCGGCGGCAGGACCCTGCACGGCGTCGTTGCCGAGGCCGCGGAAGAAGGTCTTCCATCCGTTCTGCGTCAGGCCCGGGTTGGTGGCCGACGGGGTGATGTGGACGAGGCCCTGCTGCTCGAAGATGTTGCCGGTGGCCTTCGACTCACCCGAGAACGGGAGGCCGACGACGCCGACGATGTCCGACTCGTTCACGGCCTGGGTCACCGGACCGGTGGCCTTGTTCGGGTCGCCCTCGGTGTCGAACTTCTTGAAGCCGACCTGGCATCCCTTGTTGGACTCGTTGTGCTGGTCGATGGCCAGCTGGATGCCGTTGTAGATGTTGATACCGAGCTGGGCGTTCGGGCCCGTCTCCGCACCCACGTAGCCGATGGTCAGGCCAGCAGGACAGGTGGCCTTTCCGTCGCCCGCGGGGAGCACCGCGTCCTTGGGGACATCGACCGACGTGATCGCCGGGATGTCGACCTTCGACGAATTGCCGTTGGTGGATCCTCCCGTGGACGGCTGGTTCGCACATCCCGCGAGGAACAGTGCGACTGACGCTGCAACAGCCGCACCGATGGTGACTTTCTTCCGTAGCATCTCTTGCCTCTCGACGTTAATCCGTCACGAACTCGCCGTTTTCGCCGGTTCGTGCCACGAATATGTGTGCTGAGAATACAGGGCTCGCAACGTTTTGCAACCACGATCGGAACGCAGATTTACACGATCGAAACCAAACCGTGCGGGATCCTTCACACGGTGCTCCGCGCCTGGGTAGGCTGATCCTTCGGCGTGGAACGGCTCGAGGAGGTGTCCGATCGGATGCGTGTGACCCGGCTGGAGATCCCCGACGAGCTCGGCACCCCCGGGTCGGCCGCCTTCGAGGAGCTGGTCGGCGTCCTCAACGGCATCGTGGTCGATCTGTGGGGGGACGACGACTTCGTCGAGACCGCCGAGCAGGCGCTGGCCGCCCATCGTGAGCAGGACTACGTGGACCGGATCGTCTTCGTGGCGATCGAGGATGGTGTGATCGTCGGCCGTGTCGAGGCGATCTTCCCGCTGGACGAGGACTCCGAGACGGTGTCGCTGCTGGTCGACGTCGTCCCGGCGCTCCGCGGTCGCGGGATCGGCTCCGCGCTGCTCGAGAAGGGCGAGGAGCTCGCCGCGGAGGGCGGCCGCCGGATCATCTCGACCTACACCGAGCACCCCATCCGGACCCTGGAGGGCGCCGACCGCCTGGTGCGGGCTCCCGCGGGCACAGCCGGTCTGCCGGCGACGTCACGGGATGTGCGCTTCGCGTTGCGCCACGGCTACCAGCTCGGCCAGATCGAGCGGTCGAGCGAGCTGCACCTTCCGCTCCCGCCGGAGCGCGAGGCCGGGCTGACCATGACACTGAACGGCTTCCGCCTGGTGTCGTGGTGGGGTGCCGCACCCGAGGACCTGTTGGAGCGGTTCGCCGCGATGAAGGCCCGGATGTCGACCGACATCCCGCAGAGCGGCATCGCCGTGGACCCGGAGGACTGGGACGGCGAACGGGTGCGCTCACAGGAGCGGACGCTCGTCGCCCGCGGCGAGCCGCTGCTCGTGACGGCTGCGGTGCACGAGACGACCGGCGAGATCGCGGCGTACACCGAGCTGGCGGTCCCCGCCGACGGCACGAAGGCGGAGCAGTACGACACCCTCGTGGCCCGCGCGCACCGCGGCCATCGGCTGGGCACCGCGGTCAAGCTGCGGAACATCCAGGAGCTCGGCCGGCGCGCTCCGCACATCCACCGCATCCTCACCTGGAACGCCGACGAGAACGACCCGATGCTGGCGATCAACCGCGCGTTCGGCTTCCGCCCACACGCCCTGACAGGGCACTGGCAGAAGACCCTCGGCTGATCGACCGAGGGATGGGCGCGGAGGCTCCGGAGATCAACTCGCTGCGGGCGCCGACCGAGACTGTCGGAGCCGCTGGCAGTGCGGGCAGAAGTGCGAGCCGCGGTTCATGAACTGCTCGCGCACGATCGGTGTGCCGCAGCGCGGGCACGGCTGGCCCTGACGGCCGTAGGCGTTGAGGCTGTGCGAGAAGTAACCGGAGGCGCCGTTCACGTTCACGTACTGCGCGTCGAAGCTGGTGCCGCCCTCGGCGAGGGCCTTCTCGAGCACGTGGCGCACCTCCGCGAGCAGTGTGCGCACCTTCGCGCGGCTGAGCGTGTTCGCCGGTTGGGCGTAATGGATGCGCGCGGCCCAGAGCGCCTCGTCGGCGTAGATGTTGCCGATGCCGCTCACCAGGGTCTGATCGAGCAGGGCGCGTTTGATGCCGGTGTTCTTTCGGGCGAGCGCGGCGGCGAAGCCGGCGTCGTCGAAGGCGGGATCCAGCGGATCGCGGGCGATGTGGGTCACCTGTGTCGGCACGAGCGGCTCGTCGGTTCCGAGGCCACCCGGCGCGCCGTCCGCCGTGGGGACGAGCGCGTCGACCGCCATGGACCCGAAGATCCGCTGGTCGACGAAGTGCACCCACAGCTCGCCGTGCAGAGGATGCTCGATGTGGAGCCGGATGCGGAGCAGGCCGGCCTCTTCGGTTCCGGGCTCGCGCAGGAGGATCTGGCCGCTCATCCCGAGGTGGGCCACGATGGCGCGTCGCGGGACGCCTGCGAGCGGGATCCACAGGAACTTGCCGCGCCGGACCGGCTGCTCCATCACCCGTCCGGTGAGCAACGTCTCGAACGCCCCGGCGACCGGATCGTGGCGCTTCAGCGACCGCGGCTCGAAGACCTCGACGCCGAGGATGGTCGCACCGGTGACCGCGGGTGCCAGACCCGCGCGGACGACCTCAACCTCGGGAAGCTCGGGCACGTCGTCTCGTCAGTTCCGTCCAGGCGCTCAGCGCCGCGGCCATCTCGGCCTGCTTCTTGCTCGTCCCCTCGCCGGTGGCGGTGACGAGGCTGCCCACCTCGACGGTGGCGTGGAACGTCTTGGAGTGGTCGGGGCCGCTGTTGGTCACCGTGTAGACCGGCAGGCCGGCGCCGCGGTGGGCGGCGACCTCCTGCAGGCTGGTCTTCGGGTCCATGGCGGCGCCGAAGCGGTCCGGGTCGTCGAGCAGCGGCTCGATCAGCCGCAGGACGAGCGCCGTCGCAGCGTCGCCCCCGGCATCCAGGTAGGTGGCGCCGATGAGCGCCTCGACCGTGTCGGCGAGAATGGACGCCTTCTCTCGACCGCCGCTCTGGTTCTCGCCGCGGCCGAGCCGGATGTACTCCCCCAGGCCGATGCCGCGCGCGACCTCGGCCAGTGCGACCGAGCTCACCAGACTGGCCCGCCGCTTGGCGAGCTCGCCCTCGTCGAGGTCCGGATTCTCGCGGAACAGTTTGACCGTCACCGCCTGCCCCAGGATGGAGTCGCCGAGGAACTCGAGACGCTCGTTATTGGGGATGCCGCCGTGCTCGTACGCGTACGAGCGATGGGTCAGCGCAAGCTCGAGAAGCTCGGGGTCGATGACGACCCCGAGCTTCTCCAGAAGTGCTGTGCGGTCAGCGTTCTCTCCGACCACAGCGTTCACCGATCGTCAGCGACGATCAGACGTCGGCGACCTTGCGGCCCTTGTACTCGAGGAAGAGGGCGGTGCCCGCAGAGTCCTCGACGACCTTCGCGCGGTGCGGGAGGCTGTAGGTGACCTTGCCGTTCTCGATCGTCTTGACGAGCGTGGGGACCTCAGCCTTCCACTGCGAACGACGGGCGTGGGTGTTGGCGCGCGACTGCTTCCGCTTCGGGACGGCCATGACTATCTCTTCTCTGTGTTCGGTCGGGGTTCATCGGTGTCGGAAGCCTGGAAGGCCGCAAGCGCAGACCAGCGCGGATCGACGATCTGCGACGGCTCGCGGTCCGGTACATCCGCCAGCCTCTCCCCGGTCTCGGGGTCGAGACCTGGGCAGTCCGGCCGGCACACCGGCTGGAACGGCAGTGCCAGCACTACCGCATCCCTGATCAGAGGTTCAAGATCCACGTGGTCGTCGTGAACCTCATGATCGAAAGCTTCGTCAGAAGAATACGCGAAAAGTTCCTGGAAATCGACTTGGACAGGTTGCTCGATGTCGATCAGGCAGCGGCCGCACACGCCGATGGCTGTCGTCTGAGCGTCGCCCGTCGCGAGAATCCCCTCGTGCATCGACTCCAACCGGAGGTCGAGATCGATGGTCTCGCCCTCCGGGACGCTGATCAGGCCCTCGCCGAGTTTCTCCGCGACAGGGATGGTGATGCGCTGTTCGCGCATCGTGCCTGGGCGGCGGATGAGGTCGTACACATTGACGGTGTACGGCGAGTTCTTGTGGGTCACGAGCGACTATTTTACGCCGCTCCACGGGGACGGACGGCGGAAGGCCAGCCCGCTGGCAGCAAGGACACAGGAATGAGCAGCGCTTTCGTCCGCAGCACCGGGCCGGCCTGCGCCTCCAGGGCCGACAGCACCGTCTCGAGGTCGTCGGAGAGTCCGCCCGCCCAGCGGCGGGTCGGCGGGCCGTATGCGTCGCGTTCGAGTTCGCCGAGGAGCCGGAGGACCGCATCCTCCGCCGGCGTGCCGGCGACCGCGGTGGCCACCCGGCCGGCGAACACGCGCGGGGTCTCCGTCGGCGGCGCCGTCCAGCCGAGATCGCGGACGGTGTCGCGCAACTCGTCCCAGACGAGGGAGGCCCCTCCCCACTCGTCGGTCAGCTCGCGCAGCCGTCTACGCCGTCGCATCCTGCGCCACACCGCGGGGATGAGCAGGACGCCGATGACGAGGAGGGCGACGCCGATGCCGGTCGCGAGCGGCTGGGCTCCCGATGTCGGTGTGAAAGTGGCCGAGCCGGCGGGGTTGGCCGGGTCGGTCGGAACGAGCGCCCGCGGTGCGGAGCTGGAGGTGGCGGCCGAGCTCGGGGGCGCCGCGGCGGGGTCGGTCTGCGGCCGGGTGTAGTCCGGGACCGTCCCTCGGCCGACCGTGGGCTCGAACGGCACCCAGCCCACGCCGGCGAAGTACAGCTCGGGCCAGGCGTGCAGGTCGTCGCTCGTCACCGTGTACTCGCCCGGGTTGGTCGCTGTCCCTCCACTGGTCGCGCCGGGCAGGTAGCCCTCCGCGACGCGCGACGGGATGCCCAGGGTGCGGGCCATCAGCGCCATCGCCGAGGCGAAGTGGACGCAGTACCCGCTCTTGACCTCGAGGAACTTCGCGATCACTCGCGCACCGTCGCCGTCGTATCCCTGCTTCAGCGGTGTCTGCGTGGAGTACACGAAGCTGTTGTCGCGGAAGTAGTCCTGCAGCGCGACCGCCTTGTCGTACTCGGTGATCGCATCCTTCGTCGCCGTGAGCGCCGTGTCCTCGATGATCGACGGCAGGTTGGGCGGCAGGAACAGGTCGCGCTGCACCTCCACCGGGACGAAGCCGCCCGCGGCCTTCAGCTGGTCGGCCGTCGGCTGGAGCAGGAGGCTGGTCGCCGTGTACTTCTGCCCCTGCGTCGTCGAGTTGATGCCGCCGATCGTGAGGTCGTCCGGATCCCACGACCACGTGCCGTTGAGCCCCTTCACCGACTGGACGGGCGCTGGGGCCGGCAGCCACCGGCTCGTCATGTTGTCGATCGCGACCGTCGTCGTGATCTTCGTCGTCTTCACGGTGTCGGAGAGCCCGGCGACCGGTCCGATCTTGGCTCCATCGCTCAGCCGGTTGGTGTCGCGCTCCCGGTGCTTCCAGACGGAGCCGGTGAACTGGTCGAGCGACGCGAGCTTGAGGTACTGCCCGTTCGCAGCGCTCGTCGTGTAGGTGAGCGCGCGCACCGCGGCGGGGCGGCGGAGGTCCTTGCCGAGGTCGACAAGCGGCGTGACCGTGCCGCCGATGGAGATCCCCCCGGCGGTGAAGGAGGTCGCACCGCCCTGATCGAAGCCCGGCGCGGTCCCGGCGAGGACGACCGCGATGGTCACGGCCGAGGCGCCGACCGACAGGGCGGCTCCCGGACGCGGTGTGCCCGGGCGTCTGCTGCGCACGTCGCAGCGCAGCAGCCACAGGTACGCAGCCGCCGACGCTGCCAGAGCCAGAGGGTCGAGCCCGTCGCCGAGCAGCGCTCCCGGCACGACCAGCACCGCGGCGATGCCGATGGCGGTGAAGGCGGGCGTCCGGATGGCCACGGCGAACGTGTCGAGGATGAGCGCGAGCAGGCATCCGCCGCCGACGACGAGGAACAGGAACTCGGGAAGGGCCTCCGCCGGAGTGCCCTGCTGGTAGATGGAGAGCATGGCCTGCTGGAGGTACTGCATCCAGTTGGTCACGGTCGTCGGCGTGGGGATGATGCCGAGCAGGCCCGACCCCCGACCGAACGCGACGGTCATGATCGCCGCCGACTCCACCAGCAGCAGCACGGGGACGACGCCCCTCGGGATGCCGAGGCTGCGGAGTCCCGCCCCGGTGACGAGCACCGCCGAAGCGGTCGCCACCAAGGCGAACCACCATCCGATGCCCTGGATGAGGCCGGACAGCGCATAACTCAGCGCCACAACCTGCAGCACGAGCGCTCCGGTGATGCGCCAGTAGCCGACCCGCCGTCGCACACCGACGCGAGGGACGGAGAACGCCACGGACTCAGTCGCCACGCGCCACCACCCCCGCCCGCTGTCGCCGGAGCGCACGCTGCCAGCACTCGGCGGGATCGTCGCCCGCGGCGAAGGTCACGCAGAGCCATCCGGCGTCCGCGAGCACCTCGGCCGTATCGGTCGGCATGGAGGCGCCGACGAATGCCACCGCGGGGTCGCCCATCGAACGGAGGGCCGCGAGGGCGCCGAGCTCCGCGGGCGGCGCACCGGCCAGCACGGCGAACACGGGGACCGGGCGACCGGCCCGGCGCAGACCGGCGCCGAGCTCGGCGACCGCGTCGTCACGGGCCGTGACACTTGTCTCGACCGCCGCGAGGTCTGCGAGGAGCATGCGGTCGGCGCTCCCGACGTCGTAGGTCGCCGTCGTCGCGCCCATCGTCCCTGTCCGTCCGGCGCCGCTGCGCCCGGACAGCTGGCGGTCGCCGGTCTCGACGACGCTCACCGCGAATCCCTCGTCCAGCAGGTGCACGCCGATCGAGGCGACCAGGTCGACCAGCGTCTCGAACTCGTCGGCCGCCTCTTCCGCGTGCGCGGGCAGCGGGCGGGTGTCCATCAGCATCCACGCCTCGGGGTTGCTGCGCTGCTCCTCCTGCCGCACCATCAGCTGGTCGTGCCGTGCGGTGGCCCGCCAGTGCACGCGCCGCAGCGGGTCGCCCGGCCGGTACTCGCGGGCGATCAGCTCGTCGGCGCTCGGGATGCTGTGGCGCAGCAGCTCATGCTCGGTGCCCTCGCTGTGGGCGACATCCAGCTCGCCGCGCGACAACGGCACGACGCGCGGCGTCACCAGCAGTTGCCGCGGCTGGCCGATCGCGTACTCGGCGTATGCGATCGCGAACGGGTCCGTGCGGCTCACCACCAGCGGCCCGATGGGATGCGCACCGCGGCGCTCGGGGACGACATCCTGCCGGAGGACGACCGTGTCGCGGCCCAGCATGCCGTCGGGCTGGTGCGCACCGAGCCGTGGGAACGGCGCGGAGTCCTGCACGCCGACCGCGGCGGGAGCGGACTCGCGCCATCGGGCTGCGGGGCTGGGGCGCGGCGCCTGATTGCGCGCCGTCGTGACGATGGTGGCCTTCTCCCCCGCCGCCACGACATCCGGATGGAAACTGCGGGTGACGGTCAGGCGGGGGCGGTCCACCGTCACGGAGATCATGGCGGCGAGCGGGAGCACGGTCAGGAACACCCCGACGAACAGCACGTCCGTGCGCCCGAAGACGGCCGACGCGACGAGCGCCACCACCCCGACGGCGCCGAGCGTCCAGCCGCGAGCGGTCGGGCGCGGCCGCTTCAGCGGCGACGAGGAACGGCCGCCCGGGGGCATGTCAGCGTCCCGTGGCGCCCGCTGCGCCGGCGCCGACCGAAGAACCGGAGCCGACGGGCACCGGCGTCGACGCGACGATCCGCCGGACGATGTCGGCGATCACCGGAGCACTCTCGTGGTGGTGCCCGAGCGCCCGGCTGGTCGGCAGCAGCCGGTGGCCGAGCACCGGCACGGCCAGCGCATCCACGTCGTCCGGGAGGACGAAATCGCGGCCGGCGAGAGCCGCCATCGCCTTCGCCGCACGGATCAACTGGAGCGTGGCACGCGGACTCGCGCCGAGCCGCAGGTCACGGTCCTCGCGCGTGGCCCGCACCAGGTCGACCGCGTACTGCTTGACCGGCGTCGAGGCGAACACGGCACGAGCGGTCACCATCATGGCCCGCAGCTCGTCGGAGCTGACCACCGGGCGGATGCGCGACAGCGGACTGGACGTATCCCGCGTGGTCAGCATCGCGAGCTCGGAACCCTCGTCCGGGTAGCCCATGGCGATCCGGGCCATGAAGCGGTCGCGCTGCGCCTCCGGCAGGGCGTACGTGCCCTCCATCTCGACCGGGTTCTGCGTGGCGACCACGATGAAGGGGGCAGCGAGTGGATAGGTCGAGCCGTCGACCGTGACCTGGCGCTCCTCCATGCACTCCAGCAGGGCGGACTGCGTCTTCGGGCTCGCGCGGTTGATCTCGTCGCCGATGACGATGTTCGCGAAGATGGCGCCCGGCTTGAACTCGAACCGGCGCTCCGCCTGGTTGTAGACCGAGACGCCTGTGACGTCGGACGGCAGGAGGTCCGGGGTGAACTGGATGCGGCTGACCGTGCAGTCGACCGACTTCGCCAGAGACTTCGCCAGCATGGTCTTGCCGACACCGGGAACATCCTCGATCAGCAGATGCCCCTCGGCCAGCAGCACCACCAGCGCGGTCTGCACGGCCTCGTGCTTTCCGTCGATGACGGACTCCACATTGGCGGTGATCTGCTCCGCGGCGCGCCTCAGCTCGTCGAGGTCCATGCGGGTGACATCCCCCGCCTCCTCCTCAGGCGCGACGGAGGATTCGGTGGGCTGGCGCGTCGCGTAACTGTTCATGACTCCCCCGGCTAGGTCTCTTGGAGGTACTCGTGCACGGCCGGCGGCACGTACGGGCTCACGTCGCCGCCGAGCGCGGACACCTGACGCACCAGCGAGCTGGAGACGTGGGCGTTCGCCGGGTTCGGCAGCAGGAAGACGGTCTCGACATCGGCCAGGTGGCGGTTGACGATGGCCATCGGCGTCTCGTAGGCGACGTCGACCGACGAGCGGATGCCTTTCACCAGCACGTGGGCGCCGACGTCGGTGCAGTAGTCGACAAGCAGCCCGACCGACCAGGAGGCGATGACGATGTTGCCGACGATGCCGGCATCCTCGATCGAGCGCTCCAGCAGGGCCACCCGCTGCGCGATGGGCAGCAGGGCCGACTTGTCCGGATTGTGGACCACCACGACGTGGACCTCGTCCCACAGACCGGCAGCACGCTCGATCACATCGAGGTGCCCGAGGGTGACCGGGTCGAACGATCCAGGGACAACGGCGATCCTGTTCATAGACCCCCAGACTATCCCGCGGTTCCCGGCATTTCGTTGTGAATCCGTTACCAACGGGTTTCGTCCGTGCGACTCAGGACTTGCCGAGGAACGCCCGCTCGCTCTCGTCGAGCCGGCGGGCCAGCGCCGCGGCGAGAGCAGGATGCGCCGCGAGCGACGGGTCCGCCTCCAGCGTCTCCTCGGCGGCGACCCGCGCCTCCGAGATCAGCTCGCCGTCCGTGGCCACCCGCAGCAGCCGCAACGACGACCGGCCGCCCGACTGGCGGCTCCCGAGCACGTCGCCCTCGCGGCGCAGCTCCAGGTCGATGTTCGCCAGCTCGAAGCCGTCGAGCGTCGCCGCGACGGCCTCCACCCGCTCGCGCGCCAGGCTCCCCTGCTCCGCGGCTGTGACCAGCAGGCAGAGGCCCGGGATGTCGCCCCGGCCGACGCGGCCGCGCAGCTGATGGAGCTGCGAGACACCGAAGCGGTCCGCATCCAGCACCACCATCGCCGAGGCGTTCGGCACGTTGACGCCGACCTCGATGACCGTCGTCGCGATCAGCAGGTCGATGTCGCCGCCGGCGAAGGCGCGCATGACCTCGTCCTTCTCGTCCGACGGAAGGCGGCCGTGCAGCACGCCGATCCGGGTGCCGGCGAAGAGGGGATCGGCGCGCACCTGCGCGGCGACGGACTCGACGTTGGCGATCGGCCGGGGCGGAGCGCCGTCACCCTCTGGCTCGTCGGGCTCCGGCTCCTCGCCGTCGTCCTCCGCATCCTTGCCGGAGATCGCCGGGCAGACGACGAACACCTGACGGCCCTTCGCGATCTCCTCCGACGCGCGCTCCCAGATCCGGCGCTCCCATCCGGGGCGGTCGGCGAGCGGCACCACGAAACTCTCGATGCCCTGCCGGCCGGCGGGCAGCTGCGCGATGGTCGACACATCCAGGTCGCCGAAGACGGTCATGGCGACCGTGCGCGGGATGGGCGTCGCCGTCAGCACCAGCACGTGCGGCGGGGTGCCGCCCTTCGCGCGGAGGGCCTCCCGCTGCTCCACGCCGAAGCGGTGCTGCTCGTCGACGACGACGAGTCCGAGGTCGAAGAAGGTCACCGCGTCGCCGAGGAGCGCGTGAGTTCCCACCACGATGCGCGCCTGCCCGGACACCGTCCGCAGCAGTGCGCGCTTCCGCTCGGCGGCGGAGAGCTGGCCGGTGAGGAGCGTCGGCATGAGCTGGGCCGAGAGGTCGGGGCCGAGCATCGCGGCGATCGACCGCACGTGCTGCGCGGCGAGCACCTCGGTCGGTGCGAGCAGGGCCGACTGGCCGCCGGAGTCGGCCACGGCGAGCATGGCGCGGAGAGCGACGAGGGTCTTGCCCGAGCCGACCTCGCCCTGCACCAGACGGTGCATCGCCGCAGTGTCGGCCAGATCGCGCGCGATCTCGCCGCCCACCACATCCTGGTCGCCGGTGAGGGCGAAGGGCAGCGCCGCGTCGAACCGTTCGAGCAGCCCACCGGGGACGGCCACGCGGGGCGTCGCCGCCGCCTCCCGCGATGCTGCACGTTGCTGCAGCAGCGCGGCCTGGAGGACGAAGGCCTCCTGGAACCGCAGCGTGTCGCGAGCGCGCTGCCACTGCGCATCCTTCTGAGGTCGGTGGATGCCCTCCAGCGCGTCCCGATACGGCACCAGACCGCGCTCGACGACGATCGCATCCGGCACCGGATCGGGCACCGGCCCGAGCGCGTCGAGAGCGAGCCCGACGGCCTTCTGCACCTGCCAGCTCGCCACGGTCCCCGTCGCCGGATAGATCGGGATGGGCGTCTGCGCCCAGTCCTTCGCGGCCGCGCTGCCCGGGCTCACGGCGTTCTCCGCATCCGGCTCGAACAGCTCGTAGTCGGGATGCGCGAGCTGCAGGGCGCCGCGGTACGCCGACACCTTGCCTGCGAAGATGCCGCGAACGCCGGGCAGGAGCTCGCGGGAGCGCCACGCCTGGTTGAAGAAGGTGAGAGTGAGGATGCCCTCGCCGTCCGAGATCTTCACCTCGAGGATGCTGCCGCGCCGCGCCCGCATCGGGCGCTCCTGCACCCGCAGCACCTCGGCGATGATCGTCACGTTCTCGTCCAGCGGGAGGTTCGCCAGTGCCGTCAGCTCCCCGCGCTTCGCGTAGCGCCGCGGGAAGTGGCTGAGCAGGTCGGCGACCGTACGCATCCCGAACGCCTTCTCGAACGCGGACGCGGTGCGGCCGCCGAGGACGCCGCTCAGCCGGGTATCGAGGCCGACGGTGCCGGCGTCAGCAGACCCGGAGCCGGCCGGGGCGGGGACGGAGGTCATGACTCGATCGTATGCTTCCCCTCCGGCATTCCGTCGTCGGGTGCGCGCGCCTCGGGTGCGTCGTCGTCGGGTGCGCCGGACAGCGCCTCCAGCTCGGCCAGGACGGCCGGCTCGTCCGGGCGTTCCGACGCCAGCCGTCGCTGGATCTCGCGCGCCTCGGCGGTCCGGCCCGCTTCACGGAGGCCACGCGCGAACGCCCACTGCGCGGCGAACTGCTGATCCAGCGTTCCGTACGCCTCCGCG
Organism: Leifsonia sp. 466MF; assembly: GCF_900100265.1. Classification (NCBI taxonomy): domain Bacteria; kingdom Bacillati; phylum Actinomycetota; class Actinomycetes; order Micrococcales; family Microbacteriaceae; genus Leifsonia; species Leifsonia sp. 466MF. Next base: position 2,099,739 of record NZ_LT629696.1, read on the forward strand.
TGCTCCACAGCATTCTCGAACGACACCAGAGCGGCCGGCGCATCCCCCTCGCGCAGCAGTGCCCACCCGCGCAGCTCGTGCAGCACGACACCCCAGCGGAGGGTGCGCGGGTCGCCGGTGGCCGACAGGTCGGAGAGGCCCTCGTCGATCCACTGCAAGGTGTGCGGGCGGTCCGCATCGGCGAGCGCCAGCGCCGACTCGACGGCCAGCGCCACGTCACCGTCCCGGCGGGCCGTGCGCAAGGCGGCCTCCAGCACCGGCACCGCCTCCCCGGCGAGGCCGGCGGCGGATCGGAGCCGTCCCCGTTCGAGAAGGACGCGAACCTCCAGCACGCCACTCGCCGGCTCCAGCGACTCCAGGAGGGCCTCCGCCTCGTCGAACCGCCCCTGCAGCCCGAGCGCGCGGGCGCGCTGGGTTTGCAGCTCGGCCCGGACGACCTCCGACCGGTCCGGTTCTGCGGCAGCCGCGGCCAGCCGTTCTGCGGAGGCGATCGGGTCACCGGGGAGCCACAGGGCGTCGAGCTCTGCCTGCTCCAGGCGTTCCTCCATCCCCATATCTTGGCGGCACTCCGGGTGCCGACGCTAGGCTCGGGGAGCCATGACCCGCATCGTCTCCGGATTCGCCGGCTCGCTCAGCCTTCAGGTGCCGAAGAGCGGCACCCGTCCCACCAGCGACCGGGTGCGCGAGGCCATCTTCTCGGCCTTGGATGCGCGCGACGCGCTGCACGGAGCCCGGGTGCTCGACCTCTACGCCGGATCGGGTGCCCTGGGCCTGGAAGCCGCCAGCCGTGGCGCCGTCTCCGTCGTTCTCGTCGAGAAGGGCGCGGCGGCGGCGCAGGTCTGCAAACGGAACGCCGCGGCGGTCGTCTCGGCGGCGCGGGCTGCGCGGGTCCCCGTTCCGGAGATCGATGTGCGGTCGTCCACGGTGCAGTCCTACCTCTCCGGAGCGCGCGGGCCGTTCGACGTCGTGTTCATCGACCCGCCCTACGACGTGCCGGACGCCGAACTGCTCGCCGTGCTCACGGCCTTGGAGCCGCTGCTCTCCGACGACGCCGAGGTCTGCGTCGAGCGGAGCGCCCGCACGCCGGATCCGAGCCTCCCCGCCGGTCTCACCCTCGTGCGCCGCAAGTCCTACGGCGAGACCGCCATCCACTGGCTCGCCCCCCTCCGCCCCTAGCCCCTCTTCTCACGGCTCCGCCCACCGTCGAGTCCACAAACTTTGCACGCTCTCGGGATGGATCGTGTGCAAAGTTTGCGGACTCGACGGTGGGGGGTGGGGGTCAGCGGGGGGCGGAGGGGGTCAGCCGCGGCGGCCGTCCCATTCGAGGTAGGGGTCCCAGCCGCCGCGCTCGTCGAAGGGGGTGCCCGCGACGAGGAGGCCCCGGCCGTCGCGGACGGTGCCGATCGGGCGGAAGCCTCCGGGGAGGGCGGTGCCGGGCGGGAAGGTCGCGAGGAGGCCGTGGTCCTCTCCCCCGGTCAACGCCGTCCGAGGGTCCGGGCCGAGGACAGCGGGGTCGAGGTCGATCGCCAGACCGCTCGCCTCGGCGACGCGACGGGCGTCCAACGCGAGTCCGTCGCTCAGGTCGAGCATCGCCGTCGCGCCGGCGTCGGCCGCGAGTGGTCCGTCGGCGATCGGCGGACGCGGCCGCAGCTGTGCGGAGACGGTGTCGGGATGCGCGGCCACGACGGCCGCGAGACGGGCGGCATCCGGCTCTCCCGCCTCATCCACCGCCTCCGTGAACAGCGTGCGCAGGCCGGCAGCCGCCTGCCCGAGAGCCCCGGAGACGGCCACGACGTCTCCCGGACGTGCGCCGCTCCGGAGCACCGGGCGACGGCCGCCGAGATCGCCGAACGCCGTCACCGCGATGGTCAGCGTCTGCGACACCGACAGGTCGCCACCGACCACGCCGCAGCCCGGAGCCAGCTCGGTGCACGCCAGCCGGAAGCCGTCGGCGACCCCCTCCAGCCACGCGACCGGGGTCTCCGGCGGCGCCGCGATCGCGACGACGAGGGCGGTCGGGACGGCGCCCATCGCCGCCACGTCCGACAGGTTCGTCGCCGCGGCCTTCCAGCCGAGATCCACGGGGCCCGACCACGCCAGCCGGAAATCCGGGCCGTGGACCATCATGTCCGTCGTGACGACGAAACGCCCGTCGGGGGCAGCGAGCACCGCCGCGTCGTCACCCGGACCGACGAGCGTGGCGTCCGACTCCGGGAGCCGCGGGAAGATGCGCTTGAGCGCCTCCCGCTCCGACGCCTCCCCGATGGTGATGCCGGCCGCGTCGCTCCCAGAGATTCCCATGATCTGAAACGGTAGCCTGAAACCGATGAAGTCCCGTCGCCGCGCCCTCCCGGCCGTCCTGCTCGCAGGCGCCGCCCTGCTCCTCGCGGGCTGTGCGCCCACTGTCTCCCTCGACCCTGCGGCGAACAGCAACGCGCCCGGCTGTGCCGAGATCAGTGTGCGCCTGCCCGACTCGGTCGCCGACAAGCCGAAGCGCGAGACGGATGCGCAGGCGACCGGTGCATGGGGCGATCCGGCGGTCGTTCTCCTGCGCTGTGGCGTCCCGCCGATCGGGCCGACCACCAAGCCGTGCGTGAACGTCAACGGCGTCGACTGGGTGCTCATGACGGACCCGGCCGCCAAGACGATCGTCTACCAGACCTTCGGCCGTGTGCCGGCAACGGAGGTCATCATCGACCACGTGTCGGGAGTGTCCGACTCGTCGGTGCTGCCCGAGTTCGCGAGCGCCGTCTCCACCGTCAAGCAGACGCAGAAGTGCCTGTCGACGCTCGACACCGACCCGACGGCGACGCCGAGCCCCTGACTCCGGACCCCTGACCCGCCGTCAGGCGGCGCGTGCGATGGCGACCTGGATGAGCTCGTCGATCAGTGCCGGGTAGCTCAGCCCGGACTCCTGCCAGCAACGCGGGAACATCGAGATCGGGGTGAAGCCGGGCATGGTGTTGATCTCGTTGATGACGAAGCCGTCGACCGTCAGGAAGAAGTCGACGCGCGCGAGACCCTCCCCGCCGATGGCGTCGAAGCCCCGGATGGCGAGCTCGCGCATCTCCGCCAGCTGTGCGTCCGTGAGATCGGCCGGGCACACCAGGTCGATGCCGGGCGCATCCAGGTACTTCGCCGCGAAGTCGTAGAAGTCGCGTCCGCTGACGACGATCTCACCGGCGACCGACGCCCGGGCGGGCTCACCGGGCCGGCCGCCGAGGACGGCGATCTCGACCTCGCGGCCGGTGACCATCGACTCGATGAGCACGCGGTCGTCCTCCGCCAGCGCGATCTCCATCGCGGCGTCGAGCTCCGACCAGTCCTTCACCTTCGTCACGCCGACGCTCGAACCCGCGCGGGCGGGCTTCACGAAGGCCGGGAGCCCCAGCCCCCGCGCGGCATCGCGCACGGCGCCCGCATCGGTGTTCCACTCGTAGGCGCTGACCGTCACCCACGGCGCCACGGGGATGCCTGCCTGCTGCAGCACGGTCTTGGTGAAATGCTTGTCCATCCCTAAGGCGCTGGCGAGCACGCCGCTGCCGACGTACGGAAGGCCGACGAGCTCCAGCATCCCCTGCAGGGTGCCGTCCTCGCCCCACGGGCCGTGCAGGATCGGGAACACGATGTCCACGTCGCCGAGGGACGAGCGGACGCCGTCGCGGTCGACGACCGTCAACTCGCGGGTGGCGACGCTGTCCGGCCACAGGATGCGCGAGCCGTTGTCCTCGACCTCGGGCAGCTTCTCGGCGTTCAGCGCGAAAAGCGATGCGTCGTCCGGCTGCAGCGTGAAAGCTCCGTCGTGTGTGATCCCGATCGGGATGACGTCGTACCGGTCGCGGTCGATCGCCTCAAGGACGCCTGCCGCCGTCGCGCAGCTGATCGAATGCTCGCTTGAGCGACCCCCAAACAGAAGTGCGACCGCGACCTTGTCCGTCATCCGTTGTCCTTTCGCCTTGCGGCTCGTCCGAATCCGTCGTGAGATGCGGTGCGATGTCTTTCGGATCGAGCGTACCGGCGAGCACCTGGCTCACCTGTCGCACGATCGGCATTTCCACCCCGCGGGCCTCGGCGAGGTGCAGGATGGGCGCGACGGAGGCGAGACCCTCCGCCGTCTGGTTCATCTGCTTCACGACGTCGTGGAAGCCGTAGCCCTGGCCCAGCAGCCGGCCGGCGGTGTTGTTGCGGCTCAGCGGCGACTCGCACGTCGCGATCAGGTCGCCGAGGCCGGCGAGGCCGGACAGCGTCTCGGCCTTCGCGCCGTACGCCACGGCGAAGTCGGTCATCTCGACCAGGCCGCGCGTGATGATCGACGCCTTGGTGTTCTCGCCGTAGCCGACGCCGTCGACGATGCCGATCGCCACGGCGATCAGGTTCTTCAGGACGCCCCCGAACTCCGTGCCGATGACGTCGGTGTTCACGAAGCTCCGGAAGTAGCGGTTGGTCGCCGCGATGGCGACCGCCTGCGCGGTCTCCAGACTCGCGGACGAGACGACGGCCGCTGTGGGCTGTTCGCGCGCGATCTCCAGCGCCAGGTTCGGGCCGGAGGCCACCGCGATCCGTTCCAGCTCGATCGGAAGGCCCTGCGCGATGACCTCGCTCATCCGCAGCCCGGTGCCCTTCTCGACGCCCTTCATCAGGCTGACGACGACCGTCTCCGGTCCGAGGAACGGGATCATCGCCTCGAGGTTGGAGCGGAGGGTCTGGCTCGGGATGGAGACGAACACCTGCTCAGCTCCGCTCATCGCCTCGCCGAGCCTGCTGGTGGCGCGGAGGTTGCGCGGGAGGTTGATGCCCTCCAGGTAGTCGCTGTTGCGCTTCACCTCGTTGATCTCGCGGGCGAGCTCCGGCCGTCGCGCCCACAGCACGACGTCGGATCCGCCGTCGGCGAGGATCTTCGCGAACGTGGTGCCCCAGCTGCCGGCGCCGAGGACGGCGATGCGGCGGGGACGCGCGATGGGAGCCTTCACTGCTTTAGCCATCGAAGCGGCCGGTCTCCTTCTGGTTGTGCTGCGACGGGTCCCAGCGTTCGGCAGGAGCCTTCTCGCCGCGCAGGTCTTCGAGCAGAGCGGTGATCGCATCCATGATGACCGCTGTCGCCTCGGTGAGGGTGGAGTTGTCGAGGGGTCTGCCGCGGAACGCCGACAGGTCCACCGGGTCGCCCACCTTGACGTCGATCGTCTTGCGCGGGAACCAGCTGATCTTCTTCGCGTAACGCGCCATCACCTGCTGGGTTCCCCAGTGCGCGATCGGGATGACCGGGAGGTCGTGCTCGAGAGCCATGCGGGCAGCCCCGGTCTTGCCGCGCATCGGCCACATGTCCGGGTCGCGGCTGAGCGAGCCCTCGGGATAGATGACGACGATCCTGCCCTCGTCGGCGATCTTCTGCGCCGCCTCGAGCGGAGCCGAGCCGCGGGCGCTGCCTCCGCGCGACACGGGGACCTGGCCCGACCGCCGCAGGAACCAGCCCAGGACCGGAACGTGGAACAGGCTCTCCTTCGCGAGGAACCGCGGCAAGCGCCCCAGTTTCCAGGCGACCATGCCGATCATGACCGGGTCGATCTCGCTGTAGTGGTTGGGCGTCAGGATGAACGCCCCCGTGCGCGGGAACTTGTCGCCGTCGACGATCCGGAAGCGGGCGAGCAGGCTCCCGATCGGCACGATGAGGCCGGCGAGCACCCAGAACACCGACGGTCTGCTCTTCTCCGAGCGCTGCTTCTTCACGGGCATAGCGGTTTCTGGCACCGTCCCATTATCGGTGACCCGGCATCCCGCACCGAGCATGCCGCACGGCGCCCCGTCATGCCGACACGGGCACGGGCCGGACGTCGAGCGCCGGGATCCCCACGAAATCGGCCGGATTGCAGGTGTGGAGCGGAAGTTCGCGTGAGATCGCCGTGGCGGCGATGAGCGCGTCGAAGGCGCGGGCCGACGGCTTGCGCCCCGCCTCCCGGAACGACTGCGCCACGCGGGCGAACGCCCGCGCCGCCGCCGCATCGAAGGGGATCGGGTCGAAGTCGGCCTCCGCCAGCTGCAGGTGCGCCTGCCGAGCCGCCCGCTCCTCCTCCGAACGCGCGACGAGCGGCCCGACGGAGAGCTCGGCCAGGGTCACCGCGCTGATCGAGGGGATGTCGGGCAGCGCCTCCGGATCCGCCCGCGCCAGCAGGATCAGGGTGGACGTGTCGAGGAGCCCCGGACGCATCACCATCGCTGGTCGACGATCTCGTCGATGTCGGCCCGGAGCGCGGCCGGGTCGATCGTGGGAAGGCTGCGCCGGCTCTCGACGAGCACCGACAGCGCCCTGCGGGGCACGGCCAGGGGCGACAGTTCGGCGACGGGCGCGCCGTCTCGCGTAATGGTCACGTGCTCGCCGCGGGCGACTCGGTCGAGGATGTCCCCGCCGTGGTTTCGTAGATCTCTCACGCTGACAGTCTCCATGAGGGGACGGTATCACGGGTGATACAGGAGAGGATCTGCGGATAACCTCGCGGGATCAGCCTTCGAGGACGAAGTCGGCGCCGAGGAGCTGGAGCTTCGTGATGAAGTTCTCGTATCCGCGGCTGATGATGCCGACGTTGCTCACGGTCGAGCGGCCCTCGGCGGTCAGAGCTGCGATCAGGTGGCTGAATCCACCGCGAAGGTCCGGGACCTCGATGTCGGCGCCCTTCAGCTCCACCGGGCCCATGATGACGGCCGAGTGGTTGAAGTTGCGCTGACCGAAGCGGCACGGGTGGCCGCCGAGGCACTCCTTGTGGACCTGGATCTTCGCGCCCATGTCGATGAGCGCGTCGACGAAGCCGAAACGCTGCTCGTACACGGTCTCGTGGACGATCGACACGCCGGACGCCTTGGTGAGCGCCACGACGAGCGGCTGCTGCCAGTCCGTCATGAAGCCGGGGTGTACGTCCGTCTCGATGACGACCGGCTTGAGCTCGCCGCCCGGGTGGTAGAAGCGGATGCCGTCGTCGTGGATCTCGAAGGCGCCGCCGACCTTGCGGAAGACGTTGAGGAAGGTGAGCATCTCGGGCTGGCGTGCGCCGCCGACGAAGATGTCGCCGCCGGTCGCGAGCGCGGCCGCAGCCCAGCTCGCGGCCTCGTTGCGGTCGAACAGCGAGGTGTGGGTGTAACCGGAGAGCGAGTCGACGCCCTCGATGCGGATGACGCGGTCGGTGTCGACCGAGATCACGGCGCCCATCTTCTGGAGCACGTTGATGAGATCCATGATCTCCGGCTCGATGGCCGCGCCCTTGAGCTCGGTGATGCCGTCGGCCCGCACTGCGGTGAGGAGCACCTGCTCCGTCGCGCCGACGCTCGGGTACGGGAGCTCCAGCTTGGCGCCGTGAAGGCCGTTCGGGGCCGTCATGCGGATGCCGCTGGGCAGCTTGTCGACGACCGCGCCGAACTTCCGCAGCACCTCCAGGTGGTAGTCGATCGGCCGGTCGCCGATGCGGCAGCCGCCGAGGTCGGGGATGAACGCTTCGCCCAGGCGGTGCAGCAGCGGGCCGCAGAACAGGATCGGGATGCGGCTGGAGCCGGCGTGCGCGTCGATGTCGGCCATGTGCGCCGACTCGACCGCGCTGGGGTCGAGCAGCAGCTCGCCCTCTTCGGCGCCGTCGGTCACCTTCACGCCGTGCACCTCGAGCAGCCCGCGGACGACGCGGACATCGGAGATGTCCGGAACGTTGCGGAGGACGCTCGGGCTCTCGCCGAGGATCGCCGCGACCATGGCCTTCGTGACGAAGTTCTTGGCGCCGCGCACTTCGATGCGACCCTCGAGGGGCCGGCCGCCGTTGATCGTGATGCGATCGCCCTTGAGGCCCACGCGTGCTCCTGCTGCCTGTGCGTCCTGAAGAAGAGATGTCAAAGTTTCACCGGGAGGGTCGTGGGCCGCCAGCTTGCGCGGCCCGATTCGTATTCGGAGATTCGCGCCTCGTCGCGCAGGGTGAGGGCGATGTCGTCCAGCCCTTCGAGCAAACGCCAGCGAGTGTAGTCGTCGATGTCGAAAGACACCTGGACCTCACCGACGGTCGCAGTCTTGGCAACCAGATCAACCGTCGCCGCTATTCCCGGCTGGGCCTCGATCGCCTCCCACAGCCGCTCGGCGTCCTCCTCCGTGATGATGCCGGTGAGAAGCCCCTGCTTGCCCGCGTTCCCGCGGAAGATGTCGGCGAACCGCGGGCTCAGCACGACACGGAAACCGAAGTCGCGGAGCGCCCAGACGGCATGTTCGCGTGACGAACCCGTGCCGAAATCGGGGCCGGCGACGAGCACGGTCGCGCCCTGGTACTCCGGTCGGTTGAGGATGAAGTCCGGGTCCTGGCGCCAGGCGTAGAACAGGGCGTCCTCGAAGCCGGTCTTGGTGACACGCTTGAGGAACACCGCCGGGATGATCTGGTCGGTGTCGACGTCGGAGCGCCGGAACGGGACGGCCGTTCCGGTGACGGTCTCGAACTTCTCCATCAGGCGCCCACCTTCTCTCCGATTCGCGTGCTGGTGCCGCCATCGCGCGGCGTGTCGCCGCCTTCGGCCTCGAGGTCCCAGGGGCTCGAGAGCGTTCCGCGGATCGCCGTGGCCGCCGCGACGAGCGGCGAGACCAGGTGTGTGCGGCCGCCCTTGCCCTGCCGGCCCTCGAAGTTGCGGTTGGAGGTGGACGCGCAGCGCTCCCCCGGAGCCAGCTGGTCCGGGTTCATGCCGAGGCACATGGAGCAGCCGGCGAAACGCCACTCGCCGCCGAACTCCTCGACGATCTTGTCGATCCCCTCGGCCTCGGCCTCGATGCGCACGCGCGCCGAGCCGGGGACGACCATGACGCGCACGCCGTCCGCCTTCTTCCTGCCCTTGATGATGGAGGCGAAGGCGCGGAGGTCCTCGATCCGGCTGTTCGTGCAGGAGCCCATGAACACCGCATCCACCGGGATGGCCTTCATCGGAGTGCCCGGCTGCAGGTCCATGTACTCCAGCGCGCGCTCGGCAGCGGCCCGCGCGTTGGGGTCGACGATCGTGGCCGGGTCCGGGACGGCCTGGCTGAGCGAGACGCCCTGGCCGGGGTTGGTGCCCCAGGTGACGAACGGCTCGATCTCGTCGGCGTCGAGGTACACCTCGGCATCGAAGACCGCGTCGTCGTCGGTCTGGAGCGTCTTCCAGTAGGCGACGGCCTCATCCCAGTCGGCACCCTCCGGAGCGTGCGGACGCCCCTTCAGGTAGGCGAACGTGGTTTCGTCGGGGGCGACCATGCCGGCGCGCGCACCTGCCTCGATGGACATGTTGCAGATCGTCATCCGGCCCTCCATGGAGAGCGAGCGGATGGCGCTGCCGCGGTACTCGAGCACGTAGCCCTGGCCGCCGCCGGTGCCGATCTTGGCGATGACGGCGAGGATGATGTCCTTCGCGGTCACGCCGGGGCGCAGCTCGCCCTCGACGGTGATGGCCATGGTCTTGAACGGCTTCAGCGGGAGGGTCTGGGTGGCGAGCACGTGCTCGACCTCGCTCGTGCCGATGCCGAACGCCATGGCGCCGAACGCACCGTGGGTGGATGTGTGCGAGTCGCCGCAGACGACGGTGATGCCCGGCATGGTGAGGCCGAGCTGCGGGCCGACGACGTGCACGATGCCCTGCTCGACGTCGCCCAGCGAGTGGAGGCGGATGCCGAACTCCTCTGCGTTGCGGCGCAGCGTCTCGATCTGGGTGCGGCTGGTCAGGTCGGCGATGGGCTTGTCGATGCCGATCGTCGGGGTGTTGTGGTCTTCGGTCGCGATGGTGAGGTCGGGGCGGCGGACCGGCCGGCCGGCCATGCGCAGGCCGTCGAAGGCCTGCGGGCTGGTGACTTCGTGCACCAGGTGCAGGTCGATGTAGATGAGGTCGGGCGAGCCCTCCTCGCCTTTGGCGACCAGGTGGTCGTTCCAGACCTTCTCGGCCAGTGTCAGTGGCCCGGTGGGGTTGCTCATGCTCTTACGAACTCCTTAGCGTGTGAACGGATCAGCCGTCGACGGACTCCGCGGCGAGAGTGGCCTGAGACTAGGACTCGCCGCGGCGGCTAAGGAGGAGAAGACCCGCGTACACGTTTGACAGGGTATCACCCGATCGCGGGCGGGCCTCTGTCAGGCGAGCTCCGCGCGGATGCTGAGGTCGCCGAGAAGCAGCTCCGCCCCGTCGGGCACGGCGGCGGGTTCTCCTGGCTCGGCGCGGGTTCCGTCGACGACGACGCCGTTGGTCGAATAGAGGTCGGTGACGGTCAGCGTGTCGCCGTCGACGACGAGCAGCGCGTGCGTCTTGGAGACCGTCGATGTCGGGTCGTCGAGGGCGATCGGCTCGGCGTCGCCGGCGTGCGCGCCTCGGGACGGATTGCGGCCCAGGAGCACGGCCCGGGTCAGCGGGACGGCGCGGCCGCCGGGCAGGAGGAGCCGCCAGACGGGACGCGCGGGCGCCGCGGGCCCGTTCGGTCCGGTGGGCGGCGTGAAGGCCGGAAGGGCCCGGCCGGGAGCGACTGCCTCGATCCGTTCGGCGGCGGGCGCGGGCGTCGGCTCGGATGGACGTGACGGGATGAGGCCCGGTGGCGGAACGATGAACCCGCGGTCGTCCATGCCGCCCACTATACGGAAACGGGGCGGCTGGTCGAGGGGTCTGCGGCGCGCGCCCGCCTCACACGCGGCGGGCGCGCCGGTAGCGGAACGCCGCGAGCCGCGAGCGGAGCGGGCCGGCCGCCTTCGTGGCACGGGTCAGGGCGTCGTCGGCTGTGGTCCACGCGTGCTGGACGCGCTCTTCCGTGACGACGCTGCCGTCGAACACCGCGGCGTCGACGTGCCGGGCGAGGTCGCGCAGGCCGCCGTCGGGAACGGGGAGCTCTTGGGCGGCGGACTGCTCCTCCAGTGCCGCGGCCGCCTGGAGCCGCGTCGCGCGGTCCGGGACGGCGAGCCCGAGCTCGGCGTATCCGTCGGTCAGCTCGTCCCAGGCGCCGGCCGCGCGCCGGTCGGGAGGTCCGGCGCTCTCGCGCTTCCGCCGTCGCCGGCGTTTGAGGCCGGCGATGATCAGCAGGGGGATGAAGTACGCAAGCAGCGGGATGCCGATGACGCCGAGCACCACCCACGCCCAGACCGGCAGCCGGAACGCCGACGCCTTGTCCTTCGGGTCGTTGTCCTTCGTCTTGACGGGCGTCAGGAGGTCTTCGGCGCGCGGGTCGGCGGGCGGCGGCTGCCGGACCTGGGGCTGCGGCTCGAGCTTCGGCTTCGTGGTCTGGTTCTTCGGCGCATCCGTCTTGGTCGGCGTCGGGAAGAACGGGACCCATCCGACGCCCTCGAAGGCGACCTCGTCCCAGGCGGTCACATCGTCGCCGGTGACCGTGGTGGTGCTGCCGGAGACCTTCGGTGCGAAGCCCATCACGACGCGGGTCGGATAGCCCAGCCGACGGGCCATGAGCGCGAAGGCGCTGGCGTATTGCTCCTGGTCGCCGACCATCGGCGATTTGGACAGCAGGTCGGTCATGCGGTCGGCGCCCTGTCCGGCGCGCGACGGCACCGGGTCGGACGCGCGCCCGTGGCTGAGGTAGCCGAGCGACTTGAGCGACCGCTCGATGTTGCGCAGCTTCTGGATGGCCGTGTCGGCCGATCCCGCGTACTCCTCGGCCTTGGCGGACACGACGTCGGGCACGTTGGTCACCGACGGAAGCGTGAGTTTCGCCGGCGGGACCTTCGCGAGGGCGCGGTCGTTCGGGATCTTCTGGGCCGTCGCCCGGACCGTGTAGTCGAGGCCGTTGCGCACGCCGCTCGTGACGGCCGCTGTTCCCGTCGCGGTGTTGACGCGCACCGTGGACGTCGGATCCTGCCCGGTGTGCGCGTCGAACGTGAGCGTGTTCGTGTAGCCGAGGGTCGGCAGCCACACGTCCGAGTAGCCGAGCACGTCGATGGCAGCCGTCGACGAGGCGCCGGGCGTGAACAGCGGTGGCCGCGGGATGGTGCTGCCGAGCAGTTCGAACGCTCCGGACGCGTCGCTGTCGCTCCCCGGCGACGCGACGGACCAGACGATGCCGTCGTAGCTGTCCATGGTGGCGAGCCGGATCACCTGGCCCTGTTTGAGCCCGGTCACCGTGAAGAGCTTCGTCTTCTGCAGCTCTTTCGTGTACTTCCGGAAGCCGGCGAGCGGGCTCGGGTAGTCGAGCGGGTCGAACGGCGGCGTGATCTCGTCGCGCACGACGAACCGCGACGCGGCGGGTGGTGCGAGAACCGACCCGGCCAGCGCACCGACGAGCACCGCACCGAGCACCACCGCGGCGCCGCCGAGCAGGCGGCTGCGTCGGACTCCCGAGTCGGTCTCCACCCGGTCGCGGGCGAAGCGCGCCCGGCGCCAGGCCAGCCAGACGAGGGCGACCCCGGCGAACAGGACGCCGCGCACTCCGGCGAAGAACGCATCCCGCGTACCGAGCAGGATGGCCGCGAGCAGGAGGAGGGCCGGCCCGGCGAGCAGCACGGCCGCCCGCCCCGCCGACGGACGCCGCACGCGCGGCAGCCAGCGCACGGCCAGGGTCACGGAGACCAGGGAGACCAGCCACCCGGCGACGTAGGGAACCACCGCGACGTAGGGAGGCGCTTCGAGCGGCGCCTGGAGGGTCACCGCGTCGGACCAGCCGAACACGGCGCCGATGACCAGCCCGGACAAGCTGTCGAGAGACGGCAGCACCCCGTACAGCGCCTCGCCGGGAAGCGCGAGCGGTGTGCCGAACAGGAAGTAGGCGGCCAGCGCGATGACGGTCGTCAGCGGCCACGACAGTCGCAGCAGGCGGCCGAGCAGCGCGACTCCCCCGCCGACCACGATGCCGCCGATCGCGGCCTGGGCGAAGGCGTAGTGCCCGAACGCCGGCTCGAATCCGGCGACAGCGAGCAGGCTGAGGCCGGTGAGGACGGCGACGTCTATCCATGTCGTCCGGGGCAGCGAGTCGAACAGCGGGGTCGTCGCGGGTGCCGGTCGCGCGTCCCGCCGACGGCCCGAGCCGGTGCCCGTCGCCGCGCTCATCGGCCCGCTCGCTTCAGCAGGGACGGCAACTCGGGCAGAGCGGAGACGGTGATCAGCATCGAGCGCCCGAGCCGGGTGAGGCGCGGCTCGGCGGACTCGTCGACGCGGATCACGATGGTCTCCGTGTCGGCCGACCACAGGGCGGACGCGCCGCGCAGCTCGGCCGCGTCGACCTGTGAGCCGACCACGGTGACCGCGAGGCTCGGAGCGGGCAGCCTCAGGGTCGCCTGGCGCAGGAACTCGCGCAGGGTCGGGTGTACCCCATCCACCGATTGGATGCGGCAGGAGTCGTCCAGCAGAGCCGTCGGCGTCTCGACGCGCATCGGCCCGCGCTGCCACAGCGCGCGGATCTCCGTCTCCTCGCGGATCACCTGGCAGCCGACCGAGGCGAGGACGGAGACGCCCAGTTCGAACTCATCGTCCGAGGCGAAGTGCGAGCGTTCAGCATCGAACGCCAGAAGCAGCTGCGAGCGGCGGGTCTCCTGGTACTGCCGGACCATCAACTGCCCCGTGCGGGCGGAGGTACGCCAGTGCACGTTGCGGATGTCGTCGCCCGGTTCGTACGTCCGCAGCGCGTGGAACGCGAGGTCGCTGTCGGTGATGACCTTGGTGGTCTGCCCCTCGAGGTCGCGAACGAGGCCGCGGGCGGTCGCGGCGAGCCGCACCGTCTTCGGATGGACGAACAGCTCGATCTGCTCGGTCCACTGGTTCGTTCGTCGCAGCAGACCCAGTTGGTCGCCACGCACGGACAGCGCTGGACCGGCCAGGATGAGCGCGCGCCGCTCGGTGGGGACGGCGAAGAGCTCCTCCGTCTCGGCCCCGGGGGCGAGTCGCGGGATCGTGAAGTCGGCCTGTCCCTCCCCGACGGGCAGCTCCATCCGTGTCGGCAGCACCGGCCGGGATCCGCTGTTGGCGACGGTCAGCCGCCCGAGGGCGCGCCCGCCGGCGACGACACGCCGCGGGTTCAACTCGATTCCGACGCGGTACGTCGAGCGGCCGAAGACGAAGGCGGCCGCGATCACGAAGGCGGCGAGCAGCGTTGCGGCGATGTAGACGAACTCAACCCACCCGAGCCAGACGGCCAGGACGATCGACACCGCGGCGCTGGCGAGCACGATCCAGCCGAGGGTGCTGACCACGCCGACCACCGGCGCGATCCGACGACCGACGGCGCGCCCGAACGGTTCGACCCGCGAGGTCACCGCTCCGGCCGCGCGCGCGACCGCTCCCCCGACGAGCTCCGCCGCGATGCGCGCCTGGTCGGCGCCGGGCGCGCGACGACGCCGTCCGCGAGCGGGGCTGTCGGTGGTCATGGCTGCAGGATCCTGTCGGGTCGGCGTCAGAAGGGAGCGGCGGCGGCTCAGGCCGCGCGGTAGGCGGGCGGGGTGGCCGAGGCGACGGCCCGCTCGACGATGTCGGCGGCGCTCACCCCGGCGAACTCGGACTCGGGGTCGACGATGACGCGGTGCGCGAGCACCGGCTGGGCGAGATCGCGGATGTCGTCGGGCGTCACGAAGGTGCGGCCGGCCGAGATCGCCCACGTCTTCGCCGCACGCGCCAGCGCCAGGGCGCCGCGGATACTCACGCCGAGCGCAGCATCCTTATCGTCGCGGGTCGCGGTGACGATCTCGCTGAGGTAACCCATGACGCTGGCGTCGGTGTGCACTTCGGACGCCAGCTGGGCGAGCGTGGTGACGGAATCGGACGCGATGATCGGCCGCACGGCAGACGCGCGCGACCGGTTGGAGGAGTCGAGCAGCAGGTCGACGGTCGTCGCGTGGTCCGGGTAGCCGAGCGAGGTCTTGATCAGGAAGCGGTCGAGCTGCGCCTCGGGCAGCGAGTACGTTCCGGCCTGCTCTACGGGGTTCTGCGTGGCGATCACGATGAACGGCGCGCCGACCGGGTGGCCGACGCCGTCTACCGTCACGACGCCCTCCTCCATCACCTCGAGCAGTGCGGACTGCGTCTTGGGGCTCGCCCGGTTGATCTCGTCCGCGAGCACCACCGACGCGAAGATCGGGCCGGGATGGAACTCGAACCGGCCGCTGGACTGGTCGTAGATCGTGACGCCCGTGACGTCGGACGGCAGCAGGTCCGGCGTGAACTGGATGCGCGACTGCGTGCCCTCGACCGTGTTGGCGAGCGCCTTGGCGAGCACCGTCTTGCCGGTGCCCGGCACGTCTTCGAGGAGCACGTGGCCGCCGGAGAGCATGGCGGTGATCACCAGGCGGATGCTGTGCTCCTTGCCGAGGATCGCCTTGTCGACGTTCGCCACCAATTGCGCGAACGCCCCGGCGAACCAGTCCGCCTGCTCCTGTGTCACTGCCACTGCTGCATCTCCTTACTTGGACCAGTCCTGAACACTGCTCTGCACGCCGTTCACGACCACATATGCGCCCGGGTAGCCGCACCACGGGTCGAGGTCGCTCCCCGGGTTGCCCCGGTAGTGGCCGTACCCGTTGCCATCGGTCGAGATGGACTTGTTGGACAACGTCCCTCCATTGCAGTGCACCTGCATGGAGAACGATCGATTCGCCGGGAAATTGTGGAGAGTCACGTCGTACGTGTAGCTGTGGACGAAACCGGGCTTCAGGTCGCCCTTGCTCAGATCGATCGACGGCGAGGGCGGCGGCGGATCCTTGACCTCGACGCTGTTGGAGGTCGCGTGAGGTCCATCCTTGCCGCCCGCGTTCGACGCGTAGATCTCGAAGGAGTACGTTCCCGCGCCCTTGTTGTTCGCCTTCGCGCTCGTGCCCGTCGTGGTCTGCCACGAGCCGCCATTGAGTCGATAGTGGTAGGTCGCCTGGCCACCACCCGTGCCATTCGGGTCCGAGAGCGCGTTCCAGCTCATGGTCAGGTCGCTCGGGGCGTTCCCGCTGCTCTGCAGGGAGACGCCGCTCACCTTGGTCGGCGTGCCGTACGGGGTGACCGGCGTGCTCCCGGCGGACCGTTCGCTCCATCCGTCCGCGTTCTGCGCCCGCACGGTGAACGAGTACGACTTGCCGTTCGTCAGCCCGCCGATCGTCACATCCCCGACAGACGCCGTGTTCACCGTGTGCCCATTGCCGTCCGTCACCTCGTACTGCGTGATCGGCTTCCCGTTGTCCGCCGGCGCCTTGATCGAGACGGTCACCTTCCCATCGCTCGCGCGCGGGTTGGATGGCGCGCTCGGCTTCGACGGGACGTCGTGGATGGTCACACGCAGCTGCCCGATGGCCGACGCGGTGCGCTTCGGGTCCTTCGTCGCATCCTCGACGTGGTACACCACGTTCACTGCACCGATCGCGGCCCCCGAGGACGCGCTGACGCTGATCGACGACCCCGTGTGCGTGACCGTCACCCCGGCCGGCGCGCTCTGCGCGGTCGCGTCGGTGATGGTCAGCGGCTGCCCGGGGAACGGGTTCACCCACTGGGCGTCGCTCGACGCGCCGTCGACCGTCGCGGTCTGTCCGCGCTTGACCTCAGCCGTCTGCGGCGGGTTCTTCTGCGTGGCGACCGGCCTGCTCGAGCTGACCACCTGCACGTTGACGGTGCCCGAGATCGTGTGCGTCCCCGAGCTGATCGTCACCGCGATCGTCGCCGTCTCCCCCGCCTGCACGCCCAGTGGCGCGGAGAGGGTCAGCGTCGACCCGCTCAGGCCCGACTGGATCTTCGGGTTGGACGACGTGCCGCCCGAGTACGTCAGCTTGTTGAGGATCTCGGGATTGGGGTGGAAGCTCGACGCCCGCAGGTCGACCGAGAGCGGTGCCTCCCCCGGCTCGATCTTCTCGCTGGGGGACGTGAACGTCGGCGCGACGTCGGACTGGTCCGGCTCGCCGACCGTGATCGGAAGGACCAGCGTGGTCACGCGGTCCGAGCTCTGTCCGGCCTCTCGACCGTCGCTGACCTTGAAGGTGATGGCCGCGGGTCCCCGGTATCCCTTCGCGGCGGTGAACGTGAGGGTCTGCTCGTCGCCGTACGACGATCCACCCGAACTGTTGGTGGCGCTGACGCCCGAAGCTCCCGTGAGCTTGTAGTCGCGCCCGGAGGGGACGGTGAGGATGTCGGACAGCTTCCAGCTCTTCGACCCGTCGGCCTGCACGATCTGCTGCGGCAGGCCGTCCTTGAGCCGCGGCGGTGCCGTGGCGTCGCCCTTCGGCGGAACCACGATGAACGCGGTCCCCTTCAGCCCGGTGACGGTGTCGGTCAGCGTGTAGGCGATCGCGATCCGCTGCTCGCCGGGCTTCACCGTGATGGAGCCGTCCTGGCCCACCTCGGCGGCGGAGGCGTTCGGCCCGGTGACCTCGACCTTCAGGTCGTCGACCAGTCCTGACGGGTTGGTCGCGCCCTCGAGCGCGTTCACCTTGACGCTCTGCTTGTTCGCCACCTCGTCCGGCTCCAGGACGTGGTCCACGGCGGTCGGCGGCACATCCTTCGCGTTCGGGGTCACCGTCACCTGGATGAACGCGCTGGCGACGCCGCCCTGCCCGTTGGTGATCTGGTAACGGACGACGAACGAGCCCTCCTCCTTGGGCGCCGTGACGAGCACGATCTTGCCGTGCACGGATGCCTTGAGACCCTCGTCCACCTGCAGCAGCTTCTTCTGCAGGGCGATCGCGTACCCGTTCGGGTCGGAGTCGTTGTCGAGCACGGGAACGGCGATCGTCCGGCCGGGCTTCACCTGCACCGGATCGTTGACCGCGATCGGCGGCCGCACCTGGTCCGGGCGTGGGATGACGGCGATCGACACCGTGCCGGTGGCCGTCTTCCCGTAGGTGTCCTTCACCTGGTACGTGAAGGTGTCGGTGCCCGCGGAGTCCGGATACGCCTGGTACGTGAACGAGCGGCTGGTGGAGTCCGAGATCCGCCCGAGGGTCGGCTGCGTCGCGAGCCCCGAGAGCGAGACGGAGTCGCCGTCCGGGTCGATGCCGTCGAGCGGCACCTCCACCGGCACCGACGAGCCCGCGAAGGCGCGGACGGTGAGCGGCTGCGGCTGCGGCGCACGGTCGGAGCCCTTGTCGGGGGCGCCGACGACGAAGGTGACGGTCGCCTGCGCCTTCTGGCCGTACTTGTCGGTGATCCCGTAGACCACGTTGTACTGGCCGGGCGTCGTCGGCGCCTGGTAGCGGACGGTCTCGCCGCTGACGAACGCGGTCGCGCCCTGACCGGCGCCGCTCGCATCCCGCAGCTGCGTGTCGAGGGTGAACGGGGCGTTGTCCGGCGAGTAGTCGTTGTCCATGACGGGAACAGTCGCGACGTCGCCGGCGCGGACCGGCACCTGATCGTCGACGGCCACCGGCGGCTGGTGCTGCACGAGCGGCGGGACGGGCACGACGGTGATGCCGGCGGTCGCCTCGTTGATCCCATCCGAGACGACGTAGGACAGCTGCACCTGCTGGGTGAGGACGGTCGGCGCCGTGATCTTGACCACGGCGTTGTCGAGCACCTCCACGTTGAGGTCCTCGGCGCCCTTGCCGACCGACACCGAGCGCACGGCGAGCACCCGGCCGGA
Organism: Leifsonia sp. 466MF; assembly: GCF_900100265.1. Lineage (NCBI taxonomy): Bacteria > Bacillati > Actinomycetota > Actinomycetes > Micrococcales > Microbacteriaceae > Leifsonia > Leifsonia sp. 466MF. The sequence goes on from NZ_LT629696.1 coordinate 2,118,232, forward strand.
CGGTGACACGTCGTTCTCGAGGACGGCGACGGACGTCGGTTCGCCGGGCCGGACGTACGCCTTGTCGGTGACGGCGATCGGCGGAGCCTCGCTCGCACCCTGCGGCGCGATGTCGACGCGCGCGAGTCCCGTCGTCGTCTTGGGCCCCGCCCCGAGCGTGTAGACGAGGTAGTACTCCCCCGGCGCGTTGCTGCGGACCGTGATCGTGCCGCGGGTGCTGTCCGCGGTGACCTGGGCGCCGCTGCCGCCGTCGAGGCCCGCGCCGACCAGCGACAGGGGTTCACCCGACGGCGACTGGTCGTTGTCGAGGGGATGCAGCACGACCGGACGGCCGGTGAACCCGTCGGCGAAGTCCGTCACGGCGACCGGGTCGAGCGTTCCGGCGGGCTTCACCGTCACGATCAGGCTGCCCGTGGCCGACGCGCGCCCGTCGGAGATGGTGACGCGCACCTCCTTGGAGCCCGCCTGACCGGTCTTGCTGGTGAAGATGACGTCGCCGTTGGGCTTGAACCGCACGTCGTCCTCGGTGGTCGCGGACGCGGCGACCAGGCTCAGGTCGTCGCCGTCCGGGTCCGCCCAGTCGTTGAGTACGTTGTAGGTGACCGACTGGCCGACCTCGGTCTGGGCCGTGCTCGACCGGGTGGATGCGGGAGCCTCGTTCACGGCGGGCTGCTTGAGCGTGGCATCCACCTGGGCGGATGACGTTCCGCCGCGGCCGTCGTCGACCGAGTAGCGGAACGAGATCGTGCCGCTGAGGCCGTCCTTCGGCGTGAACTGGATGGCGCGGCCGCCCTCGACGAGCTGTAACACGCCCTGATCCACCGGGATCGCCGAGACGTCCGAGATCGTCAGGACGTCGCCGTCCGGATCGGTGTCGTTCGTGAGAACGTGCAGCACCGTCGACCTCCCCGGGCGCACGCCGTATGTGTCGTTCACAGCGATGGGCGGCCGGTTCTGGTCGGTCCGCTGCGCGAGAGTGTCGGCGAAGGACTGCACGACCGGCTTCTCCTCGCCGGTCTCGCCCTGCACGGTGGTGTCGTTCGGCTTCAACTGCGCCCAGTTCTGCACCAGCCGCATGTTGGAGGAGACGACCCACGCGTTGCCGTCGCGCAGGTTGTTCAGCGCGATGACACCGTGGTTGACCCGGAACTCGAGGTCGTCGCCCGCGACCGGCTGGTCAATGTCGATGCCGACCGGTTTCTTGCCGTCGCACGCGTAGAGGTAGCGGCCGGAGCCGGACCATGCGCCGTACGAGCAGGTCCCGAGACGCACGGGGGCCGACACCGCGTCGGCGCCGCCCTTGGAGGTCGCGCCGGCGGGGCTCGCGGTGACGGTCCCGCCGCCGAGCGGGACACTGAGGAGGCTGTTCGCGGTCGCCACGACGGCGGCGTGGTCGTCTGGCCCGGGCTGCTGGAGCCTGAGGCCCTTCGCGGGGAGGTCGACCGTGGTTCCGCCGCCGGTGATCATCCGGTTGCGCTGCGTGTCGAGCACGACCGCCTGGTCGCCGACGGCGCTCACCTGGAACGCGCCCGGCACCGCGAAGTCGCGGGTCTGCGGCTTCGCGCCCGGCCCGTCCACCGTGATCAGCCGCTTGCCCTTCGGCGCGACCACGAACGTCGTGCCCGACTTCGCGACGGCGAGCTTCGCGCCGGCTCCCGCCTTCACGACCGGCTTGGTCTTGGACTTGTCGAAGTCGAGACGGCCGGACGCATCCAGCACCCAGAGGTTGCCGTTCGGCGCGAGCACGGAGAGCGTCGTCCCGCCGTAGCCGACCTGCGAGTCCTCCGGCACCTGGATGCGTCCCCCGAGCGAGACGAAGGCCGGGTCGATCTTGTCCACCGTGCCGTGCGGGAGGTCGGTGAGGAAGTACGCGGAGCCGTCCTGCAGGACGTCGAGGTCGGCGCTCGCGCCGGTCACGGCGGCATCCAGCTCGTCGATCTGATGGTTGAGCCGACCGCCGAGCAGCTTCTCGCCGTTGGTGACCCAGACGTCGCGGGTGTCGAGCTCGACCGCGTTGACGGGGAAGCCCTTGTGGAGGACGGCGATCGTCAGCGGGACCCCGGCGACCACGGCGACTGCGGTGATGACGGCGGCGGTCTTCCGCTGCCGGAACCACGCACTCACTGAAACCAAGACTCTGCAATCCCTCGGGCCGGAAAACGCGTCTACGCTAACACGACCCCCCGACGCGTCCGGAATGGGGAGCACTCCCCATGCACACCGGGCCGATCCCGCCGGGCCACGCGGGAAGCGCCTCAGTCGTCGGTGCCACGGTCCTCCCCGGATGCCGTCCGGTCAAGTGCGGCCTGGGCATCGGTGTCGTCGTGCTGATCGAGCAGGGGGAGGTCTTCGACGCCGACCAGACGCGTCGTCACCGCGTACTCGACGAGCCGCGCCCGGCGGTTCGTCGCGAGCTTGCCGCGGCCGCCACGCAGCCCGGCGACGCCCAGCTTGTCGAGCTTGTCGCAGACGTTGTCGAGCTTGCGGTTGAACGTCGTCATGCTCCAGCCCAGGCGCTCGGCCGCCTCGGCGGAGGTCGGGATGGTGCCGCGGCCGGGAACGGTCTGCGTCAGGACCCCCTCGGCGAGAGCGACGATCAGCTGGCGCTGGCTGGTGGTCAGCGTCACCGGGAGGACGGTGGTGGAGCCGGCCGCCGCATCCACCTGGACCGCCGTGTTGAAGTAGTCCTCGTCGCTCGAGATGGTGAAGTCGTAGGTCGTCGCACCCGCGCTGAACATCACGTGCATCGTCTGGAAGACGATCGGCAGCTTCGCTCCCGGTGCGAGCCAGGCCTGCATCGTCCCCGTCGCGTCGGTGACCGTCGCGGTCAGCAGCGTGCCGACGTTGCTCAGCCACCACATCCCGTAATCGTGCCCGACGGTGAGGAAACGGCGGTGCAGGTACGGGTTGTCGTCGATAGTCAGCTCGGCCTCGCGGCCGATCCCGAACTCCGTGCCCGGCTCGACGCTGTAGAGCTCGCCGCAGAACTCGACCGTGAGCGGCTTCGCGGCGGTCACGGCGCACACGCCTTGAGCTGCTCGGAGGTGCGGCCGGCGCGGACCGTCGCGACGTCGATGCACACCGGGACGCCGGGCGTCAGATTCGTGAGGGTGACCTTCCGCTCGGCGGTGACGGACGGCCCGTTGGTCGTGCCCTCCTGCTGCCAGGTGAACTGGTCGTCCTTCTGCGCGTCCGCCGTCTTCCAGGTGAAGGTGGCGCTGGCGCCGTCCGGGGCGCGGACGGCCGAGACCAGCACCGGCGGCGGCACGACGGTGACGGCGATGCTGCCGCCGTCGCTCGGCTGCGCTCCGGGGCCGGTGGAGGTTGAGGGAGCGGCGACGAGGTTGGCCACGACGGCCGCCGCGACCGCCAGGACGACGACCGCTGCGGCGCCGACGCCGATCCACGTGAGGAGCCGTCGACGCGGGTCGCGCGGACCAGTTGATGCGTCCGGGTCGGATGCGTCGTCCGCGCCGGACTGCGCCGTCCCGTCGCCCTCTTCGGACGAAGGGCGCGAGCGGAGGATGGTGTGGTCCTGCACGGGCTCGGCCGACGGTTTGTCGTCGGTCGTGGCGGAGCGCGCGGGCGGCTGCGCCGAGATGGGAACGACCCCGCGGACGCGGGTGGCCTCGGGCTCGGGCGCTGCGGGTGTGGCAGGGGCGGGCGGCCGCTCGGCAGAGCGCGCGTCGACCGTACTCGGCGCGGGCGCCGGCTGCTGCGCCCGGATCGTGGCCACCGACCGCGCGCGCGTCTCCTGCTCCCCGCCGTCCGCGGACGGTCCCGGCCGCGCATCGCCCACGCTGAGGTTCGGCACGTCGATGCTGGTCGGCGCGAGGCCCAGCTCCAGCTCGACGCGCTGCAGTGCCCGGGCGAAGTCGACGGCCGTCTGGTACCGGTCCTCCCGGCGGGTCGCCATGCCCCGCCGCAGGACGGCGGCCAGCGACGCCGGCACATCCGGCCGGTCGAGCGGCGTGATCATCCCCCGCTCGATGCGTCCCATCAGGTCGAGGGTGCCGTTGGAGCGCCCGGGCACCTCGAACGGCGTCCGCCCGGCGAGGAGGGTGTGCACGGTCGCGGCGAGCGAGAAGATGTCGCTGCGCACATCCGGATCCGGGTCGTCCGAGAACATCTCGGGCGGTGACCACGGCACGCTGAGACCGACGCTGCGGCTGCCGGAGGTCGCGGTGTCCGACGGCGAGCTCCGCAGTTCGGACAGCGTCGTGGTGTGCACCGGCAGCTCCTCCAGCGCGGAGGCGATGCCGAAGTCGGTGAGCGCCGGCCAGCCGAGCGCGTTGGTGAGCACGTTCGCGGGCTTGATGTCGCGGTGCAGGATGCCCGCCGCGTGGGCGGTCGCGACCGCGCTGGACAGTCGAACGCCGGTGCGCAGGGCGTCCTCGACGCCGATCCGCTCGCGCTTCAGCCGGTCGGCCAGCGACGGCCCCGAGCAGTACTCCATGACCAGGAAGGGGCGGTCGTCTCCGGCCACGCCCGCGTGGAAGATCGTGACGATGTAGGGATGCGCGGAGAGCCGGGCCATGACGTTCGCCTCGGCGACGAAGCGGGCGCGCGCCGACTCGTCCACGCCGTCCGTCAGCAGTACCTTCACGGCGACGCTGCGCTTCGGCAGCTGCTGCTCGTAGAGGAAGACGTCCGAGAAGCCACCGGATCCGAGCAGGCGGATGAAGTGGAAGCCGTCGAGCTCGGGCGGCTGCGAGGCCATGCGCCTCATCCGGCTGCCTCGACGGTCAGCGTCGCCCCGCTGCCCAGGTCGATCACGGTCCCGAGGACGACCGTGGTCGGCTCGCCGCTGCGGAGCTTCTGCGGCGTCTTGCCGGGCAGGACGATCACGGTGCCGTTGCGCGAGTGCAGGTCGGTGACCACGACACTGTCGCCCTCGACCGCGACAGCGACATGGGAGCGCGAGATGTCGTCCTCGGCGGTGGTCAGCGTGACCGGACGCGCGCCGCGGAGGGCGGGGACGGCCGACACGCTCGGCGCGCGGCCGACGACGACCGGCGCCGACAGCGGCTCCCGGCGGCCGTCGGACAGCAGCACCGCGAACGTCTGCGGCGCGGGCTCGCGCGCAGGCTCCTGCTCGGTCTCCGTCAGTCGCGCACGCTGCGGCAGGTCGCCGCTCATGACGGTGAGCCCGTCGTGATCGCCCGCGAGGCGGCCGGCGGCCGGCGGGAAGGAGTCGGTGATGAAGCCGGGGAGGTCGATCTTCGGCGGGGCCGCGTCCTCCTCCTCCGGGCGGACGGCCGCGTCCTCGACGCTCCTTACCATCGTCGCCCCGAAGAGGTGGTCGTAGCCGGGCGCCTCTGACGGCTGCGCAGGCGCCGGGGCGGCGTCGGCGGACGGGACGTCGGCGAATGTGGCCTCGGGGACGCGCGTATGCGGGTCGGGCTCGGCCGGCGCTTGCTCCGCGGGCGCGGGCTCGAACGCCTCGACGGCCGGTCCGGCGATCACCGGCTCGGAGCCGGCCGCGCCGACATCCACAGCCAGCGCATCCACCGGTCCGGTCTCGCGCTCGCGACGCGGCGGGGCCGCGACGGTCGCGCCGACATCCTCCGCCTGCTCCGCGGCGGACCAGACCACACCGCCGGACCGCACGACGCCCTCCACGAGCGGGAGCGTCTCCCCCGAGGCAGCGCCTAGCGTCACGGCGGTCGCGTCGGTCAGCTGCGTCTCGACCCACGACGACACCCCGGAGGCCCGCACGGTGCGCTCGGGTCCGCCGTCCGCGATGGTCGCGCTGGCCGTACCCCGCACCGCCAGCAGCACCGGACCGGTGGATGCGTCCAGCAGCGCGAAGGACGGCGTGCGGCTCAGCCCACCGGCTACCAGGGCATCCAGTGTCTCGGCGAAGCCCGCTCGGACCGCCTCGAAGAGCGCCCGCAGCCGCGCAGGGTCGGACTCGGCCACCAGCAGTGCCCGCGCACCCCCCGCGACGACCGCCCACTCCCCGGCTGCCGCCTGCTGCACTTCGAACACGGACGACCTACTCCCTCGGCTGCGTGTCTTCGAACTCCCGACCGCTGCCGTCGGCGCGTTCGCGCGTGTCGACGGGGGCCGGGGCGTCTTCCCCGGTCACCGATTCAACCACGATCACGGTGATGTTGTCGTGGCCACCGGCCTCGTTCGCCGCATCCACCAGCGCGGACGCCGGATCGGACGGCCCCTGCGCGAGGATCTCGGCGATCCGCTGATCGCTGAGCTCGCGCGTCAGTCCGTCGGAGCAGATCAGGAAGATCTGCCGGCCGGTCTCGGCGACCAGCCCGCTGTCCGTGTCCACGAAATCCTCAGCCCCGAGCGCGCGGGTGATGACGTTGCGCTCCGGGTGCACCGCCGCCTGCGCCTCGGTGATGAGGCCGGCATCCACCAGCTCCTGGACGGCGGAGTGGTCGACGGTCAGCTGCCGCAGCTGCCGGCCGTCCCATGCGTAGACGCGCGAGTCGCCGACGTTGACGACCATCCACTGCTCGGCCGCCAGCTCCGGCACGCGGACGCGGACGATCCCGGCGAGCGTGGTGCCCGCGACGGCAGCACCCGACTCGTCGGCGCCCGACAGCGACCGCACCGCCGCGTTCGCCTCGTCGATGGCGCGGATCACCTCGTCCGGTGTCGGCCGAGAGCCTGGCTGCAGCGTGCGCGCCAGGCTCTCCACGGCCGTCCGGCTGGCCAGGTCGCCGCGCGCGTGACCGCCCATGCCGTCGGCCACGACGAACACCGGATCCTGCGCCAGAGCGCTGTCCTCGTTGACGTGCCGGACCGCACCCGTGTCGCTGCGGACGGTCACGCCGACGAGAGAGCTCATGTGCGGGGGTCCTCCTGCGTGCCGTCGGCGACCGTTTCCTCGGCCTCGTCCTCGTCGGATTCGTCACCGTGAATGGCCTCGGCGACGCTGGTGCCGCTCATCCGCAGCTTCACCAGACTTGCAATCGTAGCGACAACCATGGCGCCGACGATCACCAGCAGCGAGGTCCAGGTGCTGATGTCGGGCGCCCACTCGATGTGCTCGCCGCCGTTGATGAACGGCAGCTCGTTCTCGTGCATGGCGTGGAACACCAGCTTCACACCGATGAAGGCGAGGATGAACGCGATCCCGTACTTGAGGTACACCAGCTTGTCGAGCAGGTGCCCGAGCAGGAAGTACAGCTGCCGGAGGCCCATCAGCGCGAACACGTTCGCCGTGAACACGATGAACGGGCTCTGGGTGATGCCGAAGATGGCGGGGATGGAGTCGAGGGCGAACAGCAGGTCGGTGGTGCCCAGGGCGATGAACACGATGATCAGCGGCGTGAACATCCGTCGGCCGTCCACCACCGTGCGCAGTTTGTTGCCGTTGTACTGGGTCGACACCTTCAGGTGCTTGCGGGCGAACTTGATGAACCAGGAGTCCTCCGCGCCCTCGTCGTCATGCTTGCCGAAGGCCTGGTTGAACGCCGTCCACAGGAGGAACGCGCCGAACAGGTAGAAGATCGCGCTGAAGCTGGCGATCAGACCGGCCCCGAGCAGGATGAACACCCCGCGGAAGATCAGCGCCAGGATGATGCCCACCATCAGCACTTCCTGCTGATACTTCCTCGGCACCGCGAACCGGCCCATGATGATCACGAACACGAACAGGTTGTCGATGCTGAGGCTGTACTCCGTCAACCACCCGGCGAGGAACTGCCCGGCGTGCTCCGCATCCCCTACCACCAGCATCAGCAGGGCGAAGATCAGCGCAAGCGCCACATAGAAGGCGACCCAGAGGGCGGACTCGCGCGGGCTCGGGATGTGCGGCCTCTTGAAGATGATCAGGAGGTCGAAGGCGAGGATCAGTAGGAGGACGACGAAGGAGCCGATCTCGAACCAGAGGGGAAGCGCGGTGTGCAACGGGGGACCTTTCGGAGGGCGCGGAAAAACACCGAAAGTCTCTCCTGCACCTTGTGAGTGCCGCTGTGCCCGGGTCCGCTGCCTCGCAGACCGTGTTGACGTGCACAGCGCCGACCGGGCACAGGTTCTCACCTGCCGCCGAGCCGTCCGGGATACTCCCCTTCGCTTCGGACATCCTAGTGCCGTCGGAGGTCCGGCGTAGGGTGCGGACGTGGAGCGGGTGGCATTCGACAGCACGGTGATCGCGACGGCGGGCTACGACCCGTCCGTGCGGACGCTCGAGGTCGAGTTCGTGTCGGGCGAGGTGTACCGCTACTTCCTCGTGCCCGCGCGGGTGTGGCGTGAGCTGCGCAGCGCCGAGTCGGCGGGCTCCTACTTCAACGCCGCAGTGCGCGACCACTACCCGGAGGAGTGGATGCCGGGCGGCGCGACGGACTGACCGGCACGGCTCCCGGTCGCCTGCGAACCCGGATAGGCTCGGGATGCGGAGACGGCCCAGTGACGCCGGAGAGGGGCCGTTCCTCACACCGAGATGGGACCCGGGATGCTGCAACCGACCGAAGCTGTCGACGTCCGACGTCGCAACAGCGTTCGCGAGTCCGGTGATCCGTCCGGCCGCCCGATCGTCTTCGCGCACGGCTTCGGCTGCAGCCAGGAGATGTGGCGGCGGGTGGTCCCGCATTTCGAGTCCGACTTCCGGGTGATCGTCTTCGACCACGTCGGCGCGGGCGACTCCGATGTGAGCGCCTACGACCGGGCCAAGTACGACTCGCTTCACGGCTACGCCGACGACGTGCTCGAGATCGTCGAGGCCCTCGACCTCCGCGACGCCGTCTTCGTCGGCCACTCCGTCAGCGCGATGATCGGCGTGCTGGCCGCCAACCGCTCCCCCGAACGTTTCGGGCGCCTGGTGCTCGTGGGTCCGTCGCCGCGCTACATCGACGAGGGCGACTATGTGGGCGGTTTCACGCGTTCCGACATCGATGGCCTGCTCGACACCCTCGACGACAACTATCTGGGATGGTCGGAGGCGATCGCGCCCGTCATCGCCGGCAACCCCGACCGACCGGAGCTCGGCGCGGAACTGGCCGCGAGCTTCTGCCGGACGGATCCGGCGATCGCCGGCCACTTCGCCCGCGTCACCTTCCTCTCCGACAACCGCGCCGACCTCCCCGACGTGACCGTGCCGACCGTCGTGCTCCAGTGCGCGGAGGACGCGATCGCCCCCGGCCCGGTCGGGCGCTACGTTCACGAGCGAATCCCCGGCAGCGTGTTCGTCCAGCTGAACGCCACCGGCCACTGCCCGAACCTGTCCGGTCCCGACGAGCTGGCCGCGGCCATCCGGAGCTCGCTGGCATGACGGCGGAGGAGATCACGTCCGAGGGACCCGCCGCGGATGCGCTCTACGACCGCGCGCCGTGCGGTCTCGTCACGCTGACCGAGGGCGGCCGCATCCTGCGCGTCAACGCCACCTTCGCCGCGTGGACCGGTCGCCCGGCCGACGAACTCGTCGGGGCGCCTCTCACCGATCTGCTCGAGCCGGGAGCGCGGATCTTCTACGAGACCCGCTTTCTCCCCGTCCTCCATCTCCAGGGTGAGGTGCGCGAGGTCGCCCTGTCGTTGCGCACGGCCCACGACGACGCCCTGCCCGTGCTCGTCAACGCGGTGGTCGACGAGGCCGAGGCCGGCCCGCTCATCCACGTCGCCGTCTTCGATGCCAGTCGCCGCCAGGACTACGAGCGCCAGCTGCTCGCCGCGCGCCGCATCGCGGAGGGGTCGGAGGCGCGCACCCGCGTGCTCCAGAACGCGACCACCGCCTTCGGCGAGAGCGACACCGTGGAGATGCTGGCGCAGGCTCTGGCGGAGAGCGCGCAGCAGGGTCTGGGCGCGATGGCGGCCGCCGTCTTCCTCGACGGCCACGAACCGCACCTGGTCGGAGGGACGGTCCCGCTGGATGCCGCTCTGCTGCCCGGCGGACTGCCGGCGCTCGGCGCGGTCGGCCCCGCGCTCGCGACCTGGTCCGTGCGGGATGAACTGGCGCACCCGGACGTGGCGACCGCCCTCCGCGCAGCGCGCCTCGACTCCATGCTGACCGCTCCCCTCGTGCACGCGGGCGCGGCGATCGGGACGCTGGCCTGCTACTTCTCGCGGCCGCCGGAGCTCGACGAGCATGCGGTCGAGCTGCTCGGCTCGCTGTGCCGTCAGGCGGCGCAGACCGTCGCCCGCCTGACGCTGCAGGCGCAGCTGGCCGCGATCGCCCTGCACGACCCGCTGACCGGGCTCGCCAACCGGGTGCTGCTCCGCAGCCACATCACGGCGAGTGTCGCCTCGGCGATGGAACGGCAGGAGCCGCTCGCCCTGATCTTCGTGGACCTGGACGACTTCAAGTCCGTCAACGACGAACTCGACCACACCGCCGGCGACACCGTCCTCAAGCTGATCGCCGCGCGCCTCGTCTCGGCGGTCCGCGGCGACGACCTGGTGTGCCGCTACGGCGGCGACGAGTTCATCATCGTCTGCCAGAACACCGACCACGAGCGCGCATCCGCGATCGCCGAGCGCATCCGCGTCGCGGTCAAGCAGCCCCTCCACGACGACGGCTGGCAGCGTGTCATCACCGCCAGCGTCGGCGTGACCGTCCACGCGGCGGGACCCGCCCGCGTGCTGAGCGGCCCGGAGCTGCTGCGCGTCGCCGACAAGGCGATGTACCGGTCGAAGGATCGCGGCAAGGACCAGGTCAGCGTCATCACGCTGTGAGGCACCTGCTGCTCGCCTCCGTCGCCCCCGTGATGCCTCGAACGTGTGGAGCCGCGCTGAACCCCCGCCGGGCATGATTGTCGACATGTACACGACATCGGCTCAGCGACTGCGCTCGGAGATGATGCGCCGCATGAATGACGGCTGGCACCTCGACGGCGACATGGGCTCCGAGGAGATGCGGCTGGTCCACCTCGTCACGCCGCCCGCCTGGCGAGTCGCCCTCGAGCTGGTCAACCCCGTGGCGTGGTTTCTGGGACCGATCTATCCCACGGTCTACCGCACGATGCATGTTCGGGTGGACGAGTCCGGCCGGCTGCATCGCCGCACGACGGGGAAGATCCCATCCGGCTGGCCGCAGGTCCATGCGTGGGAAGCTCCCGACGGCCCGGTTTGACCCAAGAAAAAAGCCCGGACGCCAGTCAGTGACTGGCATCCGGGCTGTTGGTGACCCCAGCGGGATTTGAACCCGCGTTACCGCCGTGAGAGGGCGACGTCCTAGGCCGCTAGACGATGGGGCCGTCTGGCAACTAGAAGATCATGCCACAGATGGGCGTGCTGTGCCAAAACGGGGACGGCGTCCCGGGCGCGTCGCTCAGGCGAGCACGCGGAGCGCGCCGGCGGCGACCGAGACCTCGATGGGGAGGGGTCCGATCCGCTCGCCGTCCGCGTAGGCGACGACGCCCTCCGCCTCGATCCGGACGGACGAGACGCGCAGGATGCTGACCTCCGGAAGGCCGGTGTGCTCGCCGCGGAAGACCTTCGGGAACATGCGGAGGAAGCGCACGCGCGACATCGGCCCGACGACGAAGAGGTCGAGGAGGCCGTCGGAGAGGTCCGCGTCCGGGACGATGCGCATCCCGCCGCCGAGCGACCGGTTGTTGGCGACCGAGACGAGCATGGCATCCACGTCGATCGTCCGGCCGTCGGCGTGGATGCGGTACGGCCGTGGCGTCAGCGTCGCCAGTTCGCGCAGCAGCGCGATGATGTACCGGCTGCGACCCCGCGGTCGCGACATCAGGTTGGCCCGCTCGTTGACGGTCGCGTCGAAACCGGCGGAGACGACGCACCCGAACCACGTGGTCAGTTCGCCGTGACGGATCGTCCCCGCGTCGATCGTCCGCGGCTCGCGCTGCAGCGCATCCAGCAGCCGGTCGATGGCCGCCTCGGTGTCGTCGATCGGGATGCCGAGGCCGTCGGCGAGGTCGTTGCCGGTGCCGCTGGGGACGATGCCGAGCGGGATGCCCGTGTTCGCGACGAGGTCGATGCCGAGGTTGGCCATCCCGTCGCCGCCGACCACGACGAGCGCGTCGGCGCCGTCCGCCAGCGCTCGGGCGGTCTCGCGACGGAGCAGCTCGATGTTCGCCTCCCCCATCGCGACGACGCGGTGACCGGCGTCGCGTAGGCGCTCGATGACACGCGGGCCGACCTCGCGGCGATGGCCGAAGGACGCCATGGGGTTGACCGCGACGACCACGGCCCGCGGGAGTGCGGTCACGGTCCCGATGATGGCACAGGCGGCGCCCCGCCTGCCGAAGGCGGGGCGCCGGTGCGTCGGAGCAGACGGCCGGCCGTCAGAGGCGGACGCGGCGCAGCAACTGGGCGTTGATCGCGACGACGATCGTCGAGAGCGACATGAGCACCGCACCGAACGCCGGCGACACCACGATGCCGACGCCGATCGCGACACCGGCCGCCAGCGGGAGGGCGATCACGTTGTAGCCGGTCGCCCAGGCGAGGTTCTGCAGCATTTTCCGGTAGGTCGCGGCGGAGAGCGTGATCACCTTCGCGACACCGCGCGGGTCGCTGGAGGCGAGGACGACGCCGGCCGACTCGATGGCCACGTCCGTCCCGGCGCCGATCGCGATCCCGACGTCCGCCTGCGCGAGGGCCGGGGCGTCGTTGACGCCGTCACCGACCATGGCCACGCGGGAGCCGTCCTCCTGGAGCCGGGCCACCGTCCCGGACTTGTCCCCAGGCAGGACCTCGGCGAACACCTCGTCGATGCCCAGCTGGGCGGCGACCGCGTCGGCCACAGCATGCGCGTCGCCGGTCAGCATGGCCACGCGGACACCGCGATCCCGCAGCGACCGGACGGCCTCCCGCGATTCCGGTCGGACGACATCGGCGAGAGCGATCATGCCGGCGACGTGGTCGCCGCGCAGAACGTAGACGACGGTCTGCCCCTCGGTGGACGCTCGATCGGCGGCCGTGCGGACGGCGTCTCCCGGCGTCACGCCGCCCTCGGTCAGCAGCCGGGGCGCGCCGACGGCGACCCGCTCGCCGTCGACGGTCGCGGCGGCTCCGCGGCCCCCCAGAGCCTCGAACCCGGAGACCGGTGCGATCGTCAGGCCGCGCCGGCGCGCCTCGCGGACGATGGCAGCGCCGATCGGGTGCTCCGCCGGCGCCTCCACGGACGCGGCGAGCGCCAGCAAGGCGTCGACGTCGCCGTCGTCGGCGACCACTGCGGCCACGCCCTGGCGGCCCTCGGTGAGCGTCCCGGTCTTGTCGAACAGCACGACGTCGACGCGGCGGGCGTCCTCCATGGCATGCCGGTCGCGGATCAGCAGCCCGTTGCGAGCACCGATGGCGGTGGAGATCTGGGCGACCAGGGGGATGGCGAGGCCGAGCGCGTGCGGGCACGCGATGATGAGCACGGTCACGACCCGCTCGAGAATGAATGCGGGGTCGCCCGGCCGCAGCAGCGTCCACACGATCAGGGTGACGGTGGCGACGGCGAGCGCGACGTAGAACAGCCACGCCGCCGCGCGGTCGGCGAGAACCTGGGTTCCGGACTTGCTTGCCTGCGCATCCGCGACGAGCTTCATGATGCCGGCGAGCGCGGTGTCGCCGCCCGTGCGACCGACCCGGACGACGAGCGAACCGCTCCCGGAGATGCTTCCGGCGACGACCTGCTCCCCCGGCCCGCGTGTCACCGGCTTCGACTCCCCGGTGAGGAGGGACTCATCCAGATCGCTCCGGCCGTCGACGATCTCGCCGTCGGCAGGCACGGCCGCACCGGGGCGCACGCGCACCAGCTCCCCCACGCGCAGCTCGGAGACCGGCACGGAGACGGGCTCGGCGTGGATGTCGGACACGCGCTCGGCCGTGTCGGGCAGGAGCTTCGCGAGCTCGCCGAGCGCGTCCTGCGCGCCCATGACGGCGGACATCTCGATCCAGTGGCCGAGCAGCATGATCAGGATGAGGGTGGCGAGCTCCCACCAGAAGTCCATGCCCGGGAGGCCCAGGGTCACGGCGACGCTGTAGCCGAACGCGACCACGATGGCCAGCGAGATGAGGGTCATCATGCCCGGCTGCTTGGCTCTCAGCTCATCCACGGCGCCCCGCAGGAAGACGAGCCCGCCGTAGAAGAAGATGATGACGCCGAAGACCGCGGGGATGTACTGGCTGCCCGGGAATCGCGGCCCGTCGAGCCCGAGGATCTCCTGCAGGCCCTGCGAGAAGACGAGGGTCGGGATGGTGAAGACCAGCGTCAGCCAGAACTTCCGCTTGAAGATCGCCGGGTCATGGCCCGCATGCCCGGAGTGGTCGTGCCCGGAGTGGTCGTGCGCCGCGTGATCGTGCTCCGCGTGCGCGGCGTGGTCATGCGCAGCGTGATCGTGCTCGTGATCGTGCCCGGCGTCGTCGTGGACCGTCGTGTGCTTGTTCTTCTCGTCCATGTCATCGGCAACAGTACCCCCTAGGGGTATATTCCTCAATCGTGTCGTCCTTGCATGCGCATCCCATCCGGTATTTCCTGGGAACCATGAGACTCACCAAGTTCGAGCACGCCGGCCTCCTCCTCGAGCAGGACGGACAGAAGCTGTTCGTCGACCCGGGCAGCTTCACCTCTCCCCTCACCGACACCGCGAACGCCGTCGCCGTGGTGATCACCCACGAGCACCCCGACCACTGGACCCCGGAGCAGTTGAATCGCGTTCTCGACCTCTCCCCCGACGTGACGATCTTCGGCCCGGAAGGCGTGGCCGCCGCAGCCTCAGACTTCGACATCACGGTGGTCCACCCGGGCGACACGGTGGAGGCCGGCCCGTTCACCCTCCGCTTCTTCGGCGGGCGCCATGCCGTCATCCACGAGAGCATCCCGGTGGTCGACAACGTCGGCGTGCTCGTCAACGACGTGCTCTACTACGCCGGCGACTCGTTCTCGGTGCCGGAGGGCGTCGAGGTGGATGTGCTGGCTGCCCCTGCGGGCGCACCCTGGATGAAGATCGCCGAGACCATGGACTACGTGCTCGCGGTGAAGCCGAAGCGCGCCTTCCCCATCCACGAGATGGTGCTCTCGCGGGCGGGCAAGGACATGTCGAACGGACGCCTGACCTGGGCGACCGAGCAGAACGGCGGCACCTTCTACCCGCTGGAGCCCGGCGACTCCCTCGACCTGTGAGCGAACGCCCCGCGGTCGTCTGGTTCCGCGACGACCTGCGGGTCGCGGACAACCCTGCCCTGCACGCAGCCGTCCAGACGGGCAGCCCGGTGCTCTGCGTCTTCGTCTGGGACGACGAGACGCCGGAGCTCCGCGCTCCCGGCGCCGCCAGCCGGTGGTGGTTGCATCACAGCCTGGCGTCCCTGACCCAGTCGCTGGAGCGCCTGGGCGCCGGGCTCGTCCTGCTGCGCGGGCGGAGCGAGACCGTCATCGAGACGGTGCTGCGGGAGACCGACGCATCGGCGATCTTCTGGAACAGGCGGTACGGCGGGGCGGAGCGACGCATCGACGAGGCGGTGAAGACCGCGGCGCGTGCCTCCGGCGTCGAGGCGGCGAGCTTCGCCGCCACCCTCCTCTTCGAGCCGTGGACGATCCGGACCGGCCAGGACACCCCGTTCTCGGTCTACACGCCGTTCTGGCGGGCCTGTCTCGCGGCCCCTGCGCCGCGCAAGCCGGGCCCGGCGCCGCAGGGGGTGCATGGCGGAAGCCTGCCCCGGTCGCTCGAGACCGTGACGCTCGACGAGCTCGGACTGCTCCCGACCCATCCCGACTGGGCCGGCGGCCTGCGCGAGACGTGGGAGCCGGGCGAGAAGGCGGCGCACGCACAGCTGAAGCACTTTCTCGCCGACGATCTGAGCGACTACCGCGAACAGCGCGACGTACCCGGTGTGGACGCGACCTCGCGGCTCTCTCCCCGGCTCCGCTGGGGCGAGCTCAGCCCCCACCAGGTGTGGCACGCGACGATCGAGAAGCGTCAGGGCGCGACGGCGCAGAGCGCGTCCACCTTCCTCTCGGAGGTCGGCTGGCGCGAGTTCGCCTATCACACGCTCTTCGAGCACCCAGATCTGGCGACCGTGAACATCCATCGCGAGTACGACTCCTTCCCGTGGCCGCGGCTGCATCCGTCTGCGCTGCGGGCCTGGGAACAGGGTCGCACCGGCGTGCCCCTGGTGGACGCGGGGATGCGCGAACTGTGGAGAACCGGAGTCATGCACAACCGGGTGCGCATGGTGACCGCGTCGTTCCTGATCAAGAACCTGCTCATCGACTGGCGCCACGGTGAGCAGTGGTTCTGGGACACCCTGGTCGACGCCGACCCCGCCAACAACGCCTTCAACTGGCAGTGGGTCGCCGGAAGCGGTGCGGACGCCGCGCCGTACTTCCGCATCTTCAACCCGGAGCTGCAGCGACAGAAGTTCGACCCGCACGGCGACTACGTGCGCCGCTGGGTTCCCGAATGGGACACCCCCGACTATCCGGAGCCGATCGTCGACCTCGCGGAGACGCGTCGCGCGGCCCTCGCCGCCTACGACGTGGTCAAACGCTCACGCTGACGCGAGCGAGCGCTCAGCGTCCGTGCTCTGCGAGGATCTGGTCCACATCGATGCTGCGCAGCAGCGCCTCCCAGTCGATCGCGCGCGCCTCGTCGGCGACCTCCTCGTCGGCGAGCACCCGTCCGGAGCGCTCGACCACGACCCCGCGCGGCAGCATCCGGTTGAGCTCGGCCAGGATGGCGTCGTCCACCGCCTCCGTGTCGAAGTCGGCGCCGACGCGCGCGTAATAGTCGCCGGACAGCGTGTAGGAGACGATCCCGGTTTCAATGCGGCTCATGTGCCGCATGCTAGCCCGTCCCGGCCGCGAATCGTCAACCGGCTCCCCGATCCGGCGCGGGCGCGGGCCAGGGCGGCGGGCGTGGGCCGGTGCGACCGACGCGGGTACAGTGCCCCGCATGACCGATCGATCGGATGACACCGCAGCACCCCGCGACGCCGACGAGCTCACCGACGCCGTCAGCGACCTCGGCAAGACCGACACCGACCGCCTGGAGACGGTGCAGGAACGGAACGACTCGCTGGAGGAACGCCTCCCGGACAACAGCGACCTCCCCCGCACCCACGGCACCCCCGGGCAGGGGTAGCCGCGTCGATCCGTCCCCGACCGGGGACTGGGGCACCGCCCGCCGGCTCGATACCGTGGCCGGATGAGTACACAGCGGATGCGCGACCGCGCCCCCGGGACGGCCGTGATGGAGCAGGTTGTGCGGCTGCAGGAGGCGTCTCCGCCGCGCTCACCGCTGGCCCGCGCGTTCGGGGTGGACCCGCTGCCGGCCGACGCCCAGCCGTGGTTCGCCGGTGCGCTCGGAGAGCGTCAGGTCGGCGCGACGCTCGCACGGCTCCCCAAGGGATGGAGCGCGTTCCACGCCGTCCCGGTCGGCTCCGGTGAGGCGGACGTCGACCATCTCGTCGTCGGCCCGGGCGGCGTGTTCGTGGTCAACACCAAGCATCACCGCGGTGCGCGCCTGGCGGTGTACGACCGGTCGGTGCTCGTCAACGGCGTCAAGCAGCCGTACCTGCGCAACTCCGACCTCGAGGCCTCGCGGGTCCGCGGGCTTCTGCTGCGTGCCGGGATCGAGGCGCCCGTCCACGCGGTGATCGTGGTCGTCGGGGCGAAGGAGGTGCGCCTCCATCGCAAGCCGGTCCGCACCGCCGTGGTGCGCTCGGAGTCGCTCGTGCGCTGGCTGACCCGCCGGCCGGCGGCTCTGGATGACGAGACCGTCGCGCGGGCGGCTCGCCTGTTCGACGACCCGGCCAGCTGGCGGGCCGTCGAGTCGCCGGGCGACACCGCGGAGCGCTTCGGCGCGATCGAGCGCGAGGTGCGCAGCGCGCAGCTGGTGCGCGCCGGCTGGGGCCTCGCCGCCGGCCTCGGCCTCCTCGCCGTCGCCCTCCCGTTCGTCCCCCACTGACGGTCCCACGCCGACAGCTCCTGAGTTTTTCCGCGTTTTCGACGAAGAAAGGCCGAAAAACTCAGGAGCCGTTGGTGTGAGAGGCGCCGCGGGGGTCAGGCGAGGTGCGCGGTCGTGCGCATCGTCAGAGTGACGGCTCCCTCCGCCTCGGCGAGGTCGAGCTGGATGTCGGCGCCGGTGAGCTCGGTGAGCGAGCGCAGGTGGGTGCCGCCGCACGGGATCTCGACAACGCCCTCCGGCAGCTCGGCCCGCCAGCGGCGCCGGTCGCCGAGACCCTGGCGAGCGCCCTCCCGCACGATGGAGATGGCGGCGCCGCTCGCGATCCAGTCGGCGAGGGTGCGATTCGCCGCGGCGGTCACCTCGTCCAACTGCGCGGGGAGGTCGGCGGCCGCGAAGCCCTTCTTCCGCAGGCTCTTGCCGATGCGGTACTCGTCGAGCGAGCCGCCCTCGAGGATGCGCGAGCTGGTGATCGCGAGCTGGTCGAAGTTGGGGCGGCCACGACCGTCGACGGCGACCTCCTTCGTCCACAGGCCGGCGAGCGCGTCGTTCAGGGCGAGGGACGCCAGATGGCAGGCGGTGTGCCCGGCGGAGAGGGCTCGGCGTCGGGCCGGGTCGACGCTGACGGCGACACCCGCTCCCGGCTCGATGCCCGCAGCATCCTCGACCAGGTGGCACACGACGAAGGCCCAGCCCTCGGTTCCGGTGCGGACCGGCGCGTCGCCCACGTGCAGGGTGGTGCCGTCGGTCGCGCCGACCACCGCATCCACCACCTCGTACGCACGCCCGTCGACGGTCAGCGTCCCGGCGTCGGCGGGCTGATCCGGCCACACCGGGTCGACGGGATGGAACGCGGTCCGGTCGAGCACCACGGCCGAGCGGCCGTCGGGCAGAGGCTGGACGAGGACGACGGTTCCGGTGGAGGTCAGGTCGCCGTCGGGATAGGTGACGGCGGTGTCGATGGAGGGCAGGCTCATCCCTCCAGCCTAGGTCGGCGCGGACGGCACGCCCGCGCGTCCGCCCGAGTGGCGACGCGACGCCCCGATACGGCAGCATGGCGGCATGGCGAACACCGGCGACCAGCCCTGGCAGCGCGTCCCCATCGATCCGCAGAGCGTCGACGCACCCCTGTCGCGCGCCGCCGTCTTCCTCGTGGTGACGGTCAACGACACGCCGGAGGCGCTCGCCACCGTGAAGGACGTGCTCGGCGGCATCACCGACCAAGTGAAGACGGTCGGCTTCCGCGACCTCGGCGCCCGGCTCTCGTGCAACGTCGGCATCGGCGCCGCCCTCTGGCCGCGCCTCACCGACACGCCCCTCCCGCGCGAGCTGCACCCCTTCCGCGAGATCGCCGGATCGGTCCACACGGCCGTCTCGACGCCGGGCGACCTGCTGTTCCACATCCGCGCCGAGCGGAGCGACTTCACGTTCGAGCTGGAGCGTCAGCTCCTCGACTCCCTCGCCGGCGCCGTCGAGGTCGTGGATGAGGTGGTCGGGTTCCGCTACTTCGACGCCCGCGACCTGCTCGGCTTCGTCGACGGCACCGCCAACCCGGCGGGCGGCGACATGACGGAGGCGACCGTCGTCGGCGACGAGGACCCGGAGCACGCGGGCGGCAGCTACGTCGTCGTCCAGAAGTACCTCCACGACCTGGGCGCCTGGAACCGGCTGCCCGTGCCGTCGCAGGAGGGCGTGATCGGCCGCACCAAGGTCGAGAACATCGAGCTGGACGACGCCGAGCACGGCCAGAAGTCGCACAAGACCCTCGCGACGATCGTCGACGAGGCGGGGACCGAGCACGACATCCTGCGCGACAACATGCCGTTCGGACGCCCCGGACACGGCGAGTTCGGCACCTACTTCATCGGGTACTCCCGCGCGCTCTGGGTGATCGAGCGGATGCTGGAGCGGATGTTCGTTGGCGACCCGGAGGGCAGCTACGACCGCATCCTCGACTTCTCGACCGCGGCGACCGGCTCGACCTTCTTCGCGCCGACCCGCAGCTTCCTGGAGTCGCTCGGCAGCTGAGGGCGACGTCACGTCAGAATCAGAGCGGCAAACGTCAACCACGCTGCAGCACCGACGAAACACGCCATCGCGTGCTTCGGTTTACCTCGGCTTGCCTGTTCCACGCCCATCAGGACGCAGAGAAGTGAGAACAGGGCGTACACCGCAACGTCCAATGGGCTGTTGAGAAACCCAGGGAGAGTGCCTGTCATCGACAGGATGACGCGGAGCGCCAGGAAGCTGCCCATGGCCGCCGCCACAACAGTCTCCGCGACTCGCAAACGTCTCCCTCTGGCGACTTCCTGTGTCGGTCCCATGGGTTATCCCGCACACTATTTCAGGCCGTAAACCGACGTCCCCAGCCCCAACCAGGCGACGGCACCTTTCGCGCTGAGCACCACAGCGCCCCCGATTCCGTAGACGCGAGCAGCGCAACCGCCCTCATGGCAGGAGCTTTCCGCATGGATTCCCTCTCGTTCGTCGTCGAACGCGCGGACCCGTTGCTCCTCACCCGCTCAGCGGAAGGAGCTTCGTCCACGACCGGACGGGATATCCCGTCGTATGAATACGACGAGGGAATTGGCGGATCGTGATGCGGGTTCTCGATGAGATTTACCGATTCCGCCGCCCGAGCAGCTGAACGCCGAGCAGGCAGCTACGACCGCATCCTCGACTTCTCGACCGCGGCGACCGGCTCGACGTTCTTCGCGCCCACCCGCAGCTTCCTGGAGTCCCTCGGCAGCTGACCGGCCCTCGGCAGCCGACCGAGCGCGATCCCGGCCAGCACGATCGCGAGTCCGAGCAGCTGCCGCCCGTTCAGCGCCTCCCCCGCGACCACTGCACCGAGCACCACGCCGGTGACGGGGTTGAGCAGCCCGATCAGTCCGACCGTTCCGGCCGGAAGGTGCCGCAGACCCGCGAACCACGCGACGAACGCCAGAGCGGTCGCCACGACCGTGACGTAGGCGAATCCGGCGATCGCCGCGCCGTCCAGCGCCGGAGGCGCGCCTTCGACGATCACGGCGAGCGGCAGCACGAGCAGTCCGCCGGCCAGCAGCTGCCAGGCGGTGGATGCGACCAGATCGACCGCTCCCCAGCGCGTCGCGAGCGCGTAACCGATCGCCGAGCCGACCAGGGCGGTCACCGCGAGGACGACACCGAGTCCGTCGACGGCGTCCGCTCCCCCGAACAGCATGAGCGCGACGCCCACGATGCCCGCGGCACCTCCCGCGAGTGCCAGCGCGCGCGGCCGCTGCCCGAGGATCACCCGTCCGGCCGCCATCATCACGAGCGGCGACGCCGCCATGACCGTCGAGGCCACACCGGAGGGCAGCCGCTGTGCGACCGCGTAGACGAGCGCGAAGAAGCCGCCGGTGTTCAGCACGCCCAGCACGGCGGACCGCCACCACCACGCGCCGTGCGGACGGCGACGGCTGATCGCCAGGAGGATCACCCCGGCCGGGAGCGCGCGGATGACGGCTCCCCAGAGCGCCTGGTCGGGCAGCACGGCCCGCGTGACGACGTAGGTGGAGCCCCACGCGACGGGCGCGATGGCGGTGACGAGCATCCATCGCCAGGTCGCGGCGAACCGATTATCTTCCATGGAAGCTACTTTAGCTTCCAAGGAAGGTATTGTGAAGGGATGGAGCAGGAAACCGGAGAGCAGACCGACGCCGTCGCGCGCATCCAGGCCGAGTGGCGCCGTGAGCGTCCCGACCTCGACCCGTCGCCGCAGGGCATCGTCGGCCGACTGCACCGTGTCGCCGCCCGGCTCACCGACGAGCTGGTGGCCGTCTACGACGCGCACGGGCTCGCCGAGGGCGACTTCGACGTGCTCGCCACCCTGCGCCGCGTGGGCGCGCCCTACGAGCGGACCCCCGGCGAACTGGCCGACCACACCATGATCACGACCGGCGGTATGACGAAACGCATCGACAGGCTGGAGCGCGCCGGCCTCGTCACCCGCCGCGTCTCCGAGACCGACGGCCGCGGCCGGGTCGTCGCGCTCACCCCGCGCGGACGCGAGGCGATCGACGCGGCGTTCACGGATCACCTCGCCAACGAGCACCGCCTGGTCGACGAGCTGAGCCCGCGGGATGCGGCCGAGCTCGAGCGCATCCTCACCGTCTGGCTCTCCCGGCTGGAGCCCTGACCGGTACCGGAAGCACCCGCGGAAGACGCCCCGACACACCTCCCGCGTAACGCGACGCAGGTTTTCGCAACAGGTCGTCATCTTCATGGCGGCGGCGCGCGGCCACGCGGTACAAACGGTCGATCATGTCGCGCATCTTCACGAGCAAGTTCAGCCCGGGACGGGCCCGCTGGGAGCTGGTCGTCAGCCCGCAGGGCGACGTGTACGCCTTTCCGCTCACCCTGCCGCTCGCGCAGCGGCAGGTGCTGGGCGGCCATCGCCGCTACCTCGTGGGACGCGTCACTCGGGGCGCCCAGGCGTGGACGGCCGCGGGCCCCTCGGGGCTCGTCTACGGCACGACGTTCCCGTCGCTGCCGTCCGCGCTGGAGGCGATCGCCGACGAGGTGGACCTGGCACCGGTGCCGTGACGGCTACCGCTCCGATCAGGCGGACTTGAGCAGCGCGTCCTCGAGGGCCACCCACGGCAGCATCGCGCACTTCACCCGCGTGACGTACTTGGAGACGCCGGCGAGGGCGACCGCGTCGCCGAGCAGTTCCTCGTCGCCCTCCAGTGCGCCCTTCGAGTGCATGAGCTCGCGGAAGGCGGCGATGGATGCGGACAGCCGCTCGCGGTCCACCTCCTCGACCAGGTCGCTCAGCAGCGACGCGGAGGCCGTCGAGATCGAGCAGCCGTGCCCCTCCCAGCCGATCGAGAGGATGCGCCCGTCGGCCGCGGTGCGCACACCGACCGTCACCTCGTCGCCGCAGGTGGGGTTGAACTGGTGCGAGGTCGCGGCCTCGTCGCCCGCGATGCCGTAGCCGTGCTTCTCGCGGGCGTGGTCGAGGATGACCTGCTGGTACAGGTTCTGCAGGTCGCTCATCGGACTCCTCCGCTCGTGACGCCGAAGAAGGCGCGGGCGTCGGCGATCGCCTCGACGGCCGCATCCACCTCGTCGGCGGTGTTGTAGAGATAGGTGCTGATGCGCGTACTGGCGGTCGCGCCGAAACGGCGGTGCACGGGCTGCGCGCAGTGGTGGCCGACCCGCACCGCGATACCGCGGTCGTCGAGGAACTGGCCGACGTCGTGCGCGTGGATGCCGTCCACCACGACGCTCGCGAGGCCGACCCGCGGCACACCGGCACCCGGGCCGAGCACGCGCACGCCCTCGACCTCGTCGAGGCGCGCGAGCAGCCGCTCCCCCAGCGCCTCCTCGTGCGCTTCGATCGCGGGCATTCCGACCGCATCGAGGTAGTCGACGGCGGCGGCGAGGGCGACGGCCTGCGACACGCGCTGGGTCCCGGCCTCGAACCGCTGCGGCGCCGGGAGGTACTCGGCGCCCTCCAGCGTCACCTGCGTGATCATGGAGCCGCCGGTGAGGAAGGGCGGGAGGGCGTTCAGCAGCTCGCTGCGGCCGTAGAGGGCGCCGACGCCGGTCGGGCCAAGCATCTTGTGGCCCGAGAACACGGCGAAGTCGACGTCCAGAGCGGGCAGGTCGACGGCCAGATGCGGGACGGACTGGCAGGCGTCCAGCACGACGAGCGCGCCGTGTTCGTGGGCCAGCGCGACGAGCTCGGCGACGGGGGTGATGCCGCCGAGCACGTTGGAGACGTGCGCGAACGCGACGACCCGCGTGCGCGGACCGATGATCTCAGCGGCCTGGTCGAGCCGCAGCATCCCGTCGTCGGTCAGGCCGATCACGCGCAGGGTCGCGCCGGTGCGCGCGGCGAGCTCCTGCCAGGGGATGAGGTTGGCGTGGTGCTCCGCCTCCGTCACGACGAGCTCGTCGCCGGGGCCGAGACGGAAGCGCTCGGCCGCCGCGCCACCGCGTCCGAGCGAGGCGTTCGACATCCCGTACGCCAGCAGGTTGATGCCCTCGGTCGCGTTGGAGGTCCAGACCAGTTCCTCCGGCTGTGCGCCGACGAAGCCGGCGACGCGCGCCCTGGCGTCTTCGAACAGCTCGGTCGCCTCGCCCGCCACCGTGTGCGCCCCGCGGTGCACGGCAGAGGTGAAGCGCTCGGCGAACTCGCGTTCGGCGTCGAGCACCTGGCGCGGCTTCTGCGACGTGGCGCCGGAGTCGAGGTAGACGAAGGGGTGCCCGTTCACCTCTCGCGAGAGGATCGGGAAGTCCGCACGGAGGGCGGCCGTGTCGAGAGTGTCGGTGCTCATACGGGCGTCAACGTTACCGGCGCCGACTTCAATCCCGCTGAGTGTGTCGTTCGGTTCGCGACCGCCGGCGACGTCCCTTCGCTTCCGCTCGCGTCGACCCTTCGCTAGGCTGCTCCCGGCCCCCGAACGGGGGCAGACATCCAGGCCACACGACGGCCGCCCGATGGCGAAGGTGCGATCATGTCCGACTCCCTCCACTCCCCCTCCCGGTTCCGCCGCGTGTTCGTCGGCGCCGCGAGCGCTCTCGTGCTCGCGCTCGGCGTCGGCCTGGCGGACGCCCCCGCAGCGCTCGCCTGGGATCCGGGGCCCGGAAACGGGCACGGCCACGGCGACACGGCTCTCACGCCGCGCACCTCGTTCACCATGGCGCCCGACGGCTCGAGCGGAGGGACCCAGGGCGGCGAAGGCATCCCGAACATCGACTCCGACAAGAAGACGATCGCCACCTACTACGGCGACCCCGGGACCGGCATCGCGAACAAGACCGACTCGCCGTACATCCGCGAGCTCGGCGGCATCCTCGGCCGCGAGAAGACGGAGCTCAAGGCCGAGTACGACCGCGCCGTGCAGCAGGGTCAGAAGCCCGCGATCGTCTTCGACGCGGACGACACGACGCTCTGGACGTACGACATGGAGGTCGCGGACATGCACTTCCAGTTCAACCCGGCCGAGCAGGATGTGTGGGTCCAGGGTCAGCGCTTCCCTGCCACTCCCGGAATGGTCGACTTCGTGAACCAGGCCGCCGCGCTCGGGTACACGGTGTTCGGGCTGACCGGGCGAAACGACAATCAGAAGGCCGCCACCCTCGGCAACCTCGACAAGGTCGGCTACACCGCGTTCACCTCCGACCGCTTCTACACGAAGTGGACGGGCACCGGCGCCTCCCAGCAGCCCTCGTACATCACGTGCGCGGCGGCCAGCTGCACGACCGTCGAGTACAAGGCGCTGACGCGGAAGCACATCCAGGACCTCGGCTACACGATCACACTCAACGTCGGCGACCAGTGGTCGGACCTTCAGGGCGGCTACGCGGAAGAGGCGCTCAAACTCCCCAACCCGACCTACTACCTGCCGTCTCCGGACCTGCCCGGCGTCTCCGAGCCGCAGCTCGCCCCGCGCACCCACTTCACCATGGCACCCGACGGCTCGAGCGGAGCCACCGAGGGCGGCGAGGGCATCCCGAACATCGACTCCGTCAAGAAGACCATCGCCACCTACTACGGCGACCCGGGCACGGGCATCGCGAACAAGACCGACTCGCCCTACATCCGTGAGCTCCGCTCCATCGTGCTGCGCCAGGCGCCGGTGCTGGCCGCGACCTGTTTCGTCGAGAAGAAGCTGCACAAGAACCCGGCGATCGTGCTCGACACGGACGACACCACGCTCTGGACGTACGACATGGAGGTCGCGGACATGCACTTCCAGTTCAACCCGGCCGAGCAGGATGTGTGGGTGCAGCAGCAGCGCTTCCCGGCCACGCCGCACATGACGACCCTGGCGGCCGTCGCCCAGAAGGCCGGCTGCACGCTGATCGGCCTCACCGGGCGCAACGACGACCAGAAGGCGGCGACGCTCGCCAACCTCGCGAAGGTCGGCTACACCGGCTTCACCGCGCAGAACTTCTACACGAAGTGGACGGGCGTCGGCGCCTCGCAGCAGCCGTCGTACATCACCTGCGCGACCGCCAAGTGCACGACCATCGAGTACAAGTCGCAGACGCGGGCGCACATCGAGTCGCCCTCCGGCGGCCGCTACGACATCGTCGCCAACTTCGGCGACCAGTTCAGCGACCTGATCGGCGGCTACGCCGACCGGACCGTGAAGCTGCCGAACCCGACGTACTACCTGCCGTAACCCGCCGTCCGCTCGGCCGTGACCGAACCATCCCCGCCCGGATAGGCTCGGAGCATGGTCGAGCGGACGAACGGTTCCCCCTGGTTCTTCATCCTGGGAGTCGCACTCGTCGTCATCGGGCTCGCGGGTCCGCTGCTGGTGGATGCGCTGGCCGGAGAGACGCAGTGGCTCGTGCGCGGCGCCGGTGTGCTCGTGGCGATCGGCGGTGCTGTGCTGATCGGATTCGGCGTGCGGCGGCGGCAGGGGCGCTGAGGTCCTCGTCGGCGCCTGCTCCGCTGGTGCTAGACGCGGCCTGAGACCAACGGCTAGCCTCGCCGGGTGAGCCGTCCGACGCGCACCACCGCCCGATCCGCCCTCGCCGGCGCCGTAGCCGCCGGCCTCGTCGCCGCGTCGGTCCTCCTGACCTCCCCCGCCTCCGCGGCCACCGTCGCCCAGTGGGCGTCCTGGTCCACCACCGGACCGGGGTCGTACACGATGCAGGTCGCGAACACCCCGCGCCTCAGCGCGACCGTCAGCACCGACTCCCGGAGCGGGCAGATCGGCGTGATCTCCGGAACCAGCACCTGGCTCGCCGCCGGCACCCCGGTCGGCCAGAAGTACGGCTCCAGCCAGAACCAGCCGTACCTGAACCTGCGGCCGAAGGCGGACACCCCGACCGCGCCATCCACGACGACCTACGCGTTCGCGGCAGCGACGCCGATCAGCGGTTGGGCCTTCGTGCTGGGCGACATCGACGCCGACGCCGTCCAGGTACGCGCGATCGGGCCGGATGGGATCGCGCTGACGGCCGCGCAGCTGGGCTTCCGCGGCGGCTTCAACTACTGCGCTCCCGGACTCGCCGGCAAGCCGTCCTGCACCGGGTCGGCCACCGACGTGCCTGTCTGGGATGCCGCGACGACGACTCTGACCGGCAACGCAGCCGCGATCGACACCAGTGGTGCCGCCGCGTGGTTCGAGCCGAGCGCGCCGATCAGCGCTCTCACCTTCGTGTACCGGCAGCGCTCCGGATTCCCGGTGTTCCAGACCTGGTTCACAGCACTGACACGCGACATCACCGGGACCGTCACCGCTTCCACGGGGTCGATCACCGGCACCGTGCTCACCCTCCGCGACGCCGACGGCGAGGTCGTCGCGACCACGACGCCGCTCGCCGACGGCACATATGCCTTCACGGGCGTGCAGGCGAGTTCGGGCTACACGGTCTCGGTTACCCCGCCCGCCGGGTCGATCGCCGACGGCGCGGTCACCCTGCCCGCCGACCTGTCGACGCAGGATGCGGTGGCCGACTTCGGCATCCACGTGATCATCCCGGTCGGCGTCAGCGGCACCGTGCGCGACACGGCCGGAGATCCGATCGCCGGAGTCACCGTGCAGCTCGACACCGGCGCGACGACCACCACCGGCCCCGACGGCGTGTACCGGTTCGAGGAGGTGCCGACCGGTCCGCACACGGCGACCGTGACGGTCCCGGCCGGGTACACGTTGGCCGTGCCACCTCCGCCGTTCGCCGTGCCCATCGGCAGTGAGGACCCGATCGACGGCGTGGATGCGGTGCTCCAGGAGAACGCGGACGTCACCGGCCGCGTCACCGACGCGGGAGGCGGGGTGGCCGGTGCGGTGGTCACCGCAGTGCTCGCCGGCGGCGGCACGGTGAGCGTCGTGACGGGCGCGGACGGCAGCTACACGCTCCCGCGCCTGACGCCGGGCTCGTACACGATCACCGTCACGCCCCCGCCCGGGACGACGGTGGTCGGCCCTGCGTCGCAGAGCGTGACGGTCGCATCCACCGACATCGGAGACGTGGACTTCGCCCTCGCCCGCGCGGGTGCGGTCGAGGGTGTGGTGAGCGCCGTCGGCACTCCCGTGGCCGGCGCCGCGGTGCAACTGACCGGCCCGGTCAACGCTGCGTTCACCACGGGCGCCGACGGAGCCTTCGCGCTCGGCGGCCTGCCTGCGGGGACCTACACCCTCACGGTGACGCCTCCCCCGGGCTACACCGTCACGGGTGCGGCGACGCGCACGTTCACGATCACCGCGGCGGGCGAGGCGGTCGACGACCAGGACTTCGCGCTCGTCGCACCGGTCACCCCGCCGCCGACGGGCGCCGGCCCCGCGGGTCCCGGGGCGGGGACGGGTTCGTCGGCGACGGTCGAGCTCGCCGAGAGCGGCTCGGATGCAGGGGCGTTCGCTCCGGCCGGGCTGCTCGGTATCGCGGCGCTGATGCTCGGGCTCGTCTCGCTCGTCGGCTCGCGCCGGCGTCGGCACTCCTGAGGACAGGGCTACGCTGCACACCATGAGCACCCTCGCCTCCGCCGACGGCAGCACGATCGCGTACGAGATCGACGGGACAGGTCCCGCCGTGATCCTCGTCGACGGCGCGATGTGCTTCCGGGATGCCGGGCCGATGCGCCCGATCGCCGCCGCCCTCCGCGACCGGCTCACGGTCGTCCTCTACGACCGCCGCGGTCGTGGCGAGAGCGAGGATCGGCTCGCGGATCCGACCGCACGCGCGGACGCGGTCGCGCGCGAGATCGAGGACATCGCCGCGCTCGTGGATGCTGCGGGCGGCTCGGCGACGCTGTTCGGCATGTCGTCGGGTGGCGCCCTGGCCCTGGCCGCCACCGCAGCCCTCGGGCCGGACCGCATCCCGCGCGTCGCCGTCTACGAGCCGCCGTACCTGCCCGACCCGATGCTCTCCTCGGCGACGGCCTACACGAGCGAGCTCGGGGCGGCGCTCGCGGAGGACGACCGCGCCGGCGCCGTCGAACTGTTCCTCCGCCGCGTCGGTGTGCCCGACGCCGGGATCGAGGGGATGCGGAGCTCGCCCGGGTGGGAGAGCACGCTCGCCCTCGCGCCGACCCTCGCCTACGACGACGCCGCGATGGGCGACAGCCGCATCCCGGACGACCTGCTGCAGGCGATCAGCGTGCCGGTGCTCGGCCTCGCGGGCGAGCAGAGCCCCGGCTTCCTGCGCTTCGGCGCGGAGGGCGTGGCCGCTGCCGCCCAGGACGGCGAGTTCGCGATCGTGGCGGGCCAGACGCATGACGTGTCGGGCGAGGCCGTGGCGCCCCATCTCATCCACTTCGTCGCGGGCTGACCCCTCGACATTCGTGCCGAATGTGCGCTTTCAGCGCGCCATTCCGCACATTCGGCACGAATCTCAGTCGTCCCTGAACGCCACCGCGTCACGATTTGGCGCAAATCTCGGTTCTGGGGCGCTCAGAACCGAGATTTGGCGCAAATCTCGCGTGGATGGGCGACGCAGGGAGGCGAGACGGCTCAGCCGCGCACGGGCTCCGGCGCCTCGGCGCGGCGGCCGACGCCGCGGATCGGGCTGGCCGCCTGCTCCGCCTCGTGGTCGGGGCCGAGCGGGATGCCGGTGCGGTCGCGCAGCAGCAGGGTCGCGATGAGACCGAGGAGCGTCATCCCGGCGAGGTACCACGTGACGGAGAGCGTGCTCCCGGTGGCCTGCACCAGCGCCGTCGCGATGGTCGGGGCGAACGCACCGCCGAGGATGGCGCCGATCGCGTACGAGATCGAGACGCCCGAGAAGCGGATGGATGCCGGGAACAGCTCCGAGTACAGCG
Organism: Leifsonia sp. 466MF; assembly: GCF_900100265.1. NCBI lineage: Bacteria > Bacillati > Actinomycetota > Actinomycetes > Micrococcales > Microbacteriaceae > Leifsonia > Leifsonia sp. 466MF. The sequence continues at coordinate 2,147,797 of NZ_LT629696.1, forward strand.
CCGCCTGCGGCCCGTACGTGAAGCCGAGTCCGATGGTGAGGATGGCGAGGCCGAGGAACAGCAGGCCGATGTTCCCGGTATTCACCAGCGGGAACAGGGCGAACACGCCGACCAGCTGCAGGATCCACCCGATGATGTAGGTGGTGCGGCGGCCGATGCGGTCGCTCAGCCAGCCTGCGAACCAGGTGGCGGCCAGCCAGGTCACGGCGGAGGCCGCGACCGCCCAGAGGACCGGTCCGCGGTCGAGCTTCAGCGGCCCCTCCGGGTTGGTCGCGTAATTCTGGATGTATCCCCCGGTCGTCATGTAGCCCACCGCATTGTTGCCGGCGAAGACCAGGGCGGCGACGATCACGAGCAGCGCGTGCTTGCGGAACACCTGCACGATCGGCATGCGGGTGCGCTGGCGCCGCTCCGCGATCTCGGTGAAGACCGGGCTCTCCTCGACGCGACGCCGCACCCAGTATCCGATCGCGATGAGCACCACGGAGAACAGGAACGGCACCCGCCAGCCCCAGGCGAGGAAGGCGTCGCCGGGGGCGATGACCGTCATCAGGGCCATCGCGCCGGAGGCGAGCAGCAGGCCGAGGGGAACGCCGATCTGGGGCGAAGCCCCGAACAGCCCGCGCCGCGCGGTCGGCGCGTGCTCGACCGCCATGAGCACGGCGCCGCCCCACTCGCCGCCTGCGGAGATGCCCTGGAGCACGCGCAGCAGCACCAGGAGGATGGGAGCCGCGATGCCGATCGCCTCGTACGTCGGCAGCAGGCCGACGAGGGCGGTGGCGAGTCCCATCAGGATCAGCGTGACGACGAGCACCTGGCGCCGCCCGTAGCGGTCGCCGAAGTGTCCGGCGAGGAATGCCCCCAGCGGACGGAACAGGAAGCTCACGCCGACCGTCAGGAACGACAGGACCGTGGCGAACTGCGGCCCGGCGGGCGCGAAGAACAGCTGGCCGAAGACGAGGCCGGCCGCGGAGGCGTAGATGAAGAAGTCGTACCATTCGACCGTCGTTCCGATGACGGTGGCGAAGACGACCCGGCGGCGATCCGTCTGCGAGCGGATGCTGCCCGTTGGCGTGAAGGGGGATGTGCTCATCGTTGTGTACTCCCAGTGCTGCGACATCGTTGTCCCGGAGCGGCGCTCCGATCCGCCAATGATATACGATTTCGCATTCGAAGCAATGGGGTCCGTGAGATCGAGCGAGCACATCCCCCCAGGGGTCAGCCGACCGCGTCCAATTCGGCGATCGCGTCCTCCGACAGTTGTAGCCCGGCGCCCGCGATGTTGTCGCGCAAGTGCGCCACCGACGAGGTGCCCGGGATCAGCAGGATGTTCGGCGAGCGGTGGAGCAGCCACGCCAGGGCCACGGCGAGCGGCGTCGCACCGAGCCGCTCGGCGACCGACGCGAGCGTGCCCGACTGCAGCGGCGTGAAGCCGCCGAGCGGGAAGTACGGCACGTACGCGATCCCCTCGCGGGCGGTCCGGTCGACCAGCGCGTCATCCTCCCGGTTGGCGATGTTGTAGAAGTTCTGCACGGTGACGACCGGGGCGATGGCCTGTGCCTCGGCCAGCTGCTCCGCACTGACGGTGCTCAGCCCCAGGTGCCGGATGAGCCCCTCCCGCTGCAGGTCGGCGAGGGTGCCGAACTGCTCGGCGATCGAGCCGGGCTCCGGGCGGTCGAAGCCGCCGACGCGCAGGTTGACCACATCCAGCACGTCGACCCCGAGCGAGCGCAGGTTCTGGTGCACCTGGTCGCGCAGCTGCTGCGGCGAGCGCGCGTGCGGCCAGTTGCCCTCCGCGTCCCTCTCCGCCCCGACCTTCGTGACGATGTGGAGCGTGTCGGGATACGGCGCGAGCGCCTCGCGGATGAGCTCGTTGGTCACGTGCGGGCCGTAGAACTCGGCCGTGTCGATGTGGGTGACGCCCGCCTCCACAGCGGCTCGGAGCACCGCGATGGCCCCGTCGCGGTCGGCCGGCGGCCCGAAGACACCCGGACCGGCGAGCTGCATGGCGCCGTATCCGAAGCGGGTGAGGTCGAGGTCGCCGGTGCGATAGCTGCCGCCGGGGAGGGCGGCGCGAGTGGTGTCGATGTCTGTCATGGCATCCACTCTCCGGCCTCGCCCGCGCGCCAGGCAGTACCGCGACGATCCTGGGGATGGGAGGACCTGGATGCGCTCACCGCGCGCTCCTAGACTCGCGCTGTGGCCACCTCCCGCTCCGAACCGAACTCCCTCGGCGAGTACCTCCGCGCCCGGCGCGAGCTCGTCGATCCGGCGTCCGTCGGCCTCCGGGTCACGGGTGTCCGACGCACACCCGGGCTCCGCCGCGAGGAGGTCGCGACGCTCGCCGGGATCAGCGCCGACTACTACCTGCGGCTCGAGCAGGGCCGCGACCGCCACCCGTCCGCGCAGGTGCTGACCGCGCTCGCGCGCGTCTTCGCGCTCGACGCGGCGGCCACCGAGTACCTCCTGAGTCTCGGCGAGCCGCAGCCCGCGCGCGTCCGCCGCCCAGCCCGTCGGACGGTGCCGAAGGGCATCCTCCAGCTGCTGGAGGTGGTCGAGCTTCCCGCGTTCGTGGAGGACCGGATGTTCGACGTGCTGGCCGCGAACCCGCTCGCGACCGCGCTCTCCCCCAGCATCCGCCCGGGCGAGAACCGCCTGCGCTCCCTCTTCCTCGACGAGGACGAGCGGGCGCTGTACCCGGACTGGGAGCAGGCGACCGCCGGGTTGATCGCGTCGTTCCGCGCCTCGATCGGCAGCGACGTCGACGACCCGCGCATCGCCCAGCTCGTGGGCGAGCTCTCGCTGGGCAGCGAGCACTTCCGCAAGCTCTGGGCGCGGCACGATGTGCGGGGGCTCGGCGGTGGGGCCGCCCGGCTCGACCATCCCCGGGTCGGGATGCTGGAGCTCACCCGGCAGAAGCTGCCCATCGGCGACTCGGGCGGGCAGCTGCTGGTGATCTATCACGCCGAGGCGGGCTCGGCGTCCGCCGCAGCGCTGCGCGAGCTGGGTGCGTCGGCGTCCGCCCTCGAAGCGACCACGCAGTCGGAGCCCGCGCCCGTCCGCTCGTCCCACCACTCGCGCTGAGTCCGACCTGTCGGGGCCGTCAGCACAGACCTCTGGTGCACCCCGGGGTGCGTGCAACAGAATGCGTGCATGAACGGCGTCCCGCGGGTGATCCGCACGCCGGACCAGCGGCTGCGCGTCTTCGTCAGTTCGACCCTCAAAGAGCTCGCCCCGGAACGCCGGGCCGCGCGAGCCGCCATCGAGCGCCTGCATCTCGCTCCGGTCATGTTCGAGCTCGGCGCCCGGCCGCATCCCCCGCGGGAGCTGTACCGCGCCTACCTCGACCAGAGCGACGTGTTCGTCGGGCTCTACTGGGAGCGGTACGGCTGGGTCGCGCCGGACGAACAGGTCTCGGGCCTGGAGGACGAGTACAACCTGTGCCCGCCGCAGCTGCCGCGCCTGATCTACATCAAGGATCCGGCGCCCGCCCGCGAGCCGCGGCTGACCGAGCTGCTCGACCGCATCCGTGCCGACGACCGCGCCTCCTTCAAGTACGTCGAGTCGGCCCAGGAGCTGCAGGTGCTGCTGGAGGCGGACCTCGCCACCCTCCTCGCCGAACGTTTCGAGCTGAGCAGGCTCGCGACCTCTCCGCCGTATCCCGTCGCCTCGACCGCGCCCGTCACGTCGCCGGCCCTTCCGTCGCCGCTGACCCGCCTGATCGGGCGCGAGGCCGACGTCGAGGCGGTCCGCGCGATGCTCGGCGGCGGCGCCCGGCTGGTCACGATCACGGGTCCCGGCGGGATGGGCAAGAGCCGGCTGGCCATAGCGACCGCCTCCGACCCGGGCGACCGCTTTCCGGACGGCGCGGTGTTCGTCGACATCTCCCCCGCGCACGATGCCGCCGGTGTGGTCGGCGCGCTCGCGCAAGCTCTCGGGGTCCGCGACACCGGCGACGCACCGCTCGCGGACAAGGTCACCACCGCGCTGCGCGATCGCCGCGTGCTGCTGGTGCTCGACAACTTCGAGCAGGCGCTCCCCGCGGCTCCGGTCGTCACCTCCCTGCTGGCTGCAGCGCCCGGCGTCTCGGCGATCGTCACCAGCCGGTCGCTGCTCCGCGTCGGCGGCGAGCGGCGGTACGAGCTCGAGCCCCTCCCGCCCGACGAGGCGATGTCGCTGTTCGTGGAACGCGCCCACGCCGTCCGGCCGGATTTCGAGGTCACGTCGTCGAACCGTGGCGACGTCGGCCGCGTCTGCACGGCACTGGACGGCGTCCCTCTGGCGCTCGAACTCGCCGCGGCGCGCGTGCGGGTGCTGCCGCCGTCCGAACTCGCGCGACGACTCGACCACCGCCTCCCGTTGCTCGTCGGAGGCGCCCGCGACCTCCCGGAGCGCCAGCGAACCCTCCGCGCCACGATCGACTGGAGCGCCCAGCTCCTCGACCCGCCCGAGCGCGCCCTCCTCGCCCAGCTCGGCGTCTTCGCGGGCAGCTTCTCGTTGGAGGCAGCGGAGTCCGTCGCCGGGGCGGTGGCCGCAGACGGCGAGGCACCCGACGTGCTCTCCGCCCTGGCCGTCCTCGTCGACAACAGCCTGGTGCGCCAGCACGAGGACACCGCCGCCGCGCGCTTCTCGCTGCTCGCCGTCGTGCGCGAGTACGGGATCGAGCAGCTGGAGCGGGAGGGCACGCTCCCCGCCGTCCGCGACGCGCACGCCGCCTTCTTCCTCGCGCTCGCCGACCGGGCCGACGCGGGGCTCGAAGGCGCCGCGCAGCACGACTGGGTGGTGCGGCTCGGCGCCGACACGGGCAACCTCCGCGCCGCCGTCCGGCACCTCCTCGACCGGAGGGACTGGTCACGGGCCGCACATCTGGCCTGGGCGCTCTACGTGTACTGGTGGGTCGCGGGGCTGCTCGGCGAGGTGCGCGGATGGATGGACGAGGTCCTCGCCGCCGACGAACCGCTGGACGACCGGACGCGCGCCATCGCCCTCTACTTCACCCAGGCGATCACGTTCTGGCAGGATCCGGGCGGCACCGTCGCCGCGGGCCTCACCGAGAGCGCCGAGCTCTTCGGCCGTTCCGACGACCCGGACGGCGAAGCGCTCGCCCTCATCTCGTTCGCGCTGGCCGTGCTCGCCTCGCCGCAACCGGATCCGTCCGCCGCGGACGACGCGATGGACACCAGCCTGCGGCTCTTCCGCGGCCGCGGCGACCGCTGGGGCCAGGCCATGGCGCTCGTCATGCTCGGGAGGGTCGCCCTGCTGCGCGAACGGGTGGATGCGGCACTCGGGCACTTCGAGGAGAGCCTCGCCCTCGCCCACGACAACGGCGACGAGCTGGGCGTGACGATCGCCCAGCACCACCGCGGCTGGGCTCGGCTGCTCCTCGGCGATGCAGCCGGGGCGACATCCGACTTCTCTGCCTGCCTGGCGCTCTCCACCAGGCTGGGCCACGTCGAGGGCATCGCCTACGGTCTGGAGGGGATGGTCGCGGTCGCCGCGCTCTCCGGTGACGTCCGCCGGGCCGGCCGCCTGCTCGGGGCGTCGCGTTCGCTGCGGGAACGCACCGGGCTGTACAACGTGCCCGTGTTCTCCTTCCATCAGCTGTTCGTCGACCGGATGCTGGCTGCCGCCTCGCCCGCAGATGCCGTCGCCTTCGAGTCCGCCATTGGGGAGGGCCGGTCCCTGCCCGCCGATCGCGCCGTCGCCGAAGCGGAGGGACACGACGCATGAGCGACCGCGTGCACCCGTACACGCGCGTCGTCGGCGCGATCATCATCCCGTTCCTGGTCGCCGCCTTCGTGCTGCTCTACCCGCTGGCCGACACCACCGACCGGCTGTTCGCCTGGACCATCCGCCCGCCGATCACCGCGATGCTGCTGGGCAGCGCCTATGCGGGAGGCATCGTGTTCTTCGTCCACGTGGTGCGGCCGAACCGCTGGCACGCCGTCCGGCACGGCTTCCCCGCTGTCCTGCTGTTCGCCACCCTGCTCGCGGTCGCGACGTTCCTGCACTGGGACCGCTTCCATTTCGGGCACCTGTCGTTCATCGTCTGGGTGACGCTGTACGTGACAACGCCGTTCCTGGTGCTCGCCGCCATGATCGTGAACCGCAGGGAGGACTCCGGAGCGGTCGACCGGCAGGATGCCGTGCTGCCCGGCTGGGTGCGCATCCTGCTCGCCCTCATCGGGCTCTGCTCGCTGGTCGTCGGCCTGGTGCTGTTCGTGGCTCCGCAGCTGGCCATCTCGATCTGGGCCTGGCCACTGACGCCGCTCACCGCGCGGGTGTGCGGTGCCATCCTGACTCTGCCCGGCATGGTCAATCTGTGGATGCTGGGCGACTCCCGGTGGAGCGCGTTCCGGCAGATCTTCCAGGCGCAGCTGGTGGCGCTCGCGCTGATGCTGCTCGCCCTCCTGCTCCGCGGCGGCGAGCTGCTGTGGTCTCGGCCGTCCGCCGCTCTGCTCGTCTGGGGACTCGTCGGTTCGTTCGTCGTCTACGCGGCGCTCTACGTGTGGGCGGAGCGCAGGCGACTGCGCACCTGACGCACGCACGACGAAGCGCGGCGCGGACCGCCCGAGGTCCGCGCCGCGCCACTCCTGGCCCGTGGGGGCGGGTTACTTCCGGAGGAAGGTCAGGAGCGCCTCGGTGACCTCGGCCGCGTGGGTCCACAGCAGGCCGTGCGGCGCACCCTCGACCTCCACGTAGTCCGCCTGCGGCAAGAGCTTGTGGAAGGGACGGGCGGTCGCGTCGATCGGGAGGATGTTGTCGGCGGTGCCGTGGAGGATGAGCGCAGGGACGTCGATCTTCGCGATGTCGGCGCGGAAGTCGGTGAACCAGGTGAGCGGAGCCGCGGCCGAAGCCACCGCCCCGCTGCCGGCGGCGACGTTCCAGCTGTTGCGCACGGCCTCCTCGCTGATGCGGGTGCCGAGGTTCTCGTCGAGGTTGTAGAAGTCCTTGTAGAACTGCGTGAAGTACGCGTAGCGGTCGGCCTTCACCGCGTCCACGATGCCCTCGAAGAACTCGCGCGGCGCGGCGCCGTCGGGGTTGTCGTCGGTCTTGAGCAGGTACGGCTCGAGCGAGGCGAGGAAGGCGACCTTGGCGACACGCTCGGAGCCGTAGAGGCCGAGGTAGCGGCCGACCTCGCCGGTGCCCATCGAGAAGCCGACGAGCACGGCGTCCCGCAGGTCGAGGGTGTCGAGGACGACCTTGAGGTCGGCGGCGAACGTGTCGTAGTCGTAGCCGGTAGTGGCCTGGCTGGAGCGGCCGAATCCGCGGCGGTCGTACGTGATCACGCGGTAGCCGGCGTCGAGCAGTGCGGCGGTCTGCTTCTCCCACGAGTGGCCGTCGAGCGGGAATCCGTGGATCAGCACGACCGGCTGGCCGGAGCCGTGGTCTTCGTAGAAGAGCTCGATGGGGGTGCTGTTCTCGGTCCCGACGGTGATGTACGACATCGTGTCGCATCCTTTCTTCGACTGGGCGAGAACGATCGTTCTCGCCGGTGATCCGACTCTAGCGAGAACTATCGTTCTCAGTCAAGCTACAATCGGAGAATGGCGGATGAAGAGATGCGGACCCGGATCGTGGACGCTGCCGACGCGCTCTACTACGCGCGCGGTTTCCACGCCGTCGGCATGGATCAGGTACGGGATGCGGCGGGCGTGTCGCTGCGACGGCTGTACCAGCTGTTCCCCTCGAAGGACGACCTCGTGCTCGCGGTGCTCGCGAAGCGTCACGACCTCTGGACCGACGGCGTCGCCGCGAGGGTCGCGACCGTCGACGGCGCCGAGGCGCGCCTGCTCGCGATCTACGACTACCTGGCGGACTGGTTCATCGAGGACACCTTCCGCGGCTGCGGCTTCATCAACGCGTTCGGCGAGCTCGGCGCGGCCGACCCGCGCGTGGCGGAGGCCGCCCGGCGGCACAAGGAGTCGTTCCAGACGTTCGTCGCCGAGCTCGCCGCCGAGGCGGGGGCGTCGCCCTCGCTCGCGCCGCAGCTGGCGATCCTCGCCGAGGGGGCGCAGACCACGGCCGCGATCGCCGGGACACCCGACGCCGCGGCCGACGCGCGCGCCGCCGCCCGGGTCCTCATCCGCGCGGCGCTCCCCGCTCCCGCGGCCTGACCGCGCCGCCCGCCTCCCCGGCCGGAGCGCATTCACAGGCACACCGCCTGGCCGCGGTGTACAGGAAGATATACGATCCACTCGGGGCATCGCGCCCCTCCTCCGACGTCGAAGGGACTCCGAGTGCTCGATCGCCCGACCATCCAGGCCATCGCCGACGAACTCGCGACCGCCGAACGCGACCGCACGACGGTACCGCTGCTCACCGCCCGCCATCCGGACATGACGGTCGAGGATTCGTATGCGGTCCAGCGCCTGTGGGTCGAACGCGGACTCGCCGAGGGACGCAGGCTCATCGGCCGAAAGATCGGCCTCACCTCCAAGGTCATGCAGCAGGCGACCGGCATCACCGAGCCCGACTACGGCGCGATCTTCGCCGACATGGTCTACGAGACCGGCTCCGTCATCCCGTTCGACCAGTTCTCGAACGTGCGCATCGAGGTCGAGCTCGCGTTCGTCCTCGCCGAGCCGCTCGAAGGCCCGGACGTCACCCTGTTCGACGTGCTCAACGCCACCCGCTACGTCGTGCCCGCCCTCGAGATCCTGTCGTCGCGCATCGAGATGCAGGGCCGCACGATCGTCGACACCATCTCCGACAACGCGGCGATGGGCGGCATGGTCGTCGGCGGCCGGCCGGTGGCGGTGGATGCGGTGGACCTGCGCTGGGTCTCCGCCCTGCTGTACCGCAACGAGACCATCGAGGAGTCCGGCGTCGCCGCGGCGGTGCTCGACCATCCCGCCACCGGCGTCGCCTGGCTCGCGAACAAGCTCGCCCAGCACGGCGGCCGCCTCGAGGCCGGCGACATCGTCCTCGCCGGTTCGTTCACCCGCCCGATGTGGGTCGAGCGCGGCGACACCGTCCACGCCGACTACGGAACCCTGGGAGCCGTCACATGCCGATTCGTCTAGATGCCGCGCCGACGTTCGCCGACCGTCTGCGCGACGCCGACCGCACGCTGTTCGGGATGTGGTCCTGCGCGGGCAGCCCGCTGGTCGCCGAGATCTGCGCGGGCAGCAGGCTCGACATCGTGCTGATCGACGGCGAGCACTCCCCCGTGAACCTCGAGTCGATCCTCGCCCAGCTGCAGGCGGTCGCGCCGTACCCGGCGATTCCGGTGGTGCGCGCCCCGATCGGCGACCCGGTCGTGATCAAGCAGCTGCTCGACCTGGGCGCCCAGAACATCCTCGTCCCGATGGTCGACAGCGTCGCCCACGCCGAGGCCATGGTGCGCGCGGTGCGCTACCCGCCGCACGGCGTGCGCGGCGTCGGCAGCGCACTCGCACGATCGTCGCGCTGGAGCCGCATCCCGAACTACCTCGCCCGCGCGAGCGACCTCGTCTCGCTGACCGTGCAGATCGAGACGACAGAGGGGCTCGAGCAGGCGGCGGCGATCGCGGCGATCGACGGCATGGATGCGCTGCTCGTCGGCCCCGCCGACCTCGCGGCCTCGATGGGCCTGCTCGGGCAGCAGAACCATCCGGACGTCGTCGCGGCCGTCGAGTCCGTGATCGCCGCCGGCCGCGCGGCGGGCACCCCCGTCGGCGTGAACGCCTTCGACCCGGCGACGGCCGACCGCTATGCGGCCGCCGGTGCCGCGTATGTGCTCGTCGGCGCCGACGTCACCTTGCTCGCGCAGGCGTCGGAGGCACTTGCGGACCGTTTCATCGGCGCGACGCCCGACTCTCCCGCTCCGGCCGCGTATTAGCTTGAACAGGCTCCAGCGATTGTATATGATCTCGAATACGGTCCCAGACCGTCCCCGACGATGAGGAGGCACCACCCGTGACGGACATCCCCCGCCCCGGCAAGATCATCGCGGTGCACCTGAACTACCGCTCGCGCGCCGCACAGCGCGGACGCACACCCGCGCAGCCCTCCTACTTCTTCAAGCCCTCCTCCTCCATCGCCGAATCGGGCGGCGAGCTGGAGCGCCCCGCCGGCACCGAACTCCTCGCCTTCGAGGGCGAGATCGCGCTGATCATCGGCCGCCCGACCCGCCGGGTCTCCCCCGAGGACGGCTGGGCGGCCGTCTCCGGCGTCACCGCCGCGAATGACTTCGGCCTCTACGACCTCCGCGCCGCCGACAAGGGCTCCAACGTGCGCTCGAAGGGCGGCGACGGCTTCACACCCCTCGGCCCCGCGGTCCTCTCGGCCGCCGACCTCGACCCGGACGCCCTCCGCGTCCGCACCTGGCTCAACGGCGACCTGGTGCAGGAGGGCACCACCGACGACCTGCTCTTCCCGTTCGGCCGCCTCGTCGCCGACCTCTCCCAGCTGATGACCCTGGAGCCCGGCGACGTCATCCTGACCGGCACCCCGGCGGGCTCGTCGGTGACGACCCCCGGCGACACGGTCGAGGTCGAAGTGGATGCGCCCAGAGCGCCGGGCGCGCCGACCACCGGCCGCCTGGTCACCCGCATCACCGAGGGCAGCATCCCGTTCGGCGACTTCGGAACCCAGCCCAGCGTCGACGACCATCAGCGCTCCGAGGCGTACGGCACACCCCCGGAGCCGTCGTTCACCCTGACGGACGAGCTGCGAGCGAAGCTCGCGAGCGTCGCCACCGCCACCCTCAGCTCGCAGCTCCGCAAGCGCGGGCTCGACAACGTCTCCATCGACGGCCTGACCTCCACCCGGCCCGGCGCGCGGGTCGTCGGCACGGCGCGGACGCTCCGCTACATCCCGAACAGGGAGGACCTCTTCGCCTCGCACGGCGGCGGATACAACGCGCAGAAGCGCGCGTTCGACTCGGTCGGGCCGGGTGAGGTGCTCGTGATCGAGGCCCGCGGCGAGCGCGGAAGCGGAACCGTCGGCGACGTCCTCGCGCTGCGGGCGCAGGTCAACGGCGCGGCCGGGATCGTCACCGACGGCGGCGTGCGCGACCTCGCGGTGGTCGCCTCCCTCGACATCCCGACCTACCACAACGGCCCGCATCCGGCCGTGCTCGGCCGCAAGCACGTGCCGTGGGACACCGACGTGACCATCGCCTGCGGCGGCGCGGCCGTGCAGCCTGGCGACGTGATCGTGGGCGACGCGGACGGCCTGCTGGTCATCCCGCCCGCCCTGGTCGAGGAGGTCGTCACTGACGCGATCGAGCAGGAACGCGAAGAGGAGTTCATCGCCGAGCAGGTGGCGGCCGGCCACCCCGTCGACGGGCTGTTCCCGATGAACGCCGAGTGGAGAGAGAGGTACCGCGCATGGCAGACGCAGCGCTGAAGGCCGCGGCCCCGAGCAAGTCGCAGCTCGCATACGAGTTCATCCGGGCCCGCATCGACGACGGCCGGTACGTCTCCGGATTCCGGCTGGTCCTCGGGCAGATCGCGGGCGAGCTGGACATCAGCGTCGTCCCCGTGCGGGAGGCCATCCGCCGGCTGGAGGCGGAGGGGCTGGTGACGTTCGAGAAGAACGTCGGCGCCCAGGTCGCCCTGCTGCACGAGGCCGAGTACACGTACACGATGGAGACTCTCGCCCTCGTCGAGGGCGCCGCGACCCAGATGTCCGCTCCCCTGCTGACCGCCGACCACCTGGAGCGGGCCAGGGCGATCAACCGTGAGATGATCGCGTGCCTCGACGACTTCATCCCGCACCGGTTCACCGAGCTCAACCAGCAGTTCCACGCGGTCCTCTTCGAGGAGTGCCCGAACCCGCACATCCTCGACCTGGTACACCGCGGCTGGAACCGCCTGACCGTGCTGCGCGACTCGACGTTCAGCTTCGTGCCCGGCCGTGCCCGCGAGTCCGTCGACGAGCACGAGCACATCGTCGAGCTGATCGAATCCGGCGCCGAGCCGCTCGAGATCGAGCTCGCCGCCCGGCGCCACCGGCTCGCCACCCTGGACGCCCTCCACCGCCGCCAGGAGCAGGCGGCCGCGAGCGAACAGCAGCAGCCGTGACCATTACGACCGACAGGAGGCCGCGCATGGCGCAGCACCACATCCCCGAGAACCTCCCGGACACCATCCGGCACTTCATCGACGGCCGCTTCGTCGACAGCGTCTCGGGCGCGACGTTCGACGTGCTCGACCCGGTGTCGAACGAGACGTACGCGCAGGGTGCAGCGGGTCAGAAGGAGGACATCGACCTGGCCGTGGCCGCCGCCCGCCGCGCCTTCCGCGAGGGTCCGTGGCCGCGGATGAAGCCGCGCGAGCGGGCGCGGGTGCTGAACCGCATCGCCGACGCGGTCGAAGAGCAGGACGAGCGGCTCGCCGAGCTCGAGACCTTCGACACCGGCCTCCCGATCACCCAGGCGCTCGGTCAGGCGCAGCGTGCCGCGGAGAACTTCCGCTTCTTCGCCGACCTGATCGTGGCGCAGGCCGACGACGCCTACAAGGTCGCCGGCAGCCAGCTGAACTACGTCAACCGCAAGCCGATCGGCGTCGCCGGGCTCATCACCCCCTGGAACACGCCGTTCATGCTGGAGAGCTGGAAGCTCGCCCCGGCGCTCGCCACCGGAAACACGGTCGTGCTGAAGCCGGCCGAGTTCACGCCGTTGTCGGCGAGCCTGTGGGCGGAGATCTTCCGTGAGGCCGGCGTGCCGGACGGCGTGTTCAACCTGGTCAACGGGCTGGGCGAGGAGGCGGGTGACGCGCTGGTGAAGCATCCCGATGTCCCGCTCATCTCGTTCACCGGCGAGAGCCGCACCGGACAGATCATCTTCGCGAACGCGGCGCCGTACCTCAAGGGCCTGTCGATGGAGCTGGGCGGCAAGTCGCCGGCCGTCGTGTTCGCCGACGCGGACCTGGATGCGGCGATCGACTCGACGCTGTTCGGTGTGTTCTCGCTCAATGGCGAGCGCTGCACGGCCGGCTCCCGCATTCTGGTCGAGCGTCCGATCTACGACGAGTTCCTGGAGCGCTACGCCGAGCGGGCGAAGAACATCGTCGTCGGCGATCCGCACGACCCGAAGACCGAGGTCGGCGCGCTCGTACACCCGGAGCACTTCGAGAAGGTCATGTCGTACGTCGAGCTCGGCAAGCAGGAGGGACGTCTGCTCGCGGGCGGCGGACGCCCGGAGGGTCTCGAGCACGGCAACTACGTCGCGCCGACCGTCTTCGCCGATGTCGCGCCCGACGCGCGGATCTTCCAGGAGGAGATCTTCGGCCCGGTCGTCGCGATCACCCCGTTCGACTCGGACGAGGAGGCGCTGGACCTCGCCAACGGCGTGAAGTACGGCCTCGCCGCGTACATCTGGACCAGCGATCTGGAGCGCGCGCACACCTTCGCCCAGAACGTCGAGGCTGGGATGGTGTGGCTCAACTCGCACAACGTCCGCGACCTGCGCACGCCGTTCGGCGGAGTGAAGGCCTCCGGGCTGGGGCACGAGGGCGGATACCGCTCGATCGACTTCTATACGGACCAGCAGGCCGTGCACATCACGCTGGGCCCCGTCCACACCGCCCGGTTCGGTGCGAGCGCGCACCAGCCGGAGGAAGCGGCGGAAGCGGCCGAAGACGCCGGCGACGCCTGACCTCGCATCCATCACGAACCCCGCACAGACTCAACGCAGAGGACGCACCACCATGACCATCACCCCCGACTCGCCGGAGCCCACCGTGACCGGCAGCGACCCCATCCCGGCGCCGACCGACCGCATCCCGACGCCGAAGGCCACCCCGCCGGATGTCGTGCGGTGCGCCTACATGGAGCTCGTCGTCACCGACCTCGCCGCCAGTCGCGAGTTCTACGTCGACGTGCTCGACCTCGTCGTCACCGAGGAGGACGAGAACGCCGTGTACCTGCGGTCGTTCGAGGAGTTCATCCACCACAACCTCGTGCTGCGCAAGGGACCGGTGGCGGCCGTCGCGGCGTTCGCGTACCGGGTGCGGACGCCGGAAGACCTGGACCGCGCTGTCGCGTTCTACACCGAGCTGGGCTGCCGGGTGGAGCGTCGCTCCGAGGGCTTCACCAAGGGCGTCGGCGACTCGGTCCGCGTCGAGGACCCACTCGGTTTCCCGTACGAGTTCTTCTACGAGGTGGAGCACGTGGAACGCCTCGCCTGGCGCTACGACCTGTACACGCCCGGCGCGCTCGTCCGGATCGACCACTTCAACCAGGTCACGCCCGACGTGCCGCGAGCCGTGAAGTACATGGAGGACCTCGGCTTCCGCGTCACCGAGGACATCCAGGACGAGCACGGCACCACCTACGCCGCGTGGATGCGCCGCAAGCCGACCGTGCACGACACCGCGATGACCGGCGGCGACGGCCCGCGGATGCACCACGTCGCATTCGCCACCCACGAGAAGCACAACATCATCGCGATCTGCGACAAGCTGGGCGCCCTCCGCCGCAGCGACTGCATCGAGCGCGGACCGGGCCGTCACGGCGTCTCCAACGCGTTCTACCTGTACCTGCGCGACCCCGACGGCCACCGCGTCGAGATCTACACGCAGGACTACTACACCGGCGACCCGGACAACCCGGTCGTCACGTGGGATGTGCACGACAACCAGCGCCGCGACTGGTGGGGCAACCCCGTCGTACCGTCCTGGTACACGGAGGCGTCGACCGTCCTCGACCTCGACGGCAACCCGCAGCCGCTGACGAGCCGCACCGACGACTCCGAGATGGAGGTCACCATCGGCGCCGACGGCTTCTCCTACACCCGGAAGGGCGAAGAGGCGCAGGGCTTCAAGCTCGGCGCGCAGGTGTAGTCCGGCGTGCGTCCGGCGGGCTTCTGCGTGGGCCGGCGGGGTGCGCTAGGGTCGAGCCATGATTCATCGGGGGGTGGGTCGCGTCGCCGCGGCTCTGTTCATCGTGGCGGTCACCGCGGTCGTCTCGGGATGCTCGTTGCTCGCGCCTGCCGCATCCCGCCCGACGTCGACGTCGACCGAGACCCCGGATCCCGTCCCCATCGCGCAGCAGCTCCCCGAGCTGCGCGTGGCCGGGCAGACCATCGCGACGGGTCAGCTGCAGGCCGTGGAGCACGACCCCGGCGATGGGATGCCCGTGGCGCCGCCACTGACCGGTGCTGTGCGAGTGGTGGTCGACTCCTCGCTCCGGGTCGAGGTGCACGTGCGGCCCGACGCCCCGCTGCCGGCGGGGAGCGCCGACGCATCCCGCCTGCACGGCTACTCCCTCCTCGTGACGAACGCCCGCCACGATGGCAAGCCGGATCCGGTGCAGCCCATGGTGTTCGGCCTGGACTCGGACCTCGTCAGCGTCACGCCCGACGGCGAGCTCGTGCTGCCCATCCCGCCGGGCTTCACGTCCGAAGGCGATCCATCGTACCTGCACTCCATCGAGGAGACGGTCGACGGCTCCGGCGTCGTCGCGGCCGCGCCGTTGACGTGGACCCTGCCCTCCCCCTTTCCGAAGCTCCAGGCCGTCGACCACGGCCCCGTGTCCTTTGCCCGGGGGAAGGCGATCGTGAAGGACGGCGTGCTGACCGGTTACGTCCCCAACCCCTACGACACCCTCTTCGCCGTCTCGCGTCGCTTCGGCCTCACCGAGGTCGAGCTCGTCTGGCTGAACCCCGCCCTCCTGTTCGGTTCCCCGGAACCGCAGCTGAAGTACGACGTCGAGATCACCCTCGACCCGGCGAACCGCTGACGCGCGACGCTCCCCCGGCCGGGCGGATCATCCGCAGCTCCCGCACACCGTCCTCGACCTTCTCTTCACCGTCGGCGGTGAAGCCGGCCTTGCGGTAGAACGCCTGGGCCCGCGGATTGGGATCGGCCACCCACAGCGTCGCGGGACTCTCGTCGTCCAGCACCGCGTCGAGCAGCCCGCGGCCCAGACCGCTGCCGTGATGCCCGTGAAGCAGGTACAGCACATACAGCTGGGCCGCGCCGTCCTCCTCCGCGTTCGGCGACGGTCCGGCCAGGGCGATCCCGACGATCCGGCCGTTCTCTTCCGCGACGGCTGTCGTGCCCTCGAAGCGCCGGTCGGCGAGCACGGTGGCCCAGAACCGGCGACGCATCTCCAGCATCCCCGGGTCATCGAGCACCCGATCGGGCATCACGCCGCGATAGGTCTCGCGCCACGAGTCCACGTGCACGCGGGCCATCGCCTCGGCGTCCTCGCTACGCGCTGCTCGCACCTGTGCGCCGGTCACCTCAACACTCCCGCCGGAGCCCCCGGCGCATCCCGATGCACGACGTAGACATGGAGCAGTCGCCCCTCCGAGCTGAAACCGTGCCGCTCGTACACGGGCACCGCCCGTGGGCTGGAGTGCACCGTCACGCGCTCGAGCCGCCGCTCGCGAGCGCTGTCCACGACGGCGTCGATCAGCCGGCCGCCGATCCCGCGGTTGCGATGTTCGGGGGCGACGTACGCGCACTGCAGGTCGCCGGATGCGCGGTGGAACGCGCGTGCGCTCGGGACCCGCGGGATGACGGCCAGCCACGTCATCCCGATCACCGCGCCGTCCGCGACGGCGACGAAGCACTCGTGCGTGTCCTGATGGTCGCGCGCCCACTCGGCGAACTGCTCCGCGAACACGTCGCGCGGATCGAGGGCCTCACCCCCGAACTCGAACACCGAATCCCAGCGCAGCCCGCCGACCGCCGCCCACTCCGTCGGCCGCGCCGGCCGCACGTCGATATCGCCCATCCCGCCACCCTATGACGGGCCCGTGCCGTAGCGTTCTCGGTATGCCGATCAGCATCCCCACCCTGCCCGAGCTCTCCTGGACCCACACGCCCGGCGACGCCGACTTCGACCCCTCGACCGAGGTGCTCGCTCTGACGGCCGCCGCCGGGGTCGACTGGTCGAACGACGCGCTCGGCGCGCACTCGCAGCACGCCGCGACCGCGCTCACGCTCGAGGCGCCCGCGGGCGACTTCACCCTGTCCGCCCGGGTTCGCGTCGCGGAGCCCCGCACGACGTTCGATGCCGGCGCGCTCGTGCTGTGGAGCGACGACGACCACTGGGCGAAATTGTGCTTCGAGTTCTCGCCGCAGGGTCAGCCGATGGTGGTGAGCGTCGTCACCGACCGGTACTCGGACGACTGCAACAGCACCCACGTCACCAGCGGCGAGGTCTTCCTGCGCGTCGCGCGCATCGGGGAGGCATGGGCATTCCACTCGTCGGCGGACGGCATCCAGTGGGACTTCGTCCGCCTGTTCCGGCTGGATGCCGGCGCGGACGGCTGGAGAGTCGGCTTCCTGTCGCAGGCGCCGATGGGCGACACCTGCACCGCGACCTTCGACCGGATCGCGCTCCGCCACGACGGGCTCGCTGACCTCCGCAACGGGGAGTGAGCGGGCCTCAGACGCGCTCGACCACCTCGAACCGGTTGCCGTCGGGGTCGTGTGCCGCGAACATCGCCGGGACGTCCGGCCAACGGAGCATCTCTCCCACGTCGGCACCGGCGCGAGACAGCGTCTCGTGGGTGCGCTCCGCGTCGAGCGTCTCGAAGCGGATGCCCGTCTCGACGCCCGCGGGCGCATCCGGCTGGGCCGGCACCAAGGACACCGACACCGCGGAGCCGGGTGGCGCGAGCATGATCCAGCGGCTCCCGAGCTGCGGGAGTGGCGCGTCGACCCGCACCTCGAACCCGAGGACATCGCGGTAGAACGCGAGCGCGCGATCCTGGTCGGAGACCGGGATGCCGATGGTGCTGACGCCGACGATGCCGGCGCCTTCCGTGTCCGTCATGCGCGACATCCTCCACCATCGAGCGCCCGGCGGGGAGGGCCGCCACCGCGACGAGCGGACGATGCGGCTATGCGTCGGGCGGCGCGACCGCCACGCGGAAGCGCGGCGCGGCCGGCTCGCGGTGCAGCGCCAGACGGGCGAGCACATCGCCGAGCGCAGGACCGAACTTGAATCCGTGACCCGAGAACCCGGTTGCGATGACGACCTTCCCGACGCGGTCGAGCACGAAGTCCTCCTGCTCGGTGCTGTCGTAGAGGCAGCTGATGCCCTCGGGATGCGTCGCATCGACACCCGGCACCCACTCGGCCACGTACTGCTTCAACTGTTCCAGTCTGTCGGGATCGATGCGCCGATCGCGACCGTCCGGGTCCACCTCCGGGCCGACGCCGTGGAAACCGACCTTGACGCCCTCCCCCGGTGTCAGCAGTCCGTAGGCGCTGGCCACGGCGTTGCGGGTGGGGTGGTGCACGAAGCTCGGCCAGGCCGTCTCTGCGTCCGCCAGGCCAGGAAGTACCGGGAAGTGCGCCGGTTGTTCCTCCGTCACGCGGACTTCGGGAAGCTCCACGCCGTGAGCCGAGAGCCAGGGACGCAGGAGTGACGGCGTCCACGAGCCTGCCGCGACCACCACCACGTCAGCTGTATGGGTGCCACCGTCGGTCACCACCGTCACGTTGTCGCCGGAGTCCTCCACTCCCGTCGCGCGGACGCCGAAGCGCAGCTCTGCTCCCGCGCCTTCGGCAGCGTCGAGCAGGGCATCCAGAGCGTCGGCTGCCCGCAATCGGCCGCCGCCCGGGCTGAACAGCACGTGGTCCTCGAACCGGAGGCCCGGCCAGCGCGTCTCGGCCTCGGCACCTGTCAGCCACTCGTAGGGCAGCCCCGCCGCATCCTGCGCCTCGGCGATCGCCTTCAGCACCACCGGATCGCCGTGGTCGACCGCTCCCGTCGCGTCGAGCAGCGTGCGGCCGCTGATCCGCTCCAGCTGCTTCCACCCGCTGAGCGCGCGGACGGACAGCTCCACATAGTCCTGCTCTGCGTAGCCGTGACGGAAGATCCTGGTCGCACCGTGCGACGACCCGCGATCGTGGCCGCGTTCGAACGCCTCCAGCAGCAGCACCGACGCTCCTTCGCGCGCCAGCGACAAGGCCGTCGCCGCGCCGACGACACCCGCGCCGATGACGATCACGCTCGTTGCCATGCCGCAACCCTATCGAGCGGCGGACGACGATCCCGCCGTGCCTCTGCGCATTCGCAGCGGGTGGCCCTTGAGGGATCCGGCATCCGGACATTGGATGGAGTCCCCACGACGAAAGGACGACAGGCGATGTCGACTGATCAGTACCACGAGCCGCCGAGCGAGCTCAGCGAGGAGACGCGGACGTTCGCGCGGATGTGCGCGAGCCTGTCCGAGGAGGCGGAGGCGATCGGCTGGTACGAGCAGCGCATCGCCGTCGAGAAGGACGAGGTCGCGAAGGCGATCATGCTCGACTCGCTCGCAGAGGAGTACAAGCACTTCAGCATGGAGCTCGAGTTCCTGCTGCGGGCGAAGCCGCAGTGGCGGGAGACGGCGAAGGGCATCCTGTTCCAGCACGGCGACATCGTCCAACACGGCGAGGAGGCCGAAGAGGCCGCCGCCCCCTAAGCCGCCGAGGTGCACGTTGTTGCGGTCGACACGCCGTGCGAGACCGCAACAACGTGCACCTCGGCTGAGCGGACTACTTCGTGATGCCTGCGAAGAACGCGGCGCCGTTGGGCGTCCCGACTCCGGTGGCCGTGTCGTAGCCCTTGGTGCTGTGGAGGGTCTGGTTCGGCTCCTCCTGCGTGCGCAGGCTGTAGCTCAGACCTCCCGCAGCGCTCTCGCTGTCGACGTAGTTCACGCGAAGCACCGACGGCAGCGGGGACTGCACGGTGGTGCCGAACATGTCCGCCTGGTCGACGTCGTAGAACGCCGAGCCACCGGCCGCGTATGCCGCGTAGATCCGCGGGTTCAGGAACCCGAGCGGCGCACCGGCCACCTGGTTCGCGACCGCCGCGATACCCGCGGTGAGCGGGGCGGCGACCGACGTTCCGCCGATCCGGTACTCGTCGTAGTAGGTGCCGTTGCTGAACGTCTGCGTCTGACCGACGAGCAGCCCGGTGTTGGGGTCGGCGAGGGCGCTGATGTCCGGCACCAGGCGTCCCGACGCCGCTCCGACGGCCGCCGCCTGATAGGCCGGCTGCGCGAACAGACGGCTCACGCCTCCGCCTCCGCCGCCGTTGAACGTGCCGGGCAGCGGTGACGCGAGGGTACCGTCCAACTCGTACGGAGCGCCGGACATGTGGTCCGTCGCTGTCGGATTCACCGCGTCGAGCCCGGTCTCCCACCCGACCTCGAACGACCGCTTCCAGCCGGTGTTGTTCAGCGGGGACGCCGGGTCGTCGATGGCCGAGTAGCTCAGCCCCGACGGAGCGGCCGTCGGCACGACGGAGGCGGAGCTGCCGCCGACCGCGGTCACCCACGGGCTGTCGGCGTAGAAGTCCACCGTCGGCGTACCGAACGAACCGACCTCGTCACCGCTGTCGCCGCTGGAGACGAACACGCCAACCCCGGTCGCCGCAGCCTCGATGAAGGTGTTGTTGAGGCTGTTTACGAAGCCCTGCGGCACCGCCTCACCGGCGAACCCGTAGCTGATCGAGAGGATGCTCGCCAGGTGCTTGTCGACGATGTGGTTCACCGACGCGTCGAAGTCCTGCCGCGCGTTCGCGGAGGCGACGTACAGCAGGTCGGCGCCCGGGGCCGTCGTGTGGATGGCCTCGGCGTCGAGCGTCTCCTCGCCGTAGTAGTCCCCCGGCACCTGCTGCGGGGTGTCCGGGTGCTTGTACACACCGGGCGCGACCAGCTGGGTGATCTTCGGAGCGGGAAGGTTGTGGAGGCTGCTGTACTTCGTCACATCCTGCACGAGCGTGGGGCTCGCGTTGGCGCCGACGAACGCGACCGTCTGCCCGGAGCCGTTCGCGGCGACCTGGTCGAGGCCGTAGAGCCCGCGCACCTGGGCCGGGGTGTAGCCGCACGGCGCGATGGGCTTCGTGCTGGTCCCGTACGCCGGGGCGTTCGGCATGGCCACCGTCTTCTCGCCGTACCAGAGCGAGCAGGGCTGCCCGGCGCGGAAGCCGACCGAGGGAGCGCCGTGGTTCTGCTTCGGGCTGTTGCCGTTCCCGTAGCCGTCGGTGCTCGTCGGTTGGATGAGCGACGCGCCCTGGTCGAGGCCGGCGACGCTCTCCACGATGCCGGCGAGCGACGCGGGGACGGTGACGGCCGACTCGGGAGCCCGCAGGGTCGTCCCGTACGCGCTGTACTCGCCGAGGGTGACGCCGAACGCGTTCTGCGCCTGGGCGACGGTGCCCTCGGCCGATACGTAGCGGTTGTTGCTGGGCGTGTCCACGATGGTGAAGCCCGCGCTGCGCAGGAACTGCTGCACCGCCACCACGCTCGACTGGCTCGGAGCGAACTGCTGCCGGAACGCCTGCGGCGTCAGGAACTTGCGGTAGCTGGATGAGCCGGGGGTCGATACGGCAAGCGCGGTCTGCGCTGCGGCAGAGGCGTTCTGCCACGGGAGGTACACCCGGAGGTCGACGGTGTCGGTCGCGGGAGCGGCGGAGCGGAGCGCCTTCGCATTCGCCCAGGCCGGCTGACTGCCCGGCAGGGCACTGCGACCGGATGCCGCAGCAGCCGGTGTCGCGGCTGCCGCGACGAACAGAAGGGCCGCGCCGGCGGTGACGGCTGCGGCCCGGAGGGTTCTCGTTGACGTGCGCACGGATGTCCTTTCATCGATGCGAAATCGCGCTGATCGGCGCGCGTCAATCCAACTCCTGCCCGGCAGGCGGAACAACGATACGGCTCCTGAGAGTCCGTACATGTTGCGCGCGGAACCCGGCCCGGCCGACTCACGCGTCGACGTGGATGAGGAACACCCAGGCGCTGAGCACCCCACCGACGAAGGCCACGAACACCGCCGGGACGAGCACATACACGCCGGCCTCCCCGACGACGACCATGAGGATGCCTGCCGCGAGCAGAGTCACGGAGGTCACCACGTTCGGGTTGATCCGTTGAATCGCGCGCCCGAGCGGGGTCGGCGACGGCGCAGTCGCCCGCCGGTCCAGCACGAGCAGCGTGACAGCCGTCAGCACCGCGAGGACGATCACCTCGATGCCGAGAACCCTCGCAGGCTGACCGGGCACGGCGAGGAGCACCGCCACCAGCAGCATCGCGGTGAAGAGGCTCAGCGTCTGAGCCGCCCGGAGACGCAGTTCCATGGACCCGGCGATGACCTGGATCCGGATGGACACGGCCACGAAGAGCAGGCCGAGGAGCGCCGCCGCCGCGCCGCCGACGATGGTGGCGAACACACCCCAGTCAGCCATCGTCACTCGCCGAAGTCCGAACCGGGGCCGGGGATGAGGAGGCCCGTCGCAAGGAGAGCCGCCACCCACGCGACGACCGGTCCGAGGATCGGCGCGAGCGCCAGGGCCGCCGTCGCGCACACCGCGCCGACCGGCAGAGCGAGCACCGAGAGCACCCGGACGCCCTGGCCGTGGGCGGTGCGCAGCGCAAGATCCTGCATCGTGGTGGTCAGCGTTCCCGTGACGTAGGTGGTGGTCACGCCATCCACATCGGAGAGCTTCTTCGCCGCCACGGTCTGCAGTGCCAGCGCAGCCGCGGAGAGAGCGATCACCACGCAACGCTCCACCGTGCTTTCTGCACCCGGCAGCACCATCCAGATCACGACGACGACGGTCTGCACGGCCGCAGACGGCAGCACCAGGCGACCGAACGCCCGTCGTGCCGTCGCCGAGACGGTCGTCGGGGCGCGCGTGAGCCGGAAGGCGGTGTAGAGCACGCCGACGAACGAGACGATGGCCACCCCGGCCGTCAGAAGGGTCAGCGCGAACTGGGGCCGGGTGAACATACCGCTCAGGATCAGGTTGCCGGTCATGTTCGCCGTGAAGATCCCGCCGAGGGCGAGGAAGGCGAAGGCGTCGGCCGCGCCCGCCGAGAAGGACAGCAGGACCAGGGCCAGATGGATGCGGCGCACCCGTCCGGGATGCGTCGACTGGACGAGTTCCGGCGTACCGGTCACATCGGGCCGATCGGAGACGGTTCGTCGGTCATGGGTCGATCTCCCCTGGGGCGATGGTGCCGGAGCGGTGCTCGTTCGGGTGGCCGCCAAAGTAGCAGGTTCCGCCAGCGTCCCGCCAGATCCGCCACGATCTGCTTCTGTTGTCGCAGCGATCCTCCCTGCTACCGTGCTGCCACGCTCCACCCGCTCGGCTGAAAGAGGTCGGAATGCCTGAAGCTGCCACCAACGTCGTCCTCGTCCACGGCGCCTATGCCGACGGATCGTCCTGGTCGAAGGTGATCCCCCGCCTGCAGGCCGCCGGTCTCGGGGTGACGGCGGTGCAACATCCCCTCACCACACTCCAGGACGGCGTCGAGATCACCCGGCGCGCCATCGCCCTGAACCCCGGTCCGACCGTGCTCGTCGGGCACTCGTTCGCCGGGATGATCGTCACAGAGGCCGGGGTCGACCCGGCCGTCTCAGCGCTCGTCTACGTGGCGGCTCGCGCCCCCGACGCCGGCGAAGACTATGGCGCGCTCGCCAAGACCTACCCTCTGCCGCCCGCGTCCGCCGGGGTGGTGTGGTCGGAGGGGTGGGGCCGCCTCAGCGAGGAGGCGTTCCTGCGCGACTTCGCCGGCGACCTCCCGCCGGAGGAGGCGCGGGTGCTGTGTGCGGTGCAGGGACCGATCTCCGACACGCTTTTCTCCGGCAGGACCACGCACGCCGCCTGGCGCCACAAGCCCAGCTGGTACGCGGTCTCGACGGAGGACCGGACGATCAACCCCGACCTCGAGCGCTTCATGGCGAAACGGATGGGCGCCACCACCATCGAACTCGCCGCCAGCCACGTCTCGCTCGTCTCGCACCCGGCGGAGGTCTCCGACCTCATCCTCGCTGCGGCTGGACGGGCCGCCTGACCCCTCACGAGGGCAACAAAAAAGCCCCGGAGAACCGGGGCGCTTCTTGCTGGGGTACCTGGACTCGAACCAAGAACAACTGAACCAGAATCAGCCGTGTTGCCAATTACACCATACCCCACCGGCCTGAACCGTAGTCCGGGCACGAGAAACAACTCTAGCCTACCGGCAGGCCGGACTACAAAACGGCGGCGTCCTCCAGCGAGAGCCCGATGAGGTCGCGGTTGACGGCCGCGGCGACCACTGCACCGGAGCCTGCGGCGACGATCAGCTGCTGCGGTCCGGGTGCCGACGTCTCCCCCGCCGCGTACACGCCGGGAAGCGACGTGCGGCCGTCCGCGTCGGTCAGCAGGTAGCCGTCGGCGTCGCGATCGAGGTCGAGCGCATCCACGAATGACAGGGAGGGCGACCATACCGGGCGCAGGAACCCGCCGGCCCGCTCGACGAGGGTGCCGTCCGCGAGACGGACGCCGGTCATGACGCCCTTCTCGCCGACCACGTCGTCGATCGGGCGGCGTTCGACCCGCACACCGAGGCGGGCGAGCGTGCGCTCCTCGTCCTCGCCGATGGGAGCGACGCCGTTGGTGAAGACGATCAGGTCGTCCGTCCACTGGGTGAGCAGCAGAGCCCGCTCGGCCAGGTCGTCGGTCTCGCCGATCAGGGCGAGCGGCTGACCGGCCGACTCGAAACCGTCGCACTCGATGCAGCTGTGCAGCTGGGTGCCGTAGAACGCGCGGATGCTCGGGATGGCCGGCATCGTCTCCGTCACACCGGTCGCGATGAGCACCGTGTCGGCGCGTACGTCGACGTCAGAGCCGCCGCGCACCCCGCGGGCCGTGACCCGGAAGCCGTCGCCCTCCACCGAGACCGCGCCGACCTGGGCGAAGACGACGGTCGCGTTGTCGTACGCGTCCACTTCCTCCCGGCCCATGCGGCGCAGCTCCAGCGGGCTGACCCCGTCGCGGGTGAGGAACCCGTGGGCGAGCAGTGTCGCAGCATGGCGCGGGCGGTTGCCGTCCACCACGAGCACACGGCGCCGGGCGCGGGCCAGGTTGAGTGCCGCGGACAGGCCAGCGGGTCCCCCGCCGATGACGACGACCTCGTAGGACGGCTCGAGAGCCGGCGGCGCGGTCACACCGGTCATCGCGCTAGCCCAGGTCCGCCGACAGCCGGTCGAGCCGGGCGATGGTCTCCGCCTTGCCCAGGATCTCCATCGACTCGAACAGTGGCGGCGACACGCGGCGGCCCGAGAGCGCCACCCGCAGCGGGCCGAACGCGACGCGCGGCTTCAGCGCCATCCCCTCGACCAGGGCGTCGCGCAGTGCGGACTCGATGGCCTCGTGGTTCCACTCCGCCTCGGGCACCAGCTCCAGCGCGCCGAGAGAGGCGGCCAGCACCTCTCCCGCGTTGTCCGGCAGCGAGGCGCGCGCGTCGGGCTCGACCACGAGCGAGGCGGCGTCGGTGAAGAGGAAGCCGAGCATCCCGGGCGTCTCGCCCAGCAGCTGCACGCGCTCCTGAACCAGCGGCGCCGCCTTCGCGAGCACCTCGTGCTGAGCAGGCGTCAGCGGCTCCTCCACCACACCGGCCGCGGCGAGGTACGGGATGGTGCGCTCGGCGAAGTCGGCCACATCCAAGAGCCGGATGTGGTCGCCGTTGATCGACTCCGCCTTCTTCAGGTCGAAGCGGGCCGGGTTCGGGTTGACGTCCTTCACGTCGAACGCCGCCACCATCTCCTCCAGCGAGAAGACGTCGCGGTCGTGCGTCAGCGACCAGCCGAGCAGCGCCAGGTAGTTGACCAGGCCCTCGTGGATGAAGCCACGGTCGCGGTGGTGGAACAGGTTCGACTCGGGGTCGCGCTTGGAGAGCTTCTTGTTGCCCTCCCCCATCACGTACGGGAGGTGGCCGAAGCGCGGGACGAACGTGGTCACCCCCGCGTCGATCAGCGCGTGGTACAGCGCGATCTGGCGCGGGGTCGACGACAGCAGGTCCTCGCCGCGGAGCACGTGCGTGATGCCCATGAGTGCGTCGTCCACCGGGTTCACGAACGTGTACAGCGGGTGGCCGTTCGGGCGCACCACGACGAAGTCGCTGAACGAGCCGGCCTTGAACGTGATCTCGCCGCGCACGAGGTCGTCGAAGCTGAGGTCGTCGTCCGGCACGCGCAGCCGCAGGGCGGGCTCCCGGCCCTCGGCGCGGTAGGCGGCCTTCTGCTCGTCGGTGAGATCGCGCTCGAAGTTGTCGTAGCCGAGCTTCGGGTCACGGCCGAGCGACACGTTGCGCGCCTCGATCTCCTCCGCCGTCGCGAAGCTCTCGTAGATGTGGCCGGAATCGCGCAGCTTCTGGATGAGGTCGCGGTAGATGCCGTACCGCTGCGACTGCCGGTAAGGGCCGTCAGGGCCTCCGACGTCGATGCCCTCGTCCCAGTCGAGGCGCAGCCAGCGCAGCGCATCCAGGATCTGCTGGTAGCTCTCCTCGCTGTCGCGGGCGGCGTCGGTGTCCTCGATTCGGAACACCATCTTCCCGCCCGTGTGGCGCGCATACGCCCAGTTGAACAGGGCGGTGCGGATCAGGCCGACGTGCGGAGTACCGGTCGGCGACGGGCAGAAGCGCACGCGCACATCGGCGCCGGTGGCCTCGGAGAACGGGTGAGCGATCGAGTCAGACATACGTCTTCGATCCTACCGGGGAGGCTACTTCGGGGCGCGCACCGGATTCACCAGCGACCCGACTCCCTCGACCTCCACCTCGACGGTGTCGCCGGGCTTCATCGGGCCGATCCCGGACGGCGTCCCCGTGAGGATGACGTCGCCCGGCAGCAGCGTGAACACGCTCGACGCGTACGCGATGATCGACGGGATGTCGTGGACCATGTCCGAGATCGGCGCCTCCTGCTTGAGCTCGCCGTTGAGGCGGGTCCGCAGCACGGCGTCGGGCGCGAGCTCGGTCTCGATCACCGGGCCGAGCGGGCAGAAGGTGTCGAAGCCCTTCGCGCGCGTCCACTGGCCGTCCTTCTCCTGCAGGTCGCGGGCGGTGACGTCGTTCGCGACGGTGTAGCCGAAGATGTGGCCGGCGGCGTCCTCCGCCCGGACGTTGCGGGCGATCTTGCCGATCACCACGGCCAGCTCGCCCTCGTAGTCGACGCGCTCGGACTGCGGCGGCACCACGATCGCGTCGCCGAGGCCGATCACGGCCGTGTTCGGCTTCAGGAACAGCAGCGGCTCTCCCGGCGCCTCTCCACCCATCTCGGCGGCGTGCTCGCGGTAGTTCTTGCCGACCGCGACGACCTTCGACCGCGGGATGACCGGAGCGAGCAGCGAGCCGACCTTGCCCAGCGGGACGCGCTCCCCTGTGGTCTCGAATCCCACGAACATCGGGTCGCCGGCGAGCACGACCAGGGCGTCCTCGTCGACGATGCCGTAGTCGATGGCGGGCGTCGACGAGCCTTCGCGGGTGTGGCTGAAACGTGCGATCTTCACGCGTTCGAGCCTAGCGCCGACAGGATGCGCGCAAGGGAGGGAGTCGCGATGCCGTGCCGCTCGCCGATGCGCAGGAGCGCTCCGCCGATGGCGTCGAGCTCGCTCGGGGCGTCGGCGGCGAGGTCCTCCTGGAGGGAGGTGCGCATCCCGCCGGGGACGCTGTGGAGGGCTCGGACCAGGTCGAGCTCGGACGCGGGGACCCCCTCGGCGGCCGAGCAGGCGACCACCTCACGGACGACCCCTTCGGTCAGCTCGGGGTCCTCGCTGAGGGCCGGCCCGGCCGGCTGCCGCCAATACGAGGTGAGGAGCGCGAGGGAGGCCAGCAGGCGGAACTTCGCCCAGAGCACCTCCGCCTCGCTCCCGCCGATGCGGACGCTCGGGCCGGCGTCGGTGAGCGCGAGAACCGAGGCGAAGCCGGCCGCCGCCTGCGGCGCCTCGATGCGGACGAACGGGCTCCGGTGGTCGATGACGGTGGTGGATGCGCGCAGCGCCGACACCGCGATGGATGCGCCCGCGACCGGCACACCCGGAAGCGCAGAACGCAGCGGCTCCATGTGCTCGACGCCGTTGAGGAAGGAGATCACCTCGGCGGGTCGCGCCGCCACGACGCCGGGAAGCACGTCATCCAGTCCGTAGGCCTTCGTCGCGAGCAGGACGCTCGCGCCGGCGGGCACCTCCGTCGCGGCCGGGACACGCTCGACGCCGTCGCCGAACAGCTCGCTCCGCACTTCGATGCCGTCGCGCCGGATCGCCTCGACGGTGGCCGGGCGGCCCACCGCGACCACGTCGTGTCCGGCCCGGTGCAACAACCACGCGAGGAGGCCGCCGACCGCGCCCGGTCCGACAACGGCGAACACGGTCCCGTTACCCATGCCTCGATGCTAGCCAGGGTTCGGCCCGAGGGCATCGCGTTCCGGCGGTATGTGAAAGGGAGGAGTCTGCGGCCGAACCGGCCGCAGACTCCTCCCTTTCACGCGAAACACCGACGGACGGACCGCGAACTCCTCCGTCCGCACAAGTCAGAACTACGCGTCGAGGCGGTACATCCAGTTGTGGCGGTCGCGCTCGCGGCCGTACTGGATGTCCGTCAGCTCCTGGCGCAGCGACATGGTCAGCTCTCCGGGAGGCGCGGTGATGTCGCCTACGGTGAACGTGTCCGACTTGAGCTCGCCGATCGGGGTGATCACCGCGGCCGTGCCGCACGCGAACACCTCGACGATGTCGCCCGACTCCACGCCGTCGCGCCACTCGTCGAGCGTCACCTTGCGGCGCTCGACGGCGTGGCCGCGGTCGCGGGCCAGCTGCAGCACCGAGTCGAGGGTGATGCCCTCGAGGATGCTGTCGGACTCGGGCGTGACCAGCGTGCCGTCCTTGCGCACGAGCACCACGTTCATCCCGCCGAGCTCTTCGAGGTACTTGCCCTCGACCGAGTCGAGGAAGAGCACCTGGGCGCAACCGTGCTCGTACGCCTCCGACTGCGGGAGCAGGCTCGAGGCGTAGTTGCCGCCGGTCTTGGCCGCACCCGTCCCGCCCTTGCCGGCGCGCGACCAGCGGTCGGACAGCAAGATGGACACCGGGGCGACGCCGCTCGGGAAGTACGCGCCCGCCGGGCTCGCGATCAGGTAGTACGCGACCTTGTTGGCCGGGCGCACACCGAGGAACGCCTCCTTGGCGAACATGAACGGCCGGAGGTACAGGCTCGTCTCCGGCGCGTCCGGCACCCAGTCGCCGTCGACGGCGATCAGCTGCTTGATCGAGTCGAGGAAGTGCTCCACCGGCAGCTCGGGGAGCGCGAGGCGGTAGGCCGAGCGCTGCATGCGGGCGGCGTTCGCCTCGGGACGGAAACCCCAGATCGAGCCGTCCTCGTGGCGGTACGCCTTCAGGCCCTCGAAGATCTCCTGCGCGTAGTGGAACACCGCGGCCGACGGCTCCAGCTGGATGGGGCCGTAGGGCGAGACACGCGGACGGTGCCAGCCGCCCTTGGCCGACCAGCAGATGTCGGCCATGTGGTCGGTGAAGTGGTTGCCGAAGCCGGGGTCCGCGAGGATCTCGGCCCGGGTCGCCGCGTCTCGGGCGGCGTCGTTGCGGGTGACGTTCCAGAGCAGGCCCGAGGTCTCGGTGGGTCCGCTGGTGAGGGAGATGCTGGTCGAAGTCATGACAGGTCCTTTATGCGACGGTGAATCAATTCTGCGCCACTCGCGCGGCGATCGCTGCGCCGATCTCGGAGGTCGTTCGCGCAGCGCCCGTGCGGGCGGCGAGGTCGGCGGTCACCGCCTGTTCCACGCGTTCGGCGAGCTCCTTCTCGCCGAGGTGGCGGAGCAGGAGCGCCGTGGAGAGGATGGCGGCGGTGGGGTCGGCCTTCTGCTGGCCGGCGATGTCGGGGGCCGATCCGTGAACCGGCTCGAACATGCTCGGAAAGGCCCCGGCCGGGTTGATGTTGCCCGAGGCCGCCAGCCCGATACCGCCGCTGATCGCGGCCGCGAGGTCGGTGAGGATGTCGCCGAAGAGGTTGTCCGTGACGATCACATCGAATCTAGCAGGATCCGTGACGAGGAAGATCGTCGCGGCGTCGACGTGGAGGTAGTCGACCGTGACGTCGGGATGCTCGGCGGCCACCGCATCCACGATCCGCTTCCACAGCGAGCCCGCGAAGGTGAGCACATTGGTCTTGTGCACGAGCGTCAGCTTCCGCCTCCGCTGCGCGGCCTGCTCGAACGCGTAGCGCACGACGCGCTCGACGCCGTAGGCGGTGTTCACCGAGACCTCGTTGGCGATCTCGTGGGGCGTGCCCTGCCGGATCGCGCCTCCGTTGCCGACGTACGGACCCTCTGTACCCTCGCGCACGACGACGAAGTCGACATCGCCGGGGTTCGCGAGCGGGCTGGCGATGCCCGGGAAGAGCGTCGTCGGGCGGAGGTTCACGTAGTGGTCGAGGGAGAACCGCAGCTTCAGCAGGAGCCCCCGCTCGATGTTCGCGCCCGCCAGGCGGGGATCGCCCGGGACACCGCCGACCGCTCCGAGCAGGATGGCGTCGTGCGCCTGGATGGACTCCAGGTCGGCATCCGTCAGGACGTCGCCCGTCGCCAGGTAGCGGTCCGCCCCGAGCGAGAAGTGCGTCTTCTCGAATGAGAGCCCGCTCCCCTCCGTCACCGCGTCGAGCACCGTGACGGCCTCGGCGATGACCTCCGGACCGATTCCGTCCCCGGGGATGACGGCGAGCTTGACGGTACGGGACATGACACTCCTGCGCTGGTCGATGGGCGGAACCGGTAGTGCCACCCTATCGCCGCGCCACGACATCCACCCGCGCTCAGGAGCGCACGTGACGCAGGGTGATGAGGGCGACGAGCGCGGCGCTCGCCACCAGGACGATGCCGATCACCGCGGTGACCCCGACGCCGCTGTCGAACGCGGCGCGCGCCGAGGCCAGCAGCTGCTCGCCGAGCGGGCCCGGCAGGCCGGCCGCGACGGTGACCGCGCCGCCCAGGGTCTCCCCCGCGGCGTCGGCCTGCGCGGCGGTCAGCCCCTCCGGGACGACGAGCGTCGCCCGGTACGAGGCCGTGATCAGTGTGCCGAGCGTCGCCGTGCCGAGCACGGCGCCCAGCTCGTACGCCGTCTCCGACACCGCCGACGCGGCGCCGGCCTTGGCTGCGGGAGCGGTCGAGATGACGAGCTCGTTCGAGACCGTCTCAGCCCCGCCGATCCCCGCGCCCAGGAGGACGAAGGCGGCCAGCAGGATGCTCCACGGCGCTCCCCCGCCGGTCAGCGCGACCAGCAGGTAGCCCGCGGCGGAGAGCGTCAGCCCGCCCGCGATCACGACACCCGGCCGGACGCGGCGGGCGATCGGGACGACGACGAGGCCGGCGACGATCATCGTGAGGAGGCCCGGCACCAGCACGAGCCCCGACTGCAGCGGCGTCAGCCCGATCACGAGCTGCAGGTGCTGCGAGACGAAGAACAGGAAGCCGACGAGCGACACCACGCTCAGCAGGTTGACCACGACGGCTCCGCTGAAGGCGGGTCGCGTGAACAGCCGCATGTCGAGCATCGGAACAGGGCGCCGCAACTGCCGCCGCACGAACAGGAAGCCGCAGCCGGCGCCGAGCGCGATCGCCAGCACCGCGACCGGCGAGAAGCCGTCGACCGCCAGCGCCTTGATGCCGTAGACGATGGGCGCCATGGTCAGGAGCGAGAGGACGATGCCGGGCACATCCACCGGACCGGGCGCCGGGTCGCGCGACTCGCGCACCAGCAGGGGTGCGAGCACGAGCAGCGGGATGAGGACGGGCACCGCCAGCAGGAACACCGAGCCCCACCAGAAGTGCTCGAGGAGCACCCCTCCGACGATCGGGCCGAGCGCGGAGCCGGCCGCGAAGCCGGACGCCCAGATCGCGATCGCGAGGCGGCGCTGCTCGCGGTCGAGGAAGACGCTCCGCAGCAGCGACAGGGTGGACGGCATCAGCATGGCGCCGAAGACGCCGAGCGCGGCCCGGGCTGCGATGAGCAGCTCGGCGGTCGGGGCGAAGGCGGCGACGGCCGACACGGCGGCGAAGCCGGTGGCGCCGATGAGCAGCAGCCGTCGGCGGCCGATGCGGTCGCCGAGGCTGCCCATCGCCACGAGCAGGCCGGCGAGGACCAGCGGGTAGATGTCGACGATCCACAGCATCCCGGTCGCCGACGGGCGCAGCGCCTCGGAGATCGCGGGCAGGGCGAAGCTGAGCACGGTGTTGTCGACGGAGACGAGCAGCGTCGGCAGCATGAGGACGCCGAGCGCCGCCCAGCCGCGCACGCCCGCACGCGTGATCGCCGGGGCCGGGAGGGTCGGTGTCGTGGTCATGCGGACTACTGTACCGTCTGGACGGTACAGCATCAAGGCGATGCGGCTACCATGGGGTCATGCCGCCTGCCGCAGCGCCCTCCTCCCCCGCTCCGCGCGAGTCCGCCGCACCCGCTGCGGCCACGGCCGCCGCAGCTGCTGCGATCACGCCGTCGGGCGCTCGGGTCTCCGCCCGCGACCGCGTGCTCGACGCCTTCGAGGAGCTGCTCGCCGAGCAGAGCGAGCGTGCCGCGACCCTCGACGCCGTCGCTGCCCGCGCCGGGGTCTCCAAGGGCGGGCTGCTCTACCACTTCGCCTCCAAGGAGGCCCTGGCGGCGGGCGTGCTCGACCGCTTCGCCGCGCTCATCGACGAGGATGTCGCCGCGATGCGCGCAGCGCCGGACGGCCCCGTTGACTACTTCCTCCGGACGTCGATCCCGACGGACTCGCGCTTCGAGCGCGCGATTGTGGCGATCGCCCGGCTCGCGCAGGCAGCCGACCCTCAGGCCCGGGATGCGCTCGCCCGCGCACAGCGGCGCTGGCTGGAGGTGCTGCAGGAGGCCGTCGGCGATCCGCTGGTCGCGCGCACCATCATGCTGATCGGCGACGGGATGTACTACAACACGGCGCTGCTCCCTGCGGCGAACAACGTGCTGCGCGACGAGACGGACATCGACGACCTGGTCGCCCTGATCCGCCGGTTCGCCGGCGACGTCTGAGCGCACGCGGAGCTCAGCCCGGCTGGCGCGAGGCGGCCTCCGACTGTAGCGGCCGGAGACCCGCGACACCGATCAGGACTCGGTGATGTCGATCTCCTGCATCAGGTCGGCGTCGATCGCGAGCCGCACCTTCTCGAGCAGGCCGTCCGGCACGCGTGAGTCGACGGTGAGGACGCTGAGCGCCTTGCCGCCGGCCGACGTCCGCGCGACCTGCATGCCCGCGATGTTGATCGCGGCCTCGCCGAACTCGCGGCCGTAGACCGCGACGATGCCCGGGCGGTCGTCGTAGACCATGACCACGAGGTGCTCGGCGACCGGAACCTCGACGTCGTAGCCGTTGATGCCGACGATCTTCTCGATCTGCTTGGGCCCGGTCAGGGTGCCCGACACGGAGATCTGCGAGCCGTCGCTGAGCGCGCCGCGCAGGGTGATCAGGTTGCGGTACTCCTCGCTCACCGAGTCGGTGATGAGGCGCACCTCGATGCCGCGCTGGTCGGCGAGCAGCGGTGCGTTCACGTACGACACCGTCTCGCTGACGATGTTGGTGAAGATGCCCTTGAGCGCAGCGAGCTTCAGCACGCTGACGTCGTAGTCGGCCAGTTCGCCGCGCACCTCGACGTCGACGCTCGTCACCGGGCTGCTGGCGAGCCCGGAGAACACCTGGCCGAGCTTCTCGACCAGCGGGATGCCGGGACGCACGTACGGGTCGATGACGCCGCCGGCGACGTTCACCGCGTCGGGCACGAGCTCGCCCGACAGCGCCAGCCGCACGGAGCGCGCGACCGAGACGCCCGCCTTCTCCTGTGCCTCGTCGGTGGAGGCGCCCAGGTGCGGTGTCACGACGACGTTCTCGAGCGCGAGCAGCGGCGAGTCCTGCGGCGGCTCCGAGACGAACACGTCGAGGCCGGCGCCGGCGATCGTGCCGGTGGTCAGGGCGCGGTAGAGCGCATCCTCGTCGATCAGGCCGCCGCGGGCGACGTTGACGATGAAGGCCGTCTTCTTCATCAGAGCAAGCTGGTCGTCGGAGATCATGCCGGTCGTCTCTGGTGTCTTCGGCATGTGGATGGTGATGAAGTCGGACTGCGCGAGCAGCTCGTCGAGGGTGACGAGCTGGACGCCGAGCTGCTGCGCCCGCGCGCTCGTGACATAGGGGTCGTACGCGATGACGTTGGTGCCGAACGACTGCAGGCGTGCGGTGATGAGCGCGCCGATCCGGCCGAGGCCGATGATGCCGATCGTCTTCTCGTACAGCTCGACGCCGGTGTACTTCGAGCGCTTCCACTGCCCCTGCGCGAGCGCGTTGTGCGCGGCCGGGATGTGGCGCGCGAGACTCAGGATGTGACCGACCGTCAGCTCCGCGGCCGAGATGATGTTCGACGTGGGCGCGTTGACGACCATCACGCCGGCATTGGTCGCCGTCTTGATGTCGACGTTGTCGAGCCCGACGCCCGCGCGGGCGATGACCTTCAGCACCGGTGCGGCCGCGATGACCTCGGCATCGACCTTGGTCGCGGAGCGCACCAGGATGGCGTCGGCGTCGGCGACCGCCGAGAGGAGCGCCGGCCGGTCGGTCCCGTCCACCGAGCGGATCTCGAAGTCGGGCCCCAGGGCGTCGACGGTGGCGGGCGAGAGTTCTTCGGCGATCAGGACGACCGGCTTTGTCACGTGGCAGTTCCTTACAGAGTGCGAGGGCTGGCTTGGGAGGACTGCGCCACGGTCGGTGGGGCGCGGAACGGCTTAACTCTAGCGGGACGCCACCCCCGCCTTTCGCCGCGTTACGCCCGCCTGTGGACAACCGCAGGGGAGGATGGCATGGTGACACTTCTCGAGATCGCACAGCTCATCGTCCGCATCCTGCTCGCGGTGGTGTTCGTCGCGATGGGGACGCTGCACTTCGTTCCGGGGCCGGCTCGCGGCATGGCGGCGATGGTCCCGCCGGCCCTGCGGGTGGTGCGTCCGGGCCTCCTGGTGGCGTTCACCGGCGTCTGCGAGATCCTCGGCGGCATCGGGCTCCTGATCCCGGCCACGCGCGTCCCCGCCGCCCTCTGCCTGGCGGTCTTCCTGGTGGCGGTCTTCCCGGCCAACGCCTACGCCGCAGGCAAGACCGAGCGGTTCGGCGCGTTCGCGACGCCCCTCGTCCCGCGCCTCGTCCTGCAGATCGTGCTGATCGCGCTCTGCGTGTTCTGCGCGCTGTAGCCGCATGTTCAGCGGAGCGCCTCAGCGCCGACGCATCGCCGTCTCCACCGCCGCACGGACGATCCGGGCATCCGTGATGTCGTAGGTCGCCGCGCCTCCGCCCGGGCCGCTGGGCGACCCGTGCACCGCGTCGCGCGCAGACAGGTGCACCGCATCCACCCCGGTCGCCACGATGTCGGGGATGTCGTCGACGCGCACTCCCCCGCCCGCCATCACCTGCACCCGGCCGCCAACGCGGTCCGTCAGCTGCCGCAGCATCCCGACGCCGTCGATGCTGCGCTCCGCGCCTCCGGAGGTGAGGATGCGCGCGACGCCGAGCTCCGCCAGCCGCTCCGCCGCACGCACCGGGTCCGGCGCGACGTCGATCGCGCGATGGAACGTCACGCTGAGCGGGCCGGCCGCGTCGACGATGGCCGCGACGGCCTCCGCATCGACGGCCCCGCTGTCGTTCAGCGCGCCGACGACCACGCCCGCAGCGCCGGCCTCGCGGGCGAACCGCACATCGGCGACGGTCAGCGCCACCTCGTCGGCGTCGTAGACGAACCCGCCGCCGCGCGGGCGGACCAGCACGTGGACGAATCCGTCACGACCTGTGTCGCGCGCCTCGGCGACCGCGCCGGCGATCAGGGCCGCGGAGGGCGTGAGCCCGCCCATCCCGAGCGCGCTGCACAGCTCGACCCGGTCGGCTCCCCCCGCCAGCGCGACGCGAACGCCGACGACGTCCTGCACGGCGATCTCGACGGCGATGCCCATGTGGCTCCTGACGCAGAAGGGTGCCGCACGCGTCGCGTGCGGCACCCTGAGACTACTGCGTGGTGCGTGCTGCGATCAGCGCGCGACCTCGCCGTCGACGTAGTCGTCGTCGTTCGACGCGTTCCACGCGAAGAGCTTGCGCAGCTCGCGGCCGGTGGCCTCGATGGGGTGCTGCTCGCCCTTCTTGCGGAGGGCCAGGAACTCCGGCGCGCCGGCGTCCTGGTCGGCGATGAAGCGCTTGGCGAAGGTGCCGTCCTGGATGTCGGAGAGCACCGCCTTCATGTTCTCCTTCACGTGCGGGTCGATGACGCGCGGGCCGGAGACGTAGTCGCCGTACTCGGCCGTGTCGGAGACGCTCCAGCGCTGCTTGGCGATGCCGCCCTCCCACATGAGGTCGACGATGAGCTTGAGCTCGTGCAGCACCTCGAAGTAGGCGACCTGCGGCTGGTAGCCGGCCTCGGTCAGGGTCTCGAAGCCGTACTGGACGAGCTGCGAGACACCGCCGCAGAGCACGGCCTGCTCGCCGAAGAGGTCCGTCTCGGTCTCCTCGGTGAACGTGGTCTTGATGCCGCCGGCGCGGAGGCCGCCGATCGCCTTCGCGTACGAGAGCACGAGCGGCCAGGCGTTGCCCGACGCGTCCTCCTCGACGGCGACGATGACGGGGACGCCACGGCCGGCCTCGTACTCGCGGCGCACCGTGTGGCCCGGGCCCTTCGGGGCGACCATGATCACGTCGACGCCCTCGGGCGCCTCGATGTAGCCGAAGCGGATGTTGAAGCCGTGCCCGAAGACGAGGGCGTTGCCCTCCTGCAGGTTGTCCTTGATGTCGTCGGCGTACAGGTGACGCTGCACCTGGTCCGGCGCGAGGATGACGATGACGTCGGCCCAGGCCGCGGCGTCGGAGGCACTGAGGACGCGGAAGCCCGCCTCCTCGGCCTTCGGCTTCGACTTCGAGCCCTCCTTCAGGCCGATGACGACCTCGACGCCCGAGTCGCGGAGGTTCTGCGCGTGCGCGTGGCCCTGCGAGCCGTAACCGATGACGGCGACCTTCTTGCCCTGGATGATCGAGAGGTCCGCGTCGTTGTCGTAGTAGATCTCAGCCACTGCTGCTTCTCCTTGCTTGTTGGTTCGTGCGTGAAATGGTCGGCTCGCCGTGCGGCGGGCTCAGTTCCGGAAGACGCGCTCGGTGATGGACTTGCCGCCGCGGCCGATCGCGAGGAGGCCCGACTGGGCCATCTCCTTGATGCCGTACGGCTCGAGCACCTTGAGCAGCGCCTGCGTCTTGCCGCTGTCGCCGGTGACCTCGATCACCAGCGCATCCGTCGCGACGTCGACGACGCGGGCGCGGAAGAGGTTCACGGCCTCGAGCACCTGCGAACGCGTGGAGTTGTCCACCCGCACCTTGATGAGCAGGTGCTCGCGCTGCACCGACTGCGCGGGGTCGAGCTCCACGA
Organism: Leifsonia sp. 466MF; assembly: GCF_900100265.1. Taxonomy (NCBI): domain Bacteria; kingdom Bacillati; phylum Actinomycetota; class Actinomycetes; order Micrococcales; family Microbacteriaceae; genus Leifsonia; species Leifsonia sp. 466MF. The sequence continues at coordinate 2,184,942 of NZ_LT629696.1, forward strand.
TCTTGATGACGTTGATCAGCTTGTTGAGCTGCTTGGTCACCTGCTCGAGCGGGAGGTCCTCGACGTCCACCACGACGGTGATGCGCGAGAGGCCGTCGACCTCGCTCGTGCCCACCGCGAGCGAGTGGATGTTGAAGCCGCGACGGGCGAACAGCCCGGCCACGCGGGTCAGCAGACCCGGCTTGTCCTCCACGAGGAGGCTCAGAACGTGCGTGCTCATGGTCACTCCCCTCCGAACGACGGGCTGTGGTCGCGGGCGTACTGGACGTAGCTGTTGCTGACGCCCTGCGGGACCATCGGCCACACCATGGCGTCGGCGCTGACCACGAAGTCGATCACGACGGGGCGATCGTTGGTCTCCAGCGCCAGCTTGATGGCGGCGTCGACCTCCTCCTCCTTGGTGACGCGGATGCCGAGGGCGCCGTACGCCTCGGCCAGCTTCACGAAGTCGGGGACGCGGACGGTGTCGTGGCCCGTGTTCAGGTCGGTGTTGGAGTAGCGCCCGTCGTAGAACAGGGTCTGCCACTGCCGCACCATCCCGAGCGACGAGTTGTTGATGATCGCCACCTTGATGGGGATGTTGTTGATCGTGCAGGTGGCGAGCTCCTGATTGGTCATCTGGAAGCAGCCGTCGCCGTCGATCGACCAGACCACGCGGTCCGGCTGGGCGACCTTCGCACCCATGGCAGCGGGGACCGAGTAGCCCATGGTCCCGGCTCCGCCCGAGTTCAGCCACGAGTTGGGGCGCTCGTACTTGATGAACTGGGCAGCCCACATCTGGTGCTGGCCCACGCCCGCCGTGTAGATGCCCTCGGGCCCGGTGAGCTCACCGATCCGCTGGATGACGTACTGCGGGGCCAGCAGGCCGTCGCTGGTGGCCGAGTACCCGAGCGGGAACTCCTCGCGGAGTCCGTTCAGGTAGGTCCACCACTCGACGAGGTCGGGCTTGGCGGAGCGGGTCGCGTCCTGGAACGCGGCGGTCAGATCGACGATGACGTCCTTGGCATCGCCGACGATGGGGACGTCGGCGACACGGATCTTGGAGATCTCGGCAGGGTCGACGTCGACGTGCACGATCTTCGCGTTGGGCGCGAACAGGGAGGTGTTGCCGGTGACGCGGTCGTCGAACCGCGCGCCGAGCGACACGATGAGGTCGGACTCCTGGAGGGAGAGCACGGCGGGCACCGTCCCGTGCATGCCGGGCATGCCGAGGTGCTGCTTGTGCGTGTCCGGGAAGGCGCCGCGCGCGGTCAGCGTGGTGACGACGGGGGCGCCCGTCGCCTCGGCGAGTTCGAACAGCTCCTGCGACGCGCGGGCGCGGATCACTCCGCCGCCCACATAGAGCACCGGCTTCTTGGCCTCGGCGAGCAGCTGGGCCGCTGCCAGGACCTGCTTGCCGTGCGCCTTGGTGATCGGCCGGTAGCCCGGCAGGTCGACCTTCGGCGGCCACACGAACGGGGCGGTGTTCTGCTGCGCGTCCTTGGTGATGTCGACGAGGACGGGGCCAGGACGACCGGTGCCGGCGATGTGGTACGCCGCTGCGATCGTCGCGGGGATGTCCTCGACGTCCTTCACCAGGAAGGAGTGCTTGGTGATCGGCATCGTGATGCCCACGATGTCGGCCTCCTGGAACGCGTCCGTGCCCATCAGCGTGGAGAAGACCTGGCCGGTGATGAACACGACGGGGACGGAGTCCATGTGCGCGTCCATGATCGCCGTGACGAGGTTGGTGGCTCCGGGGCCGGAGGTCGCCATGGCGACACCGACTTTGTTGGACGCCACCGCGTAGCCCTCGGCGGCGTGGCCGCCGCCCTGCTCGTGACGGACGAGGATGTGACGGATCCGGGTGGAGTCCATGATCGCGTCGTAGATGGGGAGGATGGCACCCCCGGGGAGCCCGAAGACGTCGGTGACGCCGAGGAGCTCGAGGGTGCGGACGACCGACTGCGAGCCGGTCAGGATCTCGGGCGACGCCTTGGACGGCGTCGCGGACGGCAACACACTGCTGGGGGTTGCATCCGTGGACATGCCTGTCATCAGTCCTTACATACTGCGGTGGTGGGTGGTGGTGCGAACGGCCCCTACCCGGTGACGGCTCCTTCAGCTGCGGAGCGCACGAGCTTGGAGAACTTCGCGAGAACGCCACGGGTATAGCGCGGGGGAAGAGGCGCCCAGCCCTCACGGCGGGCGGTCAGCTCAGACTCGTCGACAAGTAGGTCGAGGGAGCGAGCCGCGATATCGACCCGTATCAGATCACCATCGCGCACGAAGGCGATGGGACCTGCGTCCACCGCTTCGGGTGCTATGTGGCCGATGCACAGGCCGGTTGTGCCGCCTGAGAATCGTCCGTCCGTCAATAGTAGTACATCCTTGCCGAGGCCTGCGCCCTTGATGGCGGCGGTGATGGCGAGCATCTCGCGCATGCCCGGGCCGCCCTTCGGGCCCTCGTAGCGGATGATCACGACATCGCCGGCCTTGATGCTGCCCTCGGTGAGGGCGTCCATGGCGGCACGCTCGCGCTCGAAGACCCGTGCGGGGCCCTCGAACACCTCGGCGTCGAAGCCGGCGGTCTTGACGACGGCGCCCTCGGGGGCCAGCGAGCCCTTGAGGATGGTGATGCCGCCGGTGGGGTGGATGGGGTTGTCGAGCGAGCGCATGACCTCGCCGTCCGGTGCGGGCGGGTTGATCTCGGCGAGGTTCTCGGCGACGGTCTTGCCGGTGACGGTGAGGCAGTCGCCGTGCAGGAGGCCCGCGTCCAGCAGCGCCTTCATGACGACCGGGACGCCGCCGTGACGGTCGACGTCGTTCATGACGTACTTGCCGAACGGCTTCAGGTCGCCGATGTGCGGCACCTTGTCGCCGATGCGGTTGAAGTCGTCGATGGTGAGGTCGACCTCGGCCTCGTGCGCGATCGCGAGCAGGTGGAGGACGACGTTGGTCGAGCCGCCGAACGCCATGGCGACGGCGATGGCGTTCTCGAACGCCTCCTTCGTCAGGATGTCCCGCGCGGTGATGCCCTTCTTGAGAAGGTTCACGACGGCCTCGCCCGAACGGTGCGCGTAGTAGTCGCGGCGGCGGTCGGCCGAGGGCGGCGCGGCCGAGCCCGGAAGGCTCATCCCGAGCGCCTCGGCGACGGAGGCCATGGTGTTGGCGGTGTACATGCCGCCGCACGCGCCCTCGCCCGGGGCGATGGCGCACTCGATGCGCTTGAGGTCCTCTTCGCTCATCTTGCCGGCCTTGCACGCGCCGACCGCCTCGAAGGAGTCGATGATCGTGACGTCCTTCTCCGTGCCGTCGGAGAGCTTCACCCAGCCGGGGGCGATCGAGCCCGCATAGAGGAACACCGCGGAGAGGTCGAGGCGGGCGGCCGCCATCAGCATGCCGGGGAGCGACTTGTCGCATCCCGCGAGCAGGACGGTGCCGTCGAGGCGTTCGGCCATCATGACGGTCTCGACCGAGTCGGCGATGACCTCGCGCGACACGAGCGAGAAGTGCATGCCCTCGTGGCCCATCGAGATGCCGTCGGAGACGGAGATGGTGCCGAACTGGAGCGGGTACCCGCCGCCCGCGTGGACGCCTTCCTTGGCGCCCTGCGCGAGTCGGTCGAGGGAGAGGTTGCAGGGGGTGATCTCGTTCCAGGAGCTGGCGATGCCGATCTGCGGCTTCTCCCAGTCTTCATCACCCATGCCGACGGCGCGGAGCATCCCGCGGCTGGTGGTGGCTTCGATCCCGTCCGTGACGACGCGCGAACGCGGCTTCCAATCGACTTCTGGCATGGAACAACTCTAGGACGTCTCGAATGCCGCTCCGACCATGCGTCCCGTGCCTGGGGAGAGCTCGCGAAGGCGTCAGTCTGTGGACGAGTTCGTGTGCGCCTCGCGCGCCTGCGCCAGCAGGCCCAGCAGGGTGGCGATCGCGCGCTCGTCCGCGACCCGGTACTGCGCGGCCGTCTCGCCCGTCCCGACCTTGATGCCCACGTCGCCGCGCTCGGGGTGCAGCACAGCGAAGCCGTCTTCGTCGGTCACGTCGTCGCCGGCGAACAGCACCGCGGTCGCGTGCGTGTACTCGCGCAGGCGCTCGACGCCGTCGCCTTTGTTCGCGCAGCGCACGGAGAACTCGATGATGTCCTTGCCGTCGCGGATGGTGAGGCCGTCGCTGACCGCCGCAGCGGCCTCGCGGGCGCGGGCGACGACCTCCGGTCCTCGCTCGGCGGCCACGAGGCGGTAGTGCACGCCGAAGCCGACCGGCTTGATCTCGAGCTTGGTGCCGGGGATGTCGTCCACGAGCGCCTGCAGCGTCTCGCCGAGCCGCCCCAGGGTCTCCTGCTCCTCCGGGCTCAGGTCGAGGGAGACGCCGTCGCGGCCGAAGCGGATCTCGACGCCGTGCGAGCCGATCAGCAGCGCGTCCTCGTCCGCCTCCGTGACGGTCTCGAGGCTCGACAGCGGGCGGCCGGAGACGTACGCGACCCAGGTGTCCGGCAGGTGCTCGAGCCGGTCGAGCGCGGCCTTCGACTCGGGCAGCGCCCGGGCGCCTCGCGGCACGTCCACGAAGGGGGCCAGTGTCCCGTCGAAGTCGAGGGCGAGCAGCAGTCGGTCGGCACGCGCCAGCTCCTGCAGGGCCGACGCGAGGGCGATGGCGGAGGCGGGCGGGCGGTGCGAAGCGGTGTCGGTCATGCGTCTTTCCTGCAGGGAGTGGGGCGAGGGATGCGGCTCAGCGCCGGCCGGTTCAGCGCCGGTTGACCGGCGGGTTCTGCAGCGGGTGGTCGCCGTGCGCGCTGCGGGTCAGCGCGTCGAGGAAGGACGCGGACCAGCGGGCGACGTCGTTCGTCAGCACCTTCTTGCGCAGGGCGCGCATCCGCCGCGTGCGATCTCGCCGCGGCATCGCGAGCGCCTGCAGGACGGTCTCCTTGAGGCCCTCGATGTCGTGCGGGTTGATGAGGAGCGCCTGCCGGAGCTCGTCGGAGGCGCCGGCGAACTCGCTCAGGACGAGCACGCCGTCCTCGTCCACCCGGGTCGCCACGTACTCCTTCGCGACGAGGTTCATGCCGTCTCGGAGCGCCGTGACGAGCATGACGTCGGCGGCGAGGTACAGCGCCACCATCTCCTCGCGCGGGTAGCCATGGTGGAGGTACGCGATCGCGGTGTGGCCGAGGGTGGAGTAGTCGCCGTTGATGCGGCCGACGGTCAGCTCGATCTCGTCACGCAGCTGCCGGTAGGTCTCGACGCGCTCCCGGCTGGGGCTGGCGACCTGGACGAGCGTGACGTCCTCCGCGTTCAGCCGGCCCTCTTCGAGCAGCTCGCCGAAGGCCTTGAGCCGGTGACCGATCCCCTTCGTGTAGTCGAGGCGGTCGACGCCGAGCATGATCTTCTCGGGGTTGCCGAGCTCCTCGCGGATCTCACGGGCGCGGGCCTGGATCTCCGGCTTCCGCGCGAGCTCCTGGTACTGGTCGGCGTCGATGGAGATCGGGAACGCGCGGGCGAGGACCGTGCGCACCAGGCCGCCGCGGCGGTCGGTGGTGACGTGTCGGTGCGAGCCGGCCTCCGGGTCGTCCGTGTCGATCGGCACCTCGATGATGGGGCCGCGCGTCTCGAAGCCCTTCAGGCGTCGGACGGCGCGCGAGAAGTTGCCGGCGTCGGCGACGCGCTGGAAGCCGATCACGTCTGCTCCGAGCAGGCCGTCGATGATCTGGCGGCGCCAGGGCAGCTGCGAGTAGATGCCGTACGGCGGGAACGGGATGTGGTTGAAGAAGCCGATCACGAGGTCCGGCCGCAGCTCGCGCAGCATCGCGGGGACGAGCTGCAGCTGATAGTCGTGCACCCAGACGACGGCGCCGGGCGCCGAGACGGAGGCGGCGGCCTGGGCAAACCGGCGGTTGACCTTCACGTAGGTCTCCCACCACTCGCGGTGGTAGCTCGGCTGCGCGATGACGTCGTGATACAGCGGCCACAGGGTGTCGTTGGAGAAGCCCTCGTAGTACTCCTGCAGCTCCTGATCGGACAGCGGGACGGGCAGGATGTTGATGCCGCCGGCCTCGAAGGGCTCGATCTCCTCCCCCGCGACGCCGGCCCAGCCGATCCAGATGCCGTCCTGCGACCGCATCACCGGCTCGAGCGCCGCCACCAGGCCGCCGGGCGAAGGCCGCCAGTCGGCGTTACCGCTCTCGTCGATCACCCGGTCGACGGGCAGTCGGTTGGACACGATGACCAGGTCGTACGTGTCGTCGTTCTCGGTGGTGCTCGCGGCGGTCGTCGTCGATTCAGGCGTTGCGGTGATGGTGGGTCAACTCCCTCGAGGGGTCGGGACGTGGACACCAGCCAGGGTACCAGCGTCCTCCGAGCCCCCTCAGGGGGCGTTCGCGGCTAGTGCGCCTTCCCGAGCAGCTGGATGAGCCGGCTCGCGTATTCGGCGTATCCGGCGCCGGTGGGGTGGAAGACGTCCGGGCCGGTCGTGTTGAGCCACGGCTTCCGATCGCCGATCGCGTGTCCGGCGAAGTCGACGGGAAGGTAGGTCATCGCCTTGCCGGCCGCCCTCTGTTCGTCGACCGCCTGGCGGATCACCTCGTTCAGCCCGAGCGTCGCGGCATTGATCGCCGCCGCCGTGCCGAAGTCGGGTGCGTTCGGGTCGGACGCGTCGTACAGGAGGGTGTAGCCGGTCACGACGATGCGCGCGTTGGGCGCGGACTGCGCGATCGCGCTGTAGACCGTGTCGAGCCGGTCGGGCAGCACGTTCAGCAGCGAGAGGGCGGCCGTGACCTCGTTGCGGCACGCCGTGGCCTTGCCCGCCGCGCAGTCCCCTGCGATCGCGGCGACGCCGAGGTCGTTGCCGCCGATGCTGACGGTCACGAGGTCCGTACGGTCGTCGAGCGCGATCAGCTGGTGCTTCAGGAGGTCGGAGGTGGTGGCCCCGGCGCAGGCCGCGTTGACGACGAGGTCGATGCCGGCGTCGCGCGCGAACACGGTGGGATAGGCGCGCGGGCTCAGCCGGCACTTCCCCTTCTCGTCGCCGCCGCCCATGCCCGCGGCGAACGAGTCGCCGAGGGCGACGTACCGGGTGGATGCGGTGAGCGGCTCCTTGGGGAACGGGTCGGGAGTCGCCGTCGGCGTCGGGACGGCGGTCGACTCGGCATGCGGCGTGTCGGCGCTGGTCGGCGCGGACGAGCACGCCGTCAGGACCGTGAGGACGGCCGCCGCGGCGAGCAGTGCGACCGAGCAGAGCACACGCGAGGAGCGCGGCGCGCGCAGGGGCGCACGGGAGGTCCGGGATGCTTCGGGTCGCATCCCATCGAGGGTAGTCGCCGACGCTTGGCGAACGCTCAAACGCGCTCGGTCAGCGCCAGCAGGATCGCGGGAACCGACTCGGACAGCCGCTCGGTGAACGTCCGCTCGTCCCCGGCGAGCACCGCGCGGGCCTCGCCGCTCGCGCACAGCTCGGCGATCACGCGGACGGCCTCCTCCGGGGCGATCGTGAAGCGGCGCCGCGCGCTCGCGAGCGCTTCGACGACGATCTCGGTGAGGTCGGCGAAGAACTCGTCGTGATAGCGGAGGTAGTCGGCGGCGATGGCGTGGTCGCGGAGCGCCATGAGCTGGAACTCGGCCTGCACGAGCCACCATCGCCGGTCGTCGGACTGCAGCTCAAGGATGTGCGTGATGGTCTGCAGCACATCCTCGTCGGAGAGCCCGGCTCCCCCGGCACCGACGAGCGGTGCCAGGAACTGCGCGACGCCGGTGTTCAGCTGTTCGAGCCGCATGGTCTTCTCGCGCTCCATCAGCGCGAAGAACAGCTCCTCCTTGCTGGAGAAGTTGGAGTAGAACGCGCCGCGGGTGAAGCCGGCCGCCTCGGCGATCGTCTCGACGCTGGCGGCGCGGACGCCCTGCTCCGCGAACACGTCGAAGGCCGCGTCGAGCAGGCGCGCGCGGGTGCGTTGACGCCGCGCCGACTCGGCCGGGATGTCCTCGGGAACGCCGGTGGTGACGCCCTCGCTGAGAGTCGTGCTGTCCAAGCTGAAACCTTCCTGAAGGAGCTATCGATACAGGAGTGTATCCGATACGGTCGTGTACGGATACAAAGGTGTATCGAACCGCTCCTCACCCCTTTTCGGTACTCATCCACTGGAGAACGCGTGTCCTCGCTCCTGTATTCGGTCGGCCGGTGGGCCTACCGCGCCCGCGCCCTCGTCGTCATCGTCTGGATCGGCCTGCTGGCCCTCCTCGGCGGCGGCGCTCTCCTCTTCAATCAGGGCACGGACAACAGCTTCAGCATTCCGGGCACCGAGTCGCAAGAGGCACTCGACACGCTGAGCCGCACCTTCCCGCAGGTCAGCGGCACCACCGCCCAGATCGTCGTGGTCGCGCCGGACGGCCAGACGGTGGACGACAGCGACATCAAGCAGCCGATCGAGGACACGGTCGACCAGCTGAAGGACGTCAATGGTGTCTCCGGCGTCAGCTCGCCCTACTCCACTCAGGTCAAGAACCTGATCTCCGACGACCGCTCGGCGGCCATCATCACGGTCCAGTTGAAGGGCCAGATGACCACGGTCACCGACGCCACCAAGACGGCCGTCAAGGATGCGGGGGCCGATCTGGCGAAGCAGCTGCCGGACGGCTCGAAGTCGGCCGTCGGCGGTCAGCTGTTCTCGCAGAACCTGCCGACACTCTCGGTCATCGAGCTCGTCGGCGTGCTCATCGCGCTCGTCGTGCTCATCCTGACGTTCGGCTCGTTCCTCGCGGCCGGGATGCCTCTGCTCACCGCGATCCTGGGCGTCGCCATCTCGATGTGCCTGATCTTCATCGCGACGCTTTTCGGCTCCATCTCGTCGACCACGCCGATGCTCGCCCTGATGCTCGGCCTGGCCGTCGGCATCGACTACTCGCTCTTCATCATCTCCCGGCACCAGGCGCAGCTGAAGTCGGGGGTGCCGCCGGAGGAGTCCGCCGCGCGGGCGGTTGCGACGGCCGGATCCGCCGTGCTGTTCGCCGGCATCACGGTCATCATCGCCCTGGCCGGCCTCGCCGTCGCCAACATCCCGTTCCTCACCACCATGGGCATCGCGGCATCCGTCGGCGTCGCGGTCGCCGTGCTCGTCGCACTGACCATGACGCCCGCGCTGCTCGGCTTCGCCGGGGCGCGGCTCACGCCGGGTCGCCGGAAGGCGGCGCGCGCCGCGAAGCGCGGGGCGACGGCGGCTGCGGTCGAGGGGGCGACGGAGGCTGGAACGGCACAGGCCGCTCCTTCCGCCGCGGACTCCCCCGAACCCGTGGATGCCTCCGTGGATGCGTCCGCCCCGTCGTTCGCCCACGCCGCGAAGGCCGACATCCCGCCCGGGTTCTTCCGCGGCTGGGTGCGTGCCGTCATCCGCTTCCCGATCGTCACCGTGGTCGCCGTCATCGTCGCCCTGGGGATCGCCGCCCTTCCCGCCCTGCAGCTGCGGCTCGCGCTTCCGGACGCCGGCTCGCAGCCCGAGGGCGCTCCGGCGCGCGTCGCCTACGACCTCGTCTCCGACCACTTCGGCCCCGGTTACAACGGTCCCCTGATCGTCACCGGCTCGATCATCTCCAGCACCGACCCGGTCGGTCTGATGACGAAGATCGGGGATGAGATCGCCGACCTCCCCGGCGTCGCCTCCGTCCCGCTCGCCACGCCGAACGCGACCGCCGACACCGGCATCGTGCAGGTCGTCCCGACCACCGGGCCGAACGACCAGAAGACCGCCGACCTGGTCGCCGAGATCCGCGCGAAGCACCAGCACTTCCTCGACGAGTACGGCGTCGACCTCAAGGTCACCGGCAACACCGCCGCCCAGATCGACGTGTCGTCGCGGCTGGCCGGCGCGCTCCTGCCCTTCGGCATCCTCGTGGTCGGGCTCTCCCTCATCCTGCTGACGATGGTGTTCCGCTCGATCGCGGTCCCGATCAAGGCCGCACTGGGCTACCTGCTCTCGGTCGGCGCCGCGTTCGGAGCGGTCACGGTCGTGTTCGAGTGGGGCTGGCTGGCCGACCTGCTGCACGTCGACAAGACCGGGCCGATCATCTCGTTCATGCCGATCATCCTGATGGGCGTGCTGTTCGGGCTCGCGATGGACTACGAGGTGTTCCTGGTCAGCCGCATGCGCGAGGACTACGTGCACGGCGGCGACGCCCGGCGCGCCATCCAGAGCGGGTTCGTCAGCTCCGCCAAGGTCGTCACCGCGGCCGCGATCATCATGATCTCTGTGTTCGCCGCCTTCGTCCCGGAGGGCGACGCGTCCATCAAACCCATCGCGCTCGGCCTCGCCGTCGGCGTGTTCGTCGACGCCTTCATCGTCCGGATGACGCTCGTCCCGGCGGTGCTGCAGCTGCTCGGCGAGAAGGCGTGGTGGATGCCGCGCTGGCTCGACCGCATCCTCCCCTCGTTCGACGTGGAGGGCGACGGCCTGCAGAAGGAGCTGGAGCTCGCGAACTGGCCGGTGGGCGGGCAGAACCTCGTCGCCGCGGCCGACGGGCTGACCGTCAGCACCCGCAAGCGGCGCCTGGTGGGCGACGTGTCCTTCCGGCTCGCCGACGGCGAGGTGCTCGTCGTGCACGGCGACGACCGCACGGCGGCCGTCGCGCTGCTGATGGCCGTCACGGGCCGCACGCCGGTCGACGGCGGAACCGTCAAGGTCGCGGGCCTGGTGCTGCCCGTCCGGGGCGCCGCCGTCCGCTCGCGCACCGCCATCGTGCGGCTGGATGCGGCCGAGACGCCGGTGGAGGACCTCCGCCACGCGCTCGCCGGCCGCCCGCAGCTGCTGGCCCTCGACGCCGTCGACTCCGTCACCGACCCGATCGAACGCCGCCGCATCCGGGCAGAACTGACCGCGGCGCTGAGCCGCGCCCGGGTCGAGGAGCGCCCGTTCGCGCTCGTCGTCAGCTGCGTCGAGCCCGCGGGCCTCGACGATCTGCTGCCCGAGAGCGCCGAACCGACCGAGGTCGACCTCTCTGCCGGCCCCGGCCCGCGCGCCGTCACGGCTCCCGACCTCACCGACCCCGACCGCGCCGAGCACGGCGCCCACCTCGAGAAGACGAACGCCTGATGACCACCCCCTCCTCCCGCCTCCGCCGCCCGCGTTCGCTGTTCTCGCTGGAGCGCATGCGCTCCGACAAGCGCGTCACCTGGCTGACGATCGTCGGCCTCCTGCTCGTCCCCATCACCATCGGCGGGCTGCTCGTCTGGGCGCTGTGGAACCCGACCGAGCGCCTGCACGACGTCAAGGCGGCCGTGGTGAACCTCGACCAGCCCGTCACGGTGAACGGGCAGACGGTGCCGCTCGGCCGTCAGCTCTCCGCCGGCCTCCTCGACTCCAAGAACGACAACTTCACCTGGGTGCTGACGGACAAGAAGGATGCCGACAAGGGCATCAACAGCGGCGAGTACGTGTCGGTGGTCACCATCCCGGAGAACTTCTCGAAGGCGGCGACCTCGACCGCGGGAGCCGCGGCCGACGCCACGCAGGCCACCATCGACGTCCGCACCAGTCCCGACTCGAAGCTGGTCGACCCGGCCATCAGCCAGGCGGTCACGACGACGGCGACCTCCGTGCTCAACAAGCAGCTGACCTCCACGTACATCGAGAACGTCTACGTCGGCTTCAACACCCTCGGCGAGCAGCTCGGCAAGGCGGCGACGGGCGCCGACCAGCTCGCCGGCGGCCTGACACAGCTGGCGAGCGGCACGCACCAGCTCGCGGACGGCGCAGCGCAGCTCTCGACGGGCGCGTCGTCGCTCGCCGACGGAATCTCGCAGCTGTCCGACGGAACATCGGGGCTCGCCGACGGGCTGAACACGCTCGCGTCCAACGGCGCGGCGGTCGACGGAGGTGCACAACAGCTCGCGGGGACGGCCGCCACGATGTCCTCCAGTCTCACCACCGCGACGAACGGGATCAATGCGGCCGTCGCGCAGAACTGCGCGCCGCCGGCCGACCCCGCCGTGGGCGCCCTGTGCGCCCAGCTGTCCGCGCAGCTGAAAGACCTCAACACAGCGCAGGCCTATGGAGCCGGACTCGCATCGGGCACGCAGACCTTCGCCGGCCAGCTCGGGCAGTACACCGGCGGGGTATCGCAGTCGGCGTCCGGCGCGCAGCAGCTGGCGAGCGGCGCATCCCAGTCGGCGGACGGCGCGCAGCAGTTCGCGACCGGCGTGAAGCAGCTCAGCGACGGCATCCCCGCCCTCGCCTCCGGCGCCGACCAGTCCGCCTCCGGCGCGTCGTCGCTCGCCTCGGGCCTGCACACCGCGGTCAAGCAGCTCCCGAGCTACGACAGCGGCGAGCGGACCAGCCTCGCGAAGGTCGCGGCCGAGCCGGTCACGCAGAAGGCCTCCGGCGAGACCGCGTTCGGCACGGCGAGCATCCCGCTGTTCGCCTCCGTCGCACTGTGGCTCGGTGCGCTCGCCACATTCCTCGTGCTCCAGGCGCTCTCGCGCCGCGCGCTGCTGACCTCGCGCGCGGCCGGACGCATCGCGCTCGACGGATTCCTCCCCGCCGCAGCACTCGGCGTCGTGCAGGGCGTGCTGGTCGCTGCCGTGCTGGCACCGGCGCTCGCGGTCGACGCGGGCCACTGGTTCGGCTTCGCCGGACTCGCGGCCGCCGCCGGCATCGCGTTCGCCGCGGTCAACCACGGCCTGGTCGCCCTCCTCGGCGGTGTCGGACGGTTCCTGTCGATGCTGGTCGTCGTGGTGACCCTCGCCTCGGGCATCGTGTCGACCGCTCCCGGTTTCTTCGACGCCGCCCTCCCCTGGCTGCCGACCGCACCGGCCATCACCGCGCTGCAGGGGGCGATCGACGGCTCGGCGGACGCCTGGCGTGGCCTGGGCGGGCTCCTGCTGTGGGCCGCATTCGGGTTCGCCCTCGCGCTGATCGCCGTCGCCCGACGCCGGGTCGTGCGCGCAGCGCAGCTGCTGCCGGCCGAGTAGCCGCATCCGTGGGGCGCGACGCGCCGTTATCGCCGGGCGATAACGGCGTGTTGCGGCCCACAGACCGTCGGGGCCGGGCTAGACGGTCAGCGAGAGCGCCAGGGTCGCGAGGACGACCGTGACCGGCGCCACGATCAGCCCGAGGAGCATGTACCGGCTCCAGCGGATCTCCACGTCGAACGACGTCAGCCGCTGGTGCCAGAGCAGGGTCGCGAGCGACGCCCACGGCGTGATCAGCGGACCTGCGTTGACGCCGATCAGCAGCGCCGCCAGCCGCGCAGGGGTGTCGGCCACCGGCTCCAGAGCCAGGTATGCGGGCAGGTTGTCGATGGCGTTCGCGCCGACCAGCCCGGTCAGCGACAGGCGCAGCAGGGCCAGCGGCGACTCCCCCGTGCCCGAGACCGTCGCCATGAGCGTGGCGAGGCCGGCTGCGTGGAGCGCCTCGATGAACAGGAAGAGGCCGGAGGCGAGCAGCACCAGTTGCCAGGGCACCAGCCCGAACCGCAGCACCTGCCGGCGGCGGAACAGGAAGACCACGCCGAGGACGACCGCGGCGATGCTCGTCGGCAGCCACACCGGCAGACCCGAGACGAGAAGCGGGACGAGCGCGACGACCACGGCGCCGGAGATCCAGAACAGCACCGGGTCCTCGATGCCGTCCTCCTCGCCCGTCTCGTACCGGACCAGCAGCGACTTCCGCGCGATCACGAACACGACGACCATCGGCACGATCATCGCCACCAGCGCGGGCGCCAGCATGAGGGCCGCGAAGGCCGCAGGGGTGGGGTCGCCCATGGCGTGCTGGGCCAGCAGGTTGGTGAGGTTGGAGACCGGGAGCAGCAGGGATCCGGCGTTCGCCATCCACACGGTCGTCAACGCGAACGGCAGCGGGTTGAGCCCGGCGTGCCGCGCCATGACGATGACCACGGGCGTGAGCAGCACCGCTGTGGTGTCGAGCGACAGGAAGATCGTGCTGAGCGCGGCGACCACGACGACCAGCAGCCAGAGCACCCAGGCGCGCCCCCGCCCCCAGCGCGCCGTCTGCTGCGCGAGGACGGTGAAGACGCCGGCTTCCGCCGCGAGTTCCGTCACGACCGTGATGGCGACGACGAACAGCAGGATGGGCCACACGCGGTCCCACAGCTCGACGGCCTCAGGGACGGGCAGCAGCCCGGTGGCCACGGCGATTCCGCCGAGCACGAGGAGCACGGCGCCCACGATCGCGGTGCGCATCCTCCTCCTCCCGGTCCCGACTTTGGAAGCGTACGCTACGGGACGACCCCGAAAGGACCGGCATGCGCAAGTACCTCTTCAACGGAGCCGTGATCAGTGCGGCGATCGGCCTGTGGACCACCATCCAGTCGTCCAAGAGCGGACCGCGCGACTGGCGCATCCCGCTGATGTGGATCAACGCGGCGATCTCGCTGACGCTGGCGATCGGAGCGGTGCTGCAGGAGTCGAAGGAGGCGTCCGAGCGCGAATCCACCCCCCTCGGTTCGCGAAAAGGGCGTTGACCCGCTGATTTCCGCCGAAATCCCCGGCGTGTTGCGCCGTGTCGCAACACATGTGTCCAGGACACTTGTATACAACGGTGAACCTGGAAGGGGTGCGCGATGTTTGGTCGGAGGCGACACGCTGCGGCAGTGCCGGCGGCTCCTGTTCCGCAGCTGACGGACGCCCAGATCCTCGAGCTCGTGCACACCAAGGTGGCGGAGCTCATCGGCGAGAAGGGCGAGTGGACTGTGGTCCGCCGCGCTCACGACGACACCGACACCATCTTCCACTCGATCCTCGCCCAGTCGGTCTCGGTCGGCATCGCCGCCGCGATCGCAGAGGCCCGTCGTCGTCTCGAGGCCGGTGAGAGCCTCACCGAGCCGCAGCACCTGGCCGCGGCCGTCGCGGACGAGCCCGTCGTCGTCACGGCCGAGGTCGTCGAGACCGCGGCCGCCGCACCTGTCGTCGAGACCGCTGCCGCAGAGGTTGCGACGCCGGAGGCCGAGCCCGCCGCCTTCGGCTGGGAGCCCGCGCCGATCACGCAGTGGACGGACCTCCGCAAGCCGGTCACCGGCGAGTTCCCGGTCGTCTCGCACCGCTCCGCGGCCTGAGCCGGCCGGATCGGTCCACTCCCCGATCGACCCACTCCCGGATCAGCCCACTCCCCGATCAACTCAGCGGCGCCCAGTCCTCCGGACCCTCCGACCCTGCCGGATACTCCTCCAGCGGCACGCGATCGTCGTGCCACGCGGTCAGCACCGGCTCCACGATCCGCCAGCACTCCACGGCCGTGTCCGCGCGCACCGACAGCGACGGGTCCCCGTCGAGGATGCCCTCCAGCACCTCGCCGTAGGCCAGCAGCGCACCGGGACCGAAGTCGGCGGTCAGACTGGCACGCTCCAGCTCGTACGGGTTGTCGGTGCCGTTGATGTTGATGTCCAGGGACATCGAATCCGGGGCGAACATCAGCCGCAGCTGGGCCGGCTCGGTCGCGCCCTTCAGCCCGGTCGGCACGTGCTGGGCCGGCACGAAGGTGATGACCATCTCGCGTCGGCGGCTGCCGAGGGCCTTACCCGACCGGAGGGTGAACGGCACGCCCTTCCAGCGCCACGTGTCCACCTGCAGCGTGACCTCGGCCAGGGTCTCCGTCTCCCGCTTCGGGTCGACGCCGCTCTCGTCGGCGTAGGCCGGCAGGGTCTTGCCGTCGATCTCCCCCGCCGCGTAGCGGGCTCGCCTGCTCGCAGTCACCGGGTCGCCGCCCCACACCTTCGTCGCACGCAGCACCAGCTGCTTGGCGTCGCGCAGGTCCGCCTCGCCCAGCGTCGACGGCGGCTCCATGGCCAGCACCGCCATGACCTGCAGCAGGTGGCTCTGGATCATATCGATGAGGGCGCCGGCGCCGTCGTAGTAACGCGCGCGTCCCTCCAGGGCCAGCGTCTCGTCGTAGACGACGTCGACGCGCTCGATGTGCAGACCGTCCCAGAGCGGCTCCAGGATGCTGTTCGCGAACCGCACGCCGAGGATGTTGAGCACGCTGGAACGCCCCAGGAAATGATCGACGCGGTGGATCTGGTCCTCCGGGACGAGCTTCGCCAGCTGCGCGTTCAGGCGGATGGCGCTCTGGCGGTCCGTGCCGAACGGCTTCTCGAGGGCCAGCGTGAGACCCTTCGGCAGGTCGAACGTGCCGAGCGCGTCGCACGCCTTCGCCGTCACGGCCGGCGGAAGGGCGAAGTACAGCGCCGGGACGCCGTCCACACTCGCGAGAAGCGACTTCAGGTCGTCCGCGCTCGTGGCGTCGCCCTTCACATAGCGGGTGCCGGCGAGCAGACGCTCCACCGCATCCCCCTTCGCGTCGACCGTCGCGAACGACGTCGTGACGATCTTCCGCCACGCGTCGTCGTCGAGGTCGTCACTGCTCGAACCCACCAGGGCGAACGCGCGATCCGGCTGATCGGTGAGCAACTGTCCGATGGCGGGGAGCAGGAGCCGTGACGTGAGGTCGCCGGATGCTCCGAGAATCACAAGAGTGTCCACGGACTGCGTCATGCCGTTCACAGTACGTCCATACTGGGAATATGTCGCTCCCCATCGAGGATTACGCCCTGATCAGTGACTGCTTCACCGGGGCCCTTGTCGGGAAGGACGGAAGCATCGACTGGCTGTGCCTGCCCCGCTACGACTCGCAGTCCATGTTCGGCGCCCTCCTCGGCACCGAGGACCACGGCCGCTGGCTCGTCGCCCCGGAGGACGCCTCGGCAACCAGCACGCGTCAGTACGAGAAGGACACGATGATCCTCGTCACGCGGTGGCGCACCGCGGACGGCGAGGTCGAGGTCGTTGATGTAATGCCGATGGGCGATCACCGCGCCGACATCATCCGCCGCGTCCGCGGTGTCAGCGGCACGGTGCGGATGCGCCAGGACCTGCGCATCCGGTTCGGGTACGCGACGGCCATCCCCTGGGTCCGCCAGGACAAGTCCGAGCGGCCGCACGCCCTCATCGCGGTCGCCGGGCCTGACGCGATCGTCGTGCGCGGTTCCGAGCTGCACGCGGCGAACCACTCGCATGAGGGGTCGTTCACGGTTCGCGCCGGCCAGACCGTCGACCTCGTGCTCACCTGGTTCCCCTCGCATCGCGACGCCCCGCCCGCGCTCGACGTCGAGAAGGCGCTGCAGCACACCCGCGAGTGGTGGACCGACTGGGCAAGCGGCTGTGCGCACGATGGGCCGTACCGCGACGAGGTCGTGCGGTCGCTGCTCCTCCTCCGCGCGCTCTCGCACCTGGAGACCGGCGGCATCGTCGCCGCGGCCACGACATCCCTCCCCGAGGCGTTCGGCGGTCAGCGCAACTGGGACTACCGCTACGTGTGGCTGCGGGACGCCTCGCTCACCATCGGCGTGCTCCTCGATCACGGCTACAACGACTACGTCGACCACTGGCGCGACTGGCTCCTCCGCGCGATCGCCGGCGACCCGGGCGATGTCCAGATCATGTACGGGCTCGCCGGGGAGCGCGACCTCGCCGAGCGGATCATCGACAGCCTGCCCGGATACCAGGGCGCGCATCCCGTGCGGATCGGCAACGGCGCATCCACTCAGTTCCAGGCGGACGTGATCGGCGAGGTGATGCTCGGCCTCGACCGCGGCCGCCGCGCGGGAAACGCCGAGACCCGCTTCTCGTGGGCACTCCAGCGCGCGCTGATGGGCTACCTGGAGCAGCACTGGCGCGACCCGGACCACGGTATCTGGGAGATCCGCGACAAGCCGCAGCAGTTCACGCACTCGCGCGCGCTCGTCTGGGCGGCGTTCGACTGCGCCATCCGCGGCGTCGAGGAGTACGGCCTCGACGGCCCGGTCGAACGCTGGAAGCGCGAGCGCGACGCCATCCGCGCCGACATCGAGGCGAACGGCTGGGATCCGCACCGCGGCACCTATGTGCAGCACTACGGCACGACCGCCGTGGACGCCTCGCTGCTGCAGCTGGCGCAGGTCGGGTATGTCGACGCGGACGACCCGCGGATGCTCGGCACCGTGCGCGCACTCGAGGAGGATCTGCTGCGCGACGGCCTGCTGCTGCGCTACCGCACCGAATCCGGAGTGGATGGGCTGCCGCCCGGGGAGCATCCCTTCCTGGCCTGCTCGTTCTGGCTGGTCGAGCAGTACGCCCGCTCCGGCCGTGTTCAGGACGCGACGCGGCTCATGGACCGGCTGGTCGGTCTGGCGAACGATGTCGGTATGCTCTCCGAGGAATACGACGTCGATGGCCGCTCCCACGCGGGCAACACACCGCAGGCGCTTACCCACCTGGCGCTGGTGCGGGCAGCGGACGCGATCGCGGAGGCAACCGGATGACCGACGCCGGCACTCTGGAGCAGACCGGAACGCGAGAGCAGACGGATGAGCTTCTCGAACTCGGCTCGCCGTGGGTGACGATCGTCTGGAACGACCCCGTCAACCTGATGAGCTATGTGACCTACGTGTTCCAGACGTACTTCGGCTTCCCCAAGGCAGAGGCGGAGCGGCGCATGATGCTGGTGCACACGGAGGGCCGCGCGGTCGTCGCGACGGGCACCCGCGAGGAGATGGAACGGCACGTGGAGGCCATGCACGAGTACGGCCTGTGGGCGACGCTGCAGAAGGCGGACGCGTGATCCCGTTCCACCGGCGGCGGCGCGACGGTCGGGTGGTCGCCTCCTTCACCGCGGACGAAGCGCGGCTGCTGCTGTCGCTCGCCGACGAGGCGGCCGGGCTGGCGCGTGCCGCCGCGACCCCCGACGGACCGCAGGCGGACCCCGCGCTCGGGCGCCTGCTGCCCGACGCGTATCCGGACGACCCGGAGGCGTCGGCGGAGTTCCGCCGCTTCACCGCGGAGGGGCTCGCCGACCGCAAGGAGCACAACGCGCGGCTGATGGCGCGGACGCTCGGCGAGCCGGCCGGCAGACGGACCGAGGTAGCGCTCGACGACGCCGAGGCGAGCGCGTGGCTGCGGACGATCACCGACCTCCGGCTGGTCCTCGCGGCGCGGCTCGGCATCCACGAGGACGGCGACGAGGGCGACATCCACGACGAGGAGTCGGCGATGCAGCGCGCGGTCTACGACTGGCTGGCCGCGGTGCAGGAGTTCCTCGTGCTGGCGCTCCGTCCCCGTCGCTGACGCGCGCCGCCGGAAACGGAGGTGGATGCGGGCGAAACCCGGTCCGGGGAGCCTCCGTTTCCCTCCTCGCGCCGGCGCGTCGTCTCCCTTCTCCTCCCTTTCCAACGCCGCCGGAAACGGAGGAGAAACGCCCGGTCGATCGGTTTTTTCGCCGGGGACGGAGGGGATGCGGCCGGGATCAGGCCCGATGACCTCCGTTTCCGACGGCGTCGGAAAGGGAGGTCACACGGAGCGACGTCAGACCGGGAAGCGGACCGCGGCAGCGGCCGCGCCGCCGCCCGGCACGTCCTCCGCCCGGAGCGCATAGACCTTCGCCTTCGAGGCGAGCGCGCGGCGGAGGATCTCATCCACCACGCCGTACTCGCCCGGGGTGTCGTCATCGCCGAACGTGATCGCGCCGGTCTCGTCGTCGACGGTGCCCGGCACCCTGCGGTCGATGTCGATGACGAGCGACTCGACCGCGCCGAAGGTCGCGGCGCGCGCGATGTCGCTGAGATCGACGAGGGCCGTCCCGGCGGCGATGCGCGCCTCGTACGTCTCGCGGAGCGCGGCGACCTTGCTCGCGTACAGCCGGTCGAGCACGCCGCGCGCGGCTGCCGCCAGCTCCTCGTCGGTCTTGTCCTCCGGATTGCCGCCGATCACCTCGGAGACGAGGTGCGGATGCTCCCCCGCCCCCTTGAAGATGCCCAGCAGCGGCTCCGCGGCGGCGAGGATGAGCGGCTCGGTCGAGTTGGCGAGCAGCGGGTGCAGGGCGCGCTCGATCGCCTGCACGTACTCCAGCATCCGCACCTTGTGCCCTTCGGAGCCCTGGATGCGCCCGTCGGCCTGCCGTCCACTGATCGACGGAAGCCCGACGGCCGAGGCCGCATCCGTCGGCATCCCCGGCACGTCGATCCGCTCGGGCGACTGGTCGGGCGTGATCCGCAGCAGGCGCACCGAGTTGCCTGCGAGGGCGAGGATGAGCGCGGTCTGCGGGAACGTGAGCGCACGCAGCAACGGCTTCACGTAGAAGCGGTCCGCGATCTCGCACGCGGTGGTCAGCCGGTTCGGTAGGCGGAAGGTCTCTGCCAGCTCGCCGTCGAGGAACACCGCGAGCGACCGCGACTGGTAGCGCCAGAAGTCGCGGTCGTCGAGGATCCGCTCCCCCTCGGCCTGGATGGTCTGCATGCGCGACCGCGGCACCTCGAGCTTCTCGAGTGCCCGCTGGGCCGACGCCAGGTGGTTCTTCAGCTCGATGCGGGCGCGGTCGGCCTCGGCCGGGGTCGTCCCGGTCGGCAGGTAGACGCTGACGCATCCGGGCTGCCGGAAGCCGGCTATCCGTTCGACGTCGGCCTGGGTCGGGATGTCCTTGTACTCCACGGAAGTCCTCCTGCCCCGCCGTCATGGCGTGGTCGATCGCGGTACGGTGCGGCCAGTCTCGTCGCGCGACAGGGGCCTTCACAAGACTCACGTTGACTTTTGCCGCCAGCGCGCCTACCGTCCTTTAAACCGGTTTAGATAATGACCCCCGCTCGGGGGCCGCTCCACCATGAGGGGTCGCGACGATGCGTAACCGAGAACTGAAGACACTGCGGGCTGCGCTCGCTCTCGCGCTGGGCGCGACGCTGGCGGTGACCGCCGTCGCCCTGCCCGCGCAGGCCGCGACCACCGCTCCGGCGACCGTCCGCAGCGCCTCCGCCACCGCGGACGCCGCACCGCCGAAGCTCACCAATCTGGCGCACCTCGACTTCCTGCTCGACGATGTCCCGCTCCTCGCGGGCGTCGCCGGCCACACTACGTACCGTGCCGCCGAGGAGCCGGTGGCCCGCGCCCCCTGGGTGTACGCCGACCGGCAGTCCGACGGCACCTTCCACCGCGTCGGCGGCGGCCCGATCACCGATGCCGCGCGCGGCTGGTACGCCCAGGGCGCGTACGACGCCGACGACATCTCCCGCGCCGCGGTCGTCTACCTCCGCGATTGGAAGCAGAACGGCACGGCATCCAGCCGCACGTCGGCCTACGAACTGCTCCGTTCGCTCACCTACCTGCAGACGACGGAGGGCCCGAACGCCGGCAACGTGGTGCTCTGGCAGCAGCACGACGGCACGCTCAACCCGTCCGCCATCCCGAAGGAGCTGCCCGACCCGTCCGACTCGGCCGAGTCGTTCTGGCTCGCCCGCACCGTCTGGGCACTCGGCGAGGGCTACGCGGGCTTCCGCGACGCCGACCCCGCCTTCGCGTCGTTCCTCGGCGATCGCATGCAGCTGGCGCTCGGCGCCCTCGGCCGCCAGTCGCTCGCCCAGTACCCGCAGACGCAGGTCGCGAACGGCGTCACCGTCCCCGGCTGGCTGATCGTCGGCAGCGCCGGGGCGACGGCGGAGGCCGTGCTCGGCCTGAGCGCGTACGTCTCCGCCCGTCCGGTGGACACAGCCGCGCGCACCGCCCTCGCCCACTACTCGGAGGGGATCGCGAAGCTGCAGAGCGGCGGCATCGGCCAGTGGCCGTTCGGCGCCCTCCTGCCCGAGGCGAACTCCCCCACCTTCTGGCACGCCTGGGCCGGGATGCAGCCCGCCGCCCTCACCGCGGCGTCGACCACCCTCGGCGACGCCTCCCTGCAGCGCAGTGCGACCACCGACCTCGCCCAGTTCACCGCGCAGCTGCTCGCGACCGGCGGACCGGACAACGGCTGGACGCCGACCCCGGCCGACCGCACCCAGATCGCGTACGGCGTCGACTCGCGTCTCGAGGGCCTCGTCGCCGCGGCCGACGCGACCGGCGCCGGCGGGCTCGCCGCCCTGGCCGGAGCGCAGGCCGCCTGGTACTTCGGAGCCAACCGCGCCGGTGTCCCGGCCTACGACCCGGCGACCGGTGTCTGCGTCGACGGCATCGCGGCCGACGGCACCGTGAACCGCAACTGCGGAGCCGAGTCGGTGATCCACACCCAGCTGAGCATGCTCGCGCTGGATGCGCATCCCGCCATCGCCCGCGCCGCCACTGCCCTCACCCGCACGACCGCGACCCAGGGCCTGACGGTGGTCGAGGCGGAGTCCGGCACGACGACCGGCACCGTCACCACCGTCACGCCGCCGTCAGCCTGGACGGGCTCGGCCAACTGGTCGGGCGGCGCCTACCTGCAGGCCTCCGACCGCTCCACCGTCACGGTCACGCTTCCCACGGGCCACCCGGCGGCGCGCATCCTGCCGATCGCCGACCTCGGTCCGGGCGGAGCAGGCACGACCTCGTGGACCGCCTCGGTCGGCCGCCTGACGCTGCCCCTCGGCCGGACCGACAACGTCCGCCCCGGTGAGCAGGGCATCGCGCCCAGCCCGGTGTTCCTGCTGCCGCAGACCCTGCCCATCCCCGTTCCCGCCCAGGCCACGACGGTGACTGCGCGCGTCTCCGGGACCGCACGGCTGGATGCCCTGCTCGTCCAGCCCGTCGTGTCGCACCTCGGACTCGCGGGCAGCAGCAGCCTCGACGTCTACGTCAACGCGACGAAGCTGCCGGTGCCGCAGAAGCTGGATGCGACGGGCCCGGTCACCGCGACCAGCTACGACTCCTCCGGCCGCCAGGTCGGCCGCACGCAGACCGTCGGAGCCCACGGCATCATCGTGGTCCTCCCCGGCGGCTTCACCACGGTGACCCCGAAGTGAGCCACGCATGAGTCCGGCCAACGTCACGATCAACGACGTCGCCCGCGCCGCGGGCGTCAGCAAGTCGCTCGTGTCGCTGACCCTGAACGCGCGGCCGGGGGTCGCGAGCGAGACGCGGGAGCGCATCCTGCAGACCGCCCGCGACCTCGGCTGGACACCGCATCCCGGGGCCCGCGGTCTGAGCACCCGGCGCGCCTACGCCCTCGGGCTGGTGCTGCGGCGCGAACCCCGGACGATCGAGGTGGACCCGTTCTTCGCCTCGTTCATCGCCGGAGTGGAGACCGTGCTGGCCGAACGCGGCAACGTGCTCGTGCTGACCGTCGTGCCCGACCGCGCCGCCGAGGAGCGTGCGTATGAGCGGCTCATCGCCGACAAGCGCGTCGACGGGTTCCTGCTCACCGACCTCCTCGCCGCGGACGAGCGCATCCCGCTGATCTCGCGGCTCGGCTCCTATGCCGTGTCGCTCGGCGAACCGCCCGGTGGCAGCCCCTTCCCCGTCATCACCCGCGACTACGACTCCGGCATCGACGAGCTCGTCCGGCACCTCGTTCAGCTCGGGCACCGCCGCATCGCCCACGTCTCGGGCGACGAGCGGATGCTGCACGGGCTCCGCAGGCGTGAGCGCTTCGAGCTCGCCGCGGCGGCGGCCGGGATCTCCCCCGTCGTCGTCACCACAGACTTCTCTCCCGAGCAGGGCGCCGAGGCCACGAAGGCCCTGCTCGAGACAGAGGACCGCCCGACCGCGATCGTCTACGGGAACGACCCCATGGCGATCGCCGGGATGGGCGTCGCACATGAGCGAGGGCTCGACCTCCCGGCCGAGCTCTCCATCACCGGACTGGACGGCTCGCACATCGGGTCGTTCGTCTACCCCTCCCTCACCACCCTCGACAACGACCCGGCCGGCTGGGGAACCGCCGCCGCCACCGCGCTGCTGCGGCTGGTGGAGGACGGCGAACCCGGCGACGTCGCGCTGCCGCCCGCCCGGCTGGTGGTGCGCGCATCCACCGCCCCGCCGTCGGCCGGCTGATCGACCCCACCCCCACACCCACCGAAAGGCAGAGACAATGCGAAAGCGTAGGATCGCCATCTCCCTCATCACCGCCGGCATCGTCGCCGGCACCCTGGCCGCGTGCGGCTCGAGCGGAGGCGGCAGCACGGACGCCATGAAGGCGCACGGCCCGATCACCATCTGGTACTCCAACAACACCCAGGAGGTGCAGTGGGGCAAGGCGATGGTCTCGGCCTGGAACTCCGCGCACCCGAAGGAGAAGATCAAGGCGCAGGAGGTGCCTGCCGGAAAGAGCACCGAGGAGGTCATCGGCGCCGCCATCACTGCGGGAACCACGCCGTGCCTGGTGTTCAACAACCTCCCGGCGGCCACCGGCCAGTGGCAGAAGCAGGGCGGCCTCGTCGACCTGTCGAAGTTCCCGGACGGGAACAAGTACATCGAGGCCCGCAGCGGTGACGCCGCGGCCCAGTACAAGTCGGCCGACGGCGACTACTACCAGATGCCGTGGAAGCAGAACCCCGTCATGATCTTCTACAACAAGGCCATCTTCCAGAAGGCCGGCCTCGACCCCGAGAAGCCCGACCTGTCGACCTACGACAAGTTCCTGGCCGCCGCGCAGAAGATCAAGTCGTCCGGCGCAGCTCCGTACGCGATCTACCCGGCCCCGACGAGCGAGTTCTTCCAGGTGAACTTCGACTACCTGCCGCTGCTCGCCGCCCAGACCGGTGGCAAGACCTTCATCGAGGACGGCAAGGCCACCATCGCCGACCAGGACTCGCTGGATGTCGCCAACTTCTGGAAGACCATCTACAGCGATGGGCTCGCCGGCAAGGAGCAGTACCAGGGCGACGCGTTCCAGGACGGCAAGTCCGCCATGGCCATCGTCGGCCCCTGGGCCATCGCGTACTACGGCGACAAGGTCCAGTGGGGCTCCGTCCCCGTCCCGACCAAGGACGGCAAGTCGGCCGACGAGACCTACACCTTCCCGGACGCGAAGAACATCGGTATGTACACCTCGTGCAAGAACCAGGGAACGGCCTGGGATGTGCTGAAGTTCGCGACCAGCCAGGAGCAGGACGGCAAACTGCTCGACGTCAGCGGCCAGATGCCGATCCGCAAGGACCTCGCCACCACCTACGCGTCGTACTTCGACTCGCACCCCGCGTACAAGGAGTTCGGCGCGCAGAGCGCTCGCACGGTGGACGACCCGACCGGTACGAACACGATCGCGCAGATGCAGGCTCTTCGTGACGCCTACACGAAGGCGGTCGTGAACGGCAGCGGATCGGTGGAGGACGTCTTCAAGGCGGCAGCCGACAAGATCGACAAGCTCCAGGCCCAGAAGTAGCCATGAGCACCTCCGTCCGCGGTTCTGACACCGCACGGCCGGCGGCGGGCGCCTCGCCCGCCGCCGGGTCGGGGCGCACGCACCGGCCGCCGCTCGTGCAGCGCATCCTGGGCACCAATCCGCTCGGCTGGCTGTTCAGCGCGCCGTACCTCGTCTTCGTGCTCGCGATCTTCGCGTTCCCGCTGTGCTTCGCGGTGTACATGTCGTTCTTCGACTACTTCTTCGCGGCGCCCGGGGCGAACGTGGATCGCCCGTTCGTCGGGTTCGACAACTACATCCAGGCGTTCACCGACCCCCAGGTGCTGCAGTCGTTCGTCAACGTCGGCATCTTCCTGATCATCAATGTGCCGCTCACCGTCATCCTGTCGCTGCTTCTCGCCTCCGGGCTGAACAGCATCGTCCGGTTCCGCACCTTCCTGCGGGTGAGTTACTACGTGCCGTACGTGACAGCGAGTGTGGCGACCATCGCCGTCTGGCTGTTCCTGTTCGGCCAGAACGGACTCGTCAACCAGATCCTCGGTCCGCTGGCGCCGAGCCCGAGCTGGCTCTCGAACCCGGCGCTCGCCATGCCGTCCATCGCGATCTACGTCACGTGGAAGGGTCTCGGCTTCTACATCCTGCTGTACCTCGCGGCGCTGCAGAACGTGCCGACCGAGCTGTACGAGTCGGCCGCCACCGACGGCGCGGGCAAGATCCGGCAGTTCATGTCGGTCACCGTTCCGGGCGTGCGTCCGGCGACCGTGCTGGTCCTGCTGCTCGCGACGATCACCGGCGCGAACCTGTTCACCGAGCCCTACCTGCTCACCGGAGGCGGCGGGCCGGAAGGCCGATCCGCCTCGCCGGTGCTGCTGATCTATCAGCAGGGCATCCAGCAGGGCCACCCGGGATACGCCTCCGCGATCGGGGTCATCCTCGTCATCGGGGTGCTCATCATCGGCTGGCTGCAGAACCGCTTCGTCGGAGGGAGGAACGAGTCATGACCACGGAGACCACCCCACGTGCCGTCGCACCGGCGCGGACCAAGCGCAGGAGGGACCTGGGCACCCCGCGGCGGCTGAGCCGCGGGCAGGCGATCCTGCAGGGCATCGTGCTGACGCTCGGCGCTATCGCGTTCCTGTTCCCCTTCTACTACATGCTGGTCGGGTCGCTTCAGACGGCCCCCGACACGACGATCGCGGGCGCCTTCCCGAACCCGGGCAACCTGACGCTGCAGAACTACGCCGAGATCAACTCGCGCATCAACCTGGTGACCGGCCTCGTGAACTCGGGGATCTTCACCGGCGGCGTGCTCCTGGGCACGGTCGTGTTCGGCGTGCTGGCCGGGTACTCGCTCGCGGTGCTGCAGTGGCGCGGACGCGGGGTCACCTTCGCCCTCGCACTGCTCGTGCAGACCATCCCGTTCCAGCTGCTGATGATCCCGCTGTACGTGCTCATCGCACGCAATTACGGGCTCGCCGACAACTACCTCGGGATGATCCTGCCGTTCGCGATCAACTCGGCGGCCGTGCTCATCTTCCGGCAGTACTTCCTGCAGCTCCCCAAGGAGCTGTTCGACGCCGCCCGCGTCGACGGGGCCGGCGAGTTCCGTCTGTTGTGGCGGATCGCGCTGCCCCTGGTGCGTCCGGCCCTGGTCACGGTGCTGCTGCTCACCTTCATCGGCCCGTGGAACGAATTCCTCTGGCCGTTCCTGATCACCAAGGAGGCGAGCCTGCAGCCGCTGGCCGTTTCGCTGGCGAACTACATCTCGACGGTCGCGGGGTCCACCGCGAACCCGTACGGCGCGATCCTCTCCGGAGCCGTCGTGCTGGCCGCGCCCGTCGTCGTGCTGTTCATCGTGTTCCAGCGCTACTTCACCTCCACCGACCTGGGTTCGTCCGTCAAGGGCTGACCCACCCCGTCCATCCACAGAAACGAACCACGGGAGACCATGGACACCGTCCACACCGCTCCGGCGGAGCACGACGCCCTGCTGGCGAGCTACCGCGAGGCGCTCGCGCACACCAACGCCCTCACCGACCGCATCTCGACCGACCAGTTCTCGGCGCACTACCCGGTGCGCCCGGACTGGACGATCGGACCGTTCGTCCGTGACGACGCGCTGACCTTCCGCCCGGAGGGCCAGTGGGACGACCCCACCGGGGTGGGATGGACGAGCGACTCGGTCTTCAACCCGACCGTCATCCAGCGGGGCGACGACGTGCACCTGTTCTACCGGGCATCGCCGCGCAAGGAGTCGACCGCCAGCCGGATCGGTCACGCGGTCCGGCGGGACGGCGTGTGGCACGACTCCCCCGCCAACCCGATCCTCTATCCGACGCTCGCGAACGAGACGCTCGGCGTCGAGGACCCGAAGGTCTACGCCCTCGACACCGGCTACGTGCTCTTCTACAACGCGATCTGGCGACGGGACGACGGATCCGTCGCCGTCGACATCATGAGCGCGGTCTCGGACGACCTCGAACACTGGACGAAGCGCGGCCTCGTCGTCCCCTACGAGGTCTCGGAGTACTGGGCGAAGGGAGCGGTGATCCCGCGCGACGAGCACGGCCGGGCGGTGCGGATCGGCGGCGAGTACCTCATGTTCCTGTCCGAGGGATGCGGCGGCCGGCCCACGGTCGGACGCTCGACCGACGGCCTCGAGTGGCGCTTCGACGTGCAGCCCTACCTCGACCTGTCGCCGCTCCCCGGCTCGCTGTTCGAGGTCGCCTGCGCCGTCGTCGACGGCGACCACCTGGTGCTCGACTTCTTCTACGCCGACGCCGACGGCGACTTCGCCGCAGCGCAGGCGCTGTACCGGCTCGACGACCCGTTCACGCAACTGGAGCTGAACCGCGGCGGCTCGCTCGCCTGGGGCGGCCTCCAGAAGCTCGACGGCCGCTGGTCGTTCGCCCAGGGATGGGATGCTCCGCCCGGGGTCCGCGAACTGTACTTCTACAAGGAGGTGGACGCATGAGCGCGTTCCCGTACCGGCTCTCGCGCGCGGGCGTCGTGATGACCCCTGTCGCGGGCGACCCGCTCGAGGCGGAGGGGGTCCTCAACCCCGCGTCCGGCCACGGCCCCGACGGCGACCTGTACCTGCTGCCGCGCCTGGTCGCCGAGGGCAACGTCTCGCGCGTCGGCCTCGCCCGCGTGATCACGGAGGACGGCGTCCCGGTCGCCGTCGAACGCCAGGGCGTCGTCCTCGAACCGGACCGCCCCTTCGAGCGCGGCCGTTCGAACGCGGGCGTCGAGGACCCGCGCATCACGTTCATCCCGTCGCTCGGGCTGCACGTGATGACGTACGTCGCCTACGGACCGCTCGGCCCGCACACCGCGGTCGCCGTCTCCGACGACCTGCGCGCCTGGCGGCGGCTCGGCCCGGTGTCGTTCGAGTACGACGACGAGCTGGGGATCGACTTGTCGCTCTTCCACAACAAGGACACCGTGTTCTTCCCCGAACCGGTCACCGCGCCGGACGGCACCCCGAGCCTCGCCGTGCTCCACCGGCCGGTGTGGGACCTGGGCGAAATCCGCCCGGGCGAGGGCGAGCATCCCCCCGCGGGCGAGAGTCGGCCCAGCATCTGGATCGCGTTCATCCCCGTCGAGGCTGTGCAGCGCGACCTGCGTGAGCTCGCCCGCTGGCGGCAGAACCGGTTCCTGGCGGGTCCCGAGTTCCCGTTCGAGGAGCTCAAGATCGGTGCGGGCCCGGCGCCGCGACGCGTCCCCGAAGGCTGGCTGCTCATCCACCACGGTGTCACCGGCCGGCTGGAGTCGGGGGTCGCGCAGCAGAAGAACGTCAACTACGCCGCCGGCGCGATGATCCTCGACGGCGACGAGCCGTGGCGGGTGCTCGACCGCACCACCGAACCGCTGCTCTCGGCCGAGACGGAGGACGAGCGCAGCGGCATCGTGCCGAACGTCGTGTTCCCGACGGCCATCGAGACGGTGGACGGCCGCGACTGGGTGTTCTACGGCATGGCGGACTCGAAGATCGGTGTCGCTCTGCTGGAGCGGGGGGAGACCGTCTGAAGCCGCTCATGGCGCTGATTTGCGGGGATTATGCATATTGCACATGTAAAACGTATAATTCGCGATCAGCCGCCGGAGTGCTCTACTCTTAGAACTCGTGAACGAACCCCGGGACCGGTCCGCCGCCCTAGCGACCGCGGACAAGCCAGGAACGGGGTTCCGGCCTGAGATCCAGGGCCTCCGTGCTGTCGCCGTCCTGGCGGTGGTGCTCTACCACCTCTGGCCCGAACGCCTCACCGGAGGGTACGTCGGCGTCGATGTCTTCTTCGTCATCTCCGGCTATCTCATCACGGCGCACCTCTTCCGCGACTTCAGCCGCACCGGGCGTGTTCCGCTGACCACGTTCTGGGGGCGGCGCATCCGGCGGCTGCTCCCCGCATCCCTGCTGGTGCTCGCGGTGTCGTGCGTCGCCGTCTACCTCTGGGCGCCCGCGACGACATGGGATGCGTCGGCCCGGCAGCTGATCGCCAGCGCGCTCTATGTCCAGAACTGGCTGCTGGCCGCCAACGCCGTCGACTACTCAGCGATGAGCGAGAGCGCGACGGTGGCCCAGCATTTCTGGTCCCTCTCCGTCGAGGAGCAGTTCTATGCGGTGTGGCCGCTCATCCTGATCGGCCTTTTCTGGATCGCCGGGCGACGTGTGAAGTCGACGTCTCGGACCTCCGGTCGCACCGTCTTCATCATCGGCCTGGCCGTCATCTCCGTCCTGTCGCTCGCCTTCTCCATCTATTACACCGCCGTGAACTCCGCCGGGGCGTACTTCGTCACGCCGACCCGTGTCTGGGAGTTCGGGGCCGGCGGTCTCGCGGCGCTTCTGGCGGCCGACCGGCGGTTCAGCGGCCCGGCAGCCACCCTGACCGCCTGGGCCGCGGTCTGCGCCCTCGCCTTCGCGGCCACCACCTACACGGCCGCGACGCCGTTCCCGGGGTTCACCGCCATCGTGCCGATCGGCGCGACCGTCGCGCTGATCCTCTGCTGCGGCAACCCTCATCCCTACGGTCCCGGATGGTGGTTGTCACGACGGCCGGCCACGTTCCTGGGAGACGTCTCGTACTCCCTGTACCTCTGGCACTGGCCGGCGATCGTCATCCTCCCGTTCATCCTGGGGCATCCACTGGGCTGGAAGACGAAGATCGCCATCCTGATCGGAGCGACAGCGCTGGCCTGGGTGACGAAGGTCGCCGTCGAGGATCCCGTCCGGCGCGGACGTCTGCTCCGCAGCGGGTGGCGCCCCTACGGGTTCGCGCTCGCCGGTGGCGCCGCGGTGGTGGCGCTCAGCGCGGTGCTCGTCATCGTTCCCACCGTCGGCACCCCGGTGGCGGCAGCACCGCGCTCGGGCGCCTGCCAGGGGCCGGCCGCCCTCACCCACGAAGCCGCCTGCTCACCGGTCACCGGAACCGTCGACGTCAGCCGGGTCGCGGTCGCGGTGTCGAAGGAGCAGCCGCTGTGCCTGCCCGGATTCGAGGGCTCGGAGCTCGTGACCTGCTCGTACGGCGCTCCGGCGTCGAAGGCGACGAAGAAGGTGGCGATCGTCGGGGACTCGCACGCGTCCGCCTGGATCCCCGCCCTCGACGCCGTCGGCAAGAAGCGCGGCTGGCAGGTCGTCTCCTACGTCAAGACCTCGTGCCCGGCAACGCTGGCGCTGCGTGTCCTCCCCAACGAGACGACCGACGCCAATCAGGCGGCGTGCCATCAGTGGGTGAAGAACCTGAACGCCCGCCTCGCCTCCGACTCCACGGTCAGCGCCGTGTTCACCGCATCCTTCTCGTCCGCGTACACGTTCGCGTCCCCGCCCGACCACCCGCTCGCCGATCCCGCCATCGACGGATTCCTGGACGAGTGGGAGGGATGGCGCGCCTCCGGCAAGCGGGTCTACGTCTTCGAGGATGTCCCGCGCACGATCGGGACATCCGTCCCGACCTGCCTCGCCGGCCACGCGAGCGATCCGATGTCCTGCGCCGTGCCGCGAGCCTCCGCCCTGCCGCCGTCCATGGTGATCACCCAGGCCGCGACACAAGCCGAGCAGCAGCACCACGTCACCCGCATCGCCCTGCGCGACCGGTTCTGCGACGAGCAGTGGTGTTACCCTCAGGTCGGTTCGGTCATCGTCTATCGCGACTTCTCGCATCTCAGCAGGGAGTACGCCACGGCTCTGGCCCCCTACATCGACCGGCAACTCGGAGGATGAATGAACGGGCGACGCGGCTGGGATCGCCTCGCCCGGTCGTTGGCCGCCCTCCTCCTCGTCCCGCTGCTCATCGCCTCCTGCACCTCGGTGCCACAGACCGATCGAATCCGCTTCGGTGCGATCGGCGACTCCATCACCGCCTCCACCGACCGCTTCGGCCTGCCGACGCACTGGACGTGGGTCGCCACCGCCGCCACGGGCGACGTCGCCGACGTGGGCGGCTACCGGCATTACGGTGACACCACCGCCGACATCCTCCGCCACGTGACCCCTCTTCCCGACGCGCAGGTGGTGGTCGTCATGGCGGGCACGAACGATGCACCGGTCGACGACCGCCCGAACCCGCGGACGCTGACGAACATCACCGCGATCTTCGAGAAGACCGGCGTTCCGCTGCGTATCCTCTCGGCGGTCGCGCCGCGGAACGACGACCGGGCGGCCGTGACACTCGAGCTCAACAGGGAACTCCGCGACCTCGCCCGACGCTCCGGCTGGACGTGGGTCGATCCGTGGACGGAGGTGAGGACCGGTGACGGCCGGTGGCGCCCGCACACCTCGGTCGACGGCATCCACCCGACCCCCGCAAGTGGCCGCATAGCGGGCGAAGTGCTCCGCGCGGCGATCGTGGAGACGGTGACCGGCGGCTGACTCCCGCGGGACCCCGCGGCGGCCGCGCGGTCGGCCCAGGCGGCGGGAACGCTGCCTGGTGCCCGCGCTCCGCACGGCGGTACAGTGAGCGCGTTCCCGGCCGGCGAGGTGGTGACATGGGCGACACCGTTGGGCAGATGCGGCGCACTCCGCTGCTCAAGGCGGAGGGGGCCGCCATCGTCGCGGGCGCCGCGTCGTTCGTCCTCGCGGGCATCGTCGCCCTCCCGCTGTTCTGGGGTCGCGACCTGCCGATCGCCGGCCCGGACTCCGTCGGCCAGTTCGTCGCGTACGCGGGCGGGATCGTCGCCGTGCTGGCGTACGTGGTCGGGAGGCTGTGGATGCGCGACGGCCTCACCCCGTTCGCCGCCCCCGGCGAGCGGCGGCGGGCGGGCATCTCCCCCGTCGACGTGTTCGACACCATCGCCATCGCCGTCGCGCACGGCGTCATCGCGCTCCTCGGCTGGCTGGTGCTCGGAACGGTGCTCGCCGACGGGTTCCAGGACGCGACCGTGTACTTCCTCTCCGCGTCCGCGCTCGCGGCGACCGCGGCGGCCGTCACCGGGTACGCCGTGTTCCTGTCGGCGGTGAACATGAGCCTGATGCGGCTGTCCACCGTGCTCGCCGCCTTCGTCATCGTCGGCATCCTGACAGCGATGCTGAGCGCCCCGGACCCGCACTGGTGGATGCTGCACCTGAGCGCACTGGGCATGACCCAGTCGATCTCGTCTCTCTCCTTCAACCTGACCCTGATCATCGCCGGCGTGATCGTCACGGCGATGGCGCGCTACGCGACGGACACGCGCTTCCTGGCCCCGGCGTCGGAGGGCGATCCGGTCGCCGACCGTCGGCGCGCCGCGCTCATCCGTGTCCGCGTCGGACTCATCCTCATCGGGGTGCTTCTCGCGGGGGTCGGGCTGTTCCCGCTGAACGTCTCGCAGGTCCTGCACAACGTGTCGGCGGTCGGGATGGTGCTGGTGTTCTCGCTCGTCGTCTTCTGGGTGCGGGCGGCG
Organism: Leifsonia sp. 466MF; assembly: GCF_900100265.1. Lineage (NCBI taxonomy): Bacteria > Bacillati > Actinomycetota > Actinomycetes > Micrococcales > Microbacteriaceae > Leifsonia > Leifsonia sp. 466MF. The sequence continues at coordinate 2,217,862 of NZ_LT629696.1, forward strand.
CTGCCCGAGGCTCCCGTCGCATTCTTCGTGCTCGGCTACGTGTTCTTCGCGACGATCGTGGCCGTCCTGCTGTTCTTCGTCGTCGGCTACTACGTGCTGACCGCGACCGAACTCGTCGCCGGCGTCGTCGTGTTCGCCTGGCTGATCGTCTACCTGCGCGTCAGCGGCGCGGTCGGCCGGAGGTCGTCCGCGGGGCGCCTGGAGGGGCCGCCTCTCGCTTCTGCTGCCGGTCGAGCGCAGCGTTCAGAGTGATCGCCGCGCGGATCAGCGCGAGATGGGTGAACGCCTGCGGGAAGTTGCCCAGCTGCAGCCCCGCCGGGTCGATCTCCTCGGCGAACAGCCCCAGGTGGTTGCCGTAGGTCAGCATCTTCTCGAAGGCGTACTGCGCCTCCTCGATGCGCCCGGCGTCCGCGAGCGCGTTCACATAGAAGAACGAGCACAGCGAGAACGTGCCCTCCGCGCCGGGCAGGCCGTCCGGCGACGCGGCCGGGTTGTAGCGGTACACCAGGCTGTCGGTCACCAGCTCCTCGGTGATCGCGTCGAGCGTCGACAGCCACATGGGGTCCTGCGGCGAGATCATGCCCACCAGCGGCATGAGCAGTGTGATCGCATCCACCACGTCGGTGCCCGGGTACTGCACGAACGCCTGCCGGTCCGGGTTCCAGCACCGGGTGAACACCTGCTCGTAGACGGCGTCACGCGCCTCGATCCACGACTCGAGAGGAGCGGGGAGGCCGCGGTCGCGGGCGATGGCGATGGCCCGGTCGAAGGCGACCCAGCACATGATGCGCCCGTAGGTGAAGTCCTTGCGGCCGCCGCGCGTCTCCCAGACGCCCTCGTCCGGCTGGTCCCAGTTCGCCAGCAGCCAGTCCAGGATGCGGCACAGCTTGCTCCAGCCGGGGTGCCCGATCGGCCGGTAGCCCTCGGTGGCGTACAGCGCGTCCATCGCCTCGCCGTAGATGTCGAGCTGCAGCTGATCGGCGGCGCCGTTGCCGATGTTCACGGGACGCGACCCCGCGTAGCCCTCGAAGTCCTCCAGCTCGCGCTCCTCCAGGTCGGAGGAGCCGTCGATCCGGTACATGATCTTCAGCGGGCCGGAGCTCTCGCCGGCCTGCTCGGCGACCCGATCGGAGACCCACAGCGCGAACGAGATCGCCTCCTCGGTGTAGCCGAGCGCCAGGAGCGAGAAGACCGAGAATGAGCCGTCCCGGATCCAGGTGTAGCGGTAGTCCCAGTTGCGCACTCCCCCGAGCTGCTCGGGCAGCGCGGCCGTCGGTGCGGCGACCAGTCCGCCGCTCGGCGCGTACTGCAGCAGCTTCAGCACCATCGCCGAACGCTCCACCGACTCGCGCCAGCGGCCCGAGTAGGTGCTGCGCTGCAGCCAGTCCCGCCAGAACGCCACGGTCTCGCGGAAGGCCGCCTGCCCGGCGTCCGCGGTGAGCGGCTCGGCTCCGGACTCCGGCGCGGTCTGGAACACGAAGAGCCGGAGCTCTCCCGCCGCGACCGTGACCGTCGCATCCACATCGCCGCCGGCGAGGTCCAGTGCAGCGAGCTCGTCGGCCGTCAGCCCGGTAAGGGATGCGCGGACCGCGTCGCCCTCGAACACCACGCCGCCGTCGGCCGCGCTCGCCGTGTGGTGACGGCGGCCGAAGTCGAATCGCGGGCGGCACTCGATATGGAAGTCGAGTTCGCCGCGGACCACCCGGATGCCGCGCAGCACCACGCGGTTGTCGCTCGGGATGGTGGGCTCGTCGGCGACGGGCATGAAGTCGATCACCTCGCCGACCCCGGAGGGAGACATGAACCGGGTGATGAGGACGGCCGTCTGCGGGAAGTACATCTGCTTGATCCGCATCCCGTCGTCCTCCGCCCGGATGCGGAAGAACCCGCCCTTCTCGCGGTCGAGCAGCGACGAGAAGACCGCGGGCGAGTCGAAGCGGGGTGAGCAGAACCAGTCGATCGATCCCTCGGTCGACACCAGGGCCACCGACTGCAGGTCGCCGATCAGGCCGTGGTCGGCGATATCCGGGAAGGCGTGCTCGTCTGCGGCCATGATGGTGTCCCTCCAGTCGATGGCCGGATGGTAACCCCGCGACCCTCCGACCGGCGAGAGAGATGTTCCGGGCCGGACGGATTGCCGTCTACCCGGGGTCGCACCCGCGGAGCTACGATCCGGGCGGAGTCCGCCCTCCCGATCGGAGGTCACCCTCCCGATCGGAGGTCACCATGACCGCAGCAGCCGTCGGCGTCTCGCACGCATCGGTCCGGCGCCTGATCGCGCCGCTCGCGCTCGCGCAGTTCATCTGCAGCTTCGCGGGCTCGAACATGAACGTGATGATCAACGACATGTCGCGCGATCTCGACACGACGGTCCAGGGCATCCAGGTCAGCATCACGTTGTTCCTGCTGACCATGGCCGCCCTGATGATCCCGGCGGGCAAGCTGACAGACAAGATCGGCCGGAAACGCTGCTTCACCCTCGGGCTCATCGTCTACGGGATCGGCGCGATCATCAGCGCGCTCTCCCCCGGGCTGTGGGCTCTCATCCTCGGCAACAGCATCCTCGAGGGGATCGGGACGGCGCTGCTGATCCCACCGGTCTACATCCTGACCACCCTCTACCTGCCCGACATCGCGACGCGTGCCTGGGCGTTCGGGATTATCAGCGCGCTCGGCGGCATCGGCGCCGCCGCCGGTCCGCTGATCGGCGGCCTGATCACCAGCGCGATCAGCTGGCGCGCCGCGTTCCTGTTCCAGGCGCTCATCATCGTGATCATCCTGCTGCTGAGCCGCCGTCTGACCGACCCGGTGCCCGCCGACCCCGACCGGCCGTTCGACGTCGTCGGCGCCGTGCTCTCCGCCCTCGGACTCTTCGTGCTGGTGCTCGGCATCCTCGCGGCCGACACCAGCGTCCCGCTGATGATCGGGCTCGTCCTCGCCGGGATCGTGATCCTCTTCCTCTTCTTCTGGTGGGTGCGCAGCCGTGAGCGCGCGGGCAAGGAGGTGCTGCTGTCGACCTCCCTGTTCAAGAACCGGGTGTCGAACATCGCGCTGATCACCCAGAACCTGCAGTGGGTGCTCCTGATGGGCACCTCGTTCACGGTGTCGGCCTACTTGCAGGTGGTTCGCGGCCACAACGCCATCGAGACGGGCGTCATCTTCACCGCGGCGACGGTCGGACTGCTCCTCACATCGCTGATCGCCGGGAGGCTGGCGAAGCGCTTCTCGCAGCGCGGCCTCATCCTGACCGGATTCGTGCTCTGCATCCCCGGCGTTGTACTGCTGATCTGGCTGGTGGCGGTGAGCACGACGGAGTGGTCGTTCGTGCCCGGGCTGTTCCTGATCGGCGCCGGGCTCGGCCTGATGCTCACGCCGTCGGTGAACGTCGTGCAGTCGGCGTTCCCGGAGAAGGCCCAGGGAGAGATCTCCGGGCTGTCGCGGAGCGTGTCCAACCTGGGATCGACGCTCGGCACGGCGATCGCCGGCACCATCCTCGTCGCCAACATCGACGCGGGCGGTGCGGCGTACGGCACCGCGATGGCCGTGCTGGCGATCCTCGGCGTCGGCGGCCTGATCGCCGCACTGTTCCTGCCGGAGGACCGCCACCGTCGCGCGCTCGCCTGAACCGGTGGAGGCAGACTCCGGCGGATTCCGCCGCCGCTGTCGAGAATGCGGCAGGGTGTTCGTGTAGACGGTGAGAGCGCCCTCCCCAGCGGCGCTCCGGAGAGGAACACGACAATGACCCAGTACCTGCTCAGCGTCTACCAGCCGGATGGAGCAGCCCCGCCGCCCGAGGTGCTCGCCGCCATCGGGCGCGATCTCGACGCCCTCAACGCCGACATCCGTGCGGCCGGCGCCTGGGTGTTCTCCAACGGCCTGCTCCCGGCGTCGGCCTCCACCGTGCTGCGCCCGCAGGATGGCGAAGTCCTCGTCACCGACGGCCCCTTCGCCGAAGGCAAGGAGCATCTCGGCGGCTTCACGATCGTCGAGGCGCCAGACCTGGATGCGGCGCTCGAGTGGGGCAGGCGACTCGCGCTGGCCACCACTCTGCCGATCGAGGTGCGGCCCTTCGCGGAGTGACGGGAGCACCCGGCATGGAGAACGGTGTGGCGGTTCCGCTGCCGGACGCCGCCGCGATCGCGTCGGTGTTCCGGGAGCAGTACGGCCGCGCCGTCTCCGTGCTGTACCGCGTCTTCGGCGACCTCGACCGCGCAGAGGACGCGGTGCAGGACGCCTTCGCCGTCGCCGCCGAGCGCTGGCCGCGCGACGGCATCCCGCCCGCACCGGCCGGCTGGATCATCACGACCGCCCGCCGCCGAGCGATCGACCGGCTGCGGCGGGATGCGGTCGGGCGCGAGAAGGAAGCCGAGGCGATGCTGCTGCGGCAGCTGACCGGCGACGGCCGTGCGGATTCTGCAGATGCCGCCGACGCCATCGCCGACGACCGACTCCGCCTCGTCTTCACCTGCTGCCATCCCGCCCTGTCGCCGGAGGCACGCGTCGCCCTGACCCTCCGCCTGCTCGGCGGGCTGACCACCGCCGAGATCGCCCGGGCGTTCCTCGTGCCCGAGCCGACGATGGCGCAGCGCATCTCGCGTGCCAAGGCGAAGGTCCGCGACGCGCGCATCCCGTACCGCATCCCCTCCGCCGACGACCTCCCCGCCCGGCTGCGCTCCGTGCTGGCCGTCGTGTACCTCGTGTTCAGCGAGGGGTACGCAGCGAGCGCCGGCGATCGGCTCGTGCGGGAGGAGCTGTGCACGGAGGCGATCCGGCTGGCGCGCGAACTGCGTTCCCTGCTCCCGGACGAGGAGGAGGTGCTCGGTCTCCTCGCCCTGCTGCTGTTGGTGGATGCGCGCCGCGCGGCCCGGGTAGATGCCGCCGGCGCTCTCATCCCTCTCCCCGAGCAGGACCGGTCCGGCTGGAACGCGGAGCAGATCGCCGAAGGGCATGAGCTGGTCCGTCTGTGCCTGGCGCGCGGGCGACCGGGTCCGTATCAGCTGCAGGCGGCCATCCAAGCGGTGCATGACGACGCCTCGACGGCCTCCGAGACGGACTGGCCGCAGATCGTCGCCCTCTACGACCAGCTGCTGCGCGCCTCCCCCACGCCCGTGGTCGCGCTGAACCGTGCAGTCGCCGTGGCGGAGGTGGAGGGAGAGGACGCGGGGCTGGCCGCGCTGGAGCCGCTGCGCGAACCGCTCGCCGGCTTCTACCTGCTCCATGGCGTGCGGGCCGGGCTCCTGCTGCGCGCCGGGCGGACGGCCGAGGCGGCGGACGAGTACGCCGTCGCCGCCTCGCTGTGCGGCGGTGACGCCGAGCGCGCGTTCCTGCTCGCGCGACAGGATGCGCTCACCCGGCGGAGTTGACCCGCCCCTTCCCTGCGCGCTGCCTCAGGCGCACAGTGGAGGACATGGACATCGCCTTCCTCGGGCTCGGCCGCATGGGCCGCGAGCTGGTCACCCACCTCATCGACGCCGGTCACCACGTCACCGCGTGGAACCGGTCCCCCGAACCGGCCGAAGCGGTCGGACGCCGGGGCGCGCACATCGCGTCCTCTGCCGCCGAGGCGATCGAGGGGGCGGACGCGGTCATCACCGTCCTGTTCGGCCCGGAGGCCGTTCGCGAGACCGTGATCGAGCCGTCCCTGCCGGTCCCGGAGGGAGCGCTGTGGATCGACGTCACGACCGTCGCGCCCTCCGACGCGGCCGACTTCGCGGCGTGGGCCGAGGATGCGAGCGTGCGCTACATCCACTCGCCGGTGGTCGGCTCGCTCGCCCCGGCACGTGCCGGGAGCCTCGCGGTGCTGATCGGCGGGGAGCACGACGCCGCCCGCGAAGCCCGCAACGTCGTGGCCCTGTGGGCGGACCCGGACAAGATCCGCACCTTCGATCGCCCCGAGAAGGCGGCAGCCGCGAAGCTGGTGGCCAACCTGGCGCTGGCCATCTCGATGGAGGCGCTGAGCGAATCCCTCCGGCTCGGCACCGCCGGCGGCCTGTCCACCGATGAGGTGCTCTCGATGCTTCCGCTGACCACCATCGCCCCGATCGCCGGCATGAAGGGTCCCGTCGTGGCGTCCGGCGACTTCGACGACACCCAGTTCTCCGCCTCCCTGCTCGCCAAGGACCTCCGCCTGATGATCGCCACCGCCGACGCCCCGCTCCCGGCGGCCGCCCTCGTCGCCGCCGAGCTGCAACGTGCCGTGGATGCGGGGCTCGGCGACAAGGACTTCTCGGTGATCGCGCGCGACCGCTGACCCGACGTGACCTAGACTCTCTGCCTGTGCAGAGAATCAAGGGACTCGACGGGATCCGGTGCTTCGCCGTCCTCGCGGTGATCGCAGCGCACGCCCATGTCTCGTGGATGCACGGCGGCGGTTTCGGCGTCGACGTCTTCTTCGTCCTGAGCGGCTATCTCATCACGACACTGCTGCTCCGGGAGCACGAGAAGCTGGGTCGCATCGACCTGTTGCGCTTCTGGGGCCGCCGCATCCTCCGCCTGGTCCCCGCGCTCCTGCTGCTCGTGCTGGTCGTCGACACCATCGCGCTGTTCCTCCCCGGTCGGTTCGGGACGCTCGCCCCGGCGACGCTGTCGTCCACGCCGGGCGTGCTGTTCTACTTCTCCAACTGGCTCATCGTCATCACCAACAGCGGAGCGCTCGGCGCGTTCGGACCGCTCTGGTCGCTCTCCGTCGAGGAGCAGTTCTACATCCTCTGGCCGCTGCTGGTCATCCTGGCGCTGCGCTTCCGCCGGCCGCTGCGCGCCCTCACCATCCTCATCGGCGTGCTGGTGCTCGCGGTGGTGGTCTCGCGCTTCCTCGTCTTCGACCCGAGCAACCTGTACCAGACGTTCGCGACGACCTTCCGCGTCGACATGCTGCTGATGGGCGCTCTGCTGGCGGTCGCGTTCCACGCGGGCGCCGGGAACATCCTCCGCCGCGTCTCCGCGTGGGCGGTCGGCCCGGCACTCGTCTACCTCGCCGCGGTCGCGGTGCTCGTCCCCGAGTTCAACGTAGCCGGCGCCGAGAAGAAGGTCTACCTGTACTACACGATCGGTCTCCCGGCCGTCGGCATCGCGACGTGCGCGCTCATCGCCTTCCTCGTGACGCACCAGAGCTCGCTGCTCACCCGGATCTTCTCGCTGCCGCCGTTCGACTACCTGGGCCGCATCTCCTACGGCATGTACCTGTGGCACTACCCGATCATCCTGCTGCTCCAGGTGCGCTTCGCCCCTGACCCGAACATCACCCTCCTGCTGGCGCTCCCCCTCACCGTTGCAGCGGCGACGGTCTCGTGGTTCGCGCTGGAGCGCCCACTGGCGCGGCGCTTCCACCACCGCCTGGTCGCGCGTCCGCGGGTGGCGGGCCCGGCGACGGTCACCGGCCGAGTGTGAGGTTCGAGGGCGACGGCCGGTTCGTGGAGCTGACGATCGACGATCGCCAGTTTCCGGATCTGGCCCCGGGCTCAGGCGACGGCATCGGCGACGGCGACTGGTTGGTGATCCGCGGGCACGGCGGCGTCGATGGACGAGAGTGGCGGTTCACGGACCCGTGCCTGACGATCCAGGAGGCACGGGCGCTGGAGAAGTGGCTGGCGGCTGCCGGGGACGGCGGCGTCGACGAGAGCGATCCGTCGCACGCCGATTCCCTGGACTTCATCGAGCCAGCGCTGCGCTTCGAACGGAGTGAGGTGGATACCGACGGCGCAACGATCACCATTGTCTTCGCCCACGAAGGCGCGCCGCCCTGGGCAACGGAGGAGGTTCGGTTCGAGGAGGGCCATCCGGTGTCATTCCGTCTCACTCACCGTCATCTGCGGTCGCTCGCCGCCCACTGGGCGGCCGAGCTGTCGGCGCTCTAGGAGGGCATGAGCCAGCCTTCCCGCGCGGAGCAGGGTTACTTCCTGCCGCCCGCGGAGTAGGTTCGGTGCATGCTCATCCTGGTGATCGTCCTCATCGTGCTCTGGCTGATCCTCGCGATCGTCGGCTTCGCCATCAAGGGGCTCTTGTGGCTGGGCATCATCGGCATCGTGCTGGTGATCGCGACCCTGGTGATCGGCCTGGTGCGGCGCTCGACGCTGGCCAAGCGCAACCGCACCTGAGAGGTCGCCCCCATACCGCCACGATCGTGATTGGCGGCGTAGAATCAGCGACACAGCGTCCCGGACCCCGGCGCGACTCGCAACGATTCGGGGCCCGCAATGTCGCAACTGTCTCCACGCTCGACGGGCCTCCAGCCCACGGGCGTACGCTCGACCGCCACACGTTCGACCGGACGTGACGGGGGCTACTCCGAACTCGCCACGATGGTCCGCGAGGCCGGTCTCCTGCACCGCCGCTACGGCTACTACTGGACCAAACTCATCCTGGTCCCCGTCGTCACCGCGGCCATGATCGCGGCGTTCGTCATCATCGGCGACAGCTGGTGGCAGCTCGTCACCGCCGTGGTGTTCGCGTTCGTCTTCACGCAGATCGCCTTCCTCGGCCACGACGCCGCCCATCGCCAGATCTTCCGGTCCGGTCGCTGGAACGACTGGATCTGCCTCATCGTCGGCGACCTGTTCGTCGGGATGAGCTACGGCTGGTGGCAGCACAAGCACACGCGGCACCACGCCAATCCCAACCAGGAGGGCGCCGACCCCGACATCGAGCTGCCGGTGATCTCGTTCACGGCCGCGCAGGTGGAGGCGAAACGCTCCCGGCCGGTGCGCTGGCTGATCGGACACCAGGGCTGGTTCTTCTTCCCCATCCTGCTTCTCGAGGGTCTGTCGCTGCACGCGTCGAGCGTTCGGCGGGTGTTCGCGCGCGGTGAGCTGCGGCGCCGGGCCGTGGAGGTGTCGTTCCTCGCGGTCCGCATCCTCGGTTACCTGGCCCTCGTGCTCCTGGTCCTCCCGCCGGGAAAGGCGGCCGCGTTCCTCGGCGTTCAGCTGGGATTGTTCGGCTTCTACATGGGGATGTCGTTCGCACCGAATCACAAGGGGATGCCGCTGGTGCCGCACGACATGAAGCTCGACTTCCTCCGCCGGCAGGTGCTGATGAGCCGCAACATCCGCGGCGGACGCACCATCGACTTCCTGATGGGCGGGCTCAACTACCAGATCGAGCACCACCTGTTCCCGTCGATGCCGCGCCCCCACCTGCGCCGGGCCGCACCGATGATCCGCGCCTTCTGCGACGCGAACGGCACCCGCTACACCGAGACGGGCCTCCTGCAGTCGTACGCGATCGTCACGCGCCACATCAACCAAGTCGGCCTTGGAGACAAGGACCCGTTCAGCTGCCCGCTCCTGGAGCTGCGCCAGGTCGCGTCGAAGACGGAGTGACGGCCCCGATGCGACATCACGTCACCAGTCGACACGCGGAGCAACGACTTACGAGTCGGCGGCGCTGGCGGGTGCGACGGCGGCTCGATTAGGGTCGGTGCGTGGCATCGACGGCGGACCCGGACGCGTGGCTCGATCGCGCCACGCCCGAGACGTTCGCACGGTTGGAGGCGGCCGCGCGACGAATCGTCGGGTCCCGCGCTCGGGTCATCGCCGAGCAGCCGGACGGCATCCCAGTGATCCGCGTCCTCCCGCACCGGCCGGGCGCTCGCTCCGTGACCCTCATCGCCGACCAGTGGATCGTGCTGGAAGTCGAGAGCGGAGGCGGCGGTCGGTGGGAGCTCGCCTACGACGAACCCGGCATCAGCTTCGCGGAGAAGGCCATCGAGGCCGTCGCCGCCGGTCGCATACGGGAATGGGTCGGCCCCGGGCGATCGCGCGTGGAGCTGACATTCGACGACGGCTCCGTTCACGTCGAGACCGGACGTCGGGGAATTCGGGGCGTGCTTCCCGGGCGTCTCAGATCGACCGATTCGGAGGACCTTCGACGCTACTGACGTCTCGGTGACGCCGGCCGCCCTCGGACCGCCTCCAGCGCCGCCAGGGTTTCACCCGACGCCCGGTGCCCCTGCGGGAGCAGGCCGCCCGACCACGCCGAGCTCACGCTCAGTTGCAGCGCCACCACGCCATCCCCTGTGTTGACTTCCGAGCGGAGGACGTATCGCGGCAGGGTGCTCTCCGTCGCCGAGCGCTCCAGCGGACCCAGTTCGCTCCACGGGAGCAAGGCCAGCATGCGGGGAGCCTCGCCGGGATCGCCGCCCGCCCAGGCCGAGATGCCGTCCTCATCCACGACCACGCCGACGAAGAACGGGATGTCTCGATACAGGATGCCGAGCGCGTCGACGTCGATGAGGTCGCGGAAGTCATCCCGCCGCGCCGTCAACACCACCGCATCCGGATACCGGCGATGCAGTGCGGCCCGGCACCGAAAGTTCTGCAAGCCCCACACGCCGGTCACCACGACGGTTGCGAGCAGTCCCCCACCGAGAATGACGGCCCCGAGCGTCAGCCCCGCCGATGATCCGAGCGACGACGTACCCACACGATTCACGGCGGCGACCACCGCAGAGACGAGGCCCACGAGCACGAGAGCCACAGATGCCGCCCACGCGGTCACGACTCGACGACGCACGCACTTCCTCCCCGCTGCATCCCTGCCGAACCCTACCGAGTCGCGACCTCTGCTCACCACTCGACACGAAGTGCGCAACGACTCACAGTTCGGCGACACGCTGTGCCCGGCTGGATGGAAAAAGCCCGGCCGCACGCTAGGTGCGACCGGGCTTTCCGTTGGTGCGCCCCCAGGGACTTGAACCCTGAACCCATTGATTAAGAGTCAATTGCTCTGCCGATTGAGCTAGAGGCGCATCCGATCCGGTTACCCGAACCGAGGCTCAACATTAGCATCCGTTTCGCGGTTCTCGCCAATCGAGGATCGCTCGGGTCAGCGGAGCTCCTTCCGGGGCATCACGACCTCTTTGATGATGAGGATGATGCCCGCCGAGATCGGGATGGCGACGAGCGCTCCGGGCAGACCGAACAGCGTCGAACCGGCGAGCGCCGAGATCAGGACGACCGATCCGGGCACCTGCACCGCCTTCCCCATCACCCGCGGCGTGAGGATGTACGCCTCCACCTGCATATAGACGAGCATCAGCACGAGCACCACCACGCCGCTGACGGGCGAGTGGATGAACGCGAGCACCGACATGACGGCGGTCGTCAGCACCGTTCCGATGAGCGGGATGAGCGTGATGAAGAACGCGGCGAGCGCGATGAGGAAGGCACCGGGGACGCCGGTGGTGAGAAGCAGGATGAGGCTGAAGACCGAGTTGCAGAACGCCAGCACGACCATCCCGCTCAGGTACTTGCCGAAGTTCTGCAGGATGCGCTCGGCGTAGCTCTCGAACCGGTCGCGGTGCGAGCGGCGCACCAGCCGGTAGGCGGCCTGCTTGGTGGAGTCGTAGGAGGCGATGAAGTAGATCGTGAGGATGGCGATGAAGAAGCCGGTGGTGACCGCGTTCAGCACCGAGAGGCCGAATCCGACGAGCCCGTTGCCGATGGTCGCCCAGGTCTGCGGGTCCTGCACCTGCTGCGAGATCCAGGAGACGACCTGGCCGACGACCCCGTTGCTCGCCTCGTTGACGGTGTCGAACCAGCCTTCGGCCCGCAGCTTGGTGATCTCCTGCGGGACGGCCGTGGCCAGGAACGAGACCTGCTGGACGATGAGCGGCACCACCACCCAGATGATCGCGACCAGCACGGCGACGATGATGAGGATGACGGTGGTGATCGCCCAGCCGCGCCGCACCCCGCGCCGTTGGAACCAACGGATCAGCGGGTCGAGCCCGACGGTCGCGAACATCGCGAGGAAGACCGAGAAGATGATCGAGCGCAGGCCGTACAGCATGAAGCCGGTCGCGACCGCGCCGATCGCACCGAGGGCCATCAGGTAGCCGAACAGGAACGGGCTGCGGCGCATCAGCGGCTCGGGAGCAGCGGCGGCGGCACGCTCCCGCGCGCTCACGGGTCGCCGGATGAAACGCATGGTGCCTCCGCTCCGCCCCGCAGGGCTACCGCGAGCGTATTGGAGGCGATGCCGGGCAACAAGCGCCGGCGTGGGAGCGCGACGGCGGGGACGTGCCGAGGGGGTGTCAGAGCATGTCGTCGAACGGGCGATCGTCCCGTTCTCCGGTCGAGCCGTCCGCCACTTCTGCCGCCGGCTTCCGCGGTGCCAGCTGCGCGGTCATCTCCCGCAGCCGCGCGACCAGCTCCTCGTCTTCGATCTCGACCCCCACGAGCTCCACCGGCTCGCTCACGATCTGACTCGCGGGCCCGACGAGCAGCTCCACCTTGTCGGTCTCCCCCTGCATGGTGCGGCCCGGCACGAAGACCGTGTCGGCGATGCCATGCCGTGCGAGAGCCCGCGCGTAGTCCATCAGCGCTTCCGCGAGCGCATCCCCGGTGTAGAACGTTGAGCCTGCGTACACGATCTTTCGCATGTTTCCACAGGTACCCTCTGCCACGTCCCCTGCCAAGGCCGCGACGCTAGGCTCGGATCGTGCCCGACACCGCATCCACAGCCCTCGCCGCCGACCTCGACCTCGCCCTCCGGCTCGCAGAGGAGGCCGACCGCATCTCGCTGGAGCACTTCCTCGACCGCGACCTGCACGTCGAGACGAAGCCCGACCGCTCACCGGTGACCGAGGCGGACCTCGCCGTCGAGCGCGCCATCCGCGAGACGATCGCCGCCGAGCGCCCGGAGGACGGCATCCTCGGCGAGGAGTACGGCACGGAAGGCGACACGACCCGTCAGTGGATCGTCGACCCGATCGACGGCACCGCCAATTATCTGCGCGGCGTGCCGGTCTGGGGCACGCTGATCGCCCTCGCCGTCGACGGCGTCCCACGCGTCGGCTTGGTCAGCTCCCCCGCGCTGGGCCGGCGCTGGTGGGCAGTGACCGGTGGCGGCGCATGGACGACGGATGCGCCCGGCGCCGAGCCACGCCGCATCCGTGTCTCCGGGGTGGCCGACCTCGAGCACGCGTCTCTCAGCTTCCAGAGCATCGCCCAGTGGGACGAAGCCGGCTACCTCGACCGTCTCATCGCCCTCACCCGCCGCATCTGGCGCGACCGCGCGTACGGCGACATGTGGTCGTACATGCTGCTGGCCGAGGGTCTGGTGGATGCGGTGGCCGAGTTCGGCGTGAAGACCTACGACCTCGCCGCGCTCATGCCGATCGTGGAGGAGGCCGGCGGAACGTTCACGTCAGTCGACGGCACGCCCGGCCCGGGGAACGGGTCGTCGCTCGCCTCGAACGGACTGCTGCACCCGGCCCTGCTGGAATCGCTCGCCGGCGCTGGGCCGCTCGCCTAGGCTGACCACGATGAGCGCACAGACCCCCACGACGACGGAGCCGCTGGTCCACATCGCGAACTTCCGGATGGACTTCGGGCGCACGACGGTGATCCGCGATCTGTCGTTCGACATCAACCGCGGCGAGACGTTCGGCTTCCTCGGCAGCAACGGCTCGGGCAAGACCACGACCATCCGGGCACTCCTCGGCATCTACCAGCCGACGGCGGGTGTCCTGCACATCGACGGCAGACCGTTCAGCCCGGAGGCCGGCGAGCGCCTCGGCTACCTGCCGGAGGAGCGTGGGCTCTACAAGAAGGAGTCCGTGATCGACGTGATGGTCTACTTCGGCCGGCTCAAGGGCCTCGGCGCCGAGCAGGCCAGGCGGTGGTCCCGCTCCTACCTCGAACGCGTGGGGATCGGCGACAAGGAGAAGGTGCGGCTCGACAAGCTCTCCGGCGGCCAGCAGCAGAAGGTGCAGCTGGGCGTGACGATCATGAACGATCCGGAGCTGCTCATCCTCGACGAGCCGACCAAGGGCTTCGACCCCGTCAACCGCCGCCTGCTGATGGACATCATCGACGACCAGAAGCGCGCAGGCTCCACCGTCATGATGGTGACCCACCAGATGGAGGAGGTCGAGCGTCTCTGCGACCGCGTCATCCTGCTGAAAGACGGCGGCGCGCGCGCCTACGGCACGGTCGAGGAGGTGCAGGAGCAGTTCGGCGGCACGATCGTCCAGGTGGACCACGACGCCGACCGCCTGCCCGACTCCTCCTCGTACCGCATCGTGTCCGACGAGGGCGGCCATGCCGAACTGGAGGCCGTCGACGGTGTCGACCCGGCCGCGATCCTGCGGGGACTCGTGGATGCGGGCGTTCCCGTCTCCCGCTTCTCCCCCACCCGGAAGTCGCTCGACGACATCTTCGTCGAGGTCTACGGCGCCGAGAGCCGCGAGGAGGACTGAGCATGGCCCGCCACAATCTGAGCACCGTCATCTCGTTCGAGTTCCGCCGCACCATCACGAAGCGGCGGTTCTGGGCGATCACGCTCATCATCCCGATCCTCGTCTTCGGCCTCGGCGGCCTGATCATCGCCTCGAACGTGTCGACCGCGAACACCGCCGACCAGCAGAAGAACTCGCGCTTCGAGTTCCTGTACACCGACGACTCCGGCCTCATCGACGCGACCATCGCCAAGGAGTACGGCGGCACCCAGATCGCCTCCGAGGCAGAGGGGGTCGAGGAGGTGCAGATCGGCGGGACGCCCGCCTACTTCGCCTACCCCGCCGATCCCGCGAAGCAGACCGTCCGCGTCTACGGCGAGGACTCCGGCGTCTTCCAGAACAGCAAGTACTCGGCCGTCGCCGAGTCGCTCCTCTCGGCGAGCGTCGAGCAGAAACTGGACAGCCCGACCGATGTCGCCGTGCTCCGCGGGGATGTGAAGACCTCGACCACCACGTTCGCGGACGGCAAGCGGGCACCCGGCTTCGAGGCGATCCTCCCGGCCCTGGTGTTCCTGGCCGCCTTCTTCATCGTCATCGTGTTCCTCGGCAACCAGATGCTCAACTCGACGCTGGAAGAGAAGGAGAACCGCGTCACGGAGATGATCCTGACGACGATCAATCCGACGAACCTGCTTCTCGGCAAGGTCATCTCGCTCTTCGCGATCGGCATCATCCAGCTGGCGGTGTTCGCGCTGCCCATGCTCATCGGGTACCTGTTCTTCCGCGACCAGCTGCAACTGCCGAACTTCGACCTCAGCGGGCTCGTGTTCGATCCGCAGAAGATGATCGTCGGCGCGCTCATCCTGATCGGCGGGTTCGCCCTGTTCACCGGAACGCTGGTGGCCGTCGGCGCGGTCATGCCGACGGCGAAGGATGCGGCCCCGGTGTTCTCGGTGGTGATCTTCGCCGTGGTCATCCCGCTCTACGCGTCGGGCTTTGCCATCAGCTCCCCGAACTCGCCGATCGTGCAGTTGCTGGCGTACTTCCCGTACACGGCCCCCATCACGGCGCTGATCCTGAACGCCTTCGGGTCGCTGCCGCTGTGGCAGGCGATCATCATCATCGTCGAGCTGTTCGTGCTCTCCGTGATCGTGCTGCGCATCGCCGTCCGGCTGTTCCGGTACGGATCGATCGAGTACTCGAGCAAGGTGCGGATCCGAGATGTGCTGGGCCGCCGCACAGACCGCGTCGAGCCGACCCAGCCTGCGAGAGGCGCCTGATGCGCGCCGTCGTCGTGCCGGAGCCGGGCGACGCCGACGCGCTGACCATCGCCGAGCGGCCCGATCCGGTCCCCGCGGCCGGCGAGGTCCGGATCCGCGTCACGGCCGCCGGGCTCAACGGCGCCGATTTGAGCCAGCGGCGCGGGTACTATCCCTCACCGCCCGGCGCTCCCGACTGGCCGGGGCTCGAAGTCTCGGGCGTCGTGGATGCGGTCGGCGACGGCGTCGACGCCTGGCAGGTCGGCGACCGCGTCTGCGCCCTGCTCCCGGGAGGCGGCTACGCCGAACTGGTGACTGTCGACGCCGGCCTGGTCCTTCCCGTGCCCGACTCGGTCGACCTGGTCGAGGCGGCCGGACTGCCCGAGGTCGCCGCAACCGTCTGGTCGAACGTCTTCGACCTCGGGCGGCTCGCCGCGGGCGAAGCCCTGCTCGTCCACGGCGGGTCGAGCGGCATCGGGACCATGGCGATCCAGCTGGGCCGCGCACTCGGCGCTGATGTCATCGCGACAGCGGGCAGCGAAGAGAAGGCGGCGTTCTGCCGGGAGGTGGGTGCGCACGCCGCAGTCGACTACCGCACCCAGGACTTCGTCGAGGCCGCTCGGGCCTTCACCGACGGCCGCGGGGTGGATGTGGTGCTCGACATCGTCGGCGGCGCGTACATCGCACGCGACCTGGACGCTCTCGCGACGGGTGGCCGCATCCTGTCCATCGCCGTCCGCGATCGAACTCCCGCCGCCGTCGACATGGGGCTGCTCATGCGGAAGCGCGCGAGCATCCACGGCACCACGCTGCGCGCCCGGCCGCTCGCCGAGCGCGTCGCGATCATCGCCGCCGTGCGGGCGAACGTGTGGCCGCTGCTGGCCGACGGCCGCGTGCGCCCGGTCATCGACTCGGTGTTCCCGCTGGAGGATGCGGCGGCCGCGCACCGGCGGATGGAGTCGTCGACCCACCGCGGGAAGATCCTGCTGCGCGTCGGCTGACCGCATCCACCGCTCCCGTCAGCATCGCGCCGATCGCGTAGGCCACCAGGTCGGTCCACTGGAAGGTCGTTCCGAGCACCAGTGCGACGGCCGGAACGGAGTCCGCCAGAGCTGCGGGCACCCCGGTCAGCTGGAACAGCTCGACGGCGGCGCACACGGCGAAGGCGGCAACGGCCACAGTCACTGCGGATGCACGTGGAGCGAGGAACGCGATCACGACCACGATGAGTGCGGCGTAGAGCGCGTCGCCGACGAAGGCCGCGACCGGTCCGTCCATCCCGCGCGCCACGGCGAGTCCTACGACGACAAGCGCGAGACCGACGCAGGCAAGCGCGATACGACGTCTCATGACGCGAGGCTAACGGGACCCGCGCTCCCGCCGCGTCATACGTGCGGCGCAACCCCGTCCGTCGGTGGGAGGATCGGAGCATGACCGACGACGCCCTCACCGACGACGCCCTCAACTCCCTCCCGAAGGCCGAGCTGCACCTCCACATCGAGGGGACGCTGGAGCCGGAGCTCGCGTTCGAGCTCGCCGCCCGCAACGGCATCGACCTCCCCTACGCGACGGTTGAGGAGCTGTCGGCGCAGTACGACTTCGACGACCTGCAGTCGTTCCTCAACCTCTACTACGCGACGATGGCCGTACTCCGCACCCGCGAGGACTTCGCGGAGCTGACGCGTCGCTACCTCCGCCGCGCGCACGCGCAGGGAGTCCGCCACGCCGAACTGTTCTTCGACCCGCAGGCGCACACGTCGCGCGGTGTCGCGTTCGACGACGTCGTGGACGGCATCGGCGACGCGCTGGATGAGGCCGAGCGCGATCTCGGGATGTCCGGGGGCCTCATCCTGTGCTTCCTGCGCGATCAGCCGGTCGATTCCGCCGAGGAGGCGCTGACCGCCGGGCTCCGCCGCACGGACCGCATCGTCGGTGTCGGACTCGACTCCGCCGAGGTCGGCTACCCGCCGTCGCTGTTCGAGGGCGTCTACGCCCGCGCCCGCGCCGCCGGCCTGCACGCGGTCGCCCACGCCGGCGAGGAGGGCCCGCCCGCGTACGTGCGGGAGGCGCTCGACCTGCTGCATGCCGAGCGCATCGACCACGGCATCCGCTCGATCGAGGATCCGGAGCTCGTCGCGCGGCTGGCCGAGGAGCGCATCCCGCTCACCGTGTGCCCCCTCTCGAACGTTCGCCTGCAGGCGACGCCGGACGTCCGCGACCACCCCCTGCACCGGCTGGATGCGGCGGGCGTCCGCGTCACCGTGAACTCCGACGACCCCGCGTACTTCGGCGGCTACGTCGGGCAGAACTTCGCCGCGGTCCGGGATGCGCTGGGCCTCTCCGTGGATCAGGCCCGCCGGTTCGCCCGCACCTCGATCGAGGCGTCGTTCGCGTCGGACGCCCGCAAGGCGGAGCTCTTCGCCGAGCTGGACGGCTGGAACGCGTGACCCGGCAGGATGTGCGCACGGCCGACGGCCGAGCGCTCCGCTTCTTCGACACGGGCGGTGCGCCGGACGCCCCGGTGCTCGTCTGGCACCATGGCACGCCGCAGACGGGTGCTGTGATCGCCCCGGTGGCCGCTGCCGCCGAGGCGCGCGGGATGCGCGTGCTTTCCGTCACGCGGCCCGGCTATCCCGGCTCGGATGTCCGCCCTGGGCGTTCGATCGCGGATGCGGCGCTCGACATCCTCGCCGTGGCCGACCTCCTCGGCGTGGAGCGGTTCGTCACCGTCGGCGCGTCCGGGGGCGGCCCGCATGCTCTCGCGCTGGGCGCCCTCGAACCGGAACGGGTGGCCGCGATCGTCACGCTCGCCGGCCTCTCGCCGTTCGACGGCTCCCCCGATTGGTTCTCCGGGATGGCGTCCCCCGACGCCCTCCGCGCCGCCCTTTCCGGCCGCGAGGCCAGACTGGCCTACGCCGAGACCGCCGAGTTCGACCCCGAGTCCTTCACTCCGCGCGACTACGACGCACTGAACGCCGACTGGGGTCCCCTCGGGACGGACGCGGGCGCCGGAGCCGCGGAGGGCCCGGCGGGCGAGGCCGACGACGACCTGGCCTACGTCTCGCCGTGGGGCTTCGATCTGCGTGCGGTCCGGCCGCCGGTCCTCCTCGTGCAGGGCGGCTCCGACCGTGTCGTCCCACCCCAGCACGCGGCATCCCTCCTCGAACGCCTCCCCGACGCCGAGCTGTGGATCCGCCCGCGCGATGGCCACATCTCGGTGCTGACGGCCCTCGGCGTCACGCTCGACTGGGCGCTGGCCCAGGCGTCGACGTAGTCCCACCAGAGACGGCGCCCGACCCCCTGTGGGTAGACTCGACCTGCCCCCACCTTCGACGGAGTGACATGTCTACGCGCAGCGCACGTGTGGCTCGCGGCCTCATCGCCGCCGGCTTCGCGACCTTCGTCGCCGCGCTGTTCCACGTCGCGGGCGGAGGGCTGCCGCCGAGCGCGGTGGCATTGACGCTCAGCCTCGTGTTCTCTGGGCTCGGCTGCATCGTCCTCGCCGGCAAGCGGTCGGCGCTGTGGCGGTCGGCCTCGTCGGTCGCGCTCAGCCAGTTCCTGTTCCACGCGCTGTTCTCGTTGAGCCCGTCCGCGCACTTCGCGGGAGCGACCGGCCACCTCCATCCCGGATCGCACCTCACGATGGTGACGGACGGTGCGGCAGCGACGCCGATGTCAGCCATGTCACTCAGCGGATCGTGGATGTGGCTGGCCCACGCCGCGGCCGCCCTCCTCACCCTCGCAGCGCTCCGCTACGGCGAGCGCGTGTTCGTGGCCGTCTCCGAGTTCACCGCCTTCTCGCTGCGGCGGCTGCTGACCGCGGTCGCCGTCGTCGACGTGCCGGTGGCGCAGGCGCGGGTCGAGACGGTCCCGGTGATCCTTCCCGATCGCACGGTCGTGCTCGGGCGCCTCCGTCACCGGGGTCCTCCGGCGCTCATGGGCCCGGCCTGAGCTCTCCGCTCCCCCGCCGGGCAGAGGTCTGCCGCGTCTCGCGGTTCTCCCACCCATCTGCCTACCCGGCCGCAGCACGCGGTCGAGAATCGGACCCTTCTCATGAACACGCGTTTCCTCACGGGCGCGGCCGCCACCGTGGCCGCCGCCGCCCTCGCCCTCTCGTTCCCCCTCGCCGCCAGCGCCCACGTCCGGGTGAATCCGGACCAGGCTCAGCCGGGCAGCTACGCCACGCTGACGTTCAAGGTGCCCACCGAGTCCGCCACCGCCGGCACGGTCAAACTGGAGGTGGATCTGCCCACCGACACCCCGTTCACCTCCGTCTCCTACCAGCCCCTCACCGGCTGGACGACTGAGGTCGTCACCGAGAAGCTCGCGAAGCCGGTGAAGACGGATGACGGCACCATCACAGAGGCGCCGGTGAAGGTGATCTGGACGGCGAGCCCCGGCGTGCAGGTCGCACCGGGCGAGTTCCAGCAGTTCGTCATCTCCGCGGGAGCGGTCCCCGACACCGGCAGCATCCTGCTGCCCACCCAGCAGACCTACTCCGACGGCACGGTCGTGGACTGGGATGAGAAGACCCCCGCCGACGGGAAAGAGCCGGAGCACCCGGCCCCGACCCTCTACGTCACGGACGCGCCGCCCGCGGAGGATGGCGCCGCAGGTCCGCTGATGACGAGCACACCGGCCGCGCCTGCACCGACGGCGTCGTCCGCGGCGAGCGACGCGGTCGCGATCGGTCTCGGGATCGGCGGACTCGCGCTGGGTGCGATCGCCCTGGTCGTGGCGGTGTTCGCCCTCACGCGCCGCGGCACGGCGACGAGCCCGCGGGGCTGACGGGTGACCCGGACAGCCCGCGCCCGGATGCGGCCCTCGGCCCTGTCCGCTCTGGCCGGAGTCGCCCTGGCGTGCCTGCTGGCCGTCGTCCCCGCCGCGGCCGCCAGCGCTCACGACTACCTCGTGCAGAGCACGCCGTCGGCCGGCTCCACCCAGTCGACGCCGCTCGAGAGCGCATCCCTCACGTTCAACGACCGCGTGCTCGACCTCAGCGGCGACGGCTCGTCGTCGCTTGTGCAGGTCACCGACGCGGCGAACCGTCACTACGAGACGGGATGCCCCACCATCACCGACCGCACGGTCACGGCTCCGGTGGCCCTCGGCGCACCGGGGGCGTACACGGTGACCTGGCAGATCGTCTCGGCGGACGGGCACACCGTTTCCGGCACCATCCCGTTCACCTACCAGCCTCCGGCAGGGACCGCGGAAGCGCCCGGCAGCGACGGCCCACCGGCGTGCGCGGCGGGAGCGGCAGCGGCGGGTGGACAGAGCACCGGCGCCGCGACGTCGAGTCCGGCCCCCGCCGCCGAGGCGACCGGGAGTTCGGGCTCTGGAAGCATCGCGCTGGTGATCGGTATCGGCGTCGGGATCGTGGTGCTCGCCCTGCTCGGCGTGCTCGTGGTCGTGCTCACCGGTCGCCGACGCCCTGATCAGCCGAAGGCGGACGAAGAGTCCTGACCACTCCGCGCCGGCGGACGACCGACCGTCGTCCGCCGGCGCGGAACCACCACCCCGTCACTGACGAGCCATCGCCACCCGCAGTCGCTCGTCGTCGTCGATGAAGTGGTCGTTGTCGTCCAGCCCGGCATCGAGCTGCACCCAGCGGATGCGCCCGGTGAACCGGCTCGTGGCGGTCGTGTAGTCGGGCGAGACGGGAGTCCCCGACTCGTAGCCCACATCGGTCGTCTCGTCGGCCGAGAAGATCATGGGCTGGGTGACCCCGATCCGCCCGGAGCCGACCTCGCGGCCGTCGTAGTAGAGCGTGACATCGCCGCCCTTCGCCAGGCCGCCGCCGTCGTAAGCGAACTCGGCGCGCACCTGCCGTGTCCCCGCCGGCACCGGTTCCCCGGCTTCGGTCGTGAACAGCTGGATGCCGAGGACGTTGTAGGTGAAGCGCGCGACGCCGTCGACCAGGTAGAGCGCCCATCCGCCGAACCGTCCGCCCTGCGCGACGACCACGCCCGATGCTCCGCCGTCCGGGATCTCCAGCTCGGCGGTGACCGAGAACGAGCGGTTCTTCAGGCTGATGACGCTGTTCTCGGACAGCCGGCCCATCCCCGGGTACAGGAGCTGGCTGTTGCCGTGCACGAGGACGGGGCGCCCGGCCAGCTGCGGGCTGAGCCGTTCCGCTGTTCGATCATCGAGCGGGACCACGTTGTACTTCACCGCCTCGATCAGCCACAGCCTCTGCAGCGCGTGGAGGCGGTCCGGTTGCTCGGCGGAGAGGTCGCGCGCCTGGCTGTAGTCGACGTTCCCGTCGTACAGTTCCCACACGTCGTCGTCGAAAGCCGGGACGGTGCCTCCGACCAGGTTCCACGGCGTGCGGTGCTTCGTGACGGCGCTCCACCCCTTGAAGTAGATGCCGCGGTTGCCGAACATCTCGAAGTACTGGAGATCGTGCCGCTCCGGCTCGTCCGCGCTGTCGAACGTATAGACCATGCTGGTGCCTTCGATCGGCGACTGCTGGACTCCGTTCACGAACGTGGGCTCCGGAAGCCCTGCGGCCTCCAGCACCGTCGGCGCGATGTCGATGCAGTGGGTGAACTGCGACCGCAGGCCGCCCTTGTCGGTGATGCGGTCCGGCCAGTGCACGATGGTGCCGTTGCGGGTGCCGCCCCAGTGGGAGGCGACCTGCTTGGTCCACTGGAAGGGCGTGTCCATCGCCCAGGCCCAGCCCACCGCATAGTGGTTGTACGAGCTCGGGCTGCCGAGCTCGTCCAGCTTCGAGAGCAGGAACTCCGGCGTCTCGAGCGCGGCCATGCCGTTGAAGTTGGCCATCTCGTTGAAGGCGCCGTTCAGCGTCCCCTCGGCCGATGCGCCGTTGTCGCCGATGATGTAGTAGATCAGCGTGTTGTCGAGGATGCCGAGGTCCTCGATCGTGTCGAGCACACGGCCGACATGGTGGTCGGTGTGCTCGAGGAACCCGGCGTAGACCTCCATCTCGCGTTCCAGCACCGGCTTCAGCTCGTCGGGCATGTCGTCCCAGGCCGGGATCTCGGGGTTCCGCGGGGTCAGCTCGGCGTCCGCGGGGATCACCCCGAGCTCCTTCTGGCGCGCGAAGGTCTGCTCACGGAGCGCATCCCACCCGCCGGCGAACTTCCCGGCGTACTTGTCGGCCCATTCCTTCGGCACGTGGTGCGGCGCATGCGTCGCACCTGGCGCGAAGTACACGAAGAACGGCTTGTCCGGCATGAGCGCCTTCTGCGTCCGGATCCAGGTGGAGGCGTGGTCGGCGAGGTCCTCCGTCAGGTGGTACCCCTCCTCCGGGGTGGCCGGCGGCTCGACCGGGGTCGTCCCGTCATAGAGGGCCGGATCCCACTGGTTGTCCTCACCCCCGATGAACCCGTAGAAGGTCTCGAAGCCTCCACCCGCGGACGGCCAGGCGTCGAACGGCCCCATCGGCGACGACTGCCACACCGGGACCTCATGGCACTTGCCGAACTGCGCCGTCGAGTACCCGTTCAGCTTGAGGGTCATCGCGAGCGGCGCTTTGGTGTTCGGCCGCAGCGAGCTGTTTCCGGGCGCCGAGGTCGCCGTCTCGGTGATGCTGCCCATCCCCACAGAGTGGTGGTTGCGCCCGGAGAGCAGCGCCGCGCGGGTCGGGGCGCACAGCGCCGTCGTGTGGAAACGGTTGTAGGTCAGCCCGTTCGCGGCGAGACGCTCCGCGTTCGGGGTGGCGCAGGGGCCACCGAAGGCGCTGGATGCGCCGAATCCGACGTCGTCGATGAGGATCACCAGGACGTTGGGCGCACCTTCCGGTGGCCGCAGCGGGGTGATCGGCGGATACGACGTGTCCGGGTCCTTCGCGTCATACGTGGTGAGCCCGGGCGACGGGCGGTCCGGGATCGGCAGGACGCTGCGGGCTGCGCGGTCGATGGCCATGACGCCCCCTCAGATGCGCCGGCGGCGCGGGGTCACGGCGGCGCCGACGACGGCCGCCTTGGCCACGGGCGCTGGGCCCGGTGTGACGGCGCGGGTGACCACGGCCGCCTTGGCGACGGGCGCGCGGACGACGCCGACCCGTCCGACTCGTGCTGCTCTCAACATCTCAGACTCCCTGTTCTTCCTGCTCTTCTGCTGCTTCGAGTTCGGCTTCCGCCTCGAGGGCGTCGGCGATGTCCTGGCTGTGGATGCGGCCGTCGGCGATGAGCCTGCCTCCGGCCCGGCGTGCGGCGGCCGCGAACGGCGCCGCCCACAGGTTCTCGTAGACGATCGCGCCGGCGACGCTCCCCGGCTCCATCGCCTCGGACAGGGTCGCGATGTCGGCCTCCGCCAGGAAGTCGGCAAGCTGCTCCGCGAGCGTGGCGAGGGCCGACGGGCCCTCCAGCTCCGACAGCTCGACGGCCTCCACGGAGCCGTCCTCGTCCTTGACGAGGACGATCGCATCCACCAGGCGGATGATGCCCGCGTCGACCAGAGCGAGGAGTTCGTCGATCACCTCCCCCGAGAAGTTCTGCTGCCCCGCCGGGAATTCGATGATCACGAAGTCGATCGGGGCGACGGATTCAACGTCATCGGTCATGGTGTACCTCCCACTGGTCCGGTCATTTCCGGCTCAGTGTCGCAGGGAGGGTCCACTCGCGGACAGGCAGTGTTTGCGACGCGTCAGAAACACGAAAGTCCCCCGGGTTTCCGGGGGACTTTCGACAACAACACGTGACAGCGACCTGATGGTGGAGATGGGGGGAATCGAACCCCCGTCCACTGCTGTGGTCATGTGCCTTCTACGGGCGTAGCCAGTGAAATCGCTTTCTCGGCCCCGGAGCTTGTCGCTGGCACCTGCTCCGACGGGCCCAGTATCAGTGGAAGTCCCTCTGCACCCTGATGCTCAATGCAGAAGCAAGTCCTCTAGCTGACGCCAGGATCCGGGTAGAGGACGATTCCCGGTCTGACGGTCTCTCAAATGGCGGAGGTGAACTTACGCCGCGAGGGCGAAGTCGGCCTTGGCCGAGACAGTGCTCTTGTTATTGGCACTTATTTTTTCGCATGGATCGTTAACGAGATAACCATGCATCCTCGACCCGCTTCTCACAGTCACGCAGACAATGTCGAAACCGATCATCCCCATGCGCGGCCGAGTGGCCGGGTCGCTGTCACGCGCTGTTGAGTTGTCCAGATGCTGGTGCCGCCGCCAGGGCGGGCAGCTACTCATAGTACAACATCGTCGAGCGGCCGTTTATGCCACCATCGGGGAATGGCCGACACGATCATCACCGTCCAGGGAGAGTACGAGCTGCGGCATCCGGCCGAGCGCGGAGCGGCGCGGCTCCGGGTCTCCTACGAGGGGCCGTCGCGGGATGAGGTGCTCGCCCTCACGACGCAGCGCCAGCTCCAGCTCAGCAGCGAGCTGCGCGACCTCCACAACCCGCAGAGCGGACCCGTCACTCAGTGGTCCTCCGACCAGCTGCGGGTCTGGGGCGACCGACCCTGGAGCAACGACGGCCGCCGGCTCGACGTCGTGCACCATGCCGAGGTCGGGATCGACGCCCTTTTCAACGACCTGGCCGCGCTGTCCGATTGGGTCGGCGTAGTGTCGCTGCTCGACGGCGTCGCGGTGGACGGGGTGACCTGGTCGCTCACGGAGGCGCGCCGGCAGAGCCTGACGCAGGAGGCGCGGCGACGGGCGGTCGAGAACGCCGTCGCCAAGGCGACCGTGTACGCGACGAGCCTCGGACTCACGACGGTGAAGCCGCTCGCCCTCAGCGACCCCGGCATGCTCGGCGACGGTTCGGCCCCCGGTCAGCCGCCGCAGCCGTTGTTCGCCCGGGCGGTGTCCGCCGACACCGGGGGCTCCACTCTCTCGCTCAAGCCGGAGGAGCTGACGATCGCGGTGCAGGTGCACGCGCGGTTCTCCGCCTCCTGACGAGCCGCGGTCTAGAGCCTCAGGAACCGGGAGTCTGCGGTGTCCCCGGCGTCGACGGCGGACGGGTCGGGAACGCATCCAGTTTGAGCACGCGCGTCGCGGTCACGCTGTCGTCTGCACGCTTCGCGATCACGATCACCTCGTCGCCTTTGGCGAAGTCCGACTTCGATGCCGACTGCATCGGCGTGCCGAAGACGGTCGACGACGTCACCCGCACCTCGACCGACGCGCCGCTCTCGCGGTCGATCGTCCAGGTGTCCCCCGTGATGGATGCGATGGTGCCGCGGAGCAGGACGCGCCCCTTCTGGTCCTCGCCGCCACCCTGCTGACCGCCGCCCTTGCCGTTCCCGCCGCCGTCACCCGGACGCCCCGGCATACCGGGAACACCCGGCTGCTGTCCGTGGCCCTGACCGGGGAGGACGTGCGAGATCGCGCGCCCACCCAGGTGCGACACCACGCTGGCGACCGCGAAGGAGCCGGCCGTGACGAGGCCGAGCAGCACGACGATCGACAGCACGAGCGTCGAGATGGCGAACGCCAGACCGTGTCGTTTGTAGAACGGTTCACCGACGACCGGCGCTGCCGTAGTCGCGGCCGGCGCTGCCGGAGCCGCCGGCGCAGCAGGACCGGGCGGCGGCGTCTGGCCCTGATAGGGCGGCAGCGGCTCGGTGGGATCGGTGGGCGGCGTGTTGCTCATGCTCACATGAAAGCATCCGACAGCGTTGTTGGCGCTGGGAGGCGGTTATGGGTCCGATGAGAATCCGGACGCCGACCTGAGAACGCCAGAGCGCGGCGTCGCAGCATCAGCATCGCAGAGCGTCAGGCCGGCTCCACCAGCACGGATCGCAGCTTGGCGAGCTCCACCTCGTCCAGCCCGGCGTCGAGCAGGTACTGGCGCACGTTCCCCGCACGCTGCTCGATCCGGTCGATCGTGGTCTCCAGCGCCTCGCGCGGGCTTCCGCCGAGGATGATCCGGAGGTCCGGCGTGACCTCGACGCCGTAGCCGCGGACGAGCTCCAGCATCCCTTCGAGCCACGGTCCGCGCAGGTTGTCCTCGGTGACCGCGTAGTCGGACACGACGGTCTCCCGGTCGACCCCGACCGCCAGCAGGGCGAGTGCGACGACTATGCCGGTGCGGTCCTTGCCGGCCGTGCAGTGGACGACCACGGGCTCCTCCCCCGTGTCCGCGATCTCGCGCAGCGCGCGCACGATGACATCGGTGTGCTGGAAGACGATCTTGTCGTACAGGTGCACGATGGTCGCCCCGACGGTGGAGGCGGACGCGCCCGATCCCTCGAACACCGGGAGGTGCAGCACCTCGACGTCGAGCCCGTCCAGGGCGTCCGGCAGCGCCGCGACCTCGAAGTCGTCGCGCAGGTCGATCACGATGCGGATGCCCAGCTCGCGCAGGGCGTCGCGGCCCGCCGGCCCGATGCGGCCGAGCGCGTCGGCCCGATACAGCTTGCCCCGCCGGGTCGTACCGCCCTCGACCGGGTACCCGCCGACATCCCGGAAGTTGTACGTGCCTTCGATCGGGATGCGCTGAGCGGTCGAGTCCATACCCTCAGTCTGTCACTCCGCCCGGGCTGTCACTCCGCCCGGGCGCTCACTCGCCCAGGTGGCCGCGCGTGGACATCGCCCGCTGCGCCTCACGTTGGTCCTGACGCTCGCGCAGCGCCTGGCGCTTGTCGTACTCGCGCTTGCCCTTGGCGACAGCGATCTCGACCTTCGCCCGGCCGTCGTTGAAGTAGATCGACAGCGGCACGATCGTGTAGCCGCCCTGCTTGACCTTGTTCTCGATCTTCAGGATCTGCGCCTTGTGCAGCAGCAGCTTCCGCTTGCGCCGGGGGGCGTGGTTGTTCCACGTTCCGTCCGCGTACTCCGGGATGTGCACGGCGTCGAGCCAGGCCTCGCCTCCATCGACGAACGCGTAGCCGTCGACGAGGGACGCCCGCCCCATCCGCAGCGACTTCACCTCGGTCCCGGTGAGCACGAGGCCCGCCTCGAAGGTGTCCTCGATCGTGTAGTCGTGGCGCGCCCGGCGATTGGTGGCCACGACCTTCTGGCCCCGTTCCTTCGGCACAGCTCGCTCCTCACATCGGCGATGGTCGACGCCCGGCACGGTGCCGGGCAGCGGACCAGTCTATCGCCCTCGGCCGGTCTGCGGGCGGGTGTCAGACCTTCAGGTAGCGCTTGATCGCGAAGTTGGCCGACGCGGCGGCTAGCAACACGCCGATCACCACGAGGATGGGGATCACCAGCCAGGCCTGCTCCATCCCGACGAAGTTGATCGACTGGATGCGCTGGCTGAGGTAGCCGCGGACGAAGAACTGCACGCCGAGCGCGATCACGACGGAGGCGAGGATCGAGCCGATCAGGGCCGCGATCACGCCCTCGATGATGAACGGCGTCTGGATGAACCGGTTGGACGCGCCGACGAGCCGCATGATCCCGATCTCCCGCCTTCGCGAGAAGGCGGAGAGCCGGATGGTCGTGGCGATCAGCAG
Source organism: Leifsonia sp. 466MF (assembly GCF_900100265.1). Taxonomy (NCBI): domain Bacteria; kingdom Bacillati; phylum Actinomycetota; class Actinomycetes; order Micrococcales; family Microbacteriaceae; genus Leifsonia; species Leifsonia sp. 466MF. Next base: position 2,245,675 of record NZ_LT629696.1, read on the forward strand.
CACAGCGGCCACGAGCATGAGCGCGGCGATGCCGATCGCGGTGTAGCTCGCAGCGTTCAGGATGCTGAAGATCTGATCCAGGTAGCTCCGCTGGTCGACCACGCTCTGCACGCCGGCCGAACCGGAGAGCGTCTCGGTGAGCACCGCCGACTGGTTCGGGTCCTTCAGGTTCACCCAGAAGGTCTGCGGGATCATGTCCGGCGTGACGAAGTCGGCGATCTGGTTGCCCTTGAACTGCTCTTTGAACTGCTCGTAGCCCTGCTTCTGGTCCTGGAAGTAGAACTTCTGGATATACGGGGCGAGTTCCGGCGACTCGAGCTGCTTCTTGACCGCCTCGATGGTCTGGTCGGTGGCCGGTCCGCTCGCGCAGTTGTCGGTCGTCGTGCACATGTACACGGCGACCTGCGCGCGGTCGTACCAGTAGGTCTTCATCTGGCCGATCTGCATCTGCAGCAGCACGGCCGTGCCGACGAACGTCAGCGAGATGAACGTGACGAGGATGACCGAGACGACCATCGACAGGTTGCGACGGAGGCCGTTGCCGACCTCCGACCAGATGAGTCCGAATCTCATTTCGTCGGCCCCACATTCTGGTCGCCGTCACGGTCGGAGTCCTCGCGCAGACCGCTGAGGTCGAGGTTCGCCGTGAAGTTCAGGTGTTCGGGGAGCTCCTCCGACGCAGGGGCCGGAGGGACGGGCGCTGTCGCGAACTGCACGGGCGCCGGGTAGGCGGCGGGCTGCGGCTGTTCGGCGGGCTGCGCGTGCTGGGGCTGATGCGCGGGCTGCGCGTGCTGCGGCTGGTGCGCGGGATGCGGCTCGTGCGCGGGTTGCTGGGGCACCGCCTGCTGCGGCACCGCCTGCTGGGGTGCGGTCTGCTGCGGAGCGGCCTGCGGCACCGCCACCGGGGCGGTCGGCGTCGAGGTCGGCGCGTTCGGCCGGGTCATCGGGGCGGCGGACGCCGGCGCCGACGCGGCAGCGGCTCCCGCGAACACGGGCGTCGCGGCGGAGACCGGTTCGTCGCGCTCGAGCGGCTGCGCGATGGGGATCGCGGCCGTGAAGCCGTATCCGCCGTGGCGCTCGTCGCGCACGATCTGGCCGCCGACCAGCTCGATCACGCGGCGCTTCATCTGGTCGACGATCGCGGCCTCGTGCGTCGCCATGACGACGGTCGTGCCTCCGGCGTTGATGCGCTCGAGCACGGCCATGATGCCGGCGCTCGTCGCGGGGTCGAGGTTTCCGGTCGGCTCGTCGGCGAGGAGAACCTGTGGCTTGTTGACCACCGCTCGGGCGATCGCCACGCGCTGCTGCTCACCGCCCGAGAGCTCGTGCGGCAGGCGCTGCGCCTTGCCGTCGAGGCCGACCATCTTCAGAACGTCGGGTACGGCCTCCTGGATGAAGCCGCGCGACTTGCCGATCACCTGCAGGGTGAAGGCGACGTTCTGGAAGACGTTCTTGTTCGGCAGCAGCCGGAAGTCCTGGAAGACGACACCGATGTTGCGGCGGAAGTACGGCACCTTGCGCGACGAGATCGTGCCGAGGTCCTGCCCCAGCACGTGGATCTTGCCCTTTGTCGGCTTCTCCTCTTTGAGGATGAGGCGCAGGCAGCTGGACTTGCCGGAGCCGGAGGCGCCGACGAGGAAGACGAACTCTCCGCGCAGCACTTCCAGGTTGATGCCGTTGAGTGCCGGGCGCGCTGTGCCCGGGTACTGCTTGGATACGTGTTCGAACCGGATCATGACCCCTTGAGACTAAGCAGTCCCGCTCCGATCCGCAGTAGCGACATGCCCGTGCGCCACAACCCTGACAGCCAGCCGGACGCGCGATCCACGCCTGCCCTGCGGTCACCCGCCCTCGACCGTCGTGGATGCATCCCGCGATCCAGACTCAACGGCACCCGCGCGAAGGGCGTGCGCGAACGGAGGAGACTTGCGGCGGTCCCGGCGCCGACGCCTCCCTTCCGTGCCCCAGCACGGCGCGTCGGTCGGAAACGCCTCCGCTTCCGACCGCAGGACGCCCCCGGATTAATCCTCGGACTTGTTGCCCGCGCGCCAGCGGATGCCCGCGGCGATGAAGCCGTCGAGGTCGCCGTCGAACACGGCGCTGGGGTTGCCGGACTCGTATCCCGTGCGGAGGTCCTTCACCAGCTGCTGGCCGTAGAGGAAGTAGGAGCGCATCTGGTCGCCCCAGCTCGCCGTGATGGTGCCGGCGAGCTCCTTCTTCTTCGCGGCCTCCTCCTCCTTCTGCAACAGCAGGAGGCGGGTCTGCAGCACGCGCATGGCGGCCGCACGGTTCTGGATCTGCGACTTCTCGTTCTGCATCGAGACGACGAGGCCGGTCGGGAGGTGGGTGATGCGCACCGCGGAGTCGGTCGTGTTGACCGACTGGCCGCCGGGACCGGACGAGCGGAACACATCCACGCGGATGTCGCCCTCCGGGACCTCGACCTCGGTCGCCTCCTCCATCAGCGGGATGACCTCGACGGCCGCGAACGACGTCTGGCGCTTGTCGGCCGAGCCGAACGGGCTGATGCGGGCGAGGCGGTGCGTGCCGGCCTCGACCGACAGCGTTCCGAACGCGTAGGGCGCATCCACCTCGAAGGTCGCCGACTTGATGCCGGCGCCCTCGGCGTAGGAGGTGTCCATGACCTTCACCGGGTATTTGTGCTGCTCCGCCCAGCGCAGGTACATGCGCATGAGCATCTCGGCGAAGTCGGTGGCGTCGTCGCCGCCGGCCCCCGAGCGGATGGTCACGATGGCCGCGCGGTTGTCGTACTCGCCACTCAGCAGCGTCTGCACCTCGAGGTCGCCGAGCGCGGCCTGCAGCGACTGCAGCTCGGCACGAGCCTCGGCCGCCGACTCCTCGTCCTCCGCCTCGTTGGCCAGCTCGACCAGCACCTCCAGGTCGTCGAGGCGGCGCTCGATGGCGGTGATGCGCGCGAGCTCCGACTGGCGGTGGCTGAGCGCGCTTGTCACCTTCTGAGCGTTGGCGGTGTCGTCCCAGAGGTCGGGGGCTCCCGCCTTCTCGCTGAGGTCGGCGATGTCGGCGCGCAGGCGGTCGACGTCGACCACCGCGGTGATGTCGGAGAAGGTGGACCGCAGGTCGGCGATCTGGGAGGAGAGGTCGAGTTCGATCATGTCGTCCTCCAGCCTACCGGGCCGCCCTTGACGCCGACCCTGCGCGACCGGGCGAGCGCCCGCGAACGGAAGTTGTACGGTGTTAACGAAATGACTTCCGAAGAGCGCCCCTTCAGCTTCCGCTCCGTCGCCCTCGCCGCCTTCCTCCCGACGCTGCTGTTCTCCGTCGGAGAGGGAGCGATCATCCCGATCATCCCCATCGCCGCAGGCAACCTCGGCGCGAGCCTCGCGATGGCCGGCTTCATCGCCTCGATGGTGATGCTGGGCGAGCTCGCCGGAGACATCCCGAGTGGATGGGTGGTGTCGCGGGTCGGCGAGCGCACCTCCATGATCGGCGCGGCCGTCGTCGCGATCGTCGGCGTCGTCATCTGTCTTCTTGCGCCGAACTACTGGGTGCTGATGGCCGGCATCTTCCTCGTCGGCATCGCGACCGCCGTCTTCGCCCTCGCGCGGCACGCGTTCATGACGTCGTACGTCCCCGCCCGCTACCGCGCACGGGCACTGTCGACCCTCGGCGGCATCTTCCGCGCAGGATGGTTCATCGGCCCGCTCATCGCGTCGGCCGTCATCGCCGTGACGGGGTCGACGCAGTCCGTCTTCTGGATCTTCATCATCAGCTGCCTCGGTTCGGTCGTCGTGCTCCTGGCGCTCCCCGACCCGGAGAAGATGTTCGGGCCGTCAGCGCGGGTGACCGACGAGTCGGGCGCCCAGGTGACCACCGGCGAGGAGGAGGCCGAGGAGCGCACCCACGGGCTGTTCCGCACCATCTGGTCGTTCCGCGAGGTGCTCCTCCGGATGGGCGCCGGCGTCTCCCTCGTGGCGGCGATCCGCTCTGCCCGCACCGTCCTGATGCCTCTCTGGGCGGTGTCTATCGGCCTGAGCGAGTCGAATACGGCGCTGATCATCGGTCTCGCCGGGGCCGTCGACTTCGCGCTCTTCTACGCCAGCGGGCAGATCATGGACCGGTTCGGACGGATGTGGAGCGCCATCCCGTCGATGCTCGGCCTCGGTCTCGGTTTCCTGGTGCTCGCCTTCTCGCACGACTTGAGCTCGGCGGTCGCCTGGTACATCGGCGTCTCGCTGTTCCTCTCGGTGGCGAACGGCATCGGCTCCGGCATCGTGATGACCCTCGGCGCCGACCTGGCGCCGAAGGACCGGCCCGCACCGTTCCTCGGCGCGTGGCGGTTCTCCGCCGACGCCGGGCAGGCCGCCGCTCCCCTGTTCGTGTCGCTGCTGACGGCGCTCGTCTCCATCTCGTTCGCGAGCGGGGTCATGGGCGTGCTCGGACTGGTCGGCGCCGGGATGCTGGCCCGCTACATCCCGCGCTACGTCCCGCGCAGACCCCGCCCCGCCTGACACGGAATACCCTGGCCGACGACGCGCTTGCATATCCATGCAGACGCATGAATCGAGGGATGACATGGCCGGGAAGCTGGAACTCGGGATCGACACGTTCGGCGACGTGACGCTGGATGCCGACGGGAAGCCGCTGTCGCAGGCGCAGACACTGCGCAACGTCGTGGCGGAGGGGGTGCAGGCCGACCGCGTCGGCCTCGACTTCTTCGGCGTCGGCGAGCACCACCGCGAGGACTTCGCCGTGTCGGCGCCCGAGGTCGTGCTCGCGGCGATCGCAGGGCAGACCGAGCGCATCCACCTCGGGTCCGCCGTGACGGTGCTGAGCTCGGACGACCCCGTGCGGGTGTTCCAGCGGTTCGCGACGCTCGACGGCATCTCAGGAGGCCGCGCGGAGGTCATTCTCGGGCGAGGATCGTTCATCGAGTCCTTCCCGCTGTTCGGGTACGACCTCGCGAAGTACGAGGAGCTGTTCGAGGAGAAGCTGAACCTGTTCGCCGAGGTGCGCAAGCAGGAGCCGGTCACCTGGACGGGCGAGCTACGTCCATCCCTGGACGGGCAGTCGGTGTACCCGCACGTCGAGCACGGCCTGCTGAAGACGTGGATCGGCGTCGGCGGGAGCCCGGAGTCGGTGGTGCGTGCGGCGCACTACGGCTTCCCGCTCGTGCTCGCCATCATCGGCGGCGGCCCGATGCGGTTCCAGCCGCTGGCGGAGCTGTACCGCAAGGCGCTGGAGCAGTTCGGACAGGACACCACCCTCCCGATCGGCGTGCACTCCCCCGGCTTCATCGCCGAGACGGACCAGGAGGCCAAGGACATCCTGTGGCCGCACTACGAGGTGATGACGAACCGGATCGGCCGCGAGCGCGGCTGGCCGCCGGCCTCCCGCGCGCGCTTCGAGCACGAGGCGGGGCCGGACGGCGCGCTCGTCGTCGGCTCGCCGGAGACGGTCGCGCAGAAGATCGCCTACGCCGCGAAGGGACTCGGCGCCTCGCGCTTCGACATCAAGATGAGCAACGGGACGCTGCCCCACGACGACCTGATGCGCTCGATCGAGCTGTACGGCACGGAGGTCGCTCCGCGCGTCCATGAGCTAATGTCGTAGCCGCGCCCAGCGCACTGCGGGAGTGGTGAAACTGGCAGACACGCAGGATTTAGGTTCCTGTGCTTCGGCGTGAGGGTTCGAGTCCCTTCTCCCGCACCGTGTACGACCCCAGGATGATCTTCTCGGGCGGATCCGAATTCGCACGCTTCGTGCAGCTTCCAGCGCATGGCCGACGCTAAACTCGGGCTCAGCTTTCCCACCGATCCCTCCTGGAGAACCGTGATCCATCACGCCGGCCTCATCCCGTGGCTCGACCCGAACACCATCATCCACTCGGCGGGTCCGTGGGCGCTCCTGGTGGTCTGCGGAATCGTCTTCGCCGAGACCGGTCTGCTGGTCGGCTTCCTCCTGCCCGGCGACACCCTGCTGATCATCTCGGGGCTGCTGACGCACACCTCGCTGGTGTTCGGGGTCGACATCTGGTGGGTCTGCCTCGCCATCGCGTTCGCCGCGTTTCTCGGCGGTGAGGCGGGGTATCTCATCGGGCACAAGGCCGGCCCACGGATCTTCGAACGCAAGGAGACCGGACTGTTCTCGATGGAGAACGTGCGGCGCACCAACCAGTTCTTCGAGCGCTTCGGGGCCCTCGCGGTCATTGTTGCCCGGTTCGTGCCGATCGTGCGCACCTTCGCGCCCGTCGCCGCGGGCGTCGGCCACATGAGCTACAAGAAGTACTCGCTGTACAACGCCCTGGGCGCACTGCTGTGGGGCGCCGGCCTGACCTTCTTCGGCTACCTGATCGGCTACATCCCGCCCGTGGCGAACTTCGTCTCGAGCTACATCGACGTCATCCTGATCGGCGCGGTCGTCATCACGCTGGTGCCGACGCTGTTCCACTACTTCCAGTCGCTGCGCAAGTCCAAGCGGAAGGCCGCCGAGAGCGCCGCCGCTCCCGCGGTTGTCGACGAGCCGGCACCCGCGCCCACGCACCCAGAGGCCTGAGCCGCCGACCGCGCCAAACGGGTCAGCGCCGCCGGGTCAGCGGTGGAATTCGTCCTCGTGCGCGGCGTGCTCCGCGGGCTCCAGCTGGAACGTGGAGTGCTCCACGTCGAAGTGCGTCGTCAGGCAGCCGGAGAGCTCGTCGAGCAGGGTGCCCGTCCGTCCCTCGCGGAACACCGCGGGCTCGCAGACGACGTGAGCGCTGAACACCGGGGCGCCCGACGTGATCGCCCAGACGTGCACGTCGTGCACGGCCACCACGCCCGGCGTGCCGAGGATGTGATCCCGGATCTCGGCCACATCCGTGTCCGCCGGCGCCGCCTCGCTCAGCACCCGCACGACGTCGCGCAGCAGCACGAACGCGCGCGGCACGATCAGGGCGGCGATCAGCAGCGATGCGATCGCGTCGGCCGGGGTGAAGCCGGTGAGCAGGATGACGACCGCCGCGACGATGACGGTGGCCGACCCGACCAGGTCGCCGAACACCTCCAGGTACGCCCCGCGCATGTTGATCGAGTGGCCGGCGGAGGGCCGGAGCAGCAGCAGGGCGCCGAAGTTGGCGACGAGTCCGATCGCCGCGACGACGAGCATCGGGATGCTGTGCACCTCGGTCTCGCCGCCCACCAGCCGCCCGATCGCGCCGACGGTGACCGTCACCGCGACGACGACCAGGATGAGTCCGTTGATGAGCGCGCCGAACACCTCGGCCCGACGGAAGCCGAACGTCTGCCGGTCCGTCGCCGGACGCGCGGCCACGATGGTCGCCATCAGCGCGATGATGAGCCCGGCCAGGTCGCTGAGCATGTGGCCGGCGTCCGCCAGCAGCGACAGGGAGCCGCTCACCCACGCGCCGACGACCTCGACGACGAGCACGACCGCCACGATGCCGATGGCGATCAGCAGGCGGTTGCGGTTGGCGGTGTGGCCGTGGTCGTGACTCATCTCAGCTTCTACGGTAGATAGAAGTTCGCTCCACCGCCAGGGCCCAGACCTAGATGGGAATGAGTGCCGTTCTCAGCTCTCGCCGAGCTCCCGCAGCGCCGGGACGATCGCCGACAGCGCTCGGGCGCGGTGGCTCTCCGCGTTCTTCGCCGAGGGCTCCAGCTCCGCCGCCGTCACGTCGTGTCCGTCCGGCACGAAGATCGGGTCGTAGCCGTGCCCGTTCTCCCCGCGCGGCTCGCGTGCGATGCTTCCGGGCCAGATGCCCTGGACGACGGTGGGCTCGCCACCCGGCGTGACGAGCGCGAGGGTAGCCGTGAAGTGCGCGGCGCGGTCGGGGCCCGGGATGTCGGCCAGCTGATCGAGCAACAGCCGCAGGTTGGCTGCCGCGTCGCCGTGCGAGCCCGCCCAGCGGGCGGAGAAGATCCCCGGAGCGCCGCCCATCACATCCACGCAGATGCCCGAGTCGTCGGCGAGTGCGGGGAGCCCGGTGTGGGCGACGGCGGCGCGCGCCTTGATCAGCGCGTTCTCCTCGAAGCTGACGCCGTCCTCCACCGGCTCGGGGCCGTCGTAGGCGACGATCTCGAGGCCAGGAACCTCCCGCCCGAGGATCTGCTGGAACTCGCGCGCCTTGTGCTGGTTGTGCGTTGCGAGGACGACGCGGACCACGCTCAGGCCTCCGCGGCCGCCGCGGCCGGGGCGAGGGCCGCCGTCTGGATGCCCGCGAGCTCGGTCGTGCCGGCGAGCGCGAGGTCGAGGAGCGAGTTCAGCTCGCCACGGTCGAACGGCGCGCCCTCCGCGGTGCCCTGCACCTCCACGAAGAGGCCGCGGCCGGTCACGACGACGTTCATGTCGGTCTCGGCCCGCACATCCTCGACGTAGGCGAGGTCGAGCATCGGAGTCCCGTCGATGATGCCGACCGAGACCGCGGAGACCGAGTCGATCAGCGGCGTCGCCTTCTGCCCGATGAAGCGGTGCTCGCGACCCCACTCGAGCGCCTCCGCGAGGGCGACGTAGGCGCCGGTGATCGCGGCGGTGCGTGTGCCGCCGTCGGCCTGCAGCACGTCGCAGTCGAGGACGATCGTGTTCTCGCCGAGCGCCTTCATGTCGACGACGGCCCGCAGGCTGCGCCCGACCAGACGACTGATCTCGTGCGTGCGGCCGCCGACGCGTCCCTTGACCGACTCCCGGTCCATGCGCTCGTTCGTCGAGCGCGGAAGCATGGCGTACTCGGCCGTGACCCAGCCGCGGCCCTTGCCCGACATCCAGCGCGGAACGCCGTTCGTGAAGGAGGCGGTGCAGAGCACGCGCGTGTTGCCGAAGGAGATGAGCGCGGAGCCCTCGGCCTGTCGGCTCCATCCCCGCTCGATGGTCACGGGACGCAGCTGGTCCGGGGTGCGCCCGTCGGCGCGGGTGATGTCGGTCACTCAGGTCTCCTCGGTGGGATCAATGGCTCGTGGGCGTGGATGGGATGGTCAGAGCGGGAGGTCGATGACCCCGGTGTGCACCAGGTCGACCTGCGAGACCTCGGGGCCGATGAACCGGTGGGCCAGGCGCAGGAAGGTGTCGGCGTCCGAGCCGGTGGCTTCGTAGTGGATGGTCGGCGGCAGCGGCGAGCGGCGCTCGAGCCCCTGGCCGACGAGGGTGCGGTAGACGTCCTTGGCGGTCTCGGTGTCGCTGGAGACGAGGGAGACGCCCTCCCCCATCACGTACGAGATCGCGCCCTTCAGGAACGGGTAGTGCGTGCAGCCGAGCACTAGCGTGTCGACGTCGGCGTCGCGGAGCGGCTGCAGGTACTCGGCGGTGACCCGCAGCACCTCCTCGCCGCTCGTGACGCCCGCCTCCACGAACTCGACGAACCGCGGGCACGCCTGCGTGAACAGCTGGAGGGTCGGTGCGGCAGCGAAAGCGTCCTCGTAGGCGCGGGAGGCGATGGTGCCGACCGTGCCGATCACCCCGACCCGGCCAGTGCGCGTCGCGGAGACGGCACGCCGGACAGCCGGCTGGATGACCTCGATCACCGGCACGTCGTAGCGCTCGCGCGCATCCCGCAGCATCGCGGAGGACGCGGTGTTGCACGCGATGACGAGCATCTTGACGCCCTGGTCGACGAGGAAGTCGAGCACTTCGAGCGAGTAGCGGCGTACATCGGCGATCGACTTCGGCCCGTACGGGGAGTGCGCGGTGTCGCCGACGTAGAGGATGGACTCGTTCGGCAGCTGGTCGCGGATCGCCCGGGCGACGGTCAGCCCGCCCACACCCGAGTCGAAGATCCCAATCGGCGCATCCGTCACAGCACTCCAGCCTACCGGTCCGGTGGCGCACGGAGGCGTGAGTAGGCCGGGTGGCGTGAGTAGGCTGGCGACGTGACCGAGAGAGCCGCGTCCTCCGCGCTACTGACCGACCGCTACGAGCTCACGATGCTCGACGCCGCGCTGCTCGCCGGCACCCACGACCGCGAGTGCGTGTTCGAGGCGTTCACCCGCCGGCTTCCCGATGGACGCCGTTACGGCGTGCTGGCCGGCACCGGACGGCTCTTGGAGCTGATCGAGCAGTTCCGGTTCCAGGATGCCGAGCTGCAGTTCCTGCGCGACAACCACGTGGTGCGCGACGAGACCATCGACTGGCTCGCCGACTACCGCTTCTCCGGCACGATCCGCGGCTACCGCGAGGGCGAGCTGTTCTTCCCCGGATCGCCGTTCTTCATCGTGGACGCCCCCTTCGCCGAGGGCGTCATCCTCGAAACCCTCCTGCTGAGCGTCTTCAACTACGACTCCGCCGTGGCCTCGGCCGCCGCGCGCATGGTGGCCGCGGCGGCCGGGCGCCCGCTGGCCGAGATGGGCTCACGCCGTGCGAACGAGCGCTCGGCGGTCGCTGCCGCCCGCGCCGCCTTCATCGCCGGGTTCTCGGCGACGTCGAACCTCGAGGCCGGGCGCACGTGGGGCGTGCCGACGATGGGGACCGCGGCCCACGCCTTCACTCTCCTGCACGACTCCGAGGAGGACGCCTTCCGGGCCCAGGTGGATGCGCTCGGCCCCGGCACCACGCTCCTGGTCGACACCTTCGACGTCGAGAAGGCGATCGAGACGGCCGTGAAGGTGGCCGGTCCGGAGCTCGGCGCCGTGCGGCTCGACTCGGGCGACCTGCCCAAGCTGGTCAAGCAGGTGCGCCAGCAGCTCGACTCCCTCGGCGCCACGAAGACCCGCATCACCGTCACCAACGACCTCGACGAGTTCACGATCGCGGCCCTCGCCGCCTCCCCCGTCGACTCCTACGGGGTCGGCACCTCCGTCGTGACCGGCTCCGGACATCCCGCCTCCGGCATGGTCTACAAGCTCGTCGCCCACCGCAGCGGCGACGGCGGCGAGTGGATCTCCGTCGCCAAGAAGTCGGACGGCAAGGCCAGCATCGGCGGCCGCAAGCACCCGATCCGCCGGCTCGACGCGCGCGGGACGGCGGTGGCCGAGGTGGTGCACATCGTCGAGAAGGGAGACACGCCGGACGACAGCGGGCGCGACCTCCTGGTGCCGCTGATCACGGACGGCGAGGTGCACCGCGAGCACCTGGGCGTCGAGGGGACGCTCCGGGCGCGCGAGCACCGCGCGCTCGCCATGGCGGAGCTGCCGGACGAGGCATTCCGTCTGGGCCGCGGCGACCCCGTGCTGCCCACCCTCTTCGGCTGAGCCCGGCCGGGCGACGTGGCCGAGGGCTACTCGCCCTGCAGGCCCTCGTAGATCTCGCGGCAGGTCGGGCACACCGGGAACTTCTCGGGGTCGCGGTTCGGCGTCCACATCTTGCCGCACAGCGCCTTCACCGGCTTGCCCGTGAGAGCCGACTCGAGGATCTGCTCCTTCTTGACGTAGTGCGAGAAGCGCTCGTGGTCGCCCGGCTCCTGGTTCTGCAGGAGCTCCTCGAGCTCGCGGTCGAGCGTCGTCGCCCCGCCGCCGCTCGGCTGGCCGCCCGGCTCGGAGATGCTCGCTTCGTTCATGCCACCAGTTTAGACGCCGTACGGGAGGATGCGTCGGGGATGCCCGACAAGCGCCCGCTCAGTCGTTGCGGTTCGCGAAGGCCATGATCTCCGGCCCGCGGCGGTCGAACACCCGGCCGCCCAGCCAGATCCCGAAGAACAGGGTGGCGAAGCCGATCAGCACCGCCGCCACCGGCGCGATCGCCAGCCAGAACACGTTGACGGTGATCCCGAGAATGAGGAACACCAGCACGGGCGAGGCGAGGATCAGGATGGCGAAGAAGCTCAGCGACTGGACCAGCGCCGCGGAGGCGCCCGAGGTCTGCGGCTGCGTGAACGCGCTGTCGCCCGGTTTCGTCGCCGGGTACGGGAACAGCGCGGACGAAATACTGGAGAGGCCCAGGCCGATGACCAGGATCGCCCCGCTCAGCGCCGCGACGGACGGCAGCACGGCCCAGTCGCCGAAGACGATGGTCGTGGCGATGGAGCCGACCACGAGCACCGGAATGCCCACCACGACCGGCGGGAACATCCGCCCGGCGCGGTCCGCCATGCCGCGCGTGCCCGACACGAGGTGCAGCCAGATCGCGGTGCTGTCGTAGGCCAGGTCGTTGTGGATGCTCCAGCCGAGGAACAGGCACACCAGCGGCAGCGGCACGAGGGCGATGAAGTGCCACGGGAGCCCGGCGAGGGCGAGGGCGACCACCACCGCGACCGGGATCACCGGGATGAGGACGATCGACACCCAGTAGCGCGCATCCCTGCCCCAGTAGGTCATCGAGCGCGCGGCGATCGCGGCGGTCGGGCCGCCGGGCAGCCGGTCGAACCAGCCGAGGCCGTGGTAGTCCTTCGACCGCTGCTCGCGTTCTGGCGACGCGACGACGTAGGCGACGAGCGCCGTCCAGCCGAGCCAGAGCAGGCCGAGCGTGACGAGCGCGATGATCAGCTGCAGCACGGCAGCGCCCCAGTCGCCCTGCGCGGCCGCGCCGGGCGCCGACCACATGGCGCCGAGCGGCGTCCACGCGAGCCAGCCGGCCGCGCCGCCGAGGGCTCCGAGACCGTCGCGGCCCCAGTCGACCGTGACGAGCAGGAGCAGCACCGGGCCGATGAGCACGAGCAGCAGGATGCCGATGACGCCGCCCGCCTCGCGGGAGCGGCGCGTCGAGAGCATCGAGTGGGCGATCGCGGTCGTGACGCGTGAGGCCAGCACACAGGTGAGCACCACCACGACCGCGCAGATCAGGGCGACCAGCACCGTTCCGGGGTTCTGCGACCACGTGACGACCGTGGTCGCCGCGCAGATGATGAGCACGAGCGACGGGATGCCGAGCAGGCCGGCCAGCAGCAGGCCGGTGGCGAGCGATCGGTTCGGGATGCCGAAGAGCGCGAACTCCCGCGGGTCGAGCGTGTCGTCGACGCCGAAGAGCAGCGGGAGCAGGGCGAACCCGGCGAGCACCACCGACCCGATGACGACGAGGACGCTGTGCGTCGCCGCGACATCCGGGACGAGCCGTGCGGCGACCAGCGAGCCGACGACGAGGACGGTGATGAAGCCTCCGTAGAGCAGCCCGATCACCAGGCCGAAGATCTGCCACGGGCTCCGCCGGAAGGCGTTGCCCATGATCCGCAGCTTCAGTCCGAGAAACTGTGCAACCACTCCATGCCTTCCGCTGCCTTGCGACCGCCGGCCAGGTCGACGAAGCGCTCTTCGAGCGTCTGCTCGCCGCGCACCTCGTCGATGGTCCCGGAGGCCAGCACCTGCCCGCGGACGATGATGGCGACGCTGTCGCACACGCGCTGGATCATGTCCATGCCGTGACTCGAGACGACGACCGTTCCGCCCGCCGCGGTGTAGCGCTGCAGGATGTCGATGATGTTCGCCGCCGACACCGGGTCGACCGACTCGAACGGCTCGTCGAGAACGAGGAGCCGCGGCGAGTGGATCATGGCGGCGGCCAGGGCGATCTTCTTGGTCATGCCCGCGGAGTAGTCGGCGACGAGGCGGTCGAGGGCGTCCTCGATCCCGAACGCGGCGGCGAGGTCGCCTGTCCGAGCACGGACGGTCTTGGCGCTCAGCCCGCGCAGGGTGCCCGCGTAACGGAGGAACTGGGCGCCGGTGAGGCGGTCGAACAGCCGGAGCTTGTCCGGCAGCACGCCGATGATGTGCTTCGCACGGACCGGCTCCGCCCAGACATCGACGCCGTGGACGACGACGCGGCCGGCGTCCGGCCGGAGCAGCCCGGTGACGATCGAGAGCGTCGTCGTCTTACCTGCGCCGTTCGGTCCGACGATCCCGTAGAAGGATCCTTCCGCGATGTCGAGGGTCACCCCGTCGACGGCGACCGTGTCGCCGTAGCGCTTCTGCACACCGCTGATGGTCAGCACCGTCGGCCGGGTCTCCGCCGGTTTCGGCGCCTCCAGCACGACGGTCGGGGCGGCGCCCGCCGCGGCCGTCTCGGTCTTCGTGCGTGTGCTCTGCCGCGGCTTCGCCGCGGTCGTTCTCGTCCGCGGAGCGCGCGTGCTCGTGCCGGCGGCGGCCGCAGCCGTCTTCGCCGGGGCACGCTTCGCCCGTGGTGCCGGGCCGGTGTCGGCCCCGCCCTGCGCGGTCGTCGGCTCTGCAGCCTCCGCCATGGTGTCCCCCCTCTGTGATCCCCGTTTCGCCGTCTCCGCCGCTTCCGTCGCCCGACCCTCCTCGGGCTCGGTGCTCTGGGGACGCGCGTGCTCGGAACTCACCCCGCTAACGTACCAATACCCACGCGCCTGCGTACCCCCCGCACGAGCGTGACGCGATCGGTCTGCTCCGAATGTCCTGTGAGGAACATAACGACCCAACAACGACATCCGTCAACCCCTGCCCCCCGTGTATGCCCCCCGGTAGTCTGTGGGAGGCATGAAGGGGTGTCTAAACGCGTAAGCGCGGATGAATTCCTGGGTGAGCCTCTCCCGGGCGAGGCCGGCGGCGACGAAGGAAGTCGCTGCACAGGCCGGGCCGCGTAGGACAAGGAGATGATTGTGACGACCCAGGTAGTGATTCTCGCGGCCGGCATGGGAAGCCGACTCGGACGGAGCCTTCCGAAGCCGCTGACCGAACTGAACGACGGCCGCACCATCATGCAGCAGCAGTTCGACAACATCCACGCGGCGTTCGGCAAGGACGCCCAGGTGACGATCGTCGTCGGCTACAAGCTGGAGCACATCATCGAGGCGTTCCCCGACGCGCAGTTCGTCTACAACGAGCAGTACGACCAGACCAACACCTCCAAGAGCCTCATGCGCGCCCTGCAGGCGTCGGGCCCCGGCGGCGTGCTCTGGATGAACGGCGACGTGGTCTTCGACCCGGCCGTCCTCGTGCGCGGTGCCGCCATGGTGGCCCGCGACCAGACCTTCGTCACCGTGAACACCTCGTCCGTCGCGGACGAGGAGGTCAAGTACACGACCGGCCCGGAGGGCTACATCCAGGAGCTGTCCAAGACCGTCAAGGGCGGTCTCGGCGAGGCGGTCGGCATCAACTACATCTCCTCCGGCGACAAGGCCGCCCTGCTGCGTCAGCTGCAGCGCGTCGGCGACCAGGACTACTTCGAGCGCGGCATCGAGCTGGCGATCGAGCAGGACCGCCTGCTGGTCGAGCCGGTGGACATCTCGGACCTGTACGCCGTCGAGGTCGACTTCCAGGAGGACCTGGAGCGCGCGAATCTTTTCGTATAGTCGGATGTCGGCGTGAGCTTTCACGCGGCTTCGATCAATACGATGGGTTCTCGTGACCAGTATCCCGACTGAAGTGCGCCCTGCGCAGCGTTCGCGCTTCTCGCGCTACCGGCACTCGCTCTGGCTGCTGACCAAGCGCGACCTCCGCGTCCGCTACTCGACGAGCGTCCTCGGCTACCTGTGGTCGATCCTCGATCCGCTCGTGATGAGCGCGATCTACTGGTTCGTCTTCACGGTCATCTTCAAGCGCGATGTCGGTGAGAACCCCTACATCGTGTTCCTGCTCGCCGCCCTGCTGCCGTGGATGTGGTTCAACGGCGCCGTCTCGGACAGCACGCGGGCGTTCATCCGCGAGGCGAAGCTGATCCGCTCGACGATGATCCCGCGGACCATCTGGGTGAACCGGATCGTTGCGTCCAAGGGCATCGAGTTCCTGCTGTCCTTGCCGGTGCTGGCGTTCTTCGCCGTGCTCACGGGCGCGCGCCTCAACGTCGACGTGCTGCTGTTCCCTGTCGCGATCCTCATCCAGACGGTGCTGACCATCGGCGTCGGGCTGATCGTGGCGCCGCTCGTCGTGTTCTTCCGCGACCTGGAGCGCGCCGTGAAGCTGGCACTCCGCTTCCTCTTCTACGCTTCCCCCATCATCTACAGCGCCCGCGACCTGCCCGGCGGGTGCGGGGCAGGCATCGCCGCGCGGCACTGCGCCGCCTACCTCACCGCCCATCCCGGCGCGCAGACGGACGTGCTGTTCTCGCTGCACTTCTGGTCGGCGTTCAACCCGCTCACCGGCATCTTCAGCCTCTACCGCTCGGCGTTCTTCGCCGAGGAGCTGGACTGGTTCCTGGTCGGTGTCAGCGCGGCGATGTCACTGGTGCTGCTGGGGATCGGCTGGCTCGTCTTCAAGCACTTCGAGCGCGACGTCCTGAAGGAGATCTGAGTGCCCCCCGTCATCGCCGTCGACGGTCTCGGCGTGCGCTTCCGCCGCAATCGCGGAGCCCGCCGCTCGTTCAAGGACCTCTTCTCCACCCGCGAGCGCCGGGTGCGCCCGGACGACTTCTGGGCGCTCCGCAACGTCAGCTTCGACGTGCAGCCGGGTGAGGCGATCGGCGTGGTCGGCCGCAACGGCCAGGGCAAGTCGACGCTGCTGAAGCTCGTCGCCGGCGTCATGCTGCCGGACGAGGGAACCGTGACCGTGCGCGACGGCGTCGCCCCGCTGATCGAGATCACGGGGGGATTCGTCGACGACCTCACGGTGCGCGACAACGTCTACCTGACGGCCGGCCTGCACGGCATGACCCGCTCCCAGATCGACGAGCGGTTCGGCGAGATCATCGACTTCGCCGAGATCGGCGACTTCGTCGACACCCCGTACAAGCACCTGTCGAGCGGCATGAAGGTGCGCATCGCGTTCTCCGTCATCTCGCAGCTGGAGGAGCCGGTGCTGCTCGTCGACGAGGTGCTGGCCGTCGGCGACCGCGGCTTCCGGGAGAAGTGCTACCGGCGCATCGAGGAGCTCCTCGCGGGCGGGAGGACGCTGTTCTTCGTCTCGCACAACGAGAAGGACCTGCGGCGCTTCTGCGAACGCGGGCTCTACCTCGACAAGGGCGCGCTCGTGCTCGACGGACCGATCGGGGATGTCCTGGAGCTGTACAACGCCGACTACGGCACCTAAGTTCGAGCGTTCTCCCCAGGGCGTGAAACCGTCCCCAGAAAAGATTTCGGCGGGTTCTCCCCGGAAGTGGTGTTCGTGCCCGATTTCGGGGCGTCGAGCGTCGGAGGGGCTGGTTAGCGTCGTCGCATGAATCGTCTCCGGTTTCTTCGCAGCCCCTCTCCCGCCCCTCGTCCGCGCCGCCTGGCGTACCCCGTCCCGTGGCGGGTCGACCGCTCCGCGGCACCCCACTACCGCCTGGTCAATGCGGGGAAGGAGACGCTCAACGGGTTGACCCTGAGCGTCTCCGGAAGCGCGCGGCTGCGGGTCAGCGCGCCCAGCTCCGTGCCACCGGGCGAGGCGGTCCGGGCGAGCCTCTCCGGCCCGGAGCCGGCCCGCGACACCGTGCTGGTCGTGCGGTGGTTCCCGCCCGACGGCCGCGAGTACCTCTGGCAGATCAGCTTCTGACGAGAGCTCTCCGGGTCGCACGCGCGGCCCGGAGGGCTCCCGCGGAATACGGGTATCACCGGCATTTTCTGTGACCAACGCGTGAGGTTCGATGTTCGGGGTGCTCGTGCTCTGGAGCAGAAGGGGCGTTCGGCTCTTCACTGATGAACTATGAAGAACCCCGCAGGGACCGCCGCCCTCCTGCTCGGCGAACGCATCCGTCGTGCCCGTGTCCGCCTGGGCCTCAGCCAGGAGGCGATCGCGAGTCTCGCCGCCATGCACGTGACCAACTTCGGCAAGATCGAACGCGGAGGGGCGAACCCCAGCCTGCTGACGATGATGCGCATCGCGGCGGTGCTCGGGACCGACGTGTCGACGCTCACGCAGGACATCTCGACCGAACACCTGCCGAGCGACGTCCGCGTACTGTCGGCTCGCGAGTACCTGAGCGCACGGGAACGGCGTCGCCGGTCGTCTTGATCGGGAACCGGCCTACACTCTGAGGAGATGGCTAAGAAGCAGCAACCGATCATCTCCGTCACCGGAGGACCGTCGCGCGGCGGAGACACCCCGCGCGCGGTGAACACGACCCTGGACCGCTTCCTCGGCATCCAACGGCCGGTCGTGGTGGCCCACCTGCGCAGCATCCGCCGCCGTCACCCGGGCGCGTCGGCGGACGAACTGGCCCGCATCCTCGAACGCCGGTACCTCGCCGCCGTGACGAGTGGTGGGGCCGCGGTCGGAGCCACCGCCGTCATCCCGGCGATCGGCACCGGCATCACCCTGGCCCTCTCCGGGCTGGAGACGGCCGGTTTCCTGGAGGCGACCGCCCTGTACGCGCAGTCGATGAGCGAGCTGCACGGCATCGCCGTCGACGACCCCGAGCGCGCCAGAGCCCTGGTGCTCACGATGATGCTCGGCAAAGAGGGATCCGACCTCGTGCGTCAGCTGGCCGGCCAGTTCGGCGGGGGCGGCGTGACCCGCACTGCCTACTGGGGCGAGCTCGTCACCTCGACGCTTCCGAGCATGGTCGTCGGTCCGCTGGTCGACCGGCTGAAGAACACGTTCATCCGCCAGTTCGCGGTGCGCGGCGGGGCGAGCATCCTCGCCCGCGCCATCCCGTTCGGCGTCGGCGCCGTCATCGGCGGCACGGGCAACAACATCCTCGGGCGACGCGTCGTGCAGAACGCGCGTCTCGCGTTCGGCCCGCCACCGCTCGTCATCCCCGAGGTCCTCACCCCGAACGAAGGCCCGGGAGCGGTGCGTCGCCTCGGTACGGCGACCGGCACGCGCGTGGTCCGGGTGGGCACCGTGCTCCGGGGCGCACTCCCCCGCCGCGGCCGGCGGAAGGATGCGCCGACGGAGGCCATCGAGTCCGAACTGCCGCGGGGTCCGTACGTCATCGAGTCCGGCCCCTCCGGCGCTCCGGCCGACGCGCGCACAGGCGGTGGGACCGCCGCTGAGGGCTCCGCAGACGACGGCGAGGCGGGAAGCCGGCGCCAGGTCGGCTGACCGCATCCACGCGGCGCCACCGGGTGTTCAGACGATCGGTGGCCGTCCTGCTGCCGTCATCCGCGCCACGGTCCTCCACCGCAGCGGGCGTCGCTCGCCCGGGTCGGTGCGCCAGCCCTCGGCCCAGCCGCCGAACCACGCACGCAGGACGGCGGGCTTGCGGAACCAGCGCAGCAACTGGATGCCGGTCCACGATCCGACATAGAGCGGGATGAGCACAGCCGGGAGGTTACGGCGGGCCAGCCACACGCGGTTCCGCGCGTTGAGCCGGTAGTAGTACGAGTGCCGGGTCGGCGACACGGACGGATGCTCCGCCACGAGGTCGCCCGCGTACCAGACGCGCTTGCCCTGGTCCCAGACCTTCCACGCGAGGTCGATGCCCTCGTGCGCATAGAAGAACGGATCGGCCCAGCCGCCGGCCTGCTCGAAGACGGCACGCGGGAGGACCACGGCGGCCTCGAGCACGGCGAACACATTGCTCGAGCGCTCCGGGTCGCCCTTGCGGATGCGCGGGATCCAACGCCGGGGCGCCGGGGCGCCGTCGGGCACGCGAAGCCGGGGCTGCAGCATCCCGATGCCGGGGTCATCGCGGAGCTTGGCGACGGCGTCCGCCAGGAACGTGCGCGACGGGATGTCGGCGTCGTCGTCGAGGAAGAACAGCCACTCGCCGTGCACCAGCGGCACCCCGGCGTTGCGTCCGGCGGGGATGCCCACGTTCTCGGGCAGGGCGAGCACGTGCACCCCTGCGGGAAGCGCCAGGTCTGCGGTGGCCGGGTCCCACCCGTTGCCGACCACGACGACGTCGGTGGTCACGCCCTCCTGGGCGAGCACCGACTCCACGCCGCGGCGCAGCTCGACCGGCCGGGCGCCCTGCGTGAGCACCACGACCGCGACCGCGGGCAGCTCAGCCACGGACCCGCCGCGACGCCATGATGGTCACGAAGTGCCCGATCAGCGCCAGGATCGACAGCGGGACGAGCGCACAGAGCAGGATGCGGTCGGCGAGCGTCGCGCCGATGAACAGGCCGACGATGGAGAAGACGAAGATCAGGATGGTGAGCTCCACCGAGTGGTACAGCCGGTGGAACGGGAGGAACTTCGCCGCACGCCGCAGCGTCGCGATGAGCCCGTGCGTCGGCGCGTACTCCGACTGCGTGTCGGCGAGCTTCGGCAGTCCGGCGTTGGCGCGCGCCACGCGCACCATGTCGTTGAGCGCCTTGTTGAGCACGATCACCAGGGCGAGCAGGGTGCCGAGGTTCGTCCAGAGGAAGTCCTCCGGCGTCTCCAGCGGATAGCCCGCCGCGCGGATGCCGAGGACGATCGCGATCAGGGTCTCTGTCGAGTAGTGGCCGACGTTGTCGAGGAAGATGCCCGCGGGCGACGACGTGCGGCGCCAGCGCGCCACCTCGCCGTCGCAGCAGTCCACCAGCATCTGCAGCTGGCCGAGCACCAGTGCGAGAGCCGCGCCGGCGATGCCCGGGATGAGCAGGGCCGCGGCGGTCGCCCATCCCGTCAGGATCATCAGGCCGGTCACGCCGTTCGCCGAGATCGAGGTCTTGAGCAGCACCCAGGTCAGATACGGCGACAGGTTGCGGAGGTACAGCGAGGCCGTCCAGTGCTCCGCGTTGCGGCGTCCGCGCACCTCTGGGGGCTGCGCGACGGCCTTCAGCTCGGCGATCGAGGACGGACGGGCGCCGTGCGCCGCAGGTCCGGGTGCGGTCATTCCTACCTTCCCGTGTGGGCCGTGATGTTGCGGGTGAGCGACAGGTATCCGAGGACGAAGCCGATCCCCCAGCTGAAGTGGATGCACGGCAAGACTACGAGAAACCACAGGAACGGGCGAAAACCGTCGCGTCGCCCCCAGAGCAGCGCGGAGACCACGACGATCACCACGTAGAGAGCCGGGATGGCGAAGCCCCAGAGCAGCCACGGCGCGGCGCCGAGGAGGGCCTGGATGATGCCGACGATACCGAGCACCGTGCCGACGGCGACGCCCACCACCATCACGGGCGGCGCGAAGTAGCGCAGCCCATTGGATGCCGGGAAGCGCCGCGCGAGCTCGCCCCGCCAGATGCCGGTGGAGAAGAACTGCCGGGCGAGCCGGTACAGGTTCGGGCGGGGGCGGTAGGTGACCTTGAGCCGCGGCGTGAACCAGACTGTGCCACCCGTGGTGCGGAGGCGCCGGTTGAGCTCCCAGTCCTGGCCGCGCTTGATCTCCTCGTCGAAGAGCCCCACCTCGATCAGGCGATCGCGGCGGAACACGCCGAGATAGACCGTCTCGGCCGGACCGGCCTCGCCGCCGACATGCAGCTTCGTGCCGCCCAGGCCTACACGGCTCCCGTACGCACGCGCGACGGCGCGCTCGAAGTCGGTGGTGCCCTGCGCATCCATCAGTCCGCCGACGTTGTCTGCGCCCGTCTCCAGGATGGTCTCCACGGCGACCCGCGCGTAGTCCGGCGGAAGGACGCTGTGCGCGTCCACCCGGATCACGATCGGGTACTGCGACTCGCGGATGGCGAGGTTCAAACCGGCGGGTGTCGAGCCCACGACGTTGTCGACGACCCGGATGCGGCTGTCGACAGCGGCGAGCTCCTCGACCAACTGGGTCGTGCCGTCCATGCTCGGACCGAGGGCGATGGTGACCTCGAACGGCCCGGCGTAGTCCTGCGCCAGAAGGCTGTCGACGGCGGCCCGCACATGGGTGACCTCGTTGAGCACGGGCATCACGTACGAGACACCGGGGAGGGTGTTCACGATGTCGTCCGGCATCTGGTCCTTCGCTGTAGCGGGTCGGCGTCGAGCCTATCAGCCGGGTCTGCGGCTCAGCCGGGAACGGGGAAGGGCCGTCCCGCGCCTGCGGGACGGCCCTTCTCGGTGTGCTGGATCGGCGCGATCACTCGGTCGGGAGGGACCCCAGCGTCACGGTCGCGGTCTTGGTCTGACCGTCGCGGATGTAGGTGACGTCGACCTTCGAGCCGGCCGCCTGCGCGCGGACCTGGGCGGTCAGGTCGGTGGCGTCGGTGATCGGGGTGTCGTCGAGGTTCACCACGATGTCGCCGGCCTTGAGGCCCGCACCGGCCGCGGCGCCGCCGCTGGTGACGCTCTTGATCAGTGCGCCGACCGTGGTGGCCTTGCTGTCAGTGCTCGCGTCGGCGACCGAGGCGCCCAGCAGGCCGTGCGTGGCGGAGCCGCTCTTGATGATCTCGTCGGAGACGCGCTTGGCCAGGTTCGACGGGATGGCGAAGCCGACGCCGATGCTGCCGGACTGCGAGCCGTCGGAGCTGGAGCCGCCCGCGCTGGCGATGGCGACGTTGACGCCGATCAGCTCGCCCTTGCTGTTGAGCAGCGCACCACCGGAGTTGCCCGGGTTGATGGACGCGTCGGTCTGGATGACCGGGAGCGAGATCGTTCCGGCGCTCTGCTGCTGTTGCTGCTGCTGACCGCCCTGGTCGGGGAAGTCGAAGTTGAACGGGTTCTGGCTGCCGCCGTCGCTGTTCGAGTCGTCCTTCGGAGCGGCCGAGGAGGCGATGCTGATGCTGCGGTTGAGCGCGCTGACGATGCCGTCGGTGACCGTGCCGGAGAGGCCGAGCGGGGCACCGATGGCGACCGTGGTGTTGCCCACGTTGAGCTTGCTCGAGTCGCCCCAGCTGATCGGGGTCAGCCCGGACGCCTTGTCCAGCTTGATGACGGCGAGGTCGGTGGTCGGGTCGGTTCCGACGATCTTGGCCGTGTAGATCTTGCCGTCGTTGTCGGTGACCGTCACGTTGACGTTGGCCGCCTGGCCGTCGAGCGTCACGACGTGCGTGTTGGTGAGCACGTAGCCGTCGGAGGTCAGGATGATGCCGGAGCCGGTGCCGCCGGAGCTCGACGCGCTCACCGAGATGGTGACGACGCTCGGGGACGCCTTGGCGGCGACCGCGGTGATGGTGCTCGCGTCGTTGGAGTCGTTCACCGTGATGTTCTGCGGGCCGGAGACGGTCTTGATCGTCGCGTTGCCGCCGTCGGTGGCGGCGTAGATGCCGACACCCGCTCCGGCGCCGGCGATGCCGCCGACGAGCGCGCCGATGGCGAGCGTCGCGATGATGAGGCCGGTGCTGCGGTTCTTGGCGGGCTTCGCCGGAGCCGTAGCGGTCGCGGCGCCCGGTGCGCCGGCGTAGCCCTGCTGGTGGGCGTTGGGGGCGTAGGGCTGCTGCGGCTGCTGGCCGTACCCGCCGGGCTGGCCGAAGGCGCCGTTGCCGTAGTGCGGCTGCTGGGGCTGCTGCTGCTGGCCGTACGGCTGCCCGTAGGTCTGCGGCTGGTGCTGCTGCGCCTGGTACGGCGCGCCGGTGGGCTGCGGAACCGTCGGCTGCGCGGCGGTGGGCTGCGGAACCGTCGGCTGCGCGGCGGTGGGCTGCTGCTGCGCCGGCTGCGCGGCGGTGTCGCCGGTGCTCTGCGCGGCCGGGGCGGTCCATCCGGCTCCGGCTGCGGGAGCCTGCTCGGCCGGGGTCTCGGCCGCGGGGGTCTGCGCCGCCGGAGCGGCGGGGGTCTCGGACGGCGCTGCGGGGGTCGCGGCGCCGGTGTGCTCGATGCTGGTGCGCTCAGTGCCGGCAGCATCCACGACCGCGTCGGTGTCGGCGTCGTGCTGGGGCTTCGCGGGCTCCGGGGTGTTCGGGGTGTCGGTCATGGTGTTGCTCCTTCCAAGCACAGACAGCTTGGGATGCGAACCTGGGCGTTCTATTTGCCGTTGCTGTGGGCGACCTTCTGCGTGTCGATGACTCTCCCCAACGTACCCAATGGGTTGGATGCGAGTAAGGCCGTAGCGTTGTCCTATGACGATCACGGGAGGCTGGCGGCGCGCCGCCACGGGTGCAGGACTGCTCGGAGCCGACGGCTCCGTGCGGCCGACGATCTTCGCCGAGATGAGCGCGCTGGCGTCGAGGACGGGCGCGATCAACCTCGGCCAGGGGTTCCCGGACGAGGACGGACCCGCCGCGGTGCTGGAGGCGGCCGTGGCGGCCATCCGCGACGGCGAGAACCAGTACCCGCCCGGGATGGGCATTCCCGACCTCCGCCTGGCCGTCGCCGAGCACCAGAAGCGGTTCTACGGCATGGAGCTCGACCCGGACCGGGAGGTGCTCATCACCGCCGGCGCGACCGAGGCGATCGCGGCGACGCTGCTCGCGCTGCTCGAACCGGGCGACGAGGTGGTCACATTCGAGCCGTACTACGACGAGTACGGCGCCGTGATCGCACTGGCGGGCGGCGTGCACCGCACCGTCCCGCTGGAGCCGCCGGCCTTCCGCCCCGACCTCGACCGGCTGCGCGAGACGGTGACCGACCGCACACGCGCCATCCTCGTGAACACACCGCACAATCCCACCGGCAGCGTGCTCGACCGGGAGACGCTCACCGCGATCGTGGAGCTGGCCGAACGGCACGACGCCGTGATCGTCACCGACTCCGTCTACGAGCACCTGACGTTCGGGCCAGAGCACATCCCGATCGAGACGCTGCCGGGTGCCCGGGAGCGCACGATCGCGATCTCGTCCGGTGGCAAGACCTTCAACACGACGGGCTGGAAGATCGGCTGGCTGACCGCCCCTCCGGAGTTCGTCACCGCGGTGCTCGCCGTGAAGCAGTTCCTCACCTACGTGAACGGCGCGCCGTTCCAGCCGGCGATCGCCGCGGGGTTGCGGCTCCCGGACGCCTACTTCACCGGCATCGCCGAGGCTCTGGGCCACAAGCGGGATGTGCTCTCCGCCGGGCTCGCCGCCGCCGGCTTCGGCGTCTTTCCTTCGGACGGGACCTACTTCGTGGTCGCCGACGCAGCCCCGCTCGGCTTCCCGGAGGGCGTCGAGCTGTGCCGTCGGCTGCCGGAGCTGGCCGGAGTCGTCGCGGTGCCGCTCGGCGCGTTCAGCCGGGGCGAGTATGCGGCGCGGACCGCATCCCTGGTCCGGTTCGCGTTCTGCAAGCGCATCGACGTGCTCGAGGAGGCGGCACGGCGTCTCGCCGCGTTGCCTCGCTGAGCGATCGGCACCGGCAGGAGCACCGGCACCGATCGATCCATCACTGGCGGAGTTCGCCGGCGAACAGCTGCGCCGCCCGAAGCCGGCCGCCGATGTCGGCGACGCACTGTTCGAACACGGCCTTGGCCTTGGTGGCGCCGATCGCCCCGCCGCTCACCGCCGCGCCCACCTGGTCGCGCGACAGCCGGGCGACCAGGCGCCCCTCCTGGTCGACCTGGAAGCGCAGCAGGAAGGTCATCCGCAGCTGCGACCCGGCGAGCCCGCCGAAGAGGACGGTCATGGCGGTGCTCCCCCGCTGCACGGTGAACGCGCCGTTCGGCGCCGGCGTCACCGCGAAGCCCTGCCCGCGCAGGGCGTCGAGGACGATCCCGCGACCCTGCTCGTGGTCGCCGGTGAGGAAGAAGTCGTGCGTCGTCGCCATCAGAGCGGACTCACCCGGTAGCGGCGCAGGGCCAGTGCGGGATTGCGCTCCCGCACCTCGCGCACCCGCGCGACGGACACGTCGGCGACGGCGACGCCGGTCGTGTCGGCGAGTCCGGCCAGCGTGACCCCCATCGGATCGAGGATCGCGCTCGCGCCGACCCCGATCGACGGCGGGTGGTCGGCCGCGGCGACGTAGAGGGTGTTCTCGATGGCACGCGCCGCGAGCAGCGTCGACCAGTGGAACTCCTTCAGCGGGCCGCGCACCCATTCGGCGGGCACAGCAACCAGCAGCGCGCCGGCGTCGGCGAGGCGACGCGTCACCTCCGGGAAGCGCAGGTCGTAGCAGGTCTGAAGGCCGACGGTCACGCCGTCCACCTCGAAGGTCTGCGGCTCGTCCAGGTCGCCCGGGACGACCCACTCGGACTCCTTCGCCCCGAACGCGTCGTAGAGATGCTGCTTGCGGTACGTCGCGAGCACGTCGCCCGACGGACCCACCGCGACGAGGGTGTTCGAGAACCGGTGCGCCTGATCGGTGCGCTCGACGAGGCCGGCCACCACGAACAGCCCGTGCTCGCGGGCGGCGGCGGAGAGGGAGCCGACGAAGTCGCCGTCGAGCGGCTCGGCGTTCCGGGCGAACGACGGCCCGAGCGGATCGGTGAAGTAGGAGGCGTACTCGGGCAGGATCACGAGGCGGGCGCCTCGGGAGGCCGCGACCGCGATGAGGCCGGCGACCACATCCCGGTTGTGCACCCGGTCGTCGCCCGGCGCGAACTGGGCGACCGCGACCGCGATGGTGCGGTCGTCGACGGTGAGCTCTGCAGGCCGGTCGGTCATGGCGCCACCTCCACGTGCGGGATCGCCTCGGTCACGGGCCGCGGTGTCTCCACCGGCAGGACGATGCTGATGGACGTTCCGACCCCCTCCTCGCTGGCGATGTCGAGGCGGCCGCCGTGAGCGGTCACGATCGCCTTCGTGATGGTGAGACCGAGTCCGACGCCCGGGACCGCGTTGCGGGTCGCGGTGGACGCACGGAAGAAGCGCTGCGACAGCTGGCTCAGCTCCACGGCGGGGATGCCGATGCCGGTGTCCCTCACGGCGATCACAGCCTCGTCGCCCTCGTGGCGCAGCGCCACGGTGACGGTGCCGCCGGACGGCGTGAACTTGAGCGCGTTCGAGACCAGGTTGTCGACCGCCTGGCCGAGCCGGAGCGTGTCGCCCCGGACATCGACGGTGTGATCGGGGACTTCGGCGACCAGGGTCACGCCCGCGTTCGCGGCGACCGGGCGGGCGGACTCCACGGAGGCGGAGACCACGGTGTTCAGCTCGACGCCCTTGATGTCGAGCGGGAACCGCCCGGATTCGACCTGTGCGGTGAACAGCAGGTCGCCGACCAGGCGAAGCAGCCGGTGCGCGTTGCGCTCGGCGACGGCCAGATACTGTAGCTGCTCCTCCGACAGCGGATCCTCGTCGTCGTCGCGCAGCAGCTCCAGGTAGCCCAGGATCGAGCTGAGCGGCGTCCGCAGCTCGTGCGAGATGAGGCCGACGAACTCGTCCTTGAGCCGGGCGAACTCGCGCGCCTCGGTCATGTCGGTCGCCACGAAGATGAAGCCGACCCGGTGGCCGTTCTCGTCGATGCGCGGTGTCGCCGCCACCTGGACGACGACGCGCTTGCCGTCCGGCCGCACGTACGTCCAGTCGCGCACATCCGCCGATCCGGCACGGACGGTGTCGACCAGGGCCGAGAAGTCGTCGGTGCTGGAGACGGTCGTGAAGCGCGCATCCATATCCTGCAGCCGCTCCGCGAGCTCGGACGACAGGTGGAAGTCGATGATGTGGTACTTGCCGTCGAGCACCTGCTTCTCGGTCAGGCCGAGCATCTTCTCCGCGCCGGGGTTCCACACGTCGATGAGGCCGTCGAGGTCGGTGCCGATGACGGACTGCTCGGTCACGGCATTCCAGATGCTCTGGATGAGGCGGTTCGCGGTCTTCAGCCTCGCCTCGTTGAGCACCAGCTCGTCCTGCGCCTGCACGGCCTGGGCGAGGAGCTGCTGCTGCTGCTCCCCCGACTGACGGGCGGCGGCGAGCTGGACCCGCATCCGGTGCGCGATCTCGTTGATGACGATCGCGACGATGAGGTAGATCACCGGCGAGAAGAAGGCGCGGACGATGTCACCGGCGGTGTGGGCGACGCCGTCGACCACCAGCGGCGCGAGCAGCACGACGAAGGTGGTGAGCGCCGCGATGAGGATGTTGATGCGCCCCGCCTCGGAGGCGATCCAGACGAAGGGCAGCAGGGTCAGGACCGCGAACGGCGAGGCGGCGGACCCCGTCCCGAGCCGCAGCAGCCCGACGGCGAGCAGCGACAGGACCGGGATGACGACCGCCCACTCCGGATGCAGATGCCGCCACGGGATGACGAGCGAGAAGACGGTCGCGACGACCACCAGGGCGATGCCGGCCAGGAACAGCGGGGCGTTCGTGATGGGAACGCCGTTCGGCAGGGCGGCGATGAGCGCGGCGATCGCGAAACCGACGATCGTCGGGACCTGCTTCATGAACGCCGAGGGCGAATCCAGCGGGATGCGGCTGAGCCACCGGTCGAGGGTCATGCGGGCTCCCCCAGTTCGAGCATCTCGCGGATGCGGGTCGACAGCACGCGCGGGCTGAACGGCTTGACGATGAAACTGTCCGACCGGTCGGCGACGACACCGTGGTCCGTGAGCAGCTGGACCGACGCCGACACCATGAGGATGAGCGTCGAACGTGTGATGTCGTCCGCGCGGATCGCCTCGGCCACCTCCACGCCGTTCAGTCCGGGCATCGAGATGTCGAGGACGGCGAGGTCGATCCCGCCGGCCTGGACGGCGGCAAGGGCGGCGGAGCCGTTGTCGACGGCCGCGACGATGTCAACGCCCGCACGATTCGCGGCGATCGCCATCAGGTTCCGGATGTCGTCGTCGTCGTCCGCGATCACGATCCGCTTGCGCTCAGACATGGAGGAACACCGTTCGGACGACGACGATCGCGGCACAGATGAGCAGCGCGATCCCGCCGTAGAGCGGGAGGCGGAACTCCCAGCGGCGGTCGCGTTCCAGCTCGGCCTGGATGCGCTCGCGGAGTTCGCCGGAGGGCTCGGCGGCGTCCCCTGCGGACGGTCCGGACGAGTGTCGGGCTGGGCTCACCGTGCGTCCTCTTTCTCCACGTCCACCCGGGCGGCGGCTTCGTCCAACAGAACGGGGACGCGGTCGTAACGGCCCACGTCGGCGGCGACATGGCTGTCCGTGGAGGCGACGATACGCGCTCCGGCGTCCAGCAGCGCCGCGATGGCGTCCGGGCCGGGGCAGTTCCACTTCTCGTTGACCTCGACGATGGTCCCGGTCGCCGCGGCGGCCTGAGCCCAGGCCGCCAGTCGCTGCTCCCCGAGCCGCGTCTCGTCGAGGCCGACCTTCGGCAGGATCGAGAACCAGTGCGCCAGCTGCGCGTGCGGAGTGCGCTCCATCGCGCGGATGCTTCCCTCGATGAGCAGGTCGAGCGCGTCGTCGTCCGACAGGCCGGCGTCGAGCCGCTCGCGCGTGGCCGTGGGCGACCACGGGCCGTCCGTGCCGGGGAACTGGTGGTCGCCGATGACGACGGCATCCACCCCGCCGGGGCCGACGACCAGGCCGGGCGGGGTGTCGACGGCGCCCGACGCATCCAGCAGCTTCGCCTCCACCCCGGTGAGCACCGTCAGACCGTCCGGGACGCGCTCCCCCGCGACCGCGGAGAGGAACTCGGGGACCCAGCTCGTCGAAGCGCGCACATGGTCGGTGAGGCGGATCGTCCGCAGGCCGACGGCGGACGCCGCGGCGATGTTCTCCGCCAGGGTGCTCCGCGCGTCGTCCGAGAACGTCGAGTGGACGTGGAAGTCGCCGTGCAGCAGCGCGGGCAGCCGGCCGGCCTCCGTCGCGCTCACTCCTCCGGACCCTCCGCGTGCGCCGCGTTCTCGGAGACGAGCACGTCGCCGGGAGCGAGGAAGACGTCCTCCAGGAACCGGACGTTGGCTAGCTCCTCGAAGTCGACGGCCGACGGCACGGGCCGGCCGAGGACCAGGTCGAGCAGGAGGGACGGCATGTCGACCCCGGCCGCGATGGTCAGCGGCATGGCACCGGGGAAGCGCGGGTTCACCTCGAGGAGCGCCGGGATGCCGTCGGCGCTGTACCGCAGTTGCACGTTCGCGACGCCCGTGAGGCCGATCGCGCGGGCGACTGCCGCGGCGGTGTCGGAGAGCTCGGCCCGCCGCACCGTGCGTCCCGCGATCGAGACGCCCGAGTCCACGCGCTCCCGCGACCGCGGGACGGCCGCGATGACGTTGCCGTCGAGCCCCGCGAGGACGTCGACGGAGAACTCCTCGCCGGGCAGGTTCTCCTGGATGATGATGCTCTCGTCGGTGCCGAGGGCCTCCAGGGTGCCGCGATCCGCGATGAGGCGGACGCCCCGTGATCCGGCGCCGCTGCGCGGCTTGATGATGACCGGGAAAGTCCAGTCGGCGCCGACGCCCTCCCCGTTCAGCAGCCGCGTGACCGGCACGCGCGCCTGGTCGCCGACCCGCTGGACGAGGGAGAACTTGTCGAGGCAGGTCACCAGGGTGTCGTGCGAGGGCGCGGCCAGCTTCGTGCCGACCGCCTCGAGCTCGTCGCGGCGCGCGGCGAGCCCCGGGAGCTCGACGTCGACCGTCGAGAACAGCACGTCGATGCCGTCCTCCCGGCTCATGGCGATGAGCGCATCGACGAAGCCGTCCGAGCGCCCGGGCGGCACGATCCGCCTGCGCCCCTCCTCCACCAGATACAGGCCGCTGGCCCATCCGTCCATGTCGGCCGCGTAGACCTCGACATCGTCGCGGGCCAGCAGCGAGCGGATCACCGCGACGCCGGCAGGGCCGCCGGCTCCCGTCACCAGGACACGGGTACGGGTGGAATCGGTCATTCAGCGGTCCTGTTCAGTCGGTTTCCCGCGACGCGCGCGTCGGAGTGGATGGCGGAGGCGGGCACCGAGATGTCGGCGGTGTCGCGCATGACCTCCAGCGGCTCGCATGTCTTGCCGCCGCCGAAGCGCGACCAGTAGCGGGCCGTCGCGAGCACGAAGTCCGGCTCGAGATAGTCGCGCAGTTCGGTCTGCGAGCGGAAGCAGTCGATCAGCTGCAGCTTGGTCTCGGTGAACCCGTCGATCGGGACGAAGCGGGTGGGACGGAAGTCGATGGTGGCGGACGGGCTCTGGTAGCAGCAGACGGTCCGCACCGACCGGGTGGCGACGTTCGTCGCGGCGTGCACCGCGCGGTGGTCCTGATGGCGGTCGTGCGACGAGTGCGTGTAGACGATGTCCGGCTGGATCTCGGCGACGACGCGCTCGATGATGCCGACCGTCGGATCCGCCGCCGAGATGTGGGTGTCCTCCAGGTCTTCGAGGAACAGCCGGGCGCCGAGCAGCTCGGCCGACGCGAGGGACTCGTGCTGCCGGTCGTCGGCGTCGCCGCCGCGAGCGCCGCGCGACAGCGTGAGGATCACGACGTCGTTGCCGGCGTCACGGTGCGCCGCGAGGATGCCGCCGACGCCGATCTCGACGTCGTCGGGGTGAGCACCGATCGCGAGCACCACCTGGCGGCGCGCTGCGGCTCGCTTGACGCGCCCTTCTGCGGCGAGACGGTTGACGATCGCGACCAGCTCAGCCGAGGCGACCGGTTTGCTCAGGAACTCGTCCGCCTGGGCCCGAAGCGCCGAGACCGCGTAGTCGACCGAGACGTGCGCGGTCATCACGACGACCGGCATGCCCGGATACTGGGCGCGCAGTTCCTTGAGCAGGTCGAGGCCGGTGATGCCGGGCATCTCGATGTCGGTGATGACGAGGTCCGGCTCGAACTCGGCGATCGTCGCCAGGGCGATGGAGGGATTCGTCACCGCGATCGCGACCGCATCCGCGCGCTTCTCCAGCACGGTCTTCATGAAGAAGGCGACATCGGGGTCGTCCTCGACCACGACCACCCGGTACTTCGTCACGACACTCGCCATCGCATCCCCTATCTGGGAACGACTCTAGTAGGACGCCCGGTCCACACGAGGGGACGCGCCCGGGCCGGTGTTCGCGATTTCACACCCCTCGGATCCCGTGCTAGAGTTTCTTCTTGTGCCGCGGGGTGGAGCAGCTCGGTAGCTCGCTGGGCTCATAACCCAGAGGTCGTAGGTTCAAATCCTGCCCCCGCAACCGATAAGGCCCCCTGATCAGGGATTCTCTGATCAGGGGGCCTTCTTCTTTTGACGCACGGGGCCCTTCTCGAGCGTCGGGCCGATCTGGTCGAGCGTGAGCGATGGCACGAAGGCTGGGTCCTCGTAGAGCCGCTGGAGCACCGCCGTGTCGACCGCCCTCAGACCCGTGGCCGAAAACGCCGACTCGCCGGAGGCCGCCTTCCAGGCGCTCTGCCAGATCATCGCGAGCGTGAGCGCGCCGTCCACGAGCAGGCCGATCGTCTGCTCACCGAACGCGCCCCACAACGCGTCCGTCACCCGGACGCTCGAGTCGCCCGGCTTCGATGCGACGGCCGCGTACGCCGTGACGAGGGCACGTGGATCGATGGCCTTCGCCGAGCGATCCATCAACCGCACGATCGCGACGGCGGCTTCCTGCCCCGACGCGACTCCCGCAGGGAGCGTCGCCGTCGACAGCGCCGCCGTGATCCCGCTGACGATCTCGACGTCGTGCCGGTCGATCATGGTGGACTCGTACGCCGAGTGCACCCCCTTCCCGGTGCCGTCCTCCAGTCCGTCCGCCAGGAACGATCCGTGCAGCGGCTGGCACGCGTCGCCGACATAGTGGGCGACGAGCCCGGCCGCCGCGACGTATCGCGCGACGTCCTTCGCCCGGACCGCGGCCACGAGCTCGTCGTAGAACTGCCAGACCCGGAACGGGAGGAGTCCGCGTTTGTCGGGCTCGGTGTGGCCGAGGCGCGTGTAGTAGTCCTGCCACACCGCCACGGAGACGTCGGCCGGATCGTCGACGCAGCGCGCCCGCAGCGTCTCGCCGTCGAGCAGCTGGTCGATGTCGGCGAAGTGGGCGGGATGCTCCGGGCCGGTGCGGAACGCCGTGTCCCGACCACCTTTCACCACACTCGGCAGGTTCTTCCAGATCAGATCGGGCACGTCGGCGAGCGGAACGAAGCCGCCGTTCTTCTTGGCGAGGACGGTCGTCGTGTCGATCGCGCCATGGCCGAGGCCAGCGAGGCTGAAGCTGATGCGGTCCGTGTTGGCCGCGAGCAGCCTGCGGAGCTTCGCGCCCGTCACCTTCTCGCAGGCGAAGGTGGCGATCGTGTAGTGGCCCGTCTTCCCCCAGTAGGGCTGTGGGCCCGTGTTGTAGTCGACGACCAGTTCGACGTCCAGCAGGCGCAGGATGCTGCTGAGGCTGGTGGCGAGCGAGAAGTCGAAGGCCACCCCGGAGGAGCCCAGAAAGCTCTGACCGCCCCACTGGACGGCGATCGGGCGCAGCGGAGCATCGCCGGCCTGCACCAGATACCAGACGGTGCCCGAGTCGCCGGGCCGCGACTGAGCGGTGACCGGCACGCCCTCGCCATCCTGTCGCGCTTCCGGGTCCGGCGCGATCAGGAAGTCCGTCACATCGTCGAATCCGCCCCTGCTCCGGTAGCGGTAGAACAGCGCGGCGATGCGCCCGCGCAACTCGCCAGAAGCCGCCCCGAACGCCCGGACCCGCGCGCCGATCAGGCGCACGCCGATGTTGAGCTCGTTGAGGTCGGCGAGCTCTCCGGCGGCGGGAAGGCCGTAGCCCTGCGACGTCCACTCGGTGACGTCGTCCACCTCCACCAGGCCGACATCGAGGGTGGCGAAGCTTCGGCGTCCCGAGAACTGTGGGTAGACATCGGAGAACGGCTTGCGGGTGAGGTGGCGCGAGCTCGCACGGCCGACCTCCGCGAGGGCGCCGCCGAGGAAGCTCGAGACCGGGCTGCCCGCCGGCCCCGTGACGTGACGGCTCGTCAGCGCGAAGACGGTGTGACCGTCGGTCACCAGCGTTCCGACGCTGCCCAGGTTCTGCACACCCTGGCTCTCGCTGACGAGCGGGAAGCCGCCGCCGATCCGCGAGGTCGGCCAGGTGCGCGGCGGGAGAGCCGACGCATCCGGTGCCGACTCCGTCACCCGGACGACGCACACCGGCACCGTGCGACCGTCCGGGAGGTAGAGGGTGCGGGGCACCAGCTCCTCCGGCGACTCCTGGTCCGCTCCTGCGCCGAACCGGTCGGCGGGGATCCACTGGTCGACCAGAACGAGGATGCACGGCCAGGAGTAGTCGCGCACTTCGGAGTTGTCGAAGGTCCGTTCGCCGCGGGTGGCAGTGCGGGCTGCCGTGCGGGGCGCGCTCCCGGAGTCGGTGTGCTCTCCGGCAGGCCAGGGATCGCTCTTCCGGATCAGGTACAGGCCCACCGCGGTGCCGACCACGTTCTTCTTGTTGAGCAGATGCCAGTGGTACTGGTCGCGCGCCTCGAGCAGATCCGCTGTGGAGAGGCTGGCGAAGCTGCGGTCGGTGCCCAGAACATCCATGCGGTCCCCCATCCCGTCGCCGGCGCCGAGGTTCGCCCCCGCCGGCGCGGCCAGGATAGTCCCGGCGGGTGAACGTGAGGAGTCCGGATTCGCTAGTGTCGTGACGCAACGGGACGGGCGGGAGAACAGTGGCTGAGGAGCACGGCAAGGCGACGCAGGCCGCCGTCCGCGAGCGCAATCTCACGACCGCGCTGCAACTCGTGCTGTCGGGGAACGGCACGGCGACGCGCGCGGCGATCGCCCGCCGCACCGGCCTCACCAGCGCGACCGTCTCCTCCCTGCTCGCCGGGCTCATCGCCGACGGGCTCGTCATCGAGGGGCAGCTGGCCGAGAGCACGGGCGGGAAGCGCGCCACCACCCTCCGCGTCGCCGCGGAGAATCACGTGCTGCTCGCACTGCTGGTGCAGCCGGGACTCGTCCGCGGCGCGGTCGTCGACCTGCTGGGCGACGAGCTCGCCACCGTGACGCAGCGGGCCGCGACACCGGGGTCCCTCGAAGACGTGCGCTCTGTCGCGCGACGGTTGGTCGCCTCCACCTCGGCACGGATCGTCGCGGTCGGCGTGCAGGTGCCGGGCATCGCCGATGGCCCCCTGATCCGCGAATCGGTGCAGTTGGGATGGACGGACGTGGACCTGGCGCGCGAGCTGTCCGGGATCGTGGACGCGCCCATCCACCTGATCAACGACGCGGACGCGGAGGCCATCGCCGACTCGATCACGTCCGACGACTTCGGGGCCAACCAGCTCTTCGTCTCTCTGAGCACGGGTGTCGGGGCGGCCGTCATCATCGACGGGGAGGTCGTCGCCGGCGCCGCGCATCGCGCCGGCGAGATCGGGCACGTCCCGGTGCTGTTCGGGCCGGACGCGCCGCTGTGCGCCTGCGGCAACCGCGGCTGCCTCGAGGAGATCGTCTCGGTGACGAGCCTGCTGGGCCTCCCCCACGGCACCGACCTCGAGGCGCTCGACCTCGCGGCCCTCGCTGCCGCTCCGGACTCGCGCGAGCGCATCGCGGACGGCGCTCGCGTGCTCGCCCGCGCGCTGCTGCTCGTCGCCGCCGCCCTCGACGTGCCGAACATCGTGATCGGCGGGGCGGCTCCTCGGCTCGGGCCCGAGTTCATCGGACACCTGCGTGCCGAGGCGGCGCGGCATCCGGTCAAGGCGGCCATGCCGCTGAGCTTCCGGTACGCCCGCGTGGGCCAGGAGCACCCCTACCGCGGGGCGGCGCAGTACGCGCTGAAGTCGGCGCTCGGTGTCACCTGGGCGCACTGACCCTGCGAGCGGCGCGGCGGGCGGCCGGTCAGCAGCCGGTCAGCAGTCCGAGCAGTGCGGCGCCGTGGCGGCGGTCGTGGCCGTAGGTCGCGATGTCGGCGTACGACGGATCCGGGCGCTCGCCCATGTCGACGACCAGCACCGAACGGCAGGTGGCCCGTACCGCATCCACCACCTGGCGGGTCCACCGGGACGCCGCGTTGTCGGCGCCGACCACGACGACGGGCGTCGCGGTCGCGAGCACGAGCTCCGGATCGTCCGACGGCCCGACGGCGACGACCGGATTGCCGGACCAGGATGCAGAGGCATCGCTCCCCGGCTCGGCCCACGCCTCCTGCAGCGTGTACCAGCGCGGGACGCCCAGCACGTCGTTGTCGAGCGTCGCCAGCCGGACGACCGTGCACCGGCCGCGGAACGCCGTCAACGCCTCGCGCACGCCCGGAGCGAACCGGAACCCGCGCGAGGCGTCCAGATCGAGGTCGACCGCATCGGCGAGCAGGGTCATCACGACACCCCCAGCTGCGCGGAGAGCACCATCACGACACAGCCGCGGAGCACGATGTCGCGGCCCTGGCTCGTCATCCTGACCGTGACGCCCGAGTGGAACCCGGCCATCGTCCGGTTGCGGAGGGTCTCGC
Source organism: Leifsonia sp. 466MF (assembly GCF_900100265.1). Classification (NCBI taxonomy): domain Bacteria; kingdom Bacillati; phylum Actinomycetota; class Actinomycetes; order Micrococcales; family Microbacteriaceae; genus Leifsonia; species Leifsonia sp. 466MF. The sequence goes on from NZ_LT629696.1 coordinate 2,281,331, forward strand.
GTACGGCATCCAGCAGCACGCCGTCGAGAAGCTCCTCCGGACCGGCGAGGACGACCTCCGACAGGTTCAGTGCACCGACGATCGGCGCGAGCGCGACACCGAGCCGCTGCCCGGCCTCCCGCAGCACCGGCTCGGCCGGCGCCCCAGCGGCCTCGGCGGCCGCCACGCGCGACTCCAGCCGCGGAACGGCCAGCCAGGCCTCCAGGCACCGCTCGCGGTCGTACGGGGCCTCCGGCCCGGCATCCGTGCCGACCATCACCTGACCGATCTCGCCGGCGGCGAAGCGGCTTCCGAAGACCAGCGCACCGGCGACCAGCAGGCCGGAGCCGACACCGTGGCCCACCTTGACGAGCATCATGTCGCCCTGCGCGTCGGCGAAGCCGTGCTCCGCCAGCACCGCGACGTTCGCATCATTGGCGACGAAGACCGGCAGCCCGGTGCGTTCTGCGATGCGCTGCTGCAGCGGCTCATCGACCCAGCCGAGGTTCGGGGCGGTGGCGACCACGCCATCCGCCTCGACGATGCCGGGCGACCCGATGCCGATGCCCAGCACCGGCGCGGAGGTCAGCTCGACCAGGCGGTCGACGAGAGCGAGCACCTTGGCGGTCGCCTCCTCGCCGCGGCTCCCGGCGAGCTCCACCTCGGCGGTCTGCAGGATGCGGCCGTCCATGTCGAGGACGGCTCCGCGGAACACCGCGTGCTCGCTGAGGTCGACTCCGACGATCTGCGTCGCGCCGCGGTTGACGTCGAGGAGCACGGCGGGCTTGCCCGGGCGCGCGTCGTCGCGCTGGCCGAGCTCGACCACCAGGCCTTCGGCGATCAGCTCCCCCACGAGGTCCGAGATCGTGACGCGAGTCAGTCCCGTCGTCCGGGCGAGATCCGCCCGGCTGGCGCGGCCGGAGCGGTACAGGGACTGCAGCACGAGCGAGCGGTTGTGGCCGCGTGCATGCTCGGGCAGCACCTTCGTCCGGGGCCGGAGCGCCCGGCCCGGGACGAGCCCGTGGTCGGACGGCGCACCCCGATCGGAGGCGGTGGTGCGCTTGGCCAGGTCGATCGACATGTTTGTTAGTAAAGCTGACAATCAAAGTCGGCGCAAGAGTTTTCCGCGTTCGTCTTGTCGGATTCCGCACTTCGCACGGCGGCCGAGCATACGAAACGGCCCGCGCGAGAACGCGCGGGCCGTTTCAGCCGATCGAGGCGGCGGACTACTTGGCGGCGGGCTGCCCCTCCGCCGCGACGGCGTCGGAGATCGCCTGCTGCAGGCGCTTCTGAGCCTCGCCGTACGCGGTCCAGTCGCCGGACTTCAGAGCGGCCTGGCTGTCGCTGAGCGCCTGGTTGGCACGCTGCAGGGCCTCCTGGAGGGCCGTGTTGCCCGCGGCAGAGCCGCCGGTCCCTCCCCCGGTCTGCTCGCCGCCGCCGGTGCCGCCGCCGGTCTGACCGCCGGAGCCACCACCCTCGGTCGGCACGTTGTTGTCACCGGCGGACGCGCCCGAGTCGCCGCCGAACAGGGCATCGAGCGCCTGGTCGAGAGTGTCCTCGAACTCGATCTTGTCGCCGAAGGCCACCAGCACCTTCTGCAGCAGCGGGTAGCTCGTCTCACCCGAGGAGCGGACGTAGACCGGCTGCACGTAGAGCAGACCACCGCCGACCGGCAGGGTCAGCAGGTTGCCGTTGATGACCTCCGATTTACCCTGTCGCAGCAGGTTCAGCTGCTGCGAGACGGTCGGATCGGAGTCGAACTGGTTCTGCATCTGGCCGGGACCGGGGATGGTGTCGCTCGAGGGCAGTTGCAGCAGCCTGAGCTTGCCGTAGCCGGACGCGACCTTGCCCTTGGTGTCGCCGGCATCCGCATCCACCGCCAGGTAGCCCTTCAACACCGACCGGCTCGACTCGCTCGTGCCCGCCGGGATGAAGGTCGAGTAGAGCGAGAACGCGGGAGCGTCCTGGCCCGGCATCTTCATCGTCAGATAGTACGGCGGCTGCAGGGCCGGGTTGCTCGACGGCGAGGTCGGGTCGTTCGGCGTGGTCCAGGCGTCCTCACGGGAGTAGAACGAGCCGGCGTCGTCGACGTGGTACTGGCCGAGCACCGCCCGCTGCACCTTGAACAGGTCGGACGGGTAGCGCACGTGGCTCATCAGCTGCGCGCTCATGTCGCTCACCGGCTTGACGGTGGCCGGGAAGACCTTCTCCCACGTCTTGAGCACCGGGTCGCTGGTGTCCCACGCGTACAGGGTCACCGAACCGTCGTACGCGTCGACGGTGGCCTTCACCGAGTTGCGGATGTAGTTGATGTCGTCGAAGGCGTAGGCGGGCTTCGGTGTGTCCTTGTCTGCCGTCGCATCGCTCAAGCTGCCGACGTGCGAGTACGGGAACTGGTCGCTCGTCGTGTAGCCGTCGATGATCCACTTGACGCGCCCGTCCACGACCGCCGGGTACGCCTGCGAGTCGACGGTGAGGTAGGGCGCGACCTTCTGCACGCGCTTGATCGGGTCGCGGTCGTAGAGGATCTGCGAGTTGCTGTTGACCGCGTCCGAGAGGACGATCTGCTCGTCCTGGAACTTCAGCGCGTAGACCAGTCGCTTGAAGATGTTGTCGAGCTTCGGGCCGCCGTTCCCGTCGAACGTCGTGTACGTCTGCTGCGCGCCGTCCGAGCCGCCCGGGTAGTCGAGCTCGACCTGCTTGGAGCCCTTGGGGGCGCCGACGATCGAGTACGTCGGCGACTGCTCGCCGAAGTAGATGCGCGGCTGGTACGTGCCGAGCGTCCCGGTGGTGGGGATGCCCGACTCCATGAAGACCGGCTGGCCGTCGGGAGAGCGCTGGTTGCCGTAGGCGGCGACCAGACCGTAGCCGTGTGTGTAGACGACGGTGTCGTTGAACCAGTTGCGGGTGCCGCCGAGGCCGGACTGCTGCAGCTCGCGGACGGCGACCACCGCATCCTGCTGCGTGCCGTTGACCTCGTAGCGGTCGACGTTCAGCTTCTCGGGGAACGCGTAGTACTGCCGGAACTGCTGCAGCTGGCGGAACGACGGGCTGACGACGGCGGGGTCGAGGATGCGGATCTGCGCGGTCGTCTGCGCGTCCTGCCGCAGGGCGCCCTGCTCGGCCGTCGTCTTCGCGTTGTACGGGATCGTCTCGATGTCGCTGAGCCCATACGCCTCGCGGGTGTAGTCGATCCCCTTCTGCACGTAGGGCGACTCCAGCGTCTTCTGGCTCGGGTCGACCTGGAACCGCTGGACGACCCACGGCACGATCGCGCCGACCACCAGTGCGGCGACGATGAGCAGCGCCGTGCCGACCATCGGGAAGCGCCAGCGGCCGATGAAGGCCGTCAGCACGAACAGGATGGCGACGAACACCGCGGCGCCCGCCAGGATCGCGCGGCCCGGGATGGTCGCGTTGACGTCCGTGTAGGCGGCGCCGTTGATCATGTCGTTGACGTTGGAGTCGGTGACCGTGGCGTAGCGGTCGAGCCAGATGCTGATGCCCTGGAGGAGGAGGTACAGCGCGGCGATCACGGAGATCTGGACGCGCGCTGCGCGCGAGATGCGCACCTCGCGACCGCTGACCCGGATGGAGCCGTACAGGTAGGTGGTGGCGAGCGTCGCGAGCAGCGAGATGAGCACGACCGCCGACGCGAACCCGACCGCGCTGCGGTAGAACGGCAGCGCGAAGAGGTAGAAGCCGATGTCGAGGTGGAAGAGCGGGTCCGTCTTGCCATAGGCGGTGCCGTTCAGCCACAGCGCCGCGGTCTGCCAGCGGCTCGCGGTGGAGACACCGGCGAAGATGCCGAAGACGATCGGGATGCCGTACATCGCGAGGCGCCGCAGCGGCTCGATGACCTGCTGGTAGCGGTCGAGCTGCGAGTTCAGCTTGGCGTAGACCGGGCGCAGCCGGTACGCCAGCTGGATGGACAGCCAGAGCGGCAACGCCATCCCGAAGAAGCCGATGAAGAACATGGCGATGCCTGCGAACCACTGCGTGGTGAGCACCTGGAGGTAGCCGAGCTGGTCGTACCAGAGGATGTCGGCGTACAGCCCTGCGAAGACGAAGAACAGGATGACCACCGCGACGATCACCCCGAGAGTGATCCAGATGGCCGCGCGCCGGCGGCCTGCGGGTCGAGCTGCTGCTGTTGAACTCACGTATGGCCTTCTTGGTCTCGCGTGGCGGGGATGTGAACCATCCTAGGCAAGGGACGCTTGGAGAACGCTGCTACGCGACCGTGCGCTCACCGGGCGGGGCAGGTGGCGAGGCCGGAGGTGCTCGATCCGTCCTCCACCGCCTTCAGGACTTTGAGGGAGTCGTCCAGCGTCTTCACGGCGAACACCCGGAGACCGGCGGGGATGTGGCCGGTCACCTCGTCGCAGTTCGAGGCGGGCGCGAGGAAGTAGTCGGCCTTGCCGTCGTCGCGCGCCGCGTACATCTTCTGCCGGATGCCGCCGATCGGGCCGATCTGCCCCGTGTTGTCGATCGTGCCCGTCCCGGCGATGCGCTTGCCGCCGTTCAGGGATCCGGGCGTCAGCTTGTCGATGATCCCGAGCGCGAACATCTGGCCCGCGCTCGGGCCGCCCACGTCGTTGAGCTGGATCTTCACGTCGAAGGGGAAGGTGTAATCCATCCCGGCGCCGATGCCGAGCACGACCTGCCCGTGCGACTCGGTCGGGGTGATCGAGACGGTCGTCGGCGCGCCGTCGCGCACGATCCCGAGCTCGGCCGCCTTGCCGGTGCCGTTCTCCTTCACCGCGCTCCGGAGCTCGTCGACACTCGCGATCTTGGTGCCGTTGACGGAAGTGATCTCGTCGCCCACCTTCAGCACATCGGCGGCCGGCGTGCCCTTGATCAGCTGCTTGACGGCCACGTTCTCGGGGAAGGTGTAGCCGAGCTCGTTGAGGGCGGCGGCGATCGCATCCTGCTGGGAGTCGACCATCAGGGCGGCGTTCTCGGCGTTCGACTGCTCGGTGGTGGTGCCGGGCGGGAACACCGACTCGAGCGGCAGGACCGCCTTGCTCGGCTGGAACCACGCGCCCGCGATCTCCATCCACGACGGGCGCTGCTCCGGATTGCCCACCACCGAGACGGTGAGCAGGTCGAGCGACCCGGACGTCGGATAGGTCTTCTGGCCGGAGATGCTGATGAGCTCCTTGGCGTCCCCGCCCTCCGTCGCGCCGACCTGCTGGTCGGTGCCGAGGGTGTTGTAGACGGGCCCAGGCTGCTCGATCACGAACGGAGCGGGGACCAGCGCGAGCACCAGGCCGAGGACGACGGCGAGGCCGATGGCGACCCATCCGATGATCACGCGCCGCGGCGGCGCGATGCGCGTGCGCTCCTGGGTGCGCAGCGTCGGGTCCTCGTCGCCGAACAGCGTCACGGGGGCGTCCTCTCGTCAGGGTCGTGTTCGCCACAGGCGCACGGTCCGGAAGCGAGCATAGGGCAATTCCCACCCGGCATCCCGGCGCCAGCGGCTAGCGTAGATGACAAGCCTGAAGCCGAGCCCGACGGCTGCTCACCGGACGGCCGGCTCACTTCGAGGAGTAGGGAACGACGATGGCCGACGACCAGAACGAGGAGCGGGACGACGACGAGTTCCGCGACATGCTGAACCAGTTCCTGTCGGGGAACGGCGCATCGATCGACCCGAGCCGCCTCGCCGGCGCCGCGGGCCTCCCCAACGATCCCGCCAGCATCCAGGCGTTGCTCGGACAGCTCCAGAACGCGCTGATGAACCCGGGCGGCGGCATCAACTGGGACATCGCCGAGCAGCAGGCGCGCCAGCTGGCCGCCGACGGCGCCCATGCGGTCACGCCGGCCGAGCGCGCCTCGCTCGACCAGGCCTTCCACGTCGCCGCACTCTGGCTCGACCAGGCGACCGGCGTCGCGGGACTCAGCGCCGCGCCCGAGCTGATCGGCCGTGCCGAGTGGGCCCGGCAGACGATGCCGCTGTGGACGCAGCTGGCCGAGCCGGTTGCGCTCAGCATCTCCGACGCGCTCACCCGCGTCCTCGCCGAGCAGGCTCCGGAGGAGATGCAGGCCATGCTGCAGAACGCCGGCCAGGTCATGCGCTCCATCGGCGGGGCCCTGTTCGCGATGCAACTCGGCCAGGTCGTCGGGCAGCTCTCCAAGGAGGTCGTCTCCGGTGGCGACATCGGCATCCCGCTGCTGCCGGACGGCACCGCGGCGCTGCTCCCGCAGAACATCGCGGAGTTCGGCGACGGTCTCGACATCCCCGACGACCAGATCCAGCTGTACCTCGCGGTGCGCGAGCTCGCACACGCGCGCCTGTTCCGCCACGCCAAGTGGCTGCGCCTCCAGCTGATCACGCAGATCACGGCCTTCGCCAAGGGCATCACCATCGACACCGATGCCCTGGAGTCGCTGGCCGAGAACTTCGACCCGTCCAACCCCGATGAGCTGCGCGAGGCGATGGTGAGCGGCCGGCTGATCCCGCCGCGCACCGAGGAGCAGCAGGAGGCGCTCGCGCGTCTCGAGACCGTCCTCGCGCTGGTCGAGGGGTGGGTGGACGTGGTGACTGCCAACGCCACCCGCCTGCTCCCCCGGGCCGACGCGATCGCCGAGACGGTGCGGCGCCGGCGTGCATCGGGCGGTCCGGCGGAGTCCGCGTTCGCGACCCTCGTCGGGCTCGAGCTGCGACCTCGCCGGTTGCGCGACGCCGCCGCGATGTGGCAGGCCGTGACGGAAGCGGTGGGCATGGATGCGCGCGACGACCTGTGGTCGCACCCGGACCTGCTGCCGCAGTCGTCCGACCTCGACGACCCGTCGGCGCTGGTCGCACGCCTCACCGCCACCGCGACCGGTCAGGAGCCCGAGCAGGATGCGCTCGACCAGGCCATCGAGGACCTCCTGCGCGACGACCGGGACCGGCCGACCGAAGCCTGACCTGTGGATGACCGGGGTGCGCGGTCAGCGGCTGTGGACAACCGCTGACCGGGCCCCGGCGTCCGGCAGGATGCGGGGATGGCCCTCGCACTCGACCCCCGCATCCAACGCGTCTGGCGCACTCCGGACTGCCTGCAGTTCGGTGTGGAGCAGCCGGTGCTCGTGCTCGACGGCGTCAGTGCGGCCGACGAGCGGATGCTCGCGGCGCTCGCCTGCGGCGTGACCCGCGAGGGATTGCAGCTGCTCGCGGAGAGGGCCGGCGCGCCGCCGGGTGCGGCCACGGCGCTGCTGAAGCGCGTCGCGCCCGTGTTGACGCGCGATGACAGCTCAGAGAACCGGGACGAGCGACCGCCCGGCCGGCCGCCGCTCGTCGTGCTCGACGCAGCGGGACCGACGGCGTCGCACCTCGCCCGGATGCTGACCGACGCGGGCGCGGAGGTGCGCGGCGGACTCGCGTGGGACGACCCGGCGCTCGATCGGGCGGAAGCCGCGGTCCTGGTCGGCTCGTACGCGATCCAGCCGCAGCGTTCCGCCCGCTGGCTGCGGCGCGACATCCCTCACCTTGCGGTCGTATTCGGGGATGCCGGGGTCACGGTCGGGCCGTGGGTGCGACCCGGAACGGCGCCCTGCCTCCGGTGCGTCGACCTTCACCGCACGACCGCCGACCCGGCGTGGCCGGTGATGGCCACCCAGCTGCACACGCTGCCGCCACCGGGTGAGGACGCGATCACGTCCGCCATTGTCGCCGCCCGCGCCGCCGCGCTGGCGCTGGCGGGCATCGCCGCTGCCCGCGGACGGCCGGCAGCGCCGCCACCGGTCGGGGCGAGCTGGCGGCTGCTCCGGCATCGCGCGGACTGGGGCGGCGCCGACTGGGTCAGCCTCGCGTGGGAGCCGCACCCGGAGTGCGGGTGCCTCGGCCTTCCGCCGTGACCGTCGGCCGCAGCTCCGCCAGGAAGCGGGACGGCTGCCGCAGCTGCGGCCTGCCGGGCTGGTTTCCGCGCGCCGCCCAGCTGAGGTGGAGGCTGCGACGCGCTCGCGTGATGCCGACGTACAGCAGGCGGCGCTCTTCGTCGATCTGCTCGAAGGTGCTCGCATAGCTGATCGGGACGAGGCCCTCGCTGAGGCCGATCAGGTAGACCGAGGGCCATTCCAGTCCCTTGGCCGCGTGGAGGGTCGCGAGGGTCACGGCCGACATCGTCGGCTCGTGCTGACCGGCCTGCCGGGCGAGCAGTTCGTCGGTGAAGCCGCGGAGCGTCTGGCCGGGCGGCTGCTCGTCCACCAGGCCCATGATGGCGTTCAGCGACTCCCAGCGCTCGCGGACGGCGCCGCGGGCCTCGGGCGGCTGCACCGACCATCCCAGCGAGCGGAGCACGTCGCTGACCGACTTGAACAGCGGGTCCTCGGTGGCCGCGAGGCTGGCCGCCCGCAGCGACATGACGGCCTGGCGCACCTCCGGCAGGTCGAAGAAGCGCTTCGAACCGCGGATCTGGTAGCTGATCCCGAGGTCGCCGAGCGCCTGCTCGAGTGCCGCGGCCTGGACGTTGACGCGGTACAGCACCGCGATGTGCTCCGGCCGTGCCCCCGCGGCCAGCTCGGCGGCGATGCGTCCGGCGACGGCGCGGGCCTCGGCCCGATCGTCCTCGAAGGTGGAGGGCTCGGTGACGGGGTCACCGTGCGGTGTCCCGCCGGCGATCTCGGCCGGGCGCAGGGTCAGCGCGCCGGACCTCCCGCGCATCAGACGGTTCGCGGTGTCGATCACGGCCGGCGTCGAGCGGTAGTTCTGCTCCAGTCGCACCACGGTCGCGCCGGGATGCTCGTGCTCGAACCCGAGCAGGTACTCGCTGCGGGCTCCGGCGAAGGAGTAGATCGTCTGGCTGGCGTCGCCGACGACGCACAGGTCGCGGCGGGTGCCCAGCCACAGGCTGAGCAGCTGGTGCTGGAGCGGCGAGACGTCCTGGTACTCGTCCACGACGAAGAAGCGGTACTGCTCGCGCACCTGCAGGGCGACCGACGGCTCGGACTCGATCATCCCGGCGCAGGCGAGCAGCACATCCTCGAAGTCGATCTGCTTGCGTTCGTCCTTGAGGTCCTCGTACGACTGCAGCAGATCGGCGACCTGCGTCGCGGTCAGCGAGCCGGGGGTCGGCCGGTCGGCGGCCGTGTACTGCTCGATGCTCAGGCCAGAGACCTTGCGCCACTCGATCTCCGCGGCGACGTCGCGCAGGGTGGCCGTGTCCACTTTCACCTTGAGCCGCTCTGCGGCATGCCCCAGGATGCGGCCCTTGCCGTCGAGCACGGAGGGCAGCTGCCCGCCGACGACCTGCGGCCAGAAGTAGTTCAGCTGCGCGAGGGCGGCGGAGTGGAAGGTCCGCGCCGACACTCCCCCGGCGCCGAGCTGGCGCAGGCGGCCGCGCAACTCGGCAGCGGCGCGCGCGGTGAACGTCAGCGCCATCACACGACCGGGCGCATAGGCGCCGGAGGCGACGCCGTACGCGATGCGGTGCGTGATCGCGCGCGTCTTGCCCGTGCCGGCACCGGCGAGGATGCACACCGGGCCGAACAGCGCCTCCGCCGCGACCCGTTGCTGAGCATCCAGCCCGGCCAGCAGGGCGTCCGGGCCGGAGAGCGCGGTGCTCACGGCGCCGGCGGCTCGTCGAGCGGGCCGCCGTACCAGTCCTCGATGAGGGCGCGCGCGATAGACGAGCGGCCCGGGAGGATGATCTGCTCGCGCGCCGCCCACAACTCGTCGCGGGTGAACCAGCGCACGTCGAGGATCTCCTCACCGTCCGGATCGAGCGCGCTCGCGGCCTGATCGTCGGCCAGCCGCGCCGTCATGCCGACCATCACCGATGCCGGGAACGGCCACGGCTGCGAGCCCTTGTAGCGGGCGTCGACGACGCGAATGCCCGCCTCCTCGAACATCTCGCGCTCCACCGCCGCCTCGAACGACTCGCCTGGCTCGACGAACCCGGCGAGCAGCGAATAGCGGGAGTTCTCCCACATCGCGTTGGAGCCGAGCAGGAGCCGGTCGTCCGCATCCAGCACCGTCACGATGACCGCGGGGTCGGTTCGCGGGAACACTTCGGAGCCGTCCTCGAGGCAGCGCCGCACCCAGCCCGCCTGCTCGACCACCGTCGGCGATCCGCAGCGGGGGCAGTGCGTGTGCGTCGCGTGCCAGTTCGCCATCGCGAGCGCCTCGGTGAAGAGGCCCGCGTCGCGGTCGCTCAGCGCGGTGGCGACCGTACGCAGGTTGCCCCAGCGCGCCTCGTCCGGCTCCAGCTCCTGCGCGGCGGCGTCGGTCAGCACCTGCAGCACCACGGCGATGCCCGCGGGCTCGGTCGCCGAGGCGACCGTGGTGCGGCCGAGGTACACGCGGATCAGCGCGGAGGTGACCCGGTCCACCGGCAGCAGCTCCAGCTCGGCCGGTCCGGCATCCGGGGCCGACCAACCGTCGGCTGCGGGGGTCGCGGCCGCGACGCTCTCCGCGGTCAGCAGCGCCCGTCCCTTCCACAGCGCGAGCACGCGCGTGGTCGGCTCCTCCCAGAGCTCGTCGAACAGGGCGGGCCGCGATCGCGCGGCATGGTCGCGATCGGTTGCGTGCCGCGAGAGCGGAAGAGCGGCGAGGGGAAGGGCGGGAGTCGGGGCGGACGACATCGAGGTCCTTTCGGGGCGTGGCGGACGGCCGTCGCAAGGAGGTCCAATTAGCCTAGGTGCATGGCCAGATCCCACTTCACTCTAGCCGCGCTGGCCACCTCGGCCGTTCCCGACCTCGACGTCTCCGGCGCCCGCAGCTACACCAGGAGCGGCGCAGGCGAGTTCGACTCGGCGCTGCTGTCGACGAGGGACGGCTCCACCGTCATCGTGCGCGTGCCGACGAACCAGATCGCGGAGACCGAGCAGAGCGCCGACCTGGTCGCGCTGCGCGCACTCACCACCGGCATCCGCAGCCGTCTCCCGTTCGAGGTGCCCCGCTACCTCGGCCAGGCGCCGGTCGCGGGAACGCGCGCCGTCGTCTACGACTTCCTCCCCGGCGAGCACATCGCGGTGGAGGACGTGCCGCCGGGCGACGGCCTGGCCGGGTCGATCGGGCACGCCATCGCGGCCATCCACGCGCTCCCCACCGCCTTCGTCGGCGAGGCCGGCCTGCCGGTGATGTCATCGGCCGAGTGCCTCACGGCGGCGAACTCGGTCATCGAATCGGCCGCATCCACCGGTCTCCTGCCCGTGGCGCTGCGCGACCGGTGGCGGGATGCGGCGGCCGACCACTCGATCTGGCAGTTCCAGCCGACCGTCATCAACGGCTCCCTCACCTCCGACTCGTTCCTCGTCGAGGACGATGTCGTCACGGCCGTGCTCGGCTGGTCGGCGCTCCGCGTCGGCGACCCGGCGCGCGACCTGCACTGGCTGCTCGCCATGAACCCGGAGGCGACCGACGGCGCCCTGGGCGCCTACGCCTCCACGCGGCAGGTCGCCACCGACCGCCAGTTCACCCAGCGCGCCATGCTGTACGCCGAGCTCGAGGTGGCCCGGTGGCTGCTCCACGGCCGCGAGGTACGCGACCAGACGATCGTGGATGACGCGGTCGAGATGCTCGACGGCCTGGTGGACCGCGTCCGCAGCAACTCGATGAACCCGCTCTCGACGGCGACCGGCCCGATTATGGCCGTCGGCGATGTGGAGGCCATGCTCGACCGGACCCCCGGCGACCGCACGGATCCCGGAGGCTACGGGCGCTCGGGCGGGATGAAGCCGGTCGCCGACGACCAGAGCGACGTCAGCTCCTCCTCGGCGTAGAGGCGCTCCGGCCGCACGACCGCGTCGTCGGCCACGAAGTAGAAGACGGCGTCGATCCGCTCCGGGTCGATCCCTGCGTAGCGCGCGAACGCCAGGCGGTAGAGCGCGAGCTGCAGCTGCTTGCGCTCCAGGTCGTCCGCGTCGCGCGGCGCCTTGCCGGTCTTCCAGTCGACGATCTGGTAGTCGTGGATGCCGTCCTCCGCCCGGTAGACGGCGTCGAGCTTGCAGACGACCACCTGCCCTGCGAGGGTGATGTGGATCTCCAGCTCCACCTCCTCCGGACGCCGCCCGGCCCACTGGCTGCGCTCGAAGGTGGCTCGGAGCTCCTCGAAGCGCTCGGCCTCGAGCACGTCGCCTGCGAGGTCGTCCAGTTCGGCGACGTGGGCGTCGAGCACGTCGGTCGCGCCCGCGACCGTGCCGAAGCGCTCCTCCACCCAGCGGTGGAACAGGGTGCCCAGCCTCGTCTGGCGGTACGGGCGCTCGGGCATCGGCCGGCGCAGGGTCGCCGCCACCGATGCCGGGTCGGTCACGTAGTCCTTGAACCGCGAGGCCGGGATGCGCGCGGGCAGCTCGACGAGACCCGCCTCTTCTGCGCGTCGGGCGCGCTCGGCGAGCAGCAGGTCGAGATCGCGCGCGTAGACACCGCCGTCGCCCACCCCGCGCTCCCGTGCTCGGCGGACCGCCTCCGCCGCTGCCTCGACGCGCGTGCGGCGGGCGCCGAGCGGCTCAAGCGGCCAGGTCACGGTGGATGCGGTCAGCGCGAGCGGGTTCTCCTCCGGCTCGTCGCAGTCCGGGAACGCGTCCGGCGGCAGCAGACCCGCCTCCTGCAGTTCCAGGAGGTACGACCCGGGGCCGCGCGGCTTGGTCTGGGTCGACCAGTACGAACCGGACAGCAGCAGCCGCTGCCGGGCCCGGGTGACGGCGACGTAGATCAGCCGGCGCTGCTCGTCGAGGTGCCGGGCGAGGTTGTCCTCCTCGAACGCCGCGATCGAGTCGTTGACGTCCTTCTGGGTCTCGGCGGTGCGCCAGGCGATCACCGGAAGCTCGGCAGAGTCTCCGCGGAACTCGTTCGGTAGCTGCCCGAAGGCCAGCCAGCCCTTGCGGCTCTGCGGCGGCCCGGGGAGCTCCCCCTCGACGAGGCGCGGGACGGCCACGACATCCCACTCCAGGCCCTTCGCGCCGTGGATGGTGAGGATCTGCACGGTGCCCGGCTCCGGCTCCTCGCTGCGCGGGGCCAGGTTGTCGCGCTGCTCCGCCTCCGCGAGCCATGACAGGAAGGAACCGAGGGTCGCCTGGTCGTCAGCCGCGAGGTACGAGGCGACCTGCTCCGCGAACGCGTCGAGGCTCGCCTGACCGAGCTGCGCGGTCTCGTTCGCCGCGACCTCGATGTCGAGCAGAAGCTCCTGCTGCACCAGCGTGACGAGGTCGAGCAGGTCGAGCCCGACCCGTGACCGCAGGTGGTCGAGCCGTCGGCCGGCGTCGCGCATCCGCGCCAGACCCTCCGGGCTGAATCCCGCCAACCGTCCGTGGTCGTCCGGTGCCTCGACGACGAAGTCGAGCGCATCCACCAGGGACGCCGACTCCTCCCCCGCGACGGATCGCCGCAGCCGGTCGCGCAGTTCGGGATCGAGCCGCTGGTACCGGTGGTCGCGCTCGGCGAGCCACGACGCGACATCGCGCAGCGCGGCGATGTCCTTCGGCCCGACGCGCCACTTCGCGCCTGTGAGCAACCGGATCAGCTCGGAGCCGGCGGTCGGGTCGTGCATCACCCGCAGAGCGCTGACAAGGTCGGCGATGACGGGCTGCTCCAGCAGGCCGCCCAGCCCGAGCACGTGATACGGGATGCCGTGGCGGGCGAGGGCGGACGTGAACACGTCGATCTTCTTCAGCGACCGGCAGAGCATCGCAGCACTCGGCGGGACGCCGTCGTCGTCGCGCTCGCCGAGCCGTGCGCCGAGCCAGCGCGCCACCGTCTCGGCCTCGTCGGCAACCGTCTGCTCGAACATCGCTGTCAGCTCCCCCGCGACAGCACCGGGGCGCGGCTGCAGGCGCTCGACGTGCACCGGTGAGGCGGCCGTCAGCGGCTCCACGAGCGCGTTCGCCGCATCCAGGACGCGCGTCGGGTTGCGCCAGCTGGTGCTCAGCGCGTACTCGGCCGCTCCGCCCTCCGCCCCAGCGCGCTGACCGGTGAAGTCGGCGGAGAATCGGCCGAGGTTGGCCGCGCTGGCGCCGCGCCAGCCGTAGATGGACTGGTGCGGATCGCCGACCGCCATCACCGGCTGCCCGGCGAACAGCGTCGAGAGCAGACGCGTCTGCACGACGGAGGTGTCCTGGTACTCGTCGAGCAGCACGACGCGGTAGCGCCGGCGGTAGTCGGCGACCACCGCGGGGAGGCGCTCGCTCACATCCAGCGCGAGGGCCACCTGGTCGGAGTACTCGACGAATCCGCGACGGCGCTTCTCGTCGGCGAAGGCGCGGGCGAGATCGAGCAGCGGAGGAAGCGACCCGACCGCGTCGACGGCCGAGCGCACGGAGGCGTAGAGCTCCTTCACGCGCCCGTTGCCCGTCGGCAGCTCGGCGATGCGCGCGAACTGCTCCACCATCCGCTCGACGTCGTCCGGGTCGGCGACGTTCTCGCTGAGCGCCCGGCTCAGCGTCACGACCGCGGTCGTGACCGCCTCGACGCCCCGGTCGAGCTCGACCAGGCGGTCGTCGGTGCTGGTCACGACGAGACGGCGGGCGAGCTGCCACGCCGACGCCTCGCTGAGCACCGCCGACTCCGGCTCGCGGCCGATCAGCAACGCGTTCTCGCGGAAGATCGCGTTCGCGAACGAGTTGTAGGTGGCGACCGCCGGGGCGTCGAACGGGTCGAACTCCACCTCGGTCACGCCGGACGCGACCAGCTGCTCGATACGGGTGCGGATGCGGCCCGCCAGCTCGCCCGCCGCCTTGCGGGTGAACGTCAGGCCGAGGATCTCGGGAACTCGAACGTGGCCGTTCGCGAGCAGCCAGACCACCCGGTTCGCCATCGTCTCGGTCTTGCCGCTGCCGGCTCCCGCGACCACGATCGCCGGTCGGAGCGGCGCCTCGATGACCGCCTGCTGCTGGGCGGTCGGGATGGGCAGCCGGAGAGCCTCGGCGATGTCCGCCGCGCTCAGCGCACGCGACGGGCGCGGCCGCTCCTCCTCCGTCTCGGCCAGTGAGAAGGCCTGCTCGACGAGGTCGAGCTCCGCCTGCTCGGTCGCCCACTCCAGGAGGCTCTCGTCGTCGACGTGCGTCGCTTCGTCCGTCATGCTCCTCCTCCCGCGCTCACCGCAGGCACCAGGTGGATGCGGTACTCGTACTTCCCGTGCGGGTCGCGTTCGCCCAGGTCGACGACCCCGGCGAAGGTCGCGCCCGCCATGCCGTCGGCCGCTCGCGCGACGCGCTCTCGCAGCCGGTCGAGCCCTTCGTCGTCGACGCGGTCCTGAGCGACCTCGCGGTAGCCCTTCCCGCGGACGCCCTTGGCGACGAAGAGCAGCTTCGCCCCGCCGGATGGCAGGTCGGCGGCCTGCTCCACCGCTCCGTGCTCCAGGGCGAGCTGATAGGCGCCCAGCTGCGCGTGCTCGGCCGCTTCCGCCGCCGAGGGCGTGCGGTTGCCCGTCTTGAGGTCGACGATGACGACCGTGCCGTCCGGTGTGCGCTCCACCCGGTCGATCGTCCCGCGCACGAGCGCCCGGCCGAGGCGCAGCTCGAAGGCGCCCTCGGAGCCGAGCAGCACACCGCCGGCGCGCTCGAAGTCGCGGAGGTACTCCGAGACCCCGGCCGTGAGGGTCCGCGTCCGTCGCCGTTCCTTCTCCTCCAGCCACGGCGACTCGAACGCGAGCTCGCCCCACCGGCGCTCGATGCCCTGCCACAGCCGCTCGACGCTGAGGTCGCGGTCGTCGCTCGTGCTCGCCTCCTCCATGACGGCGTGCACGACGGTGCCGATGCCCGCGGCGAGACCGCTCGGCGAGGCGGCCATCGTGTCCACGAACCACGCCAGCGGCGACTTCTCGAACGTCTCCAGCCGCGACGGAGACACCCGGACCACGGCCTCCGGGTCGTCGAAGTCGACCAGCGGCTCGGTCGTCGACGGCTCGAGCAGGCCGTACCAGGCGGCGGGATCGGCGCCCTCCACGTCCGCGTCCGCCAGCCGGGCGAGCGCTTCGGCCGCGTCAGGTGCGCCCGTCGTGGCGAGGCGGCGACGCAACCGGCCGACCATGCCACGGAGGGAGAGCGGATGGGCGCCGTCGTCGGCGTCGTCGACGGCCAGGTCGGCCGCGAGGCGCAGGAACGGGGAGGGCTGCTCGTCGTCGTTCGCCGTGGCCGTGAGGATCACCTGGCCGCGGGCGCGCGAGACCGCCAACGCGAACATCCGGAGCTCGTCGCCGAGCACCTCCGCCCGCTCGTCCTCGGTCACGGTGGTGCGACCCTCCACGGCGTCCGCGAGCTCTTGCGGGTGCAGCAGCGAACCGCGCAGGCGCAGGTTGGGCCAGACGCTCTCCTGGAGTCCGGCGACGACGACGACCTCGAACTCGCGACCGATGGTGGCGCTCGGGGTGCAGACCAGGACGGCGTCGCCGGCAGTACGGGCGGCGAGGGTGTCCTCCGGCACCTCCGCGCCGAGGAGTTCGACGACGAAGTCGGAGGCCGGACGCTCCGGGTAGCGCTCGACGAAGCGGCGGGCGGCGGTGAACAGTGCGACGACGCCGTCGAGGTGCCGGTTCGCCTCGTCGGCGACGATGCCCGTCCGCTCCGAGTGCTCCAGCCAGCGGGCGGCGAGGCCGCTGCGCTCCCAGACGTGCCAGAGCAGCTCCTCGATCGAGGCGCCGTTCTCCGCCTTCTCGCGGCCGGATCGCAACGTCTCGGCCAGGCGCGCCGCCCGGCGGGCCGGGCTCGCGTCGATCGTTGCCAGGTGCGCGGGATGCTGCAGCGCCTCGACGAGCAGCTCATCGCCCGGGCGGTTGCCGTCGCCCGCGAGCTCCTCCTGGCGGAGGGCGAGGCGCAGCCGTCGCAGGCTGACGCTGTCGAGCCCGCCGAACGGCCCGAGCAGCAGTTCGGTGGCGACCGCGGGCGTCAGCTCGATCGCCCCCAGCTGCACGCCGGCGATCGTGATCAGCTGGCGGGCGGCGAAATCGTCGCGCAGCGGACGCCCGGCGATGCTCGTCGTCGTCGGGACCTCGGCGACCGCGAGGGCACGCGAGAGGGCGGGTACATGGGCGCCCGAACGGACCACGACGGCCATCGAGCTCCAGGGGACGCCGTCGAGCAGGTGACGTTCGCGCAGCTTGCGCGCCAGCCGCGACGCCTCGGCGGGGGCGGACACCGCGACGAGCCGCACGATCTCGGGGCGGCGCGCGGCCGCATCCACATCGTCAGCATCCACCTGCGCCGCATCCGGCTGCTCCGGTTCCGGGCGCCCGGCCGCGGCCAGCCGCTGGACGCCCGCTGCGGCCGTGCCGATGCGTTCGGTCACCCGGGCGGTCAGCTCGCGCAGCGCGGGCGTCTGGCGGTGCGCCGTGGTCAGCACGAAGCGGGTCACCGGCACGCCGAGGCGACCCTCGAGCTGCCCCAGGGCCGTGGTCTGGGCCCCGCGGAAGGTGGTGGATGCGACATCCGGGTCGCCGAATGCGACGACCGCGACGCCGCGCGCCGCCAGCGCCCGCAGCAGCGCCAGCGTCGCGACCGTCGCCTCCTGCAGGTCGTCCACGAAGACGGCGCGCAGGCCGTCGAGCGAGCTGCCCTCGGCGATGACCGTGACCGCCGACGCGATGAGCTCGGCCGAGTCGACGAAGCCGCCGCGATAGCTGTCGACCACGAGCTGATACTCGGCGATGAAGCGGGCGGCGGCGCGCCACTCGTCGTGGCCGGTGATCGCGCCGAGCTCGGACAGCCGGGAGGGGGTGACGCCGCGCTCGGCGCAGCGCGCCATCAGCTCGCGCAGCTCGGTGCGGAATCCGCGCAGCGTCCGCACCTCCTCGACGAGCGGCTCGGGCCAGACCGGACCGGTTCCGTCCTCCAGGTGGCCGCTGATCAGCTCGGCGATGATCTGATCCTGCTCGCCTCCGGTGAGGAGGCGCGGGGGCTCCGCTCCGATGCGTCGCGCCCGCTCGCCGACGAGCTGGAACGCGAGCGATGTCGCCGTGCGCGCCAGAGGCCCCTGCGTGGGAACGCCGAGGCGCAGGGCGATGCGGTCGCGGAGCGCCGTCGCCGCGGTGCGCGAGGCGCTCAGCGCCAGCACCTCGTCCGGCCGGTAGCCGCGGTCGAGCACGCGCTCGGCCAGGGCCTCCACCAGCGTCGTGGTCTTGCCCGTGCCGGGCGCTCCGAGCACCGCGGCGGAGGCGCCGTCCGGCAGCTGGAGCACCTCCGACTGCGAGCCGTCGAGCGCCGGGCCGCCCGCTGCGGGAGGGGATGCGAGGGTGCCGGCGGCGTGCATCCGGAAACCTCGAGCGATCATGTCCTTCACGGTATCGGCGTCCGCCGACAGAGAACGCGAGCGGGGGCCGCGAGCCGTGTGCCGTAGTCTGAACTCACACCCGCCGGTCAGACTCGAAAGGCACCTCAGTGGAGATCCGCATCGGAATCGTCAACGCCCCCCGCGAGCTCAACTTCGAGTCGTCGCAGTCGGCCGAAGAGCTCGCCGGGCAGGTGCAGACCGCACTCGCCAGCGGCACCGGTGTCCTGCAGCTGACCGACGACAAGGGCCGGCTCTACGTCGTCCCGACCGCCGGTATCGCGTACGTCGAGATCGGCACCGAGGAGTCGCGCCGCATCGGCTTCGTCGGCTAGCCTCCCACTCGTGGAACTGCTCTTCGTCGTCCTCGGCGGGGCCATCATCGGCCTGGCCGGACGCTATCTGCTGCCGAACCGTCACACGCACGGCTCCGTGCTCATCCCGGCCGTCGGCGTCGTCTCGTCGGCCGTGCTCTGGGTGGCGCTCACCTGGGCCGGCCTGAAGTGGGACGGCGGCTGGATCTGGTGGATCACGCTCCTCGGCACCGCCCTCATCGTCGCGGTCGCCGACCTGCTGATCGGCCGCGTCCGCTCCACGAACGACGACCGCATGCTGCACGCGCTGGCGAAGGGCGCCGTGGCGCGCTGAGCGCACATTCGTGCCGAATGTGCGTTATCGCCCACGCTGAGCGCACATTCGGCACGAATGTCGCGGGCTAGGCGGTCAGGCCGAGCGCGTCCATCCGGCGCGTGTGCGCCGCGATCAGCTCCGTGAAGATCGGCTCGATGCGCGCATCGTCGGCGATCCTGTTACCCGAGAGGTGGAGCGCGGAGCGCGCGACGAGCAGCGTGTCGCCGACGAGCCTCCTGCCCCACATCGCGAGCCGAGACGCGAGCAGCGGATCGCCCGCGATCTGCGCGCGCAGCACCTCCAGCACGCCCTCCTGACCGGACTCCGAGCCGAGCAAGTGCGCGAGGCGCGGTCCGACATCGCCAGGAAGGCCGGCGGCGAGGCGGATGAAGAAGTCGTCGAGCAGGCCGCCCGTCACGAGGGCGGAGAGCAGCGTCTCGCGCCAGTCCGCGCCGACGATGAGCGCGCTGAAGCCCTCGATCTCATCCGCGAACGGCTTCATGGCGTCGGCCGGGTCGTCCCCTCGGCGCCGGATCTCGGCCACGATCCCCTGATGCTTCGACAGGGCATGACCGGCGGCCGCCGAGATGAGGCCCTTCGCGTGCAGGTCCTCCGCCTCGGCCGCGACGCGCGACAGCGTCTCGAACTGCTCCAGCTGGAGGTACGCGGACTGGCCGAGATACGGCAGCAGATCCGGCATCACCTCGTGCAGGTCCACACGGACGGTCGGGAGCGTGCGCGCCCGCGGAGTCAGGCGCGGGAGCTCGACGGAAGGCCGTCGCCGGGTGAACCAAGTCGACACGCTCAGCAGTGTATCGGGACCGTCCAGTAGGCTGGAGACGCCGTCGGCGCAGGATCGACGGCCCTACGCCTGCGACAGAGAAACAGGGCGTGGACACTCCAATCGAATCGACAGGCAATTCACCAGTGACTTTCTCAGAACTCAACATCGACCAGGACATGGTGGAT
Source organism: Leifsonia sp. 466MF (assembly GCF_900100265.1). Classification (NCBI taxonomy): domain Bacteria; kingdom Bacillati; phylum Actinomycetota; class Actinomycetes; order Micrococcales; family Microbacteriaceae; genus Leifsonia; species Leifsonia sp. 466MF. The sequence goes on from NZ_LT629696.1 coordinate 2,301,093, forward strand.
CAGCTCGCCGCCAAGGGCATCATCGAGCCGTTCCCCATCCAGACGCAGACCATCCCTCTCGCGCTCACCGGCCAGGACATCATCGGCCAGGCGAAGACGGGAACCGGCAAGACCCTCGGCTTCGGCCTCCCCCTGATCCAGCGCCTCGGCCCGAACCCCGAGCCCGGCGTGAAGGCACTCGTCGTCGTGCCCACCCGCGAGCTGGCCATCCAGGTCTACGAAGACCTCGAGACGGCCGCCGCCGGACGCCCGACCTCCATCGCCAGCATCTACGGCGGCAAGGCCTACGAAGGCCAGATCGCCCAGCTGAAGGGCGGCGCGCAGATCGTCGTCGGCACTCCTGGGCGCCTCCTCGACCTCGCCGGTCAGCGCCTGCTGAACCTCGGCAGCGTCCAGGAGATGGTGCTCGACGAGGCCGACAAGATGCTCGACCTCGGCTTCCTCGCCGACATCGAGAAGCTGTTCGCGCAGACGCCGGCCACGCGCCACACCATGCTCTTCTCGGCGACCATGCCGGGCCCGATCGTCGCGCTGGCGCGCCGGTTCATGACCCGACCGGTCCACATCCGCGCGACCGACCCCGACGAGGGCCAGATCCAGGCGAACATCAAGCACCTGATCTACCGCGCGCACTCGCTCGACAAGGACGAGGTCATCGCCCGCATCCTCCAGGCCGAGGGCCGCGGCAAGACCGTGATCTTCACGCGCACCAAGCGCGCCGCCGCCAAGCTGGTCGAGGAGCTGAACGACCGCGGCTTCAACGCCGCCGCCGTGCACGGCGACCTCAACCAGGAGCAGCGCGAGCGCGCCATGGCCGCGTTCAAGGCGGGTAAGAAGGACATCCTCATCGCCACCGACGTCGCGGCTCGCGGCATCGACGTGGACGACGTCACGCACGTCATCAACCACACCATCCCGGACGACGAGAAGACCTACCTGCACCGCGCCGGCCGCACCGGCCGCGCGGGCAAGACCGGCATCGCCGTGACGTTCGTCGACTGGGAGGACCTGCACAAGTGGGCCCTCATCAACAAGGCGCTCGAGTTCGGTCAGCCGGAGCCGACGGAGACCTACTCGTCGTCGCCGCACCTCTACACCGACCTCGACATCCCGCAGGGCGTCAAGGGCCGGCTCAAGCCCACCCCGGCCGTCAAGGCGACCGAGTCGCCGCGCGGCGGCCGCACCGACTCCACCGGCCCGGAGAGCGGGGAGCGTTCGAGCAGCAGCCGCCGTCGCCGCACGCGCGGCTCCGGTCAGGGCGCGTCGCAGGGCTCGACGGCTCCCGACGACTCCGCGTCGGAGGGCGGCGAGGCCAAGGCCCCGGCCGCCGGCACCCACGACGGCGGCGGATCGCAACACCGCGACGGCAACAGCGCTCCGCGTCGTCGCCGTCGTCGCTCGCGCGGCGGCTCCGCCACCACCCCCGCCAGCTGACCTACCTCCCACGCGAACAGCTCCTGAGTTTTTCGCCCGATTCGTCAGGATCGGAGCGAAAAACTCAGGAGCTGTTTGCGTGGGACGGAGGACGCGCTCAGTACCAGTTGGGGTCGTGGCTCATCTCGAAGGTCCATGCGGCGCACGGGGAGCCGTAGGCGCGGTTGATGTAGTCGAGGCCCCAGTTGACCTGCGTGTTCTGGTTGGTCAGCCAGTCCGGGCCGGCCGACGCCATCTTGCTGGCGGGCCAGGCCTGCGGGATGCCGTACGCGCCACTCGACGTGTTGTAGGCGTCCGCCCGCCAGTCGGACTCATGGTTCCACAGCTTGATCAGGCAGCTCATCTGCTCGCCGCCCCAGCCGAAGGCCGGGAGGCGGCTCGCCGCGTACGCCTGGGCGCCGGCCGGGTCGACCACCATGCCGGGAGGCGGGGCGAACCCGTCGGACCCGCCGCCCGGGTTCGCGGCCGCCGCGGCCGCCGCGGCCGCCGCCTGCCCTTCGGCGTACGACTTCTCGACGGACGCCTCGGTGTTCTTCAGGGTCGCCAGCTGGGCGTACAGCGTGTCGGCGTGCTTCTTCTGGTCGGCGAGCTGAGCGTCGGCCGCCTGCTTCGCCGCGGTCGCGACGTCGAGGGCCTTCTTCGCATCCACCGCGAGCTGGTCGCGCACTTTCTGGGCGCTGGTCGCCTGCTCGCTGAGCGACGCGGCGAGGTTCTTCTGGGCGTTCGCCCTGGCGTACAGCGAGCTTGCCTGGTCGGCGAGCTTCGACACCGCGCCGAGCTGGTACAGCAGGGAGTCGGAGCGCGTCGCGTTCGGGCTGAGGAACAACCGGAGCGACACGGATGAGGTGCCCGCGCGGGTGAGCTGCTCGGCGAGCTTGCCGCTCTGGGCCTTGAGCGCATCCGCCTGGGCCGATGCCTCCTGCGCCTTCTCGGCCAGACCCTGCGCCTTGGCGGTCGCGGTCTGCAGGGCCGCCTCGGCGGTTCCGTACTCCCCCAGCCGCTTGACGGCGAGGTCGCCCGCGGCGTTCGCGGCGGTCTGCAGACCCGTCAGCAGACCGTTGATCCGGTCGACCTCGGCCTGGGCCGCGCTCGCGTTGTTCTTCGCGGCCTGCACGTCGTCCCACGACGGGTAGCTGTCGGCGTTCGCGGGCGTGACGCCCGCAACGACGACGAGGACGGCCGTCAGGGCGGCAGCGGCCGCCGATCCTCGCCAGAACCGTCTCACTCGCGCACCTCGCATCCTTCTCGCCCCGACGTCATGTCCGGGGTCCAGGCTACGTGCTGGTGGTCACGGAGCGTAGAAGGGCGCCGCGCCTGTCGCTTCTTCGATCATCGCGTCGACCACGGCCGGATCGGTGGTGTTCTCCCCCAGCCGGTTGGGCTTGCCCGCGCCGTGGTAGTCGCTCGATCCGGTGATGCGGAGGCCGTAGCGCGCCGCGAGCTCCCGCAGCCGTTCGACCCCGTCCGCCGTGTTCTCGCGGTGGTCGAGCTCCAGTCCGAAGAGCCCGGCGTCGACCAGGCGCCGCAGCCGGTCCTCCGGGATCACGCGGCCCCGGCCGCCGGTCGCGGGATGCGCCAGCACGGGCAGACCGCCCGCCCCGCGGATGAGGCGGACGCCGGTCAGCGGCTCCGGGGCGTAGTGCGGCTGGAAGTAGCCGCTCCGCCAGTGCAGGATCCCGGCGAACGCGGCGCTGCGGTCCGAGGCGAGCCCGCGCGCGACGAGCGCGTCGGCGATGTGCGGGCGCCCGACGGTCGCGCCCTCCGTCGCCTGCGCGAGGACGTCGTCCCACGTGATGTCGTAATCCTCGGAGATGCGCCGCACCATGTCCTCGGCTCGCCGCATCCGGCCGTCGCGGATGCGGCGGGTCTCGGCTACGAGGGCTTCGTTCGTCGGATCGAAGAGGTAGCCGAGCATGTGGACGCTGGCGAACTCGATGCGGGTCGACAGCTCCATCCCCGGGATGACGGTGATGCCGACGCGTGCGGCCTCGGCTGCGGCGTCCGCCCACCCGGCCGTGGAGTCGTGATCGGTGAGCGCGACGGTGCCCAGCCCCGCGTCGGCGGCGGCGCGGATGAGCTCGGCCGGGGTCTCCGTCCCGTCGGACACGCTGGAGTGCGTGTGCAGGTCGACGGGACCTCGGAACCGCCGCGCATCAGCCATGGTGACCATCCTAGGAGGGCGCTGACCGGCCGGGCGCATGGCGGCCAGCGGGTGGAAGAATGGACGCCATGTCCTCCCAGCCGACCACGCCAGCCACCGCAGACGCCGACATCGCGACCGACACCGTCGACGACCCGACCGCCGCAGCGGTCGCCACGACGACCGAGACGGATGCCGCCGCCGAGTCCGATGAGGCTCCGCGCGCGACGCAGAACCGCTCGACGACCCCGGGTTCCGACGCTTTCCGCGAGTACATCGGCTCGGGATGGGCCGAGCGTCCGGAGGTCGTGCCCGAGCCGCGCCGCCAGGCGCAGTATGCGGCGGCCCGTCGCGCGCGCGTGTCCGACCTGTTCCCCGGGAAGCGCCTCATCATCCCGGCCGGGCGCCTCGCGCAGCGCTCCAACGACACCGACTACCCGTTCCGCGCGCACTCGGCGTTCGCGTACCTGACCGGCTGGGGTTCGGACTCCGAGCCGGGCAGCGTCCTGGTGCTGGAGCCGACGGCGTCCGGACACGAGGCGACCCTGTACTTCCGTGAGCGGGCGGGACGCGACTCCGACGAGTTCTACGCGAACCCCGAGATCGGCGAGTTCTGGATCGGTCCCCGTCCGTCGCTCGCACAGGTCGCCGGTGACCTCGCGCTGGCCACCCGCGGCATCGCCGAGGTGCGCTCGGTGCTCGACGCGGTGGACGGCGACACGGTGGTGTTGCGCGAGGCCGACCGCGGCATCACGGACGACGCGGATGCGACGCGCCTGCTGCTGGGAGACGGTTCAGACGGCGACGGCGAGGGCACCGATGTCGACCCCGAGGACCACGACGAGGACGACCGGCTGGCCCGCGAACTCTCCGAGCTGCGCCTCGTCAAGGACGAGTACGAGATCGCCGAACTCCGCGCTGCGGTCGCGGCGACCGCCCGCGGCTTCGACGACGTGATCGCCGACCTGCCGCGCATCAATGCGCACCCGCGCGGCGAGCGACTCGTCGAGGGCGTCTTCTACGGCCGCGCCCGCGCCGACGGCAACGCGGTCGGCTACGACACGATCGCGGCGAGCGGGCCGCACGCGTGCATCCTGCACTGGACGCGCAACGACGGCCCCGTGGTGCCGGGCGACCTCATCCTGCTGGACGCGGGCGTCGAGCTGGACAGCTACTACACCGCCGACATCACCCGCACCTTCCCCATCGACGGCACCTTCACCGAGACGCAGCGCCTGATCTACGAGGCGGTGCGGGAGGCGGCGGACGCGGCGTTCGCGATCGTGCGACCCGGCATCCGGTTCCGCGAGATCCATGCGACCGCCATGGCGGTCATCGCTCGGCGCACCGCCGAATGGGGGCTGCTCCCGGTCAGCGCCGAAGAGGCCCTGGAGGTCGAGAACCAGCAGCATCGCCGCTACATGGTGCACGGGACGAGCCACCACCTCGGTCTCGACGTGCACGACTGCGCGCAGGCGCGCCGGGAGCTCTACCTCGACGGCGTGCTCCAGCCCGGAATGGTGTTCACGATCGAGCCCGGGCTCTACTTCCAGCCGGACGACCTGACCGTCCCCGAGAGCTTCCGCGGCATCGGCGTACGCATCGAGGACAACATCCTGGTCACCGAGGACGGCGCCGAGAACCTCTCCGCCGACATCCCGCGCACCGCGGACGATGTGGAGGCGTGGGTGCGGCGGCTCTCGCAGCGCTGAGGTGCACGTTGTGGCTGTTTCGCACGCGAAATAGCCGCCACGACGTGCACCTCAGCGGAGGGGGTCAGGCCGAGGGTGCGGGCGGACGCTCGTCGCCCGGCTGGGGAGCGACCGGCGGTGCCGACGCGGGAGGCGCGGGCGGCGGGTCGGACGGGTGCTGCGGCTGCGCGGGCGGCGTCCATCCCGGGGCCGCGGCCGGCTCCTCCGCTCCCCCGCTCGCGAGCAGGTTGCGTGCCCGGTTGCCGAGGTCGGAGTCGACGAGCACCGAGTAACTGGTCGCGATCACCTGCTGGACGGACGTGAAGTCGCGCCTGCGCCGGTTGATCGCGTAGGAGACGATGCCCCACAGCATCCCGAATCCCGCACCGAGGAGCAGCGCGGCGAGCACGAACGCGAGGCTGACCGACGGCGAGAAGATGATGAGCAGCAGGCCGAAGAAGATGCCGAGCCACGCACCGGACGCCGCACCCGCCAGTGCGACGCGGCCCCAGGTGAGCTTGCCGGTGACGCGCTCGACGCTCTTCAGGTCGCTGCCGACGATCGAGACCTTGTCGACGGGGAAGTCGGCGCGGGCCAGCACGTCGACCGCCTCCTGCGCCTCGGGATAGCTCTCGAAGGTGGCGACCACTTCGCCTCGCGGCAGGGTCGGGAAGAGGATTCGGTTGCGCCCGTTGTTCAGCCCAGGTGTGCTCATCCACCCATTGTTCCATCCAGTCTTCGCGAGGGCACGGAAACAGCCTTCGTTCACCTGCGAGGGCTAGGTTAACAGGGTGAGTTCGCCCAGAGTCTTCGTCGCCCGCCTGGCCGGGACGACCGTGTTCGATCCCGTCGGAGACCGGGTCGGCAAGGTCAGAGACGTCCTGGTCGTGTACCGCAAGAACGACCCTCCCCGCGTCGTCGGGTTGATCGTCGAGATCCCCGGGAAGCGCCGCGTGTTCCTGTCCATCGGGCGGGTCACCAGCATCGGCAGCGGGCAGATCATCACCAACGGCATCATCAACATGCGCCGCTTCGAGCAGCGCGGCGGCGAGGTGCGCGTGATCGCCGAGCTCCTCGGCCGTCGCGTGGTGTTCACCGACGGCGGCGGCGAGGCCACCATCGAGGACGTCGCGATCGAGGAGACCGAGACCGGCGACTGGGCGGTCAGCCAGCTGTTCGTCCGCAAGCCCAAGGCGGGCGGCTCCCCCTTCGCCAAGGGCGCGACGACGTTCGTGACCTGGAACGAGGTGCGCGAGAAGCAGAAGCTCGGCGAGGCGCAGTCGGCCGAGCAGCTCATCGCCACCTACTCGGAGCTGAAGCCCGCCGACCTCGCGAACACCCTCCTCGACCTCCCTCAGCAGCGGATGCTGGAGGTCGCGGAGGAGTTGCCGGACGACCGTCTCGCCGACGTTCTGGAGGAGATGCCGGAGAGCGAGCAGGTGCAGATCCTCGCCCAACTGAACGACGACCGGGCCGCCGACGTGCTCGACCAGATGGAGCCGGACGACGCAGCCGACCTCATCGCCCAGCTCTCCGACGAGCGCGGCGAGCACCTGCTGGAGCTCATGGAACCGGAGGAGGCGGACGACGTCCGCATGCTCCTCAGCTACAACCCGGACACCGCGGGCGGTCTGATGACGACCGAGCCGATCATCGTCTCGGCCGACGCGACGGTCGCGGAGGGCCTCGCCCTGATCCGCCGTCACGAGCTCGCGCCCGCGCTCGGCGCCGCGGTGTGCGTGACCCTGCCGCCCTACGAGCCGCCGACCGGCCGGTTCCTGGGCGTCGTGCACTTCCAGCGGATGCTGCGCTATCCCCCGCACGTGCGCCTCGGCACCCTGCTCGACCCGAGCCTGGAGCCGGTCACGGCAGACACCTCCGCGGCCGAGGTGTCGCGCATCCTCGCCTCGTACAACCTCGTCTCGGTCCCCGTGGTCGACGACAAGCATCGTCTCGTCGGGGTGGTGACCATCGACGACATCCTCGACTATCTGCTCCCCGACGACTGGCGAAGTCAAGACGAGGACGAGCCCGTGAAACGCACGGCGCCGTCCGACCAGACCGGAAGCATCCGCATCGTGAACGGAAGGAGGGGCGGAAGTGGCAGGAGGTAGGCAGGACGCGGGGCTCGACGCCCCGAAGGGACTCCGGACGCCGGTGCTGCGGCGCAGCCCGCTGGAGTCGCGCGACCGGTTCGGCCGGTTCACCGAGTGGATCGCGCGGGCGATGGGCACGCCCTGGTTCATCCTGGGGCTGACCGTCTTCGTCCTCGCGTGGATGGCGTGGAACACGCTCGCCCCGAACGCCTGGCGCTTCGACTCCGCGGCTCTGGGCTTCATCGCGCTGACGCTCGTGCTCTCGCTGCAGGCGTCGTATGCCGCTCCCTTGATCCTGCTCGCGCAGAACCGTCAGGACGACCGCGACCGCGTGCAGATCGAGCAGGACCGGCAGCGTGCAGAGCGCAACCTCGCCGACACCGAGTACCTGGCGCGCGAGGTCGTCGCCCTGCGGCTCGCGGTGAAGGACATGGCGACGAAGGACTTCATCCGCGCCGAGCTCCGCTCGCTGCTCGAAGACCTCGAGAGGGGCGACGCGGGCGAGGGCGAGCAGGCCCGTGCCTGAGCCGGACAGCGCGGGAGTCGATCTCGCCGTCGCCGTCCGGAGCGCGCTCGGGGCGGTGCTCGACCCCGAGATCCGCAAGCCGATCACCGAGCTCGACATGGTGGGCGGCGTGGAGGTGGATGCGCAGGGCCGTGCCGAGGTCGGCATCAAGCTGACCATCGTCGGGTGCCCGGCGGCCGACGCGATCGAACGGGACGTGCGCGCGGCGACGGCCGCGGTCCCCGGTGTGACCGAGGTCGCCGTCGACGTCTCCGTGATGACCCCCGCCGAGCGGCGTGCTCTGACCGACCGCCTGCGGGCGGGCCGGCCGGCGCGCGGTCAGCAGTTCGGCCCGGAGTCGCTGACCCGCGTCTACGCCGTCACGAGCGGCAAGGGCGGAGTCGGCAAGTCGACGGTCACGGCCAACCTCGCAGTCGCACTGGCGGAGCGCGGGCTACGGGTCGGGATCGTGGATGCGGACGTGCACGGCTTCTCCATCCCCGGCATCCTGGGCCTGACCGACGAGAACGGCGTCGCGCCGCGGCCGACGCGCGTGGATGACATGATCCTTCCGCCGGTCGCCTACGGCGTGAAGGTCGTCTCGATCGGGATGTTCGTCGATTCGGCCTCCGCGGCCGTCGCGTGGCGCGGGCCGATGCTGCACCGCACCATCCAGCAGTTCCTGTCGGACGTGTACTTCGGCGACCTCGACGTGCTGCTGCTCGACCTCCCGCCGGGCACCGGGGATGTCGCGATCTCGGTCGGCCAGCTGCTGCCCGGCGCGGAGGTGCTCGTGGTGACGACACCGCAGCCCGCCGCGGCTGACGTGGCCGAGCGCAGCGGCGTCGTCGCGCGTCAGACCGGCCAGCGGGTCATCGGCGTCATCGAGAACATGGCGGGGCTCGTGCAGCCGGACGGCAGCGTGCTCGACCTGTTCGGCTCCGGCGGCGGCGCCGAGGTCGCGCGACGGCTGTCGGCCGGCCAGGAGGAGGAGGTGCCGCTGCTCGCCAGCGTGCCCCTCAGCATCCCGCTGCGGGCCGGCGGCGACATCGGAGCGCCCATCGTGGTGACCGACCCTGCGGACCCCGCCGCCGCCGCGATCCGCGCCGTCGCCGACCGCCTGGCGACCCGCTCCCGCGGCCTCGCCGGCCGCAAGCTCGGTCTCTCCGTCCGCTGACGACCTCAGCATCAGCTCCTGAGTTTTTCGGCCTAGGAACGGCGTGTCGACCCGAAAAAGTCAGGAGCGGATTGCTTGGGACACCGGACGGGGTCAGGCGTCGGGAGGCTCTACGGCCCGGGCGAGCAGCTCGGTGAGGAGGCGTTCGGTGACGGGGCGCGGCAACGCCGAGACGAGCGCGAGCAGCGGTGCTTGATCGTCGGGGAGGCCGGGGGTCGCGCCTCCCGCGAGGCCGATCGAGCCCAGGATGTGGGCAGCCGTCGCCGAGTCGAGCTCCAGGTCGCCCGCCGCGAGCCCCGCCAACAGGTCCCCCGGCAGGGCGGCGAGCACCGCATCCCCGTCGACAGGGGGCACGCCGCGCGCCTCGTCGGCGGCACCGCGCAGGGCCGCCTCCAATTCGTCGATCCGCGCCTCCGTCACCGGCGTGATCGTGAGGTGGGTGGTGTGCGGGAGGCGCGTGCCGTCCGGCTGCACCAGCCCCGGCTGCAGCTGCAACACCCAGCCGCGGCGCCGCACCCGGTCGGCCCAGTGGTGCGGGTCGACGCGGCGCTCCGGCGGCACCGCGTCGTCGGTCGTGACGGCGAGCAGCGGACCGGTCGGGTCGCCGAGCACGCGCAGCCCCTCGATGTCGCCGACGATGTCCTGCAGCCCGCGGGTGGCACGACGGCACGACTCGGCGAGGCCGCCGAAACCGCGGGCTCCGAGCGCCTGGATGATCGCCCAGGATGCCGCGAGCGACCCGGCCGACTTCGACCCGAGCAGGGTGGAGTTGACGACCGGATACCCCGGCCAGCCGGTCGTCGCGAAGTACTGGCGCCGCTGACGGTCGCGCCCGCGCTGCAGAAGGACGCTGGCTCCCTTCGGCGCGTAGCCGTACTTGTGGAGGTCGGCCGAGACGCTCGTCACGCCGGGCACCCGGAAGTCCCACGCCGGCAGCGCCGATCCGTCCGCCGCCCGCCAGAACGGCAGGATCCACCCGCCGATGCAGGCATCCACATGGCAGGCCACCCCGGCGTCGTCGCACGCGGCGGCCACCTCCTCGATCGGGTCGAGTGTCGCGTACGGGTACGAGGGCGCCGAGACGACGACCAGCGCGACGTCCGGACCGATGCGCTCGATCAGACGGGATGCGTCGAGCCGCCCGGTCCGCGCATCCACAGGCACGAGGTCCAGCGTCAGGTCGAACAGTGCCGCCGCCTTCTGGAACGCCGCATGCACGGTCACGGGCGCGAGCAGGCGGGGCGTCCCCGTGCCGCCCGCGGCGCGCCAGAGGTCGCGCGCGGTCTTCACGGCGAGCAGGCACGACTCCGTGCCTCCTGAGGTCACCGAGCCGACCACGTCGTCCCCGCCGTGCAGCAGCTCGCGGGCGAACCCGACGACTTCGCGCTCCATCACCGCGACGGACGTGAATGTCGTCGGGTCCAGGCCGTTCACCGGCTGCACCAGCCGCATGGCCTCGGCCGCGAGCTCGTCGATCTCGGGCATCCCCGAGTCGTACACGTAGCTCAGCACCCGGCCGCCGTGCGTCGGGGCGTCCGCCTCGCGCAGGGCGGCGAGGCGCCCGAGGATGGCCGCTGCGTCAAACGACGACATCGATGTCTCCCTTCCGGAGCCGGTAGCGCGCCAGCGGCACCAGGCTGATCGCGATGATGATCGCCGGCACGAGGCTGAAGCTCAGGGCGATCCCGGCGACGGCGCTGGCCGGCTGAGACGCGCCCGCCTCCGCCACGGCCGCACTGCGCGAGACGTAGCCGCTCACCGCGAGCACGATGCTCAGCACGGTCGCGCCGAGCGCCATGCCCGTCGTCTCCCCCGCTGTCCACATGCCGCCGAACGTTCCCGCCCGACCCTCGCCGTTGCGCCGCGCGTCGTGCGAGATGACGTCGGGCAGCATGGCCATCGGCAGGGACTGCATGCCCGCGTACCCGGCTCCCGCCAGCGCCACGGGGGCATAGACCCACGCGCCGGGCGCCCACAGCAGCGCGACCATGGACAGGGCCGCCAGCCCGAACAGGACGCTCGCGATCACGAACCCGCGCTCCTTGCCGATGCGGCGCGCGATGACGCCCCACAGCGGCGTCACGATGAGCGCGGGGCCGATGAGCGCCACGAACAGGAACGTCACGGCGTCCTCCGAGTGGAGCACCCACGTGGCGACGTAGTTGGCCCCGGCGAGCATCAGGCCGGTGGCCAGTCCCTGCAGCAGGAACGTGAGCAGCAGAGCGCGGAACGGCTGGCTGTCGCGCAGCACGCGCACCCCGGCCGCGTAGTTCGAGCGCACGGTCGCGACGATGCTCTCCCGCGCCGGCGGCTCGGCAGCGGGCAGTCCGCGCGGCGCGACGAACGCCGAGACGAGCATCCCGGCGCCGATCGTCACACCCGCGACCAGTGCCATCAGGAAGTACCCCGCGAAGGCGTTGCCCCCGCCGAGGGACCGCAGCGCCGGCCCGCCCGCCCCGAACAGCAGGATGGCGAAGGTCAGAACCACCACGCGCCAGGTCAGCAGGCGCGTCCTCTGGTCGTATCCGGATGCGAGCTCGGCCGGCAGCGCGATGTACGGCACCTGGAACAGGCTGAACGCCGTCGCCGTCAGCACGAACGCGAGCAGCACCCAGACGGCGGCGGCCGCTGCCGTCGTCCCGGGCGGGACGGCGAATGTGAGCAGGAAGAACACCGGCAGCGCGAGCGCGCCGAGCAGCATCATCGGCCGGCGGGAGCCGCGCACGGCGAGCATCCGGTCGCTGCGGGCGCCGATCACCGGGTCGATCACCACGTCCCACACCTTGGCCACCGTCACGACCACGCCCGCGACGATCGCGGCGACACCCAGCGAGTCGGTGAGGTAGTACACGAGCACCAGCCCGGGAAGGGTCGCGAAGCCGCCCGTGCCGAGCGACCCGACGGCGTACCGCGCGACGGTCGCCCTGCTCAGCGACTGCTCCGTTGCGATCATGTCCGCAGCGTAGTGGATGCGCGACCGCGCAGCCCGCCGCGCCGCGTCAGGTGGACTCGGTGTCGTACGGCGGGATCGCCCCGGCCGTCAGCGGCAGCTTCCGCTGCGCGTACGCGGACTGCGTCACGGGCTTGATCGCGCCGGCGGCCTCCGGGCCGTCCTCGAGCAGCGCTTCGCGGATGATGCGGCGCGGGTCGTACTGGCGGGGGTCGAGCTTCTTCCAGTCGACCTCGTCGAACTCGGGGCCCATCTCATCCCGCATCCGGTCCTTCGCGCCGTTGGCGAAGTCGCGCAGCGACCGCACCAGCTGACCGAGCTTCGCGGCGTACGCGGGCAGGCGCTCCGGGCCGATGACGAACGCGGCGATCACCGCCACGATCAGCAGCTTGTCGAAGGTCAGCCCGAACACGTTTCCAGGGTATCGCGGCGGTGCCTGCACGGATGCCGCATGAGCCCGCCGTATCCTGTGAAGAGGCCCGCGCCCGAGGCCGATCGACGGGAGTGCAGTGTCAGACAAGGACTCGAACTGGAGATTCGCCGACGACATCGTCGTCGAGAGCGATGTGATCGCCCGGGCACGGCAGCAGTCGCTCGAACTGGGCATCGACCCCATCTCGCCCGCGACCGGCGCCCAGGCGGCCGTCGTCGTGGCGGCGACGCGTGCCGAGAACGTCGTCGAGATCGGAACCGGCGTCGGAGTCTCGGGCCTGTGGCTCCTCACCGGCGGCACGGATGCGCAGCTCACCTCCATCGACGTGGAGGTCGAGTACCAGCAGCATGCCCGCGCGTTCTTCACCGAGGCGGGGCTGCCGTCGAACCGTGTGCGGCTCATCCCCGGTCGTGCGCTCGAGGTGCTGCCGCGTATGAACGAGAACTCGTACGACATCGTCTTCATCGACGCCGACCCGCAGTCGGTCATCGAGTACGTCGAGCACGGGCTGCGCCTGGTGCGCCCGGGCGGAACGGTGCTCGTCGCCCGCGCGCTCTGGCGTGGACGCGTCGCCGACCCGGCGGCGCGTGACGAGGTCGCGACCGGCTTCCGCACGCTCATCACCGAGACGTCCGCGTCCGGCGCGGTCATCAGCGCCCTGTCGCCGGCCGGCGAGGGGCTGCTGCAGATCACCAAGCTCGCGCCGTAGGCGACCGGCCCACCGGCCCAACACATGCGAGAAGGGCCCCGATCGATTCGATCGGGGCCCTTCTCTATACAGCGTATGGTCAGGCGGAGGTCACGACGCTGGCAAGCGCGTCGTGGAGCTCTTTGGCTTCCGCGTCGTTGACGGAGACCACCAGTCGTCCCCCACCCTCGAGCGGCACACGCACGATGATGAGCCGTCCCTCCTTCACAGCCTCCATCGGCCCGTCCCCGGTCCTCGGCTTCATGGCCGCCATGCAGCTCCCCTTTCGTGGATGTCCTTCTATTATCCGACATCGTTGCCGACGTGCGGAAATCGGAGGGATCACGGAGGTGACCAGTCGTATCCGTTGATGAACCAGCAGACGGCGACCCAGCCCACCTGCAGGGCGATGAACAGGGCGACGATCGCCACGCGGTAGACCCGGCTCCGCGGCAGGGCGAGCGCGCCGAGCAGGGGGAACAGCGGCATCAGCAGCCGGAACGTGCTCGACTGCGGGAAGAACACGGCGAGCAGGTAGAGCGAGTACGCGGCCACCCAGAACCGCAGGTCGACGCCGAGCCTCCGCACCGCCGGGGAGAACAGCAGGATGCCGAACAGCGCCACGATGACGACCAGCGCGGCCATGCCCACCCAGCCGGGGATGCCGAGCATGGCGCTCGCCCACCAGTCGGCCCCCTGGAACCAGGGCGTGAACGGCACCAGGTGCGTGTACCCGATGTACGCCGACCGCCAGGCCAGCTCCGTGTCGGTGTAGGCCGTGAGCGAGCCCGTCCCGATCGCGGCGATCGCCGGCCAGGCGAGTCCCGCGAGGCCGCTGAAGACGGCGAGCGAGACGCTGAGCACGCGCTCGCGCACCGGGAACGGGTCGTCGCGCCGCCGCATCCACCGGTAGCCGACGTGCAGCACGAGGGCGAGGGCGAACGCGAGCCCCGACGGGCGCGTGAATGCCATCGCCAGGACGACAGGGAACAGCCAGGCGTATCGCCGCTCGACGAGCAGCAGCAGCGCGGTCACGAGAAGCAGGATGTACAGCGACTCGGCGTACGCCACCTGGAACAGGGGCGAGACGGGCGCGACGCAGAACAGGACGACAGCGAACAGGCTGGTCGAGGCGCTCAGGCCCACGCGGCGCATCAGCTGATGGAACACCAGGGCCGCCCCGGCGCCCGCCGCGAACGACACCAGCACCGCGGCCATCGGCCAGGGCAACCGGGTCAGGAACATGACCGCGTCGACGAGCCCCGGGTAGCCGGGGAGGAACGCCCACGCGTTCTCGGCGACATGCACACCGTCGGTCGTCGGAAGGCCGGCGGGATAGCCGGAGCCGGCGACGATCTCGTACCAGCGCCCGTCCCACAGGTTCGCGAACGAGAAGTAGTCGGGCGACGCGCTCGTCCAGGCGTTCGCGCCCTCCGCGGCGGCGAAGCTCAGGAGGATGACGGTCGTGACCGCGCGCGCCCCCAGATAGATCAGGAGGACCCGCACCCACCACAGCGTCCACCACGGGCCGCGGGCGACCGCCCGGCCGCCCGCCTCATCCGGCAGCGCCGTGGAGTCAGCGCGCGCCGGCGCCGGTGAGCCAGGCACGCAGCCCCTCCTCGACCGCGACGATCTGCTCGACGTCGACGCGCTCGTCGTCGGCGTGCGCCTTCAGCGGGTCGCCGGGGCCGTAGTTGACCGCGGGGATGCCCATGGCGCTGAACCGGGCGACGTCCGTCCACCCGTACTTCGGCTTCGCCACACCGCCGACTGCGGCGACGAACTCCTGCGCGAGGGGCGCATCCAGTCCCGGGCGGGCGCCGTCTGCACGGTCGACGACCGTGATCTCGTAGTCGCCGAACAGCTCGTGCATGTGCTCGATGGCCTCCTGCGACGAGCGCGACGGAGCGAAGCGGTAGTTGATGTGGACCATGCACTCGTCCGGGATGATGTTGCCGGCCACTCCCCCGGAGATGCCGACCGCATTGAGGCCCTCCTTGTAGACGAGCCCGTCGACCTCGACCTCACGCGCCTGGTAGCCCGCGAGGATGTCCAGGATGGGCGCGGCCTTGTGGATGGCGTTGTCGCCGACCCAGCCGCGGGCCGAGTGGGCACGCAGGCCGTAGGTGCGCACTTCGACGCGGAGGTTGCCGTTGCAGCCGCCCTCCACGACGCCGTTGCTCGGCTCGCCGAGGATGCCGAAGTCGCCGACGAAGAGGTCGGGCCGGTTGCGGGCGAGGCGGCCGAGGCCGTTCAGCTCGGCGTTGACCTCCTCGTGGTCGTACCACATCCACGTGACGTCGACGGAGGGATCTGTCAGCTCGGCGGCGAGCTTCAGCTGCACGGCGACGCCGGCCTTCATATCCACGGTTCCGCGGCCCCACAGATAGCGGATGCCGTCGTGCTCCTCGAACCGCGTCGGCAGGTTGTTGTTGAGCGGGACGGTGTCGATGTGCCCGGCGATCAGCGCCCGCCGGCCGCGGCCCAGGTCGGTGCGCGCGACGATCGCGTCGCCGTCGCGGATGACCTCCAGATGCGGCAGGCCGGTCAGCGCGGCCTCCATCGCGTCGGCGAGGGTGCCCTCCCCGCCGGAGACGGACTCGATGTCGCACAGCTGGCGTGTGAGGTCGATGGACGAGGCGGTCAGGTCGAGGGGAACACTGCTGATCTGCACCCTACTAACCTAGGGGCATGCCCTCTGCCGTGCCTGAAAATTCCGCCGCGCCCCGCTCCACCGACGTCCGTTCCACCGACGTCCGTTCCGCCTGGGGCTACGGGCTCGCGACGGTGTCCGCCGATGGAACCGTGCTCGACACCTGGTTCCCCGAGCCCCAGCTCGGCAGGCTGCCGGCGGGCCGCGACCGCTGGATCGCCCCGGCCGAGCTCGAGGAGCTGGCCGGCGACGACCCGCGCCGCGCCGTGCGCGTCGACATCGTGACGGTCGAGATCGAACTGGATGCGCCTCCCGCCTCCACGCCCGACGCGTACCTGCGCCTGCACCTGCTGTCGCACCTGCTCGTGCAGCCCAACGGCCTCAACCTGGACGGCGTGTTCGCGCACCTGCCCACCGTCGCGTGGACGAACGCCGGACCGGTGAACCCGGCCGACCTCGACCGGTTGCGTCCGCGTCTGCAGCGCGCCGGCATCCAGGTCTCGGGCATCGACAAGTTCCCGCGGCTGCTCGACTACGTGACGCCGGAGCGCGTGCGCATCGCCGACGCATCCCGGGTGCGCCTCGGCGCGCACCTGGCCCCGGGCACGACCGTGATGCACGAGGGATTCGTCAACTTCAACTCCGGCACACTCGGCACCTCGATGGTCGAAGGCCGTATCTCGCAGGGCGTCGTCGTGGGCGACGGCTCGGACATCGGCGGCGGCGCATCCATCATGGGGACGCTGTCCGGCGGCGGAACGCACCGCGTCTCGATCGGCGAGCGGGCCCTGCTCGGCGCGAACTCTGGCATCGGCATCTCGATCGGCGACGACTCGGTCGTCGAGGCCGGTCTCTACGTGACCGCAGGAACCAAGGTCGTGCTGGTCGGCGAGGCGCCGACCGCGGACGGCCGCCCCCGCACGGTGAAGGCCGCCGAGCTGTCCGGTCAGCCCGGCCTCCTCTTCCGCCGCAACTCCCTCACGGGAGCCGTCGAGGTCCTCCGCCGCAACGGCACCGGCGTGGAGCTCAACGCGGCGCTGCACGCCTAGCCCCGCTGCCCCCTCGCGTCACGATCCGACGCGGCCCCTCGTCTTTGAGGGTGATGAGCAGAGTTTGGACGGCTGTTGCCGGGCTGGCGGTCGCCGGGGCGGTGCTCCTGGGCACGACCGGATGCGGTGACGTCGGGCACCGCATCCTGTACGGAACGCTGAAGCCGAAGTCGACTCACGAGTATCAGCGGGAGTCGGCATTGGAGTTCCGCACGGTGTGGGCGAACGTGGAACGAATTCGCTTCACGGAGGAGGGCGGCAAGCCAGGCCTCGGTGCCTCGTGGCGCGCGAATGCTGTCGCCACCATCGAGGGCAGGGACTACGAGGTGATCATCGGCCCGCACGCGCTGGCGGTTCTGCATACCGATCCACCTCCCAAGACGCCGACGTTGCCCCCGACAGCCTCGCCCGTGGTCCTGACGGTGACTTACAGCGATGGGTCAACCGAGGTCATCGACTGATGCCAGTACGTGCGTGTCACGTCATGATCTGATACTCCCATCGTCTCTGAGAGTGATGAACAAATTTCGGACAGTTGTCGCAGGGCTGGCGGTCGCTGGTGCGCTGCTCGCGGGCACGACCGCGTGCGCTGAGATGGGAGACCGCATTCTGTACGGGAACTCGACCGAGAGACCGAAGTCGAATCTCGAGTACCAACGAGAGTCGGCCCTTCACTTCCGTTCGCGATGGGCGAATGTCGAAGAGATCCGGTTCAAGCGCGAAGGTGGCAAGCCGGGACTCGGAGCGGCCTGGAGCGTCAACGCGATCGCCACCCTCGACGGGGAGGAGATAGAGGTGATCATCGGCCCCGACACGCTCGGATTTCCGCTAGGAGACTCGCCTCCGATGATGCCCACTCTTCCCCCTTCGGTACCTCGCATCGCCATGACCGTGTTCTACAGCGACGGCACATCGGAGGTCTTCGAATGACGACGCAGAAGGAAGACCATGACATCGCCAAAGAGGCGTATCTCGTCGACCCGCTGGCCCGGGACCCTCCGTACACCGCAGGCTCAAGATTCAAGGTAGGTCCCGACGATGTCGAGTACCTCGTCTACGACTCGCACCACGATCCGGTCTCCGGGTTCCAGGGCATGGCGGTGGTGCCCGTGGTCGCAGGCAAGCCGGACTTCTCGCACGTCACGATCGCATTCGCCGGCACGAACCCGGAGCATCGGGCGGACATCCTCGCAGACACCATGTCGGTCGTGGGCGGGGACACCGGGCCCGGTACGCAGGCGTCGGAGGCGATGGAGTTCGCCCGACGGGTCCGGGAGAGCGTCAAGAAAGAGCACCCCGAAGCGTCGTACTCCACGGTGGGGCATTCGCTCGGCGGGTGGCAGGCGATGCTGGTCGCGGCAGAGTTCGGTTGGGCCGGAGTGTCCTTCAATGGTCCGGACCCCTGGGACAGCCTTTCTCCGCGGGCGAAGGAATGGCTTCAGAGGCAGCGGGACGCCGGCCGTAACCCGATGGTCAACTATGTCAACGAGTGGGACCTGATCGGGAACCTGTCGGGCAACGGCACCGGGGCCGCGAAGTACGTCGGCGGTCCGCGGGGAAAGGGACCATTCGGTCACCACGATCTGGAGACGGCCTACGAGTTCAACGCCGACGGCTCGCTCAAGCGTCTGGGAGTGGAGGGTCGCAGCGACTGGGAGATCAGCCAGAACCAGGTTGCGGGACTCCCGGCCGGCCTGCAGCCTCAGTTCACGCCGATCATCGCCGGCCTGTACGGACGTCTGCGCCTGCCCCTGGTCGGAGAGGTCGTCGGAACCATCGCCTCCGGCGCCACGGTCCTGGTCGATACCGTGGCCGCGCTCGACCTGGCCTCCTCGATCGGCTCGCTGGGCATCTCCCTGGAGGCCATCAAGGCGGCGAACGCCGGCCTTCCCGGTCAGCTGCAGTCCGTCCTGGATGCCGGCAGGAGCACGGTGTCGATGATCCCCTTCGTCACTCCGGCGGATGTAGAGGAATGCATCAGCACCCACCGGCTGAATCCGCACCAGCGCATCGACCTCGACGCGGTCGCAGAGGTGGACCGGCGCGTCGACACTCACACGCTCGTGGTCGCCCAATTGTCCGAAGGGGTCGTCAAGGCCGTCGTTCACACACTGGAGCAGGATGGCCAGTGGGCGTCCCGCTTCTCACCGCTGCGCTGAAAGGAGACGCTCGTGTCGTTCTTACCGGAGATCTCGTCCAGCACCATTGCTGACGTGCTGGATGACGCCCTCAGAACCGCCTCGGACGCGGTCGAAACCCTGACTCACGTCGATCAGATCCTGCACCGGGCTGCGGTCGACCTGCTGAACCTCGCCCTCCCGACAATCGTCCGGGCCGGTTCGGTACCGGTGCAGGCGGCCGCCCTGGCGGTCGTTTCCGCCTCGAGCGGCCGTATCGGCCTCACCCTCGGTGGCGCCGCGTTCAGCAACACCGTGCTCGGAGGCGAGGTCGCGAAGAAGGTCGCCCAGGGGATCGACACGCTGAAAGCGGACAGCGACTACGGCAAGGCGGTGAACAGCATCACATGGTGACGTATCGATCGCTCGGCGAACTCGAGAGCGCCCACGACGAGGAGAGCGCAGCTGCCCGGCGCCGACTGGAAGACGCGGAAGAGCATCTCATGCACTACCGGTCGCAGATCGACCGGATCCAGGAGAGCGTCTACCAGGCCGTCGCTCAGCATGGTGCCGCCGATGACCCCGACTTCCGCCACGAGTTCCAGCGTTTCGCCGACCGGCACGAGGAAGCGGCTCACGAGGCGGACCGCGTCGTGACCAGGTACCAGGAGCAATACGAAGACCTGCAGCGAGAGCAGTCCCGCGAACGGGAACGGTTTGTACAAGATCACCGCTGAAGCCCCGGGCCGGCCAAGACGGTCCACGCCGGTGCGGTTGACGCGACACGCCGTCCGCCCGAGAGCGGGAACGGCATGTCTCGTCAACCAGATACTCGCTAGACGAGGGTGAGGACGGAGGCGGGGTCGGCGAGGATGCGGCCGATGTCGGCGAGGAAGCGGGAGGCCTGCTCGCCGTCGACGATCCGGTGGTCGAACGTCAGCGCGAGGGTGAGCACCTGGCGGAGCGCGATGCCGCCGTCGTGCTCCCACGGCTGACGACGCACCGCGCCCACAGCGAGGATCGCCGCCTCACCGGGCGTCAGGATGGGCGTCCCCGCATCCACGCCGAACACGCCGACGTTGGTGATCGTGATCGTGCCGCCGCTGAGGTCCGCCGGGGCGGTCCGACCCGCCCGCGCGGTCTCGGCGAGGCTGCGGATCGCGCCGGAGAGGCCGCCGAGCGTCATGCCGTCCGCGTCTCGGATCACCGGCACCATCAGCCCACGCGGCGTCGCCGCCGCGATGCCGAGATGCACGTACTCCGCCTGGACGATCTCGTTCGCGGCATCGTCCCACCGGGAGTTGACCTCCGGGGTTCGGCGCACCGCAAGCAGCAGCGCCTTGGCGACGACGGCCAGCAGCCCCGGCCGCGCCTCGGCCAGCTCGGGCAGCGCGCGCAGTCGCGAGATCAGCTCCATCGTCGGCGTCACGTCGATCGTCAGGAACACGGTCGCCTGCGGCGCACCGAACGCGCTCCGGACCATCGCGTCGGCGGTCGCCTTGCGGACGCCCCGGATCGGGATGCGCTTCTCGCGCGCTCCCGCATCCACCGTGGCCGCGCCGGCCGCTGTCGCGGAGCCGCTCCCCCGCTGTTCGGCGTACTGCTGCACATCCCCACGCGTGATCAGCCCGCGGTCACCCGAGCCGGCCACCGACGCCAGGTCGACACCGAGCTCGCGCGCGAATTTGCGCACCGGCGGGGTCGCGCGCGGGCGCTCGGCCAACGCGGTCGCCGTCGCGCCCGTGTTCGGGGCCGGCGAGGCAGCTGAGGCAGTCGCAGCCACAGTCGTCACGGCCGTCTGGGCCGTCGCGACCGAACCCGCACCCGCCGCCGCACTTCCGGCCACGGCCAACCCCGGCCGTGCCCTCCGCGCCGGGCGCGCACCCGACTCCGGCCGCGCGCCATATCCGACCAGCGTCGGCTCTCGCCCGTCCGGCGACGCCGCAGGAGCCGTCTCCGACGCGGGAGCAGCAGGAGCCGCCAGCGCGTCCCCCTCCGGCTCGCCCGCATCCACCTCGAACGCCACGAGCGGCTCGCCGACGGCCACCGTGACCCCCGGCTCCACGAACAGGCGGGAGACGCGCCCGTCGTACGGCGCCGGCAGCTCGACGAGCGCCTTGGCCGTCTCCACCTCGGCGATGATCTGGTTGAGCTGCACGGTGTCGCCGACGGCGACCTTCCAGGCGACCAATTCCGACTCGGTCAGTCCCTCGCCGAGGTCGGGCAGCGCGAACTCGCGGACGGCCATCAGTCCTCCACCCCGCTCAGCGAGTTCGGGCGGTCCATGGCGCGGTCGATGCCGTCCAGGATGCGGTCCAGGTCCGGCAGGTGCGCCGACTCCAGGCGTGCCGGCGGGTACGGGATGTCGTGCCCGGTCACACGCACCGGCGCGTGCTCCAGGTGGTAGAAGCACCGCTCGGTGATCGACGCCGAGATCTCGGCGGCCAGCCCTCCCGACAACGCAGCCTCATGCGTCACCACGAGACGGCCGGTGCGCTTCACCGACGCGACGACCGTGTCGAGGTCGAGCGGCGACAGCGAGCGCAGGTCGATGACCTCCACCGACACGCCCTCGTCGCCCGCGGCCACGGCCGCGTCGCGCGCGAGTTGCACCAGTCCGCCGTACGTGACCAGGGTCACGTCGGTGCCCTGCGTCAGCACCCGCGCTGTGCCCATCGGGCGCGCGTCGGCGAGCGGGGCGTCCTCATCCACCTCGCCCTTGGCGTGGTAGCGGCGCTTCGGCTCGAAGAACAGCACCGGGTCGTCCGACGCGATGGCCTGCTGGATGAGCGTGAACGCGTCCTGCGGATCGGACGGGCTGACCACTCGCAGCCCGGCGGTGTGCGCGAAGTACGCCTCCGGCGAGTCCGAGTGGTGCTCGGCCGAGCCGATGCCGCCCGCGAACGGCACCCGGATCACGATCGGCATGCGCACAGCGCCCTGCGTCCGGTAGTGCATCCGCGCGACCTGGTTCACGATCTGGTCGAAAGCCGGATAGATGAAGCCGTCGAACTGGATCTCCACCACCGGCCGGTACCCGCGGTACGCCATCCCGACCGCCGTGCCCAGGATCCCGGACTCCGCGAGCGGCGAGTCCATCACCCGGCGCGGCCCGAACTCGGTCTGCAGGCCGTCCGTGACGCGGAAGACGCCGCCGAGCGTGCCGATGTCCTCCCCCATCAGGACGACGTGGTCGTCGGCGGCCAGCGCTCGCCGGAGCCCGGCATTGATGGCCTTGGCCATGCTCAGTGAGGTCATCGTCCGTCGCTCCCCACGAAGGTGCGCAGGTAGCGCGAGTAGTGGTCCCGCTGGCGCGTGAGGCCGGTGTGCGGTTCGGCGTACACGTTGTCGAAGACGGTGAGCGGGTCGGGGTCGGCGAGCGTGGTGATGCCCGCGCGCATCTCTGCCGCGACGGCGTCGGCCTTCGCGGTGATCGCCGCGCGGCGTTCGTCCGTGAGGGCTCCCTGCGCGACGAGGTACGCCTCCACCCGGGCGAGCGGGTCCTTGCCGCGCCAGGCGTCGAGTTCGGACGCGTCGCGGTAGCGGGTCGGGTCGTCGGCGGTCGTGTGCGGTCCCATCCGGTACGTCACCGCCTCGATGAAGGTGGGGCCGCCACCGGAGCGGGCGCGGTCGAGCGATGCGCGCGTCACCGCGAGCACGGCCAGCACGTCGTTGCCGTCGACACGGACGCTCGGCACGCCGAAGCCGGGCGCGCGGTCGGCGATGGGACGCTGCGCCTGAAGGGACACCGGCTCCGAGATCGCGTACTGGTTGTTCTGGCAGAAGAAGATCACGGGGGCCGCGTACGTCGCCGCGAAGATCAGTGCTTCGTTCACATCCCCTTCGCTGGTGGCGCCGTCGCCGAAGTAGGCGACCGCCACCGCATCGGTGCCGTCGGCCTGGATGCCGAGGGCGTAGCCGGTCGCGTGAAGCGTCTGAGCGCCGATGATCACCTGCGGGGTGGCCATGTTGATGTCGTACGGGTTCCAGCCGCTCTGGGTCGTGCCGCGCCAGACACGCAGCAGGTCGACCAGGCCGGCGCCGCGGCAGTACGCGACGCCGTGCTCGCGGTAGCTGGAGAAGACGAAGTCGTCGGTGCGGAGCGCGCGCCCGGAGCCGATCTGAGCGGCCTCCTGGCCCAGCAGCGGCGGCCAGAGACCGAGCTCGCCCTGACGCTGCAGTGCGGTCGCCTCGGCGTCGATGCGGCGGATGACCTGCATGTCCTCGTAGAGCGCGAGCAGCTGGTCGGTTCCGATGTCGGAGACCCAGGCGTCGTAGCGGTCGTCCTCGTGCCGGACGCCGTCGGAGTCGAGGAGGCGGACGAGCCCGAGGTCGCTCATGCTGGTCTCGCGGAGGCCGTCCTCGCCGAGCCGGAGCTCGTCCATGGCACCGAGGTCCGTGTGGGAGCCGCCCCGACGGGTGGCGGGCTGATTGTCGATCGTCACGGTTCACGCAACCTTCACTCTCGCGCCCGGCCGACGCTGCTTGTGGCGCGCACGACCGGCTTCCGGCCCCTTCGCCGGAATTAGGTGGAAGGCTACGCTGTGCGATCAGCGCGCACAACCATCGGCGTGTCGACCGTGCAGGATGCACTATCCGGCCGGACGCGCTGCTGCTAGGTTTCACACTATGCGCAGCTTCGACAGCACCGACCGTCGCATCCTTCTGGCCCTCGCAGACGACCCCCGATCGACGAACGTGTCCCTCGCCGATCGGCTCGGCCTCAGCCGCAACACGGTCCAGGCGCGGGTCGCCGAGCTGGAGCGCAGCGGCGCGTTCCTGTCATTCGAGCGGCGCATCTCCGCCCGCGTCGCCGGGTATCCGCTGGCCGCCTTCGTCAACGTGCACGTGCGGCAGCAGCGGCTGGCGGCGGTCGTGGAGAGCCTCGCCGCCATCCCCGAGATCGTGCAGGCGCACGGGCTGTCCGGCCCGTCCGACCTACTGCTGCGCGTCGTGTGCGTCGACGCGGAGGACCTCTTCCGCATCACCGGCATCATCCAGTCGACGGACGGCGTCGACCGCGCAGAGACATCCCTCGACATGGGCGAGCTCATCCCCTTCCGCCTGCGCCCCCTCCTCACCCGCGACGCCTGACCCACGCCATCAGCTCCTGAGTTTTTCGGCCCGAAACCCGCCAGCCGACCCGAAAAACTCAGGAGCTGATGGCGTGATTGCCGAGCCGGACGCACGAAGGCCGCGCCGACAGAGTCGACGCGGCCTTCGGTGAGGTGCGAGAGCTCACGCCTCGGCGGGAGCCTCCACGGGGGCGGTCTCGGCGGGGGCCTCTGCGGCCTCCTCCGTGATCACCGGGGCGAGCGACAGCTTTCCGCGGTCGTCGATCTTGGTGATCTCGACCAGGACCTTCTGTCCGACTCCGAGCACGTCCTCGACGTTCTCCACGCGCTTGCCACCGGCGAGCTTGCGGACCTCCGAGATGTGCAGCAGGCCGTCCTTGCCCGGGAGCAGCGAGACGAACGCGCCGAACGCGGCGATCTTGACGACGGTTCCGAGGAACTGCTCGCCGACCTCCGGGTTGGTGGGGTTCGCGATCGCGTTGACCTGGGCGCGGGCCGCCTCGGCCGAGGGGCCGTCGGTGGCGCCGATGTAGACGGTGCCGTCCTCCTCGATGGAGATCTCGGCGCCGGTCTCGTCCTGGATGCCGTTGATCGTCTTGCCCTTCGGGCCGATCAGCTCACCGATCTTGTCGACCGGGATCTGGACCGAGATCACGCGCGGCGCGGTCGGGGCCATCTCATCCGGACGGTCGATCGCGGCGTTGAGCACGCTCAGGATGGTGGTGCGGGCGTCCTTCGCCTGCTTCAGCGCGCCGGCGAGCACCGACGACGGGATGCCGTCGAGCTTCGTGTCGAGCTGGATCGCGGTGACGAACTCGCTGGTTCCTGCGACCTTGAAGTCCATGTCGCCGAGCG
Source organism: Leifsonia sp. 466MF (assembly GCF_900100265.1). Taxonomy (NCBI): domain Bacteria; kingdom Bacillati; phylum Actinomycetota; class Actinomycetes; order Micrococcales; family Microbacteriaceae; genus Leifsonia; species Leifsonia sp. 466MF. The sequence continues at coordinate 2,325,956 of NZ_LT629696.1, forward strand.
CGTCCTCCGCGCCCAGGATGTCGGTGAGCGCCGCGTAGCGGGTCTCACCGTCGACGACGTCGGAGATCAGGCCCATGGCGATGCCGGCGACCGGGGCGCGCAGCGGCACACCGGCGTTCAGGAGCGACAGGGTGGAGGCGCAGACGGAGCCCATCGAGGTGGAGCCGTTGGACCCGAGGGCCTCGGACACCTGACGGATCGCGTACGGGAACTCCTCGCGGCTCGGCAGCACCGGCACGAGGGCGCGCTCGGCGAGGAAGCCGTGCCCGATCTCGCGACGCTTCGGCGACCCGACGCGGCCGGTCTCACCGGTCGAGTAGGGCGGGAAGTTGTAGTGGTGCAGGTAGCGCTTGTGCGTCACCGGCGAGAGCGAGTCGATCTGCTGCTCCATCTTGAGCATGTTCAGCGTGGTGACGCCCAGGATCTGGGTCTCGCCGCGCTGGAAGATCGCCGAGCCGTGGACGCGCGGGATGACCTGCACCTCGGCGTCGAGCGGACGGATGTCGGTGAGGCCACGACCGTCGATGCGGATGCCCTCGCGGAGCACGCGGCCGCGCATGACGACCTTCGACACCGACTTGTAGGCGGCCGAGAACTGCGACAGCGTCTCCGCGGGCAGGACTCCCGCCTCCACCTTCTCGGTGAGGGCGACCTTGACGCGCTCCTTGAGGGCGTCGTCGGCGTTCTGGCGCTCGATCTTGTCGGCGATCTGGTACACGTTCACCAGCTCGTCGTAGGCGAGGCCGGCGACGTTGTCGTAGGTCTCCTGCGAGTAGGGCAGGAAAACCGGGTAGTCGGCGATGGCCTTCGCGGCCTGCTCGGCGATGACGTTCTGCGCGCCGACGAGCTGGCGGATGAACGGCTTGGCCGCCTCGAGGCCCTGCGCGACGATCTCCTCGTTCGGCTTGACCGCTCCACCCTGGATGAGGTTCCAACTGTTCTCGGTGGCCTCCGCCTCGACCATCATGATCGCGACGTCGCCCTCGGAGCCGTCCTCGTTGGTGAGGACGCGGCCGGCGACGATGAGGTCGAACACGGCCTCCTTGAGCTGCTCGGCCTTCGGGAAGGCGATCCACTGGTCCTCGTGGGTGCCGTTGCCGGGGATGAGCGCGAGGCGCACACCGGCGATCGGGCCGGAGAACGGCAGACCGGAGATCTGCGTGGAGGCGCTGGCCGCGTTGATGGCGAGCGCGTCGTAGAACTCGTCCGGAGCGATGCTCAGGACGGTGATGACGATCTGCACCTCGTTGCGGAGGCCGTCGACGAACGACGGGCGCAGCGGGCGGTCGATCAGGCGGCACACCAGGATCGCCTCGGTGGAGGGGCGGCCCTCGCGCCGGAAGAACGAGCCGGGGATCTTGCCTGCGGCGTACGAGCGCTCCTCGACGTCGACGGTCAGCGGGAAGAAGTCGAAGTTGTCCTTCGGGTGCTTGCTGGCGCTGGTCGCGCTCAGAAGCATGGTCTCCTCGTCGAGGTACGCGGCGACGGCGCCCTGCGCCTGCTGGGCGAGGCGTCCGGTCTCGAACCGGACGGTACGGGTGCCGAAGCGGCCGTTGTCGAGAACGGCTTCGGCGAATTTGATTTCAGGACCTTCCAAGAGGTCTGTCTCCTTTGTTTAACGTCGCTGTCCCGTGTGGACGCGACTGTCATTCAAGGAGCAGGAACAGGCAGTTCGACACGTCGTGTGTACGCGGCATCCCATGCGGATCGCGTGGGCTGAGCCCGTCTGGCCATCAGTAGAAATACACGGTTGCGGGCCGCTCTCGCTGCCACCGCATCCGGATACCACCACCGAGGACCAGCTCCTGCCAGCCTGCTCCGGGTTCCTTCTCGGTATTGAGTTGGATGGACGGCGCTCGGCCGACCACCAGCATCCTATCAGTCGCAGCCCGTGCCAGGATGGATGGAGGCCGTCAGCGAGCCGGGACGAGGGGGATTCCGATGGGCGAGACACCACGGTCGGCGGGCGCGTCGACTCTTTCGGGGGATGCGCTGCTGCCTGCCGTTCCTGGCGCGGCGATCCTCATCCGGGTGCGCCGGCTCATCAGTGCGATCGCGCTCGTCGCCGTCGGCTACGGCTTCCTGTCGAACGGCTCCCGCGCGTTCTGCCCGGGCGCAGGACCCGCGGCGGAGAGCTGCGTCAGCCTCCAGCTCCACCCGAGCCCGTTCGTGTTCGCGGCACTCGCCTTCGTGGTGTTCGTGGCGATCGGACGCGTGCTGCGGCGTGCTCGCACCGAGGCGGACGCCCTCCGCACCCTCGATCGCGCTGCGCTCGTCGGCACCGCGATCGCCGGGGTCAGCCTGCTGATCGGCGTCGTGTGGTTCGGCCTGATCCCACTGGAGTCGTGGAACGGCAGCGCGACCTATTTCTTCCCGTTCCCCTTCGCCTCCGTCGACCTGACGGTGACGCCCGCCTCCTGATCCGCGTGCCGCTCAGAGCGCGAGCGTCGCGCGCGCGGCGTCGGTGAGCGCCCGGCCGTAGGACGGCCCGTAGCCGGCGGCGTGCACGGCGAGCGGGTGCAGCTGGTGCAGCGGGATGCGGTCCCGCCAGCCGGCACGCAGCGGCCGGGCGGCGTCGTAGCCGGCGGCGATATCGTCGAGGTGCGGTGCGCCGAAGAGCGCAAGCATCGCGAGGTCGGTCTCGCGGTGGCCGCCGTGCGCGGCCGGGTCGATCAGCACGCCGCCGCGCGCGTCCCAGAGCAGGTTGCCGTTCCACAGGTCGCCGTGGATGCGCGCGGGCGGCTCGTCGTCGTCGAACTCCCCCGACTCCACGCGCTCGACGGCCGCACGAATCACCGGCAGCTGATCCGTGGTGACGCTCCCGGCATCCACCGCGATCTCCAGGTACGGCCGCACGCGGTCGCGCGCGTAGAACCGGCCCCAGCTGGTCTCGTGCGCGATGGGGAGCGGGCGCTTGCCGATGAACAGCGGGCCGTCCCAGCCGTCCGGCGGCGCGCCGAACGCTGCGGCCCCGGCCGCGTGCGTCAGCGCGAGGGCGGCGCCGAACGCCCGGGCGGCCTCCCCGGTCGCGCGCGTCTCGCGGATGCGCTCCAGCTCGATCCGTCCCGGGCCCATGGACGCGACGCCGACCACGCGCGCTCCCCCGTCCGCCTCCGGTTCGCTGAGCCAGCGAAGCCCGGCGGCCTCCGCCTCGAAGAACCCGTCGGGGGCGTCCGCCCGCTCCTTCGTCATCGTCTCCACGCGGCCAACCTACGACCGTCACGGACTGTGGGAAGGAGGAACGCGATCCCGACGCCCACGAGCGTCCCGAGCGTGTTCGCGAGCAGGTCGCTCGGGTCGCTGAAGCGCGCGGGCAGGAACAGCTGCACGAACTCGATGACCAGCGTCGCGACGATGCCGATGGCGCCCGCGAGCCACCAGCGCCAGCGGCCGAGCAGCAGGGTGAACAGCAGCCCCATCGGCACGAACATGAGCACGTTGGCGGAGAACTCGGCCACCACGTAGTCCACCCAGCCGAGGCCGCGAACCGCCGACACGAACCGCAGCAGCGACCGCAGGAGCGGGTTGCCCGCGGGGTTCCCGGGCGCCGGGTTCAGCGTGATCCACGCGACGACCGCCAGGTAGGCGACGATGACGGCGGAGAGCACGGGACGGCGGCGCATCCTCCTATGCTGGCGCACATGACCAGTGCGTTCCGCATCCGGATGACCGGCCGCTCCACCGACGAGCGCCACAGGGTGTCGAGCCCGCTCGAACTGCTCTTCGACCTGACCTTCGTCGTCGCGATCGCGCAGGTCGCCGGACAGCTGGCGCACGCTGGTGAGAACGGGACAATCCTCGAGCACCTGCCGTTCTACCTGATGGTGTTCTTTGCCATCTGGTGGGCGTGGATGAATTTCACCTGGTTCGCCTCGGCCTACGACACCGACGACGTGCCCTACCGGCTCATGACCCTCGTGCAGATGGGCGGAGTCCTGGTGCTCGCGGCCGGCGTCCCCGCGGCGTTCGACCACGAGAACTTCACGGCGATCATCGTCGGCTACCTGATCATGCGGTTCGCGCTCGTGGGCCAGTGGGTGCGCGCGGCGATCGAGTATCCGGACGGGCGCAAGACGGCGATCCGGTACGCGGTCGGCGTCTCGGCGGTCCAGGTGCTGTGGGTGGCGTGGGGGTTCCTGCCGACGCAAATCGCCGTCGCGACCTTCGTGCTCGGCGCACTGCTCGAACTGGCGGTGCCGCTGTGGGCCGAGCGGCCCGGGATGACGAGCTGGCATCCGCATCACATCGCTGAGCGGTACGGGCTGTTCACGATCATCGTGCTCGGCGAGTCAGTGTCGGCCTCGGCGATCGGCGTGCAGAACGCGCTCGCCCAATCCGGATTCAGCGCCGCCCTGGTGTGGATCGCGGTGGCCGGGCTGGTGCTCCTGTTCGCCCTGTGGTGGCTGTACTTCCTGGAGCCGGCCGCCGAAGGACTGCGGTCGCGACGGAACCGGTCGTTCTATTGGGGGTACGGCCATTACTTCGTGTTCGCGTCGCTGGCGGCGTTGGGGGCCGGGCTGGAGGTCGCGGTGCAGGCCGGCGCCGCGCACTCGGAGGCATCCAACACGGCGGTCGAGTACGCGATGGCCGTTCCGGTCGCGGTGTTCCTGCTGATGCTCTACGTGCTGCACGCTCCGCTGGTGTCGGAGGTGGTCATCCGGCCACTGAAGACGATCGTCGCGATCGCACTCGTGCTGCTTCTGCCGCTTGCGTCGCCGGTGATCGGGCTCGTCGGCGTGACGATCGGGATCGCGCTGGTCGCGGCCGCCCTCGTCGCGGTCACCCTGTTCGACCGGGCCGTCGCGGCGCGCCGCGGTGCCGTCCCTTCCTCTGCGCCCGCGTCTCCGTCACCTCGCGACTGAGCTCCCGAAGATTCGTGCCGAATGTGCGTTATGGCGGCGCTATAACGCACATTCGGCACGAATCCCGTCGCAGGAGGGCGGGACGCCGCCGGAGATTTGGCGCAAATCTCGGTTATGGGAGCGCCATAACGATGATTTGGCGCAAATCTTGCGAGAGGGGCACCCCTTGCCGGAGCGAGGTGGGCGCGGGAGAGTCGGTGCATGAGCCACCGAGACGACCGCGCCGACCAGCTGACGACCGCCCCCGCCGCCGACGAGAGCGACGCCGACCCGCGGATCGAGGTCAGCGAAGGCTCGGAGGGCCGTCGCCGGATCGACGTGCGCGACGACGCGAAGGTCCGGCCGGGAGCGGACCCCGAGCACCGCTGAACCGCACAGTGACGCCCGCGGCCACGAGCAACGCCGCGAGTCCCGCGATCCAGGGCTCCCCCGTCGACCCGCTCGCGGCGAGCTCCGCCGTCGGGTCCGACGTCGCTGAGCCAGCCCCGACCGTCGCATCTGCGCCGCCACCCGGCGCAGCCACGGCCGGATCCACCCCGTACACCCGCACATAGTCGAACGTCGTCGTGAACCCTCCCGCCGCCATCGACACCAGCCCGAGCCGGGGAGGCGTCGCCTGCAGCGGTGTCGTCCAGGCGCCCGCCTCGCCCCACGTCGCACCGTCGTCCACGCTGGTGGATGCGGTGTAGACGTTCTCGGTCGCGGTGTGCGTCCTGCTCAGCCGCAGAACGGTCGCCTCCGCCACCGGGCCGCCGACGGCGTTGCCGTACGTGGGATTCCCCGGACCTTCCGCCGTCTCCCGCTTGCCGAACTCGGTCTGCCGGGTCTCCCAGATCGACGTGACCGAGAGCTTCACGAAGTTCGCGTCGTCCTGGTGGATGACCAGGCCGCCCTGCGCGTAGTTCTGGCAGCATCCCTCGCTCGGCACGGTGCTCGACACGCGCGTCTCGACGACGTAGTCGCCGCTCGGCAGCGGCCGGAGGGGAAGGCCGGCGGCTCCCGGGTCGGGGCCGAGATCGGCCGCCTGGGTGTCCCAGTGCAACGCGCCACCAGAGAGGGATCGCGTCGCCGCGCCCGGGTCGCGCTCCCACGTCCAGGCGGGGTCCATCTCCGCGCCGTCGAACTCGTCCGAATACGCGGGAAGCAGCGTTCCGCGGCTGGGCGGCGCGACGAACGTCGGCACATACGCCGCCGGATCACCCGCCGTCACCACAGGAGCGGGCTGCGGCGCGTCCGACGGGCCGGCCCCGCCCCGGACCACCGGCCAACCGTCCTGCCAGTCGAGCGCATCCATCAGCACCGGGCGCTTGGTGTACGTGCCACCGCCCGCGACGTACGGGTCGGTGCGGTCGACCGCGTGGTACAGCATCCAGCGCTGGCCGGTCGCATCGACCGCGCTCGTGACGTGGCCCGTGCCGATCCAGCGGTTGCCGTTCTGGTGCAGCACCGGAGTGCCGCCGACGCGCGGGTCGAGCAGCAGTGCGCCGGTCCGGTCCTCGAACGGACCGGTGGGCGACGTCGAGCGTCCCGCGAACACGCCATATCCCGTCAGGGGGCCCGAGCAGCAGTTGGTCGCCGAGCCGAGCAGGTAGAACCAGCCGTCGTGCTCGATCACATGCGTGCCCTCGTACCGGTTCGGGATGGCGACCTGCACCTGGCTGGCCGGGTCGGAATGCAGGCCGTCGGCGGAGAGCCGCCGCACGGACAGGCCGCCGTAGTAGCTCCCGAAATACAGGTAGTGCTCGCCGCCCGCGGTCACCAGCTCCGGGTCGAACACCCAGCGTCGGTCGGCCGGGTCGGCGCTCCCGGGTGACGGCATCGGCTCCACCACCGGTCCGCCCGAGTCGACCCAGGGTCCGGCGGGGCTGGCGCTGGTGGCGACACCGATCGCCGAGCCGCCGCCGGGCGCCACGGTGTTCGTCGCCGTGTAATACAGGAGGTACCGGCCGCCGACGTACGCGACGTCGGGCGCCCACATGTCGCCGTCGCCGATCCAGGCGGGCTTGGTGGGCAGCGCCTCGCCGACGAACGACCAGTGCACGAGGTCGGCGGAGCGGTAGGTGGGGATGCTCGAGAAGACGAGCGAGCCGTCGGGATTGCGCAGCGACGAGTCGATGACGTCGCGCGTGCAGTACAGGTACCACGCCGGATCGGCCGGGTCCTCCGACCGGATGACGTCCGGGTCGGCGCACTGCTCGGCGACCTTCCCGCCGCCCAGGTCGAGGGGCAGCGGATTGCTGTACGTCGCGGTCGCAGCGGCGGCGGGATGCGTGGGAGCTGCCGCCATCGCTCCCACTGAAAAGGCCAGCGCTGTAAGCGTGGAGAGGATGGACAGAGACAGTCGGCGCGGGATCACAACTCTCCTTTGAGACGGAACGTGCGCCCAACGCTACAGCGCTGTAAACGATCCGCCAAGAGCATGAAAGCACCACAGCAGGCATGGGGAGATTTGGCGCAAATCGTGGTTACGGACGCGCCATAACCGAGATTTGGCGCAAATCGTGGTTACGGACGCGCCATAACCGAGATTTGGCGCAAATCGTGATGCGTGCGGGCAACACAGAACGGGCCGCCACCCGAAGGTGACGGCCCGTCCGTAAGAAGTTCGCGGTGTCTATCGAAGACGCCGGCTTCCGGCTGCGGTTATCGACGCAGACCGAGGCGCTCGATCAGCGAGCGGTAACGGTTGATGTCGATCTCCGAGAGGTAGCCGAGGAGGCGGCGACGCTGACCGACCAGCAGAAGCAGGCCACGACGCGAGTGGTGGTCGTGCTTGTGCTCCTTGAGGTGCTCGGTGAGATCCTTGATCCGCTTGGTCAGGATCGCGACCTGGACCTCAGGGGATCCGGTGTCACCGGGGTGGGTTGCGTACTCTTCGATGATCGCCTTCTTGGTGTCTGCATCCAGCGCCATAGAGGGATCCCCTTTCTGCTCGTTGCGCGGTGCCCGGGGCCTGATGCCTGGGCTCTCTTGATCCGCGGCCGTTAGACGGCAACTGGAAGAGTCTACCAGAGCATCCGGGGCGCTCCCGCCCCGCGGCCACCGCTCAGGACGGCTCCGGCTCCGGCTCGAGGAGCGCGAATCCGGCGCCCTGGGGGTCGACGATCTCGGCCCACCGGCCGACACCGGGAGCGGAGAGCGGCTCGGTGCGCAGCGTCCCGCCGAGCTCCGTCGCGCGCACGATCGCCGCATCCAGGTCGGCCACATTGAAGTACACCAGCCAGTGGGCGGGCTCGGCGCCGTCGGCCCGGTACGCGCCCGCCACGCTCGTCTCGCCGACGTCGAACAGCCCGTAGGGTTCCTCCCCCACGCGCATCTCGCTGATGCCGACGCCGAGGACCGACTCGTAGAACGGGAAGGTCGATGCGGGGTCGGCGGCCACCAGCTCCAGCCAGTCCACCGCGCCGGGCTCGTCGCGCAGCCACGGATCGCCCTGGTCCTTCCGCTGCCACAGTCCGAAGACGGCGCCGGCCGGATCGGCGACGATGGCGAGCCGGATGCCGGCGACCGGTTCCCCAGGCTCCAGCAGCACCGTTCCTCCCGCGCCTGTCACGGCCTGCGCCGCAGCGGTCAGGTCGTCGACGGAGAAGTAGACCGTCCAGCTCGTCGGGACGTCGTCCGACGGCAGCGGTCCGAGCGCGGCGACGGGGACGCCGCGTGCGCTGGCCAGCGCGAAACCGTTGGAGTCGGCCGACGGCGCCGATACCTCCCATCCGAACAGCGACCGGTAGTACGTGGCGGCGGCGGGCTGGTCCGGGCTCTGGAGGTCGACCCAGACCGGCGTGCCCTGCGGGAATGCGTCTTCGATCGGCATGCGCTCACGCTACTCGCCGCCGAGCAGCACGGCGAGAGTCAGACCGGACCGACGCGAACAGCCGGATGCGGTCAGACGCCCCGCAGCACCTGGTCCATGGCCGCTACCACGACCGGGCCGGGCGGTCCGTCGTCGTGGCGCGCCCACCAGACGAGCGCCGAGAAGTCGGCCGACCCGATGGCGTCGGCGAGCACCTGGACGCGCAGTCCCTCCGGATCAGCCCCGAGCCGGCGGGCCAGGAAGTCGACGAGGATGCCACGGTTCGCCGCCATCGCCGTCAGGCCGAACCCGACCAGGGCGGGATGCGTCCCCATGAGCGCCATCCGCCGGCGGGTGGCCTCCTCCGCTTCGGGGCTCAGTGTCAGGGACTCGGTCACCGCGCGAGCCAGCACATCCCGCAGGGGCTCGTCGTCCCCGGCGGCGTCGAGCACGTCGTGCATGCGCCCGACCACGGGCTCGATGCCGCCCCACACCAGCGCCGGCTTGCTCGGGAAGTAGCGGAACAGCGTCCGCCGCCCGATCCCGGCCAACCGGGCGATGTCGTCCATCGTCGTCTGCTCGTACCCGTGCTCGTCGAAGTGCCGCAGGGCGAGCAGCGCCACCCGCTCAGGGTCGACGTCGGCCGGCCGTCCGCGACGGCGGGGCGCTGGCGCATCCGGCGAGGTCATCCTCCGATCATGGCATTGCTTCGCTCGGCGCCGACGCCCGCACGCGCTCGACGGCCTGCGCGAGCGTACGTAGGCCGTCCGGGATCTGCTCCACCGGGATGCCGCCGAAGCCGAGCAGGAGGCCGTCCGGTCCATCGCCGAGCCGGAACCGGGAGACCGGCTGCACGGCCACGCCGGCCACCGCGGCCCGCTCGGCGACCCGGCGTCCATCGATGTCGCCGTCGGCCCCGTCGGCGAGCAGCGCGAGGTGCAGCCCGGCGACCGACGGCACCAACCGGAAGTCCGGCAGCAGCTCCCCCGCCGCGCGGACGAGCGCGTCGTGCCGCTGCTCGTAGACGCGGGTCGCCGACCGCACGTGCCGCGCGAAACCGCCGGAGTCGATGAAGCGCGCCATGGCCCGCTGCGTGACGACGTCGTTGTGCCAGTCGCTCAGCCGCTTGGCGTGCCGCAGAGCGGGCAGGAGGCTCGGCGGCGCGACCACGAACCCCAGCCGGAGTGACGGGGCCATCGTCTTCGAGAACGTGCCGACGTAGACGACCCGGCCGTCGGCATCCAGTCGCTGGAGCGGGTCGAGCGGCCGCGCGCCGAACCGGTACTCGCTGTCGTAGTCGTCCTCGATGACGACCGCGTCGTTGCGCGCGGCCCACTCCAGCAGGGCGACCCGCCGTTCGAGCGGAAGCACCCCGCCGAGCGGGAATTGATGCGACGGCGTCACGTACAGCAGCCGCGCCGGGGGCAGAAGGTCGACGCGGAGGCCGAACTCGTCCACCGGGACCGGAAGCACCCGGGCGCCGGTCGTCTCGAACAGCTGCCGGACGGGCGGGTAGCCGGGGTCCTCGACGAGGACGGTGTCGCCCGGGGTCAGCAGCACGCGGGCGAGCAGGTCGAACGCCTGCTGGGCGCCGTTGGTCACCAGCACGTCGTCGGGGGCGGCGTCCACCGAGCGCGCGAGGCCGAGGTGTCGCGCGATCCCCTCGCGCAGCCGGTCGACTCCGGCCGGGTCGGCGTACAGGGTCGAGCGGGCGAAGCCGCCGCGGAGCTCTGCCGTGACGTAGTGTCGCCAGGTCTCCAGAGGGAAGAGAACGGGATCGGGCGCGCCGACGCTGAAGTCGTAGGCGATCGGGCGCGGCTCGGTCCACAGCGGGTCGTCGAGATCTGCCCAGGTCGCGTTCGGATGCGCGGCGCCGCGTCGGGTGTCCACGGCGGCGGGACGCCGTTCTGTGCCTCCCCGTCCCCTCGGTGGCGCGCCGGTGTAGGCGACGAATGTGCCCGCGCCGACCCGCGCGGCGAGATAGCCCTCCGCCGTCAGCCGCTCGTACGCCGTCGAGACGGTCGAGCGCGAGACCTGCAGCCGCTCGGCGAGCTCGCGCGTCGCCGGCAGCCGCTCACCCCGGCGCAGCCGCCCATCCACCACGGCGTCGCGCAGCTGGCGGTAGATGCGGTCGGCGCGGTCGCCTCGATCGCCGATGGCGACATGCAGGTCCAGGATGCCCTCCGAGCCTCGACGAATGGCCTGATCGGAATCGATCGAAATGGATCTTACCCGCAGCCAATCGCATTCTTAGCGTGGAGGACATGACAGAACGCATCCAACTCCCCACCATCGTGCCCGAGGGCTACCGGAAGGTCATCAACCTCGACGGCTATGTCGGCGGCAAGGTCGAGGAGCCGCTCGGCGACCTCATCAAACTGCGCGCCTCGCAGATCAACGGCTGCACCTACTGCGTCGACATGCACTCGGTCGACCTGCAGGGACGCGGCGTGCCGCTCCGCAAGGTCTTCGCCGTCTCCGCCTGGCGCGAGTCGCCGTGGTTCACGAACCGCGAGCGCGTCGCGCTGGAGCTGACCGAGGCCGTGACGCTCATCCACGAGGACGGCGTGCCGGACGAGCTGTACCAGCGGGCGCTCAACGAGTTCGGCGAGGAAGGCCTGGCGAACGTGCTGCTGGCCATCGCGACCATCAACATCTGGAACCGCATCGCCATCCCGACCCGGATGCAGCCGCCCGCGCTGTAGGCCGCCGTCCTCCGGGTGCGGTCCTACCCGGTGCCGTCCCACCCGCGTCCGCTCGCCGGAAATGGAGGACATTCCGCCCCTCAGCCCGGCGACCCGCCTCCGTTCGCGGCATCCTGCGGCGTGTCGGCGGCGGATCTCCTCCGTTTCCGATCCGACCCGCGGTCGAGCGGCGACTGCAGCTTTCGGAGGAGATCCGGCGGGTGATCGCCCCCGAACGCCGGGAACGGAGGGGATGGTGTCGGCTTCGGCCGGGATCGCCTCCGTTTCCGACGCGCACGGCGCGGGACGCCCCGAACGACGAAGCGCTCCCCCGGCCGTGCCGAGGGAGCGCTTCGTTCGTCGGGTGATCCGTTCAGCTGACGCCGAGCAGGTCGATCACGAAGATCAGGGTCTTGCCCGACAGCGGGTGACCGCCGCCGGCCGGGCCGTAGGCGAGCGCCGGCGGGACGGTGAGCTTGCGGCGACCGCCGACCTTCATGCCGGGGATGCCCTCCTGCCAGCCCTTGATGAGGTTGTTCAGCGGGAAGTTGATCGACTGACCGCGGCTCCAGGAGGAGTCGAACTCCTCGCCGGTCTCGTACTCGACGCCGAGGTAGTGCACGTCGACCTTCGCGCCGGGGGTGGCCTCGGGGCCGGTGCCCTCGACGATGTCGACGATCTCGAGGGTCTCGGGAGCCGGTCCCTCGGGGGCGTCGACTTCCGGCTTCTGGTTGGTGTTCTCTGCCATGCCTCCCATCCAACCGGTGCCGGGGTGCGGCGTCAAAGCGCGTTCGCTCACCGCGCAGCCGCGATCGGGGGTTGCGCTCGCCGCGCGCCGGGGGCATCCTTGACGCATAACTCGATCCCCCGGGAGCGCTGCAGGCATCGCCGCACCACCGGGGGTCGAGTCTGTTAAGGCCTCGTGCGGGTCTCCATGTGTCAGGCGCCGCCGAAGACCTTGCCCGGGTTCAGGATGCCGAGGGGGTCGAACACGGACTTCAGCTTCACCTGCAACTCGTAGGAGTCCGGTCCGACCTCGTCCGCGAGCCAGCGCCGCTTGAGCACGCCGACGCCGTGCTCGCCGGTGAGGGTGCCGCCGAGGGCGATGGCGGTCCGGAACAGGTCGTTCGCCGCATCCCACACGGCGTCGGGCACCGTGTCGCCGGTGTAGACGAAGTTGGGGTGCAGGTTGCCGTCGCCGGCGTGGGCGACGGTCGGGATGGGGATGCCGTACCGCTCGGAGATCCGCTCGATCGCGGCGAACATCTCCGGCATGCGCGAGCGCGGGACCGCGACGTCCTCGATGAGCACCTCACCGGAGGAGGCCAGCGCCGGGTGGAACGCGCGGCGCAGCGCGAGCAGGCGCTCCCCCTCGTCCGCATCCGCGGCGACCCGGACGGTCCCGCCGGTCTCGGTCAGCAGCCCACCGGCGGCGGCCGCGTCCTCCGCCCCCGTCGCGCCGTCGAACTGGACGAGCAGGTAGGCCGCTCCGCCGGTCGCACCGAATGCGTCCTCGATGGTCTCCGGGCCGAGGTAGGCGGAGATGCGTTCGAGCGCCGGCGCGTCGAGCAGCTCCATCACGGCCGGGCGCAGTCGAGCCGCCGTGATGCGGGCGGAGGCCTGCGCCGCCGCGGTCACATCCGGGAAGAGCGCGCCGAGGGTGACCGGTTCCCCGGGCGGGATCGGCTGAACACGGACGGTGGCGCCCACGATGACGCCCAGCGTCCCTTCCGAGCCCACGAACAGGGCGGTCAGGTCGTAGCCGGTGACGCCCTTCACGGTGCGGTGCCCGGTGCGCAGGAGGCGTCCATCCGCGAGCACCACCTCCAGCCCCAGGACGGCCTCGCGCGTAACGCCGTACTTCGCGCACAGCAGCCCGCCGGCGTTGGTCGCGATGTTCCCTCCGACGGTGGAGATCGCCTTGCTCGCCGGGTCGGGCGCGAAGAACAGGCCGTACGGCTCCAGCGCCGCGTTGAGGTCGCTGTTGACGACGCCGGGCTCGATGACGGCGAGCTGGTCGTCGGCCGAGATCTCGACGATGCGGTTCATCGCGGAGACGTCGAGAACGATGGATCCGTCGGTGCCGTTCGCGCCGCCCGCCAGGCCGGTGCCCGCACCCCGCGGCACGACCGGGACGCGGAACTCGCTCGCCGCCCGCAGCGTCGCCTGCACGTGCGCCACCGATCGCGCGGTCACGATCGCGAGCGGGCGGCCCTCGGCCACCCATCCCGAGCGGTCGGTGCGGGCGGCGTCCAGGAGTGCGGGGTCGGTCGTCAGCACGCCGGCGTCGGCGGCCTCCTCGCCGAGCGCGGCCGCGAGCCAGTCGAGTACGTCCATGCCTCCCAGGCTAGCGATCGGGGCGGCCGGTCGGCCGCGCGGTCATGTCCGATTTCCGCTATCGGATGTCGGCGGCGGGTGTCACGCTGGTGGACATGAGCACGCTGCAGCATCCCCCGTCCGTCGCGACGACCGGCCCGGCGACGGGCGCTGCCGTCACCGGCTCCGACGGCCCGCTCGCCGACCCGGTGTTCGCCGAGCGCTACCGGGCGATGAGCGCCAAGGATGCGCGTTTCGACGGGCAATTCATCACCGGCGTGCACACCACCGGCATCTACTGCCGCCCGAGCTGCCCGGCGGTGACGCCGAAGCCCGGCAACGTCACCTTCTATCTGACGGCGGCGGCCGCGCACGAGGCGGGTCTCCGCGCCTGCAAGCGCTGCCTCCCGGACGCCGTGCCCGGTTCACCGGAATGGAACGTCCGCGACGACCTCGCCGCCCGCGCCATGCGCCTCATCGCCGACGGCACGGTGGAACGGGAGGGTGTCCCTGGCCTCGCGCGCCGGCTCGGCTACACCCCGCGGCACCTGAACCGCGTGCTCACCGCCGAGCTCGGTGCCGGCCCGCTCGCGCTCGCCCGCGCCCACCGTGCGCAGACTGCGCGCCTGCTCCTGACCGGCAGCGACCTGCCGATCACCGATGTGGCCTTCGCCGCCGGCTTCAGCAGCGTCCGTCAGTTCAACGAGACCATGGCCGAGGTCTACCGGCTGACGCCCGGCGCCATCCGGACCGCGGCTCGCCGCTCCCCCGCCGCCGCGCACCGCGAGCCCGGCACGGTGACACTGAGCCTGCGGCTTCCCGCCCGCGCACCGTTCGATGGCGCGTCGGTGCTCGGCTTCCTCGCGGCCCGCGCGATCGACGGGATGGAGGTCGCCGGCGCGGACGCGAGCCAGGGCGGCGTCGGGTACGCCCGGGCTCTCCGGCTCCCCCACGGCCCGGCGATGGTGCGACTGACCCTCACCGGCACGTCCGAATCCCCCGCGGTCCAGTGCGACGCGTCCCTCGCCGACGTCGCCGACCTGGCTCCTCTCGTCGCGCGCGTGCGCCGGCTGCTCGACCTCGACGCGGACGCCGAGGCCATCGGCGCCGCGCTGGCCGCCGACCCCGCACTCGCGCCCAGCGTCGCGGCCGCCCCCGGGCTCCGCGTGCCCGGGGCGGTGGATGCGGAGGAGATCGTCTTCCGCGCCCTCATCGGACAGCAGGTGTCGGTCGCCGCAGCCCGCACCGCGCTGACCCGCCTCACCGACGCGCTCGGCGAGCCCATCGACCTCCCGGTGCCCGGAGGCGGCACCCTCACCCGACTCTTCCCCACCGCCGCCGCGATCGCCGAGCGCGGGCGGGAGGTGCTCCGCGGGCCGTCCCGCCGGATCGACGCGATCGTCGGTGCCGCCGCGGCGCTGGCCGACGGTCGCCTCAGCATCGACGTCGGCGAGTCGCGCGACGACCTCGAACGCCGACTGATGGAACTGCCGGGCATCGGGCCGTGGACAGCCGGCTACGTCGCCCTGCGGGTGCTGGGCAGCCCGGACATCCTGCTCACCGGCGATCTGGCGCTCCGGCAGGGTGCCGCGCGGCTCGGCCTCCCCGGGGATGCGCGCGGGCTAGCGGAGTACGGCGCGCGCTGGGCGCCGTGGCGCAGCTACGCCGGGCTCCACCTGTGGCGGGCATAGCGCGCGAAGCCCCGCCGTGCAGGCCTGGCTCCGCGATGCAGGCCTAGGATCGGAACGTGCCCTCCCTGTCCGTCGTCATCCCGGCCCTCGATGACGCCGAGATGCTCGCCCGCTGCCTGGACGACCTCGCCGCGCAGCTCCGACCCGCGGACGAGATCATCGTGGTGGACAACGGCAGCAGCGACGGCACCGCCGATGTCGCGCGCGCCGCGGGCGCCCGCGTCGTCGAGCAGCCGCAGCGCGGGATCTGGCCCGCCGCATCCACCGGCTACGACGCCGCGACCGGCGACATCATCGCGCGGCTGGATGCCGACTCGCGCCCGCCGGCCGATTGGCTGCTCCACATCGAGGCTGAACTCGTCGACGCCCCGGAGGTCGGCGTGCTCACCGGCCGCGGCGTGTTCTACGACGGCAACACGGTCGTCGCCGGTCTCGGGCAGGTGCTCTACATCGGCGGCTACTTCTGGTCGATGGGGATCTGGCTGGGGAACCCGCCCATCTTCGGCTCCAACTTCGCCATGCGCCGCGAGGTGTGGCTGGATGTGCGCGACCGCGTCCACCGCGACCGTGGCGACATCCACGACGACCTGGACCTCGCCTTCCACCTGAGCCTCGACACCGTCGTCCGGTACGACGAGCGGCTCACCGTCGGGATCTCGGCGCGCCCGTTCTCCACCTGGCGCGGCTTCGGGCGGCGGCTGCGCTGGGCGTACACGACGCTCAGCATGCACCTTCCGGACCAGTCGCCCTGGCGGCGTCGCATCGCCCGCCGCCGACTGGCGCACGACAGGGAGCGCGACGCGCCGGGCGCGGTCGCATGAACCGATAGCCTGGATCGGTGAGATTCTCGCACCTCAGCAACGCCGCAGATCCCGGGCCCCGCCTGGCAGCCGTCATCGGAGACGGAGCCCTCTTCCTCGACGAAGTGATGGCCCGGCCGCCGCGGGACCTGCAGGAGCTCATCGAACGGGGCGAGGACGGACTCGCCGAGGTGCGCGCGGTGGTCGCCGAGGCCGAAGCCGCCGGTCGCGAGCTGCCAGCGGTGCACGAGCTGCGCCACGCCTCCGCTGTGCTCCGCCCGCCGCACGTCATCGCGATCGGGGCGAACTACGCCGCGCACGCCTCCGAGCTGAAGCTGCGGAGCGAGAAGGCGGCGACCGTCTTCAACCTCTGGCCGAACTCCCTGGCCGGGCACGGCGGTACGACGACCTGGCCGGCCGACCTCTCCACCCAGGTCGACTATGAAGCCGAACTGGGGGTGGTGATCGGCCGTCCGGCGCGGAACGTCTCCGTGCAGGACGCCCTCGACTACGTCTGGGGCTACACCGTGGTCAACGACATCACCGCCCGCGACCTGCAGTTCTCGGAGGCGCAGTGGTCGCGGTGCAAGTCGTTCGACGGCTTCACCCCCACCGGTCCCGTGGTCGTCACGGCGGACGAGATCCCCGACCCGCAGGACCTCTGGCTGACCACCAACGTCGACGGTGCGATCCTGCAGGATGCGTCGACGGCCGACATGGTCCGCAGTGTCCCGGAGCTGATCGAGTTCCTCTCCCGCTCCGCCACCATCCCACCGGGAACCCTGATCTCCACCGGGAGCCCGGGCGGCGCGGGGTACTCGCGCACCCCTCCCGTCTTCCTCCGCGACCGGTCCACCGTCACGGTCTCCATCGGCGGGATCGGCTACCTCACCACGTACTGCCGCGTCACCTGACCCACCGGGCGCGCCGTGGTGCGTTAGCGTATTGGCTGTGTCCATCGGAGAGAGGCGTCCGGTCACGGGCGGGGACGACGAGGCTGCGCGCCTCGATGCCGCGCTGCCCGATATCGACTGGTCGGTCGCGCCCGTCGGCACGGTGTTCTCGCGCTTCCGCGCCCCCAGCGGCGAGCTGGCGGTCGCCGCGCTGGGCGATCCCGCCGATCCCCGCGTCGTCCTGATCCCCGGGGTGACCGGCTCCAAGGAGGACTTCTACCTCCTGGCGCCGATCCTCGTCGCGGCCGGCTACTACGTGCAGAGTTTCGACCTGGCCGGGCAGTACGAATCGGCGGATGCCGGCCCTGTGCCCGGCGGCCGCTACACCTACGGCCTGCTCGTGGCCGACGTCGTCGCGTTCCTGCGCGACGGCGGTCCGGCGCACGTTCTCGGCTACTCGTTCGCGGGGATCCTGTCGCAACTGGCGCTGGTGGAGCATCCCGAGCTCTTCCGGTCGCTCACCCTCCTGACCGCACCGCCCGAGCCCGGGCAGTCGTTCCGCGGCGTTCGGATCATCGGGGCGCTCAGCTGGTTCGCGACGCCCCACATCGGCGCGAGCCTCATGATCTGGGGCATCACGACGAACAAGAACAAGGTGTCCGACAGCCGGCTGGCGTTCGTGCGGTCGCGGTTCGCGTTCACCCGCCGCTCCAGCGTCGACGACATCGTCGGGCTGATGAAGCGGGTACCGGATGTGCGTGCGCGCGTCGCCGCCAGCGGCATCCCGCTCCTCGTCGTCACGGGTGATCACGACCTCTGGCCGACCCACCTGCACGCCGCGAACGCGAAGGCCCTCGGCGCCCACCTCGCCGTCTACCGCACCGGGCACAGCCCCTGCGAGACCGCCCCGCACCAGCTGGGTCGCGACATGATCGCCCTCTTCCGCGAGGCCGAGGCGCGCGAGCGCTGAGCGATCCCGCCGCGCCGCGTGGCCGAAAAGCCTAGACCCCACATTTGGGGGTAGTGACTTCTCTCTGCGCTGGGCGACGATGAGAGGGCAGCGAGGGGGACGGTATGGATAAATGTCTGAAGACGACTTCCTTCACCCGCCGCACGCGCCGCGGCTCCGCGAACACGTCGGCATGATCCGTTGGCAGCGCGTCGGCGACGGTGAGTGGTCGATGGAGACCGCCCGCGGCCAGTACGTCGGCGGCAACAGCAAGGTCTGGCGGGTCCGCCTCTACGACGGCATCGAGCTCGAGTACGACCTCGACGAGTGGGCGCCCTTCAACTGACTCTCTTCCGGTGCCGTCCGCCGGGCCGCGCATCGGCCCCGCGGACGGCACCGATTTCTTCTCCCCTCCGACGGGGGAATCGACCTGAGCGGCCGCACAGCCTAGGGTCGCAGCATGATCCCCGACGAAGCGGACGGATGGATGCTCACCTGCGTCCTGGTCGCCCGTGACGGCAGCGAGACCACCCTCTCGGTGCCCTCCCTCTCCCGAACGCCGCCCAGCCGCATCCGCCGCCCCTCCCATCTCGGAGGCGCCGCCGTCGTCGATGTCTACGCGTTCTCCGCGCTTCGGGGCACTCCACCCTGCGCGGTGTACGGCTTCGAATGCACCGTGCCGCTGAGCACGGACGAGCTCCCGGCGGACGATTCTCCGGCCGCCGGTCCCGCGCCGTCCGACTGACGGGAGTCGGAGAAAGGTCGGGTGCCGGCACTCGGCGCAGCGAGATTCCCCGGTGCCGGCACCCTTGTCGTCATGTCGGGCATAACGACCTCTATACAGGCTTGTGCTCACCCTGCCCGGGTATGGGGCGAAAAGCCTAGACAGCAATGTCCGCTATTGAATGCGCGGCTGTGTCTCCGTTCCAGCGCGCCCGTCCGGGACCACGCCCCGAGCGGTGTAGCGGAGCCTGCGCACCCCCCGCAGCGGACCGGACCCTACGGCCGCCTGCATGTGCAGGAAGAACAGGGTAAAGGACCGGTCGACGCTGTCGGTGCCGGACAGCCCGTGCAGAGCCGCGTCGTCGGCGACCAGGCGGGCGTTGGCGAGCAGCGCATCCTCCTCCACCCGCACCTCCACGATCCGGTGGTCCGGGGTCAGCACCTGCAGCAGCAGTGCGCCGGCATCCACGACGTGGACGCCCGGCACCCGTTCCAGCGACCGCAGGAAGCGGTCCACGATCCGTCTCTCGCCTCGCGGCATCCGTCGCTCCTTCCGGCGGAGCCGCGTCGACCCGCTGGGCCAGCGGGAAGGCGAGCATCCGTCCACTGGAGTAGACGAGCGAGTCTGCGTTCGATGACGGAGCTGAGGAGCCCCGGCTCTCACTCGGTATCGGAGCGTGCCTCGCGGATGGCGTCCGCCTGGATCACCGGGATGGCCGTCGTGACGACTTCCAGGCCGCTCAGACGGGCGGGCGACAGCAGCCGGGTGACCTCCTCGCGGCTCATCAGCTTCGCCTCGACGACGAGGTCGGCGACGTTGCGGCCGGTCAGGAGGGCCGACTTGGCGAGCGCGGCGGAGGCGGCGTAGCCGATGTGCGGGGTGAGCGCGGTGATCACGCCGACGGACGACCCGACCATCGCGCCGAGGCGCTCCTCGTTCGCCGTGATGCCGTCCACGCAGTTGATCCGGAGCGTGCGGAACGCCTGCGCCATCCACGTGATGCTCTGCAGCAGGGAGTGCGCGATGACCGGCTCGAAGGCGTTGAGCTGCAGCTGGCCGCCCTCGGCCGCCATGGTGACCGTCACGTCCGCGCCGGCGACCGAGAAGGCCACCTGGTTGACGACCTCGGGGATGACGGGGTTGACCTTGCCGGGCATGATGCTCGAGCCGGCCTGGCGGGCCGGGAGATTGATCTCGCCGAGACCCGCCTGGGGTCCGGAGGAGAGCAGGCGGAGGTCGTTGCAGATCTTCGAGAGCTTGATCGCGCTGCGCTTCAGCGAGCCGGAGAACGACATGAACGCGCCGGCGTCGCTTGTGGACTCGATGAGGTCGGGAGCGGTCTCGAGGTTCAGGCCGGTGATGACGTTCAGGTGACGGACGGCGGCGGCGGCGTAGCCCGGATCCGCGGTGATCCCCGTGCCGATCGCGGTCGCACCGAGGTTGATCTCGGCGAGCAGCCACTTCGTCTCGGTCAGGCGCGCGTGGTCCTCCGTCAGCGTGGTGGCGAAGCCGTGGAACTCCTGGCCCAGGGTCATGGGCACGGCATCCTGCAGCTGCGTCCGGCCGACCTTCAGGATGTTGCGGAACTCGGCCGCCTTGGCCGCGAACGAGTCCCGCAGCAGCGCGAGCTCGTCGAGCAGGTGCCCGAGCGCGAAGGTGAGGCCGATCTTGATGGCGGTCGGGTACGTGTCGTTCGTGCTCTGACTGCGGTTGACGTCGTCGATCGGGTGCAGGTGGGAGTAGTCGCCCTTCTCGTGCCCGTCGAGCTCGAGCGCGATGTTGGCGATGACCTCGTTCGCGTTCATGTTGGTCGAGGTTCCGGCGCCGCCCTGCATGACGCCGACCACGAACTGGTCGTGGTACCGGCCGTCGATGATGAGCTGGCAGGCGCGGTCGATCAGCTCGGCCTTGTGCGCCTCCAGCACCCCGATCTCGGCGTTGGCGCGTGCTGCGGCCTGCTTGACGCTGGCCAGGGCGACGATGAGGTCCGGGTAGACGGAGATCGGGCGCTTGGCGATCGGGAAGTTCTCCAGCGCGCGCGAGGTGTGGATGCCCCAGTACGCGTCGGCCGGGATCTCGCGGCTGCCGAGCGAATCGGTCTCGATGCGGGTCGGGCGCCCCTCCGCGCTGGGGGTCGGGACGTCGGAGACGTTCTCGGACGCATCGGTGACGACGAGTCCGGACGGGGTGACGACGGGGATGGGGGCTGTCTTCGACTCGTCCATGGTTGCTGTCGGGTTCACGGTTGGCACCGTTGCCTCTCGTTGTGCGTTGGCATGTCTTTCGGGCGCCGGACGTTCGTGGCCTCCGGCAGTGCCGAGCCTACCCCCGGGTCTGTGAGGCCCACTGGACGACCTGTCGCCCATCTCCACACTCCTTCGACACGATGTCCATCGCAGCGGACGGTTGCGGGATCAGCCCAGCTTGCGCAGCAGACCGCGCGCGAAGCGGTCCTTCGCCTCGGTGTACGGCGGGTAGATCAGCTGCATGGTGTCGGGGCTGAGCGACTTGCTGAGCACGGCCTTCTCGTGGCTGAAGGTCCGCAGAGATCGCTCGCCGTGATAGGCGCCGGCGCCGCTCTCGCCGACGCCGCCGAACGGGAGTCCGGCGACCGCGAGGTGCGCAGCCGGAACACCGAAGCCGACCGCGCCGGAGCTGGTCTCGGTGAGGATGCGGCGGCGGGTCGTCGCGCTCGAGGTGAACACGTACAGGGCGAGCGGCTTGTCCCCCGCGCGGATGAAGTGGATGGCGTCGTCGAGGCCGTCGACGGGAAGGATCGGGAGGATGGGGCCGAAGATCTCCTCCGCCATCGCGGGCGACTCGGGCGCGACATCGGTGAGCACGGTCGGAGCGAGGTACCGGGTCTCGGCGTCGTGGTCGCCGCCGACCGCCGCAGTGCCCGAGCCGAGCATCCCGGCCAGCCGTTCGAATTGGCGGTCGTTGACGATGCGGCCGTAGTCCGGGCTCTCCGCCGGGTCGTCGCCGTAGAGGTCGCGGACCGCGTCGCGCAGCGCGTCGGCGAGGCGCGGGACGATGGAACGTTCGGCGAGCACGTAGTCGGGCGCGACGCACGTCTGCCCGGCGTTCATGAACTTGCCCCAGGCGATGCGTCGGGCGGCGGCGGCGATGTCGACCGTGGCATCGACGTAGACGGGCGACTTGCCGCCGAGCTCCAGCGTGACCGGGGTGAGGTTCTCGACCGCTGCGGCGGCGACGATGCGGCCGACGCGGCCGTTGCCGGTGTAGAAGATGTGGTCCCACCGCTGGGCGAGCAGGTCGGTGGTGTCCTCCACGCCGCCCTCGACGACCGCGACGGCGCGGGGATCGAGGTACTGCGGGATGAGGCGCGCCATCGCCGCGGACGTCGCCGGGGCGAGCTCGCTCGGCTTGAGCACGACCGCGTTGCCGGCCGCGAGCGCGCCCACCAGCGGGGCGAGCAGCAGCTGCACGGGGTAGTTCCACGGCGCGATGACGAGCACGACGCCGACCGGCTCGAGCATCGTGGATGCGCGCGCAGGGAGCAGCGCTCCGGGAACGGACACGCGGCGCGGCCGCAGCCAGCGGCGCAGGTGCTTGAGCGTGTGGTCGATCTCGCCGACGACGAACCCGAGCTCGGCGATCTGCGACTCGGTCGGGCTCTTCGCCAGGTCGGCGAGCAGCGCATCCTCGAACTCCGCGGACCGGTCGGTGAGCATGCGCCGCAGCGCCCGCAGCTGGTCGAGGCGCCACGCGAGCGGCTTGGTGACCCCTCGCTCGAAAGCGGACCGGAGCTCGTCGACCGTGCGCGCATGCGTCATGCGCCCATCCTACGAACCCGGGCGGTTCCGAGGGTCGGAGGCGTGCGCCCCGAAAGGGAGGCGATCCGGTGCCGGGGGTCGTCCGCGGCCGTCCGTTTTCCACGACGCGCCGGGTTCGGGATGCGGATCGCCTCCTTTTCCGTCCTCGGCGGTGGCCGGACGGAAAAGGAGGCGACTCTCGTCGACACGCAGGCTCGACGCGAGAAACGGAGGCGATCCGGCGGGATGTGGGACCGGATGACCTCCCTTTCCGTCGTGGACGGACGGATGGGGTCTGCGGGCGGGCGGGTCAGCGAGTGGGACGGTACGCGAGGTCGAAGATGGCGTGGCCGAGGCGCTCGCCCCGGCGCTCGAACTTGGTGACCGGGCGGTCGTCCGGGCGCGGGATGAAGTGCGCATCGCCCGCGAGGTTCACAAGACCGGGCTCGGCGTCGAGCACCTCGATCATGTGCTCGGCGTACGGCTCCCAGTCGGTCGCGAGCCGGAGCACGCCCTCCGGGGACAGCGCGGCGACGAAAAGTCGGGCGACCTCCGGCTGGATGAGCCTGCGCCGGTGGTGACGCGCCTTGGGCCAGGGGTCGGGGAAGAAGATGAGGATCTCATCCACCGAGCCTGCGGGGAGCCCGCGCTCGAACACCTCGACCGCGTCGTGCCGCACGATGCGGATGTTCGTGAGTCCGCGATCCCGCATCGCGCCGAGCACCCGGCCGATGCCTGCGCCGTGCACCTCGATGCCGAGGAAGTCGCGGTCGGGATGGCGCTCCGCCAGGGTCAGCAGGTTCTCGCCGTTGCCGAAGCCGATCTCGACCACGCGGGGGGCCGTGCGCCCGAAGATCGCGTCCAGGTCAAGAGACGAGCCGTCGAAGTCGACGCCGAAGCTCGGCCACAGTTCGTCGATCGCGCGCGACTGGGCTTCGGTCTTGCGGCCGCGCACCACGAAGCTGCGCGGCCGGACGAGGGGGGATGGTTCCATCCCCCCATTGTCCCCTGTCGGCTCAGAGCCAGGCGCGGTGGAGCTCAAAGCAGCGCGGAGCGATGCCGCGACCCCAGCGCCGAGGGAGCCTGCGACCGAGGTCTGACACTGGGATCGATCTACGAACCGCGTGGCGACTCAGAGCCACGCGAACGGCAGCGCCAGGACGCCGAACCCGATGCCCACGAGGGCGAGCAGGGCGAAGAACGCTGCGCCGGCGAGCATCACGGCGTTGAGGACGATTCCCCACACCGCGAAGGTCTTCCCCAGCGGCTCGCGCTTCAGCGCCATGATGCCGACGACGAGGCCGGCGACCGGAGCGATGAGCGTCCAGCCGAAGACGATGGAGGCGAGTCCGAGCGCGAAGCTCGTGATGCTGAGGGTGCGGTCGGGAGTGGCTGTCTGGTACGGGGTGCTGGTGGTGGTCATGTCTCCATCCAACCGGCGCCCGGTCGCGCCCGGTATCCGGATAACCCCCGAGTGAACCCTGAGGAAACCCCGGCCCTACACCTGCCCGAGCAGCCCCTCGATGGGACCGCGCGCGAAGTAGATGAGGAAGCCGGCGGCGACGATCCAGAGCAGCGGGCTGATCTCGCGGGCCTTGCCGGCGAGCGAGCGGATGAGAACCCAGCTGATGAAGCCGACCCCGATCCCGTTGGCGATCGAGTACGTGAGCGGCATGACGATGATCGTCAGGAACACCGGGAGCACCACCGAGAACTCGGTGAAGTCGATGTGCTTGATCTGCACCACCATCAGGGCGCCGACCACGACGAGCGCGGCGGCGGCCACCTCCAGCGGGACCACCTGGGTCAGCGGCGTGAAGAACATCGCGAGCAGGAACAGCGCGCCGGTGATGACACTGGCGAAGCCGGTCTTCGCTCCCTCGCCGATGCCGGAGGCCGACTCCACGAACACCGTGTTCGACGACGACGAGGTGCCACCGCCGACGATCGCGCCGACACCCTCCACGATGAGCGCGGGCTGCAGGCGCGGGAAGGTGCCGTCCTCGTTCGCCAGGCCGGCGCTCCGTGCCAGGCCGGTCATCGAGCCCATGGCGTCGAAGAAGTTCGTGAAGACGAGCGTGAAGATGAGCATGATCGCGGCGAGGGCGCCGATCCGGCCGAAGGCCCCGAACAGGTCCACCTGGCCGACGAGGCTGAGGTCCGGCAGCGAGACGAGCGAGGTCGGCAGCTGCGGGACGGTCAGGTTCCAGCCGGCCGGGTTCTTCCCCATCGACGGGCCGACGTGCCAGATGGCCTCCGCGATGATCGCGACGACCGTCGCGGCGACGATGCCGATCAGCAGCGCGCCCTTCACCTTGCGCGCCATCAGCACGCCCATGATGACGAGGGCGATGAGGAAGGTGATGGTCGGCAGAGTCGCGATGGATCCGGCCTCACCGAGCTGGACGGGCGGCGACGAGAGCGTCGTGGTGCGGACGAAGCCGCTGTCTACGAAGCCGATGAACGCGATGAAGAGGCCGATGCCGACCGTGATCGCCGTCTTCAGCGGCGCCGGGACGGCGTTGAAGATGAGCTTCCGCAACCCGGTCGCCGAGAGCAGCACGATGATCACGCCGTTGATGACGACGAGGCCCATCGCCTCCTGCCAGGTGAGGATCTTGACCACGTTGACGGCGAGGAACGAGTTGATGCCGAGCCCGGCCGCGAACGCGAACGGCAGCCGAGCGATCAGGCCGAACAGCACGGTCATCACACCGGCGCTCAGTGCCGTGACGGCGGCGACCTGGGTCGTGCCCAGGGTGTGGCCCACCACATCCTTCGTCCCGCCCAGGATCAGCGGGTTCAGGATGACGATGTACGCCATGGTGACGAAGGTGAGGACGCCGCCGCGCACCTCCGTTCCCCACGTCGTGCCGCGGGCGCTGATCTCGAAGAAGCGGTCGAAGCGCCCCGTGGAGGTGGGCGCGCTGGTCGATGCGGAAATGGTGGACTCCCGTAGGATCGGTGGGCGGTGGACGGCGAAGACTCAGGTTCGTCGAGTAATGCGCGAATGCGCAGCACCAAGCCTATTCCGACTCACGACCTCCGAAGGACACGCATGGCACTGCCCTGGACGCTGCATGGTGATGGCAAGAAGGTGGGCGCGCACGAGATCGTGCTGCCCGGCGAACGGCTGACCTGGCCCCGTACGATCGGGCTCGGCGCGCAGCACGTCGTCGCCATGTTCGGTGCGACGTTCCTGGTGCCGCTGCTCACCGGCTTCCCGCCCGCGACGACCCTGCTGTTCTCGGGCGTCGGCACGCTGCTCTTCCTCGTCATCACCGGCAACCGGCTGCCCAGCTACCTCGGCTCGTCGTTCGCGTTCATCGTCCCGATCGTCGCGGCGACGAAGGCCGACGGGATGCCGTCCGCCCTGTTCGGGATCGTCGTCACCGGTGTCCTCCTGGCCGTCGTCGGCCTGATCGTCATCGCGACCGGGACCGGGTGGATCGACGGGCTCATGCCGCCGGTGGTGGCCGGCGCGATCGTCGCCCTGATCGGCTTCAACCTGGCTCCCGCCGCGAAGAACAACTTCGTCCAGGCGCCCGTCACGGCCCTGGTGACGCTGGCCGCGGTCATCCTCTGCACCGTCCTCTTCCGCGGGATGCTCGGCCGGCTCTCGATCTTCCTCGGCGTCGCCGTAGGGTACGTGTTCGCGGTGATCGTCGGCCAGGTGAACTTCGACGCCGTCGCCAAGGCTCCGTGGATCGGCTTCCCGCAGTTCACCCTGCCCGCCAACCCGTTCGTCTCCCCCGCGACGACCTGGGGCATCCTGCCCGCGTTCCTCCCGGTCGTCCTCGTGCTGATCGCCGAGAACGTCGGGCACATCCGCGGTGTCGCGCAGCTCACCGACCCCTCGGTCAACCGGCTGACCGGCCGGGCGCTCTTCGCGGACGGCGTCGCCACCACCATCGCCGGCTTCTTCGGCGGCTCGGGGACGACGACCTACGGCGAGAACATCGGCGTCATGGCGGCGACGCGCGTCTACTCCACCGCCGCCTACTGGGTCGCCGGAATCGTCGCCGTGCTGCTGGGGCTCTCCCCCAAGGTCGGCGCCGTCATCAACACCATTCCCGCGGGCGTGCTCGGCGGTGTGACCACCGCGCTGTACGGCCTGATCGGCATCATCGGCGTGAAGATCTGGCTCGACAACAAGGTCGACTTCTCCAAGCCGGTCAACCAGTTCACGGCGGCGACGGCGCTCATCATCGGTGTCGGCGACTTCACGCTGAACCTCGGTCAGCTGACCTTCAACGGGATCGCACTGGGCGCCATCGCGGCGATCGTCGTCTATCACGTGATGGCGTCGATCGCGCGGCTGCGCGGGACGGACTGACGCTGCGGGCGGACTGAGTCCGGCTCCGTCACAATGCGGGTATTCGCGCGTCTCTAGGGGTGGGCGCGCTCTTCGGGTGCGCCTGCGTCGCCGATGGGCGACGCCTCCCCCAACAGAGAGCACCATGACCCGAATCCATCGTTCCCTCCGACGCGCCGCGCTCGCGACCGTCATCACCACCGGCGTCCTCGCCGGTGCGGCGGCGGTCCCGCTCGGCGCCGCCGCGCCGGCGAGCGCCGCAACCTCCAGCCCGGTCGCGGCTGCCGACATCATCAGCCGGGCAATCGACCAGGCGAAGAAGCAGGGCGCCGCCCGCGACTACGCAGCGCCGATCAGCAAACCGAACTGGAAGGTGCTGTTCGTCGGTGTCGCCGACGTGAAGTATCCGAGCGGATCGCGCCAGACCTTGGACACGGCAGCCCGCACGTACACCCAGAACGTGATCAACCAGTTCGTGGACACGACGAGCCGGGACACCGGCGTGACCATCACGCCGACCGTCACGTGGGTCGACGCTCCCTTCACGACCGCCAGCACCGACGGCGGTCTCTCGCCGTCGGAGACGGCGGACATCCTCAAGGGCGTCTCCGGGGTCGCAGAGTACGACTGCATCATGGTGGCGTCGAGGTTCAATCCGGGCAGCGCATACGGCGGTTTGACCTGGGCATGGAACTGGGCCAACGCGCGCGAAGCCGCATACTCCTGGGTCTCCATCACGCCGCAGACCAGCACCCCCGGGTACCCCTCCCTCCCGGCCGGGAGCATCTCTCGTGACACCAACATCATGATTCACGAGTTCGCTCACGCTGTCTCCATGAACACGGTGGGCTTCCCGTATCCCGAACTTCACAACGCTTCCGGTTACGGGTACGCCTCGGACCCGTGGAACGAGTGGTACAAGTTCTACGTCGACTACCTCACCGGCAAGGTGAACGTGAACGGCGTCCCTCAGGGCACCTATCCGAAGATGTGGCAGGTCAGCCCGCGCTTCATGCATAACCCCGCCATGGCGACCGTGCACCTGCAGGACGAGGCGGGCCGCACCCTCGCGCCGGACATCAACACCTTCGGTGTCGGCGGGGACGCCTACTCGATCAAGGCACCGATGGTCAACGGTTACCGGACCGTCTCGGTCAAGTCCGGCAGTGCCCCGGCCGACGGACAGTTCACCACCGGCACCAACACCGAGATCACCCTGGTCTACTCGGCCACCCCGACGAAGGTCGCCTTCGTGGGCGGCCAGGAGGTCGACCTCAACTACAACCAGGCGGCCACGCCGGGCGGGGTGTACTTCCACAGTTACACCTATCGCTCGGCAGCCCCCGTGACCGGCTACACCTACACTGACCAGATCGTCGGCAACGACGGCGCCCGACGCGTCGACAGCCTTCCCGGCGTCTCCGTCACCTTCGGAGCCAACGGGGTCGCCGGCGTCACGAAGGACGGCAATCAATACGTCCTGCGGAAGAAGTCCGACACCCTCGTCGAGATCTCCGTCGAGCTGAAGACACCCAGCACGACGTTCACCATCTACAACACGGGTTACGGAAACGTCGCACCGACGGCTCGGGTTCAGCAGATGTTCGACCTGCTCGACATCACTCCGAAGCTGACCGGCGTGAAGGAGCCGCTGACCACCGAGCCGCACGGACACACGAACATCACGTGGGGCGCCTACAGGGTCAAGGCCATCTTCGTCGGCGGCGAGACCAACGACATCACGCGTGCCAGCACGCGTGGCCAGGGAGAGACGTTCAACGAGTCCTTCGTCTACCGCACGGGGATCCCGGTCAGCGGCTACACGTACACCGACCGGCTCACCGCGTCCGACGGGGTCAAGCGCCTCGACTCCTTCGGCGGCCAGCCCATCACGTTCACCGCCGCGGGCACCGCATCCTTCGTCTGGTCCGGCCGTGCCGTCACGGTGGTGAAGAAATCCGACACTCTCGCTGAGATCTCGGTCACGCTCGCAACACCGTCCAGCACCTTCGTCGTCACCGGAATGGACTCCGTCAACAGCGCGCCGACGGGCCGCGGCACCCGCACGCTCGAGCTCGTGAACGTGATCTCCGGCTTCGACAACACGAAGGATGCTCAGACCGCGCCCAAGGCGATCTCCACCGTGACGTGGGCCACCAAGGTGACGTTCCTCGGCGGTGAGACGACCGATCTGACGCAGACCAAGGTGCTGCCGGTGAACACGGCGCACTCCGGCAACTGGACGTACCGCGCGACGGCGCCGGTCACCGGGTTCACGTACTCCGACCAGATCGACAGCGCTCAGAACGCGCGCCGGGCGGACAGCTTCGCCGGCATCCCGCTGACCTGGAACGCCGCCGGCGTCGCGACCGTGACGAAGGACGGCAACACCTACACCGTCGTCCGGAAGTCCGACACGCGGGTCGAGGTGTCGGTGAAGCTCGGAACCCCGAGCACGACGTTCATCGCCTGGGACGCCGGATACGTCAACACGGCGGCGTTCGGCACGCTCAAGCAGACCACGGACCTGCTCGACGTCACGCCGCAGCAGACGGGTGCGAAGGAGGCTCAGACGACCGAGGCGAAGGGTCACCTGAACTTCACCTGGGGCGCCGGCCAGGTCGGCTGACCATCGGCCACACGGGCTGGAGGAGCCGGACGGATCCTCCAGCCCTTCGGCGCGCCCGCGTCACGAATGCGGATAACGCACGTCTTGCAGGGTGAAGGCCTCCACACCCGGCGGCCCGGAAGCCGCTGACGCGGCCACACCTTCGAACAGAGAGCACCATGGCCCGATCTCCTCGATCCCTCAGGCAGGCCGCCATCGCGACCGCCGTCACGGCCGGCATCCTCCTCGGGGCCGCCGCGGTCCCGTTGGGCACCGTCGCTCCTGCGAGTGCCGCCTCCACCCCGATGGCGGCGTCGGAGATCGTCAGCCGCGCGGTCGATCAGGCGAAGAGGCAGGGGGCCGCCCGGGACTACACGGCCCCGCTCTCCAAGCCGACCTGGAAGTTCCTGTTCGTCGGGGTCTCGGACGTCACCTTCCCGGGCGACCCCACTCGTCACATCCTCACGGCCGACGAGAAGAAGTACACGCAGTATGTGGTCGATCAGTTCGTGTACCTCCTCACGAGCCGGGCCGGGGTGCGGGCGACCGCGACCGTGAAGTGGATCGACGAACCCCATACGGCGACCGAAACGGACCGGAGGCTGCATGAGTGGGAGTTCGCGGACCGCTTCGCGGAATGGTCCGCTCCGGCCGAGTACGACTCGATCATGCTGATGTCGAAAGGCGGAAACGGCGGGGTGACCATGCCCGCGTACTACAACGACACCACGACCAGGGGAGCCGGATTCGAGTACTTCACGATCCGCCCGCGAACCGGGGCCCCCACGGTCGTCGCTCCGACGAACGACATCGAGCAGAGCACGAACTACGCCCTGCACGAACTCGGGCATCAGATGAGCTACAGCCGGAAGGGTTTCCCCTATCCCGACCTGCACAACGCGTCGGCGTATGGATACACCGTCGACCCGAGGAACGAGTGGGCCGCTTTCTACCTCGACTACCTCAGCGGCAACGTGAACGCGAACGGCATCCCGATGGGAGCCTTTCCGAAGATGTGGTCGGTGAGCCCGCGGTTCCTGCACCGGCCCGCGATGGCCACCGTCCATTTCCAGGACGAGGGAGGCCGGCCGATCGCTCCCGAAGTCGACACCTTCGGCGCGGGAGGCGACCCGCTGGCCGTCACGGCCCCGGTGATCGACGGCTATCGGAGCGTCACCCCGAAGGCGACGAAGGCCGCGCCGGAGGCGACCTTCACCACCGGGACGACCACAGACATCACGCTGGTCTACTCCCCCGGCCCCACGAAGGTCGCCTTCGTGGGCGGCGAGACCTTCGACCTGACCCAGAGCAGGACCCTGAATCCCGGGACCACCATCTGGAGCCCGTTCACCTACCGCGCTGCCGCCCCCGTCACGGGCTTCACCTACACCGACCAGATCGTCGGCATCGACGGCGCGCGCCGCGTCGACAGCCTCCCCGGTGCGCCACTGCGCTGGGACACCTCGGGAACCGCGGTGGTCACCGATGGCGGAAACACCTACACGGCGACGAAGAAGTCCAGCACGCTGGTCGAGGTGGCCGTCCAGCTGGGGACCCCCAACACGACATTCGTGGTCCGGAACCTCGGCTATGCCAGCTCCGCCTCAGCGGGTCGTGTGCACCAGAGATTCGATCTGCTCGACATCACCCCCCAGCTCACCGGTGTCAAGGAGGAGGTGACGACCGAACCGCACGGGCACGTGCAGCTCACCTGGGGCGACTACACCCTCGCGGCGACCTTCTCCGGGGGCGAGACGACGGACATCAACCGCGTCGACCGGCGAGCGCCCGGCGAGCAGTTCTTCGCCCGCTACGGATACCGCACCGCCTTCCCGGTCACCGCCTTCACCTACCTGGACCGGCTCGCCGAGGTGGACGGCGTCCGTCGCATCGACCTGTTCGACGGCCAGCCGGTCACCTGGACCGCGAGCGGCACGGCGACCGTGAACTGGCTGGGGAACGCCGTCACGCTGACGAGGAAGAGCGACACCCTGGTCGAGGTCCAGATGACGCTCAAAGCACCATCCACCACCCTCGTCGTGCCTGGGATGGGCTACACCAACAGCGCGGCGACGGGTCGGGCCAAGCGCAGCGTCGAGTTCGTCGACGTGACGTCCGAGCTGACGGGCCGGAAGGATGCGCAGCCCCGGGCGCCGAAGGGCAACAACACCGTGACCTGGGGCGACCACAGGACGACGGTCGCCTTCTCCGGAGGCCAGACCGTCGACCTGTTCCAGAACACGACCGTCGCCCCCGGCAAGATCTACTGGAACGGCTATACCTATCGCGCGGCGGTCCCGGTCATCGCCTTCACGTACACGGACCGCATCGTCTCGATCAGCGGAGCGCGACGCTGCGACAGCCTTCGCGGCGTCGCACTGAACTGGGATGCCGCCGGCATCGCCACGGTCACGAAGGACGGCAACACCTATACCGCTGTGCGGAAGTCCGACACGCTCGTCGAGATCTCGGTCCGACTGGGAACCCCGAGCACCACGTTCACCCTCCAGGACGTCGGATACGGCAACGTCGCGCCCGTCGGCCACGTGGAGCAGACGTACGACCTGCTCGACGTCACGCCAGAGCTGACCGGAGTGAAGGAGGCCATGACCTCTGAGCCGCATGGGCACGTGACCCTCACCTGGACGGGCTGACGCTCGGCCAGAAGGATGGGCCGCCGTTACTGGTGGAAGAACGGGATGATCAGGTACAGCCCGTACACGACGGCCAGCGCGCAACCGGTGAAGCACGCATAGGCGCCGGTCAGCGCCAGCCTCTTCTGCCCTGTGCTCAGCGGGTTCTTGCGCTGCGCCTTCTCGGCCTTGCGCTGCAGCTTCGCCGCACGCTCGGGAGTCAGCACGGTGATGGCGTCGGTGAACTCCACCGGCTCGACGAACAGCGCACGGCCGGCCGCGGCCAGAAGGCGCGTCCCGAGCGCGTAGAGGGCCACGACGACGCACGAGCCGACCAGCGCTGCACCGAAGACGACGAGGAAGGACGCCCAGTCGATCATGCGGACTCCCTCCTGCGCCGCTCCTTCTTGAGCGGCTTGACCTTGTCGATCTTGACGACCTTGCCGGACGCCGCGACCTCGCTCTTGCCCTGCACGGGCAGCGGCTTGACGGCGTTCTCACTGCTGACGCGGTTGCGACGCGCACGCCAGAAGATGTAGACGACGACGGCGGTGCCGACCACGGTGTCGATGACGACGCCGATCGGTCCGAGGTTGGCGAGCAGGCCGGCGACGGCACCGACGATGGCGGCGGATGGAAGCGTCAGCAGCCAGCCGATGGCGATCCGGCCCGCCGTGCCCCACCGCACGGACGACCCGCGCCGGCCGAGACCGGAGCCGATCACCGATCCCGAGGCGACCTGCGTGGTCGAGAGGGCGAAGCCGAGGTGGCTGGACGCGAGGATGGTGGCCGCCGTGCTCGTCTCCGCAGCGAATCCCTGCGCCGGCTTCACCTCGGTGAGGCCGCGGCCGAGGGTGCGGATGATGCGCCAGCCGCCCGAGTACGTGCCGATCGCGATGGCGAGCGCACACGCGATGACGACCCAGACCTCCGGCCCGGAACCGGCCTCCTGGAAGCCCGCGGAGATGAGCGTCAGGGTGATGACGCCCATGGTCTTCTGGGCGTCGTTGGTGCCGTGGGACAGCGCGACGAGCGAGGACGAGAAGATCTGCCCGTATCGGAAGCCGCCGCGGCCGTCCGGGCGCCCGTCGTAGCGCCGCGTGATCCAGTACGCGAGCTTGGTCGCACTCCACGCGACGACACCGGCGGTGAACGGCGCGATGATCGCCGGAAGGATGACCTTGTCCAGCACGACGACGAAGTCGACCGATTGGAGTCCGGCGCCGACGATCGCGGCCCCGATGAGGCCACCGAACAGCGCATGACTGGACGACGACGGCAGGCCGTACAGCCAGGTGATCATGTTCCAGACGATCGCCCCGACGAGTCCGGCGAAGATGAGCACCGGCGTGATCTGCACGCCGCCCTCACCCTCCTTGATGATGCCGCCGGAGATGGTCTTGGCGACTTCCGTGGAGAGGAACGCTCCGATGAGGTTGAGCACGGCGGCGAGGGCCACGGCGACCTTCGGCCGCATGGCGCCCGTCGCGATGGGGGTCGCCATCGCGTTGGCCGTGTCGTGGAAGCCGTTCGTGAAGTCGAAGAAGAGCGCCAGCGCGATGACCAGCACGACGATGAGGGTGAGGTCCACCGTTCTCTTTCTCGTGTGGGATGCCTCCCCCGACGCAAACGTTCATCGGAGGTTCA
Organism: Leifsonia sp. 466MF; assembly: GCF_900100265.1. Lineage (NCBI taxonomy): Bacteria > Bacillati > Actinomycetota > Actinomycetes > Micrococcales > Microbacteriaceae > Leifsonia > Leifsonia sp. 466MF. Next base: position 2,359,647 of record NZ_LT629696.1, read on the forward strand.
TGCAAGGGACCTGGCGCGTTACGACACCGTGACGATACTCACACGACGCCTCAGTCAGGTCAAACCCGCTGCGACCCCGTTCGCGGGGCTAGAACCGGCCGACCCCCGTGACCCGGATGACCGCGACGCCCTCGCGTGCGGAGTCCTCGAGGAGGACGTCCGCGGTGATGCCCCAGTCGTGGTCGCCCTCGGGGTCGGCGATGATCTGGCGCACCCGCCAGATCCCCTCGGCTCCGTCGGGCTTCTCGTCCACCAGGATCATCTGCGCCGAGCGCGCGGAGGCGTCGGTGAGGATCTCGTCGTGCTCGGCGTAGTAGCCCTCCAGAGCCGCATCCCATTGCGCCTCCGTGAAGGGCGCGGCACCCCCGGCGAGCGCGGCCGCTTCGGCCTCCAGCGCGCCGAGGTCCTGGACGCGGTCGAGGGCGGCGAGCTGGATGCGGCGGAACAGCTCGTTGCGTACCAGCACGAAGAAGGCGCGCCGGTTGGTGGTGACATTCCGTGGCGCGGGAGGGGCGAGCTCGGTGGACTCGGCGGCGTGCTTGGCCGCATCCGGGTGCACCAGTTCCTCCCACTCGTCGAGGAGGCTGGAGTCGACCTGGCGCACGAGCTCGCCCAGCCACTCGATGATGTCGCGCAGGTCCTCCGTGCGCGCCTCCAGCGGGACCGTCTGGTTGAGCGCGCGGTAGGCGTCGGAGAGGTAGCGGAGCACCACGCCCTCCGACCTCGCCAGCTTGTAGAACGCGATGAACTCGCCGAACGTCATCGCCCGCTCGTAGAGGTCGCGGACGACCGACTTCGGGCTGAGCGCGAAGTCGGCGACCCACGGCTGGCTGGACGCGTAGGTGGCGAACGCCTCGTGAAGCAGCACGTCGTGGGGCTTGGGATGCGTCACCTCCTCGAGCGCCTCCATGCGCTCCTCGTACTCCACGCCGTCGGCCTTCATCGCCGCGACGGCCTCGCCGCGCGCCTGGAACTGCTGGGCGGAGAGCACCGGACGCGGATCGTCGAGCGTCGCCTCCACGACCGAGACGATGTCGAGCGCGTACGACGGCGACTCCCGGTCGAACAGTTCGAAGGCGGCGAGCGCGAACGGCGACAGCGGCTGGTTGAGGGCGAAGTTGGGCTGCAGGTCCACGGTCAGCCGGATCTCGACGCCGTCGCCGGTCCTGACCGCCTCGACGACGCCGGCGGTGAGCAGCGAGCGGTACAGCTCGATCGCACGCCGGGCGAGGGCGAGCTGGCGCTTCCACGGCTCGTGGTTGTCGAACACGAGCGCGTGCACGTGCCCGTACACGTCGCCGCCGCGGCCGATCACGTTGATGAGCATGGCGCTGGTGATCTGCATGGAGGAGGTGAGCGTCTCCGGCTCCGCCTCGATCAGACGCCGGAACGACGGCTCGCCCCAGGAGACGAAGCCCTCCGGTGCCTTCTTGCGGACGATCTTGCGGCGCTTCTTCGGGTCGTCCCCGGCCTTCTCCAGCGCCTTCAGGTTCTCGGACTCGTGCTCGGGCGCCTGGGCGACGACGGTGCCGGCGGTGTCGTATCCCGCGCGGCCCGCGCGCCCGGCGATCTGGTGGAACTCTCGGGCGTTCAGCTGCCGCATCCGCGTGCCGTCGAACTTCGTGAGCGCCGTGAGGAGCACGGTGCGGATGGGCACGTTGATGCCGACACCGAGGGTGTCCGTGCCGCAGATCACGCGCAGCATCCCGCGCTGGGCGAGCTGCTCGACGAGCCGACGGTACTTGGGCAGCATCCCCGCGTGGTGCACGCCGATGCCCTGCCGCAGCAGACGGGACAGCGTCTTGCCGAAACTCGTCGTGAAGCGGAACCCCCCGATCAGCTCGGCGATCGCATCCCGCTGCTCCCGGGTGGCGATCTTCGCGCTGGAGAGCGACTGCGCCCGCTCGAGCGCGGCCAGCTGCGAGAAGTGCACGACGTAGACCGGAGCCTGACCGGTGCTCAGCAGGTCTTCGATCGTCTCGTGGACGGGCGTGACCTCGTAGTAGTAGTGCAGAGGAACGGGCCGCTCGACACCCGTCACGGTCGCGGTGGTCCGCCCGGTGCGGCGCTCCAGGTCCTCCGCGAGCGCGGTCACATCACCGAGGGTCGCCGACATCAGCACGAACTGGGTGTGCGGGAGGGTCAGCAGCGGAACCTGCCACGCCCAGCCGCGGTCGGGGTCGGAGTAGAAGTGGAACTCGTCCATGACGACTTGGCCCACGGGCGTCTCGTCGCCGTGGCGGAGGGCCAGGTTCGCCAGGATCTCCGCCGTCGCGCACATGATCGGCGCATCCGGGTTCACCGCCGAGTCGCCGGTCGTCATGCCGACGTTCTCGGCACCGAAGATGTCGGCGAGCGCGAAGAACTTCTCCGAGACCAGCGCCTTGATCGGCGCGGTGTAATACGTGCGCTCCCCGCGGGCGAGCGCCGCGAAGTGGGCGCCGACCGCCACCAGCGACTTGCCCGTGCCTGTGGGTGTGCTCAGGATGAGATTGGCGCCGCCGACGACCTCGATCACCGACTCGTCCTGGGCCGGGTACAGCCGGATGCCGCCCTCCTCCACCCAGGCGACGAAGGTGTCGTACACGGCGTCCTCGGTGACGGAGCCGGGGCTGGCCCAGCCGGGGATGTCCTCGAGGCGGAGTCGCCGGGGGCTCTGGGGTGCGGCGGAGGACGGCGAGGCATCGGACATGATGCCCCCAGCCTCCCACGTCGCGGCGGCCACTCGTGGCGCGCGCTCGACGTGCTCGTGGCGCGCGCTCAGGCGGTGGTCATAGGTTTGCCCCATGTCCGACTTCTGGCGGCCGGCCGGGGCCGGCGTCGCGAGCGTTGTCGCGGGCGTCGGCGTCGCCGAGCTGGTGAGTGCGTTCGTCGTGCAGAACGGCAGCCCGATCCTCACCGTCGGCGCGCTGCTCATCGACCTCGCGCCGCCGTGGCTGAAGGAGGCCGTCATCGGCCTGTTCGGCACCGGCGACAAGGCGTTCCTCATCGTGTCACTGGCCGTCGTCGTCGTGGTCGGCGCAGGGATCGCGGGCTGGCTGGAGCGGGTCCGGCCGCCGCTCGGACGCATCCTCATCGGACTCGGCGGAGCGGTCGGCGTGCTGGCCGCGGTCACCCGCTCGGGGAACAGCATCGTGGACGCGCTGCCGTCGGTGCTCGCGGCCGGGGTCGCCATCCTGCTTCTCGGCTGGCTCATGCGGATGCTGCGCGACACCGAGCCGACCCGGGTCGCGCCGAGCGGCCGGGTCTCCCGCCGCCGGTTCGTCGGCTCGACCGCCGCGACCGCAGCCGGAGGGGCGCTCGCCCTGATCGTCGGCCAGGTGGTGGCCGGCGGCTTCCGGGCGGCCTCCGCCACCCGCGCGGCGATCCGGCTGCCCAAACCGGCGGAGACGGCCCCGCCCATCCCGGCCGGAGCCTCGTTCGACATCCCGGGGCTGTCGCCGATCGTCACGCCGAACGCCGACTTCTACCGCATCGACACAGCGCTGCAGATCCCGGGGATCGACCCGAACGACTGGAGACTCCGCATCACCGGCATGGTCGAGAACGAGGTCGAGCTGACCTTCGCCCAGCTGCTGGCGCTGCCGCTGGAGGAGTCCACCACGACGCTCACCTGCGTCTCCAACGAGGTCGGCGGAGACCTGATCGGCAACGCGACCTGGCTCGGCTACCCGATCCGTCACCTGCTCGCGCGCGCCAAGCCGTCCGCCGACGCCGACATGGTGCTGTCGACCAGCCAGGACGGGTGGACGGCGAGCACCCCGATCGAGACGCTGACCGATGAGCGCAACGCCATCCTCGCCGTCGGGATGAACGGCCAGCCGCTGCCGCTCGAGCACGGCTATCCCGTGCGGATGGTCGTGCCGGGCCTCTACGGCTACGTGTCGGCCACCAAGTGGGTGGTGTCGATGGAGGTCACGCGCTTCGACCAGCACACCTCGTATTGGACCGACCGCGGCTGGTCGGAGCGCGGGCCGGTGAAGCTGTCGTCCCGGATCGACGTCCCCGCCGCCGGCCGGCAGGTGAAGGCCGGGACCGTCGCGGTGGCCGGGGTGGCCTGGTCGCAGCACGTCGGCGTCAGCGCGGTGCAGGTGAAGGTGGATGACGGGCCCTGGCAGCAGGCGACCCTCGCGGACGCCATCTCGGCCGACACCTGGCGGCAGTGGCGGTTCGCCTGGGAGGCGACGCCGGGCGCCCACACCCTCCGGGTCCGCGCGACGGACGCGAAGGGGAAGGTGCAGACGGCCGCGGTGCAGGACGTCGTGCCCGACGGCGCGACCGGCCTGCACTCGGTGCGGGTCACGGTGGTGTGATTGGCTGAGCGTATGGCCCTCCCGCCTCTGGTCGAACCCGGTCCCGAACTGTCCGTCGAGCGGACGGCCCGCTACGCCCGCACCACGCAGCTGCCCGGCTTCGGGCCCGTCTCGCAGCGCCGGCTGCGGGCGGCCCGGGTGCTCGTCGTCGGGGCCGGCGGCCTCGGCTCGGCGGTGCTCCCGCTGCTCGCGTCGGCCGGGGTCGGAACGATCGGGATCGTCGACGACGACCGGGTGGAGCCGAGCAACCTGCCGCGGCAGGCCATCCACACGCCCGCCGCTGTCGGGCGTGCCAAAGTGGAGTCCGCCGCGGACGCCGTGCGGGCGCTGGACGACGAGGTGGAGCTGCGCCTGTACGCCGAGCGGCTGACGTCGCAGAACGCGCCGGGCATCCTCGCCGGATTCGACCTCGTGCTCGACGGCAGCGACAACTTCCCGACCCGGTATCTGGTGGATGACGCGGCGACGCTCGCGGGCATCCCCGTCGTGTGGGGAGCCGTGCACCAGACGGGCGGCCAGGCGGGGCTCAGCTGGGCCGCGCACGGGCCGACCTACCGCGACCTGTTCCCGGTGCCGCCCGCGCCCGGCACAGTGGCGAGCTGCGCCGAGGCGGGCGCGCTGCCGTCGGTGTGCGGCGTGATCGGCGGGCTGATGGTCAGCGAGGCGATCAAGCTGGTGGCCGGGACGGGCGATCCGCTGCTCGGCCGGGTCGTCATCCACGACGGCCTGCGCGGGACGTTCCGCGAGCTGGCCTACGAGCGCGATCCGGAGGCGGCGCCTGTCACGGAGCTGATCGACTACGACCTGTTCTGCGGTGTGACCGACACGATGTCGCCCGCCGAGCTGCACGCCCGGCTCGTGGCGGGTGAGCCGCACACGCTGCTGGATGTGCGGGAGCCGTGGGAGGCCGACATCGTCGAGCTGCCCGACTCGCTGCTGGTGCCGCTCGGCGTCGTGGAGCGGGACGCGGCGGGAGTGGCCGAGCGGCTGTCCGACGCGCCGCTCGTGATCGTCTGCCACCACGGCATCCGAGCAGAGACCGCGCGCCGCTTGCTCGCCGACGCGGGCAGGCCCGGCCTGGTGCTCGCCGGCGGCCTCGACGCCTGGGCCCGAGACATCGACCCCGGAATGCCGCGCTACTGACGCCGCGATTCGTGCCGAATGTGCGGAATGAGCGCTCGTAAACGCACATTCGGCACGAATGTGCGGCGCGAAGCAGCACGCCGCGGGACGGACGGACGCGGGATACTGAACGCATGACACGCGATCCCTCCGCGAACCCGCGCAGCGTCGAAGACCACGCCGGCATCATCGCGCGGATGCTCGCACCGCTCTCCGAGGAGCCCGATGCCGAGACGGTCCCGCTCGAGGCGGCGCTCGGCCGGGTGACCGCCGACGAGGTGCGGTCGGAGGTCGACCTCCCGCTGTTCCGCAACTCGCAGATGGACGGCTACGCGGTGCGCGCGGCCGACATCCGGTCGGTGCCCGTCGCGCTCGAGGTGTCGGGCGACATCCCGGCCGGGCACACCAGCCCCATGACGTTGATCGCCGGCACCGCGCTGCGCATCATGACCGGCGCACCCGTGCCGTCCGGCGCGGACACGATCGTGCCCGTGGAGGACACCGAACTCGTGCTCGGCCGCGACGACGACCTGGCCGGCGCGATCGTCGAGATCCGCCGGTCGCGCCGCGCCGGCGAGTACGTGCGCGAGCGCGGGAGCGACGTGCACCGGGGGGATGCGCTCCTCCCGGCAGGCACCCGGCTCGGCCCCCGGCACCTCGCCGCCCTCGCGGCCGCGGGCATCGCGAGCGTCCGTGTGCGGGCGCGCCTCCGCGTGGCCGTGCTCACGACCGGGACGGAGCTCGTCGGCTCCGGCACTCCGGTCTTCGGACAGGTCTACGACGCCAACGGCATCGCCCTCGCGGCGCTCGTCGAGGAGGCGGGCGCGACCGTGTCGGTGCGCGCGAGCAGCGACGACGACCCGGCGGCGTTCGAACGCATCCTGGACGACGCGTTGCACCGCAGCGACCTCGTCATCACCTCCGGCGGTATCTCCCGCGGGGCCTACGAGGTCGTCCGCGAGGTGCTGCTCCCCCACGGCGCCGACGTGACGACCGTGGCGATGCAGCCCGGCGGCCCGCAGGCGACCGCCGTGGTGGGAGGCGTCCCGGTGTTCGCCTTCCCGGGCAACCCGGTCAGCACGCAGGTGTCGTTCGTCGTGTTCCTCCGCGACCCGTTGCGCGCGGCGGCCGGTCTTCCGGCCGTGCCCCCGGTCGAGGCCGCGCTGAGCGAAGGCCTGCGGTCCGTCCCCGGGAAGCGCCAGTTCCTCCGCGGCAGCCTCGACGACTCGGGTGCCGTGTCTCCCGTCTCCGGCCCGTCGTCGCACCTCGTCGCCGGGATGGCCCGCGCCGACGTCCTGATCGACGTGCCCGCCGAGGCGGAGGCGCTCGACGCCGGCGCGGCCGTGACAGTCTGGACACTATGACGCAGCTCACCCACCTCGATTCCGACGGCCGCGCCCGCATGGTCGACGTCGGCGGCAAGCCCGAGACGGACCGCGAGGCTGTCGCGCGCGGCCGGTTCGTGACCACCCCCGAGGTGATCCGCCTCGTCGCCGCCGACGACCTGCCCAAAGCGGATGTGCTGGCCACCGCGCGCATCGCGGGCATCGGCGGGGCGAAGCGCACGAGCGAGCTCATCCCGCTGTGCCATCCGCTGCCGCTGAACAGCGTGCGCGTCGACTTCGAGCTCGACCCCGAGGCGGGCGCGATCGACATCGAGGTGGTCGCGCGGACGCACGGTCGCACGGGTGTCGAGATGGAGGCGCTCACAGCTGTCGCGGTGGCCGGCCTCACCCTGCACGACATGGTCAAGGCGGTGGATCCGGCCGCCAGCCTCACCGACATCCGCCTGGTCGCCAAGAGCGGCGGAAAGCGCGGCGAGTGGCACCGCGATGGCGAGGAGGTGGAGGCGCCGGCTGAGTCCGCATCCACGGAGCCGGCCGTCGCCGTGCCCGCGATCGTCCTCGTGGCCTCCACCCGGGCCGCGGCCGGCGTCTACGAGGACACCACCGGTCCGGTGATCGCCGACTGGCTGGCAGAGCGACGGCTCCCGGCCGACGTGCGAGTCGTCGCCGACGCCGAGGTGGATGCGGCCCTGCGCCAGGCGGTCGCCGAGCGTCCCCGCGTGCTCATCACGACGGGCGGAACTGGCGTCTCGCCCACCGACCGGACACCGGAAGCCACTGCGGCTCTGCTCGACCGGCAGCTTCCAGGCGTCGCCGAGGCCCTGCGTACGCGCGGCGCAGCGGCGACCCCGCTCGCCGCCCTCAGCCGCGGGGTGGTCGGTGTGGCGGGGTCGACGCTCGTGGTCAACCTGCCCGGCTCGCGCGGCGCCGTCGCCGACGGACTCGCGGTGCTGGACGACCTGCTCCCGCACCTGCTCGACCAGCTGCGGGGAGGAGGCCACGCATGAGCGACATCCTGGCCACCGTCACGGACGACCCGCTGGAGCCGTCTACCGTCGACGAGTTCGTGTGGCGCACCGATGCCGGGGCCGTCGTGTCCTTCCAGGGGATCGTGCGCGACCACGACGGCGGCAAGGGCGTCGTGTCGCTCGACTACCGCGCGCATCCCGAGGCGGAGACGTTCCTCCGGGAGTGCTGCGAGGAGGTCGCACGGACGACCGGGCTGCGGGTGGCCGCGCAGCACCGCGTCGGCTCGCTCACCATCGGCGATCTCGCCCTGATCGCCGCGGTCGCCGCGCCGCACCGTGCCGAGGCCTTCGCCGCCTGCGCCGAGCTGGTCGAGATCATCAAGGCGCGGGTGCCGATCTGGAAGCGGCAGCACTTCACCGACGGCGACTCGGAGTGGGTCGGGTTGTAGCTCGATTTCCGCATCTGCGGCCGTAGGATGGCATCCATGCCGCAGATTCGGATCAAGGACGCCGCCCTCTACCTCGGTGTGAGCGACGACACCGTGCGCCGCTGGATCGACGGCGGTGTGCTCGGGAGCGCTCGCGACGAGGCCGGCCGCACCGTCGTCGACGGACTGGAGCTCGCTCAGCTGGCCAAGCAGAACGCGGTGCTGCCCGGCGACCCGTCCGGCGTCGCGGGCTCGGCGCGCAACCGATTCGTCGGGCTCGTGACCGACATCGTCATGGATCGGGTGATGGCCCAGGTCGAACTGCAGTGCGGCCCGCATCGCGTGGTGTCGCTCATCAGCAGCGAGGCCGTGCGCGAGCTCGGCCTCGAACTCGGATCGGTCGCGGTCGCCGTCATCAAGGCGACCAACGTCATCGTCGAGGCTCCGGCGGTGGCCCGATGAAGGCGCGCCCTCGTCGGTTCGCCCGGCTGGCGAGCGCAGGCGTCTCAGCCATCGCAGTCGTCGCTCTGGCTCTGTCCGGATGCAGCAGCCCGGCCGCATCCACGCCGTCGGCTCCGCGCTCCTCGGACGGCGTGACCGGCACGATCACGGTGTTCGCCGCTGCGTCGCTCACGAAGACGTTCACCGAGCTCGGCACGCGGTTCGAAGCCGCGCACCCCGGCGCGAAGGTCACGTTCTCGTTCGCCGGCTCCTCCGATCTGGTCTTGCAGCTGACCGCCGGCGCCCCGGCGGACGTGTTCGCGTCGGCCGATGAGGCGAACATGACGAAGGCGGTGGATGCGAAGGTCACCAGCGGCTCGCCCGTGGACTTCGCGACGAACGTGCTCGCCATCGCGGTGCCGCCCGGCAACCCGGCGCACGTGACGGGCTTCGCCGACCTGGCCTCCCCCTCCGTCAAGACGGTCGTGTGTGCGCCGCAGGTGCCGTGCGGTGCCGCCACCGCGAAAGTGGAGAAGTCGGCCGGCGTCACCCTGACGCCGGTGAGCCAGGAGTCGTCGGTGACCGACGTCCTCGGCAAAGTGACGTCTGGCGAGGCGGACGCGGGGATCGTCTACGCCACCGACGTGAAGGGTGCCGGCTCGGCGGTCGAATCCGTTCCGTTCCCGGAGGCGGCGAAGACCGTCAACGTCTACCCGATCTCCGTCGTGGCCCAGGCGCCGAACGCCGCGGGCGCGAGGGCGTTCGTCGCGTACGTGACCGGGGCCGCGGGGCGCGCTGTGCTCGCCGCCGCCGGGTTCGGGGCACCGTGACCGGCACGGGTCGGCGATGAGCATCCGGCTGGGGGTTCCGCGCTGGATCGTGGTGGTCGCCGCCGTCGGCGGCCTGTTCATCGTGCTCCCGCTGATCGCGATGGCGGCCCGCGTCGACTGGCCGGACTTCATCCCCCTCATCACCTCGCCGTCGTCGGTGGATGCGCTCCTCCTCAGCCTGCGCACGTCGCTGCTGGCCACCGCCGCCTGCTTGGTGCTCGGCGTGCCGATGGCGATCGTGCTCGCCCGCGTGCCCTTCACAGGGAGCCGGGTCGTGCGGGCGGTCGTGCTGCTGCCGCTCGTGCTGCCGCCGGTCGTGGGCGGCCTCGCGCTGCTCGCCCTCTACGGCCGCCGTGGGCTGCTCGGCGGTGCGCTCGAAGTGGCCTTCTCGACGCCCGCCGTGGTGATCGCGCAGACGTTCGTCGCCCTCCCCTTCCTGGTGCTCAGCCTGGAGGGCGCACTGCGCTCTGCCGGGGAGCGCTACGAGGCGGTGGCGGCGACGCTCGGCGCCCGGCCATCCACCGTGCTGTTCCGCGTGACGCTGCCGCTGGTGCTTCCGGCGATCGTCTCCGGGTCGATCCTGTCGTTCGCCCGGGCGCTCGGCGAATTCGGCGCGACCCTGACGTTCGCGGGCAGTCTGCAGGGCGTCACCCGGACGCTGCCGCTGGAGATCTACCTGCAGCGGGAGACCGATCCCGATGCCGCTGTCGCGCTGTCGCTGGTGCTGGTGGCCGTCGCCATCGCCGTGGTCGCGGTGGCCCACGGCGCGGGCGAGGGTCTCCGTCCGCGCCGGGCGAGCGCCGATGCCGACGTTCGCGCGAGGGCGGCGTGAGCCTCCACCTGGCGGCGTCGCTCGCCGCGCGGGACGTCGCGGTCGAGCTCACCGTCGCCGACGGCGAGACGCTCGCTCTGCTCGGGCCGAACGGCGCGGGCAAGTCGACGGTGCTCGGGATGCTGGCCGGGCTCGTCCGACCCGACGAGGGCCGCGCGACGCTCGGCGACCATACCCTGTTCGACCTCCCCGGCGCGTGGCGGCCGCCGCATCAGCGGGGCGTCGCGCTGCTGGCGCAGGACGCGCTGCTGTTCCCGCATCTCAGCGTCCGCGACAACGTGGCCTTCGGGCCCCGGTCGTCGGGTGCCGGCCGTGCCGACGCCCGCGAGCGGGCCGACGAATGGATGCGCCGGACCGCGACGGCGGAGTTCGCCGACCGGCGCCCCGCCGAGCTGTCCGGTGGGCAGGCGCAGCGGGTCGCGGTCGCGCGGGCGCTGGCCGCCGAGCCGCGACTGCTGCTCCTCGACGAGCCGCTGTCTGCGCTGGATGTCGCTGTCGCTGCAGAGCTGCGAGGCACGCTCGCCGGGGTGCTGGCGGGGCGCACGACGGTCCTCGTCACGCACGACGCGCTGGACGCGTACCTCCTCGCCGACCGAGTAGCGGTCATGCACGAGGGTCGCGTGGTCGAGCAGGGGCCGATGCGGCAGGTACTCGAACGGCCACGGAATCCCTTCACCGCGGAGCTGTCGGGGCTGACGCTGGTCGCCGGGGCGCGGACGGCCGACGGGCTCGTCACCGGCGACGGGATGAGGCTGCGCGGCACCGCGGTCGAGCGCGTGGAGGTGGGCGCTCGGGCGCTGGCGGCGGTACGTCCGTCCGCGGTGCGCGTGCTGCCCGACGGTGATGGGAGCGACCGGCCCGAGCGCATCCACGCGACGGTGACCGGTCTGGAGCCGCAGGCCGACCTCGTCCGCGTGCGCACCGACCGCCTCGACGCACTGGTGCCGCCCGCCGACGTGGCCGACCTCCGCCTCCGTGTCGGCGACCGCGTCACCCTCGACGTTCCGCCCGCCGCCGCAACCGTCTACCCCGCCTGACCCCCTCGGGCCTCCGCCCACCGTCGAGTCCGCAAACTTTGCACGCTGAGAGGGCGGATTCTGTGCAGAGTTTGCGGACTCGACGGTGCGCGGACAGGCTCACGCGACACGGACGGGAAGGGACGGGACGGGGTCAGCCGCCGGCGAAGGGCGGCAGCACGTCGACAGTGGCCGTCAGCTCGCGGGAGGGGTCGCGCGAGACGACGCCGCCGACGAGGAACGAACCGGAGCGCACCACGCGCTCCATCGGCTCACCGTAACGCGCGACGAGCTCGGCCTGCAGACCTCCGACGGTCGCGTCCGCGACCTCCACGCGCTCCTCGGGCAACCCCGCAGCCTCCTCCGCCGCGGCGAAGTACCGCACCAGCACCTCAGCCACCGATCGCCCCCATGCTCCGCACCGGCGGGGCGAACCCGGCCGCGTCCATCCCGTGACCGGCCTGCTTTCCCCACATGGCCGCGCGCCACCACCGGGCGATCTCGGCGTCGTCCGCGCCGCCGCGGAGCAGCCCGCGGAGGTCGGTCTCGTCGTCTCCGAAGAGGCACGAGCGCACAGTGCCCTCGGCGGTGATGCGGGTGCGGTCGCAGGCCGAGCAGAACGAGCGGGTGACCGACGCGATGATCCCGACCGTGGCGGGGAGCCCATCCACCGTCCAGCCGTCGACCAGCCACTCCTCCGCCGGGGCGTGCGGGTCGTCGCGACCCGCCTCGATGAGGGTGAAGCGCTCGCCCAGCACCGAGAGCAACTCCTCGGCCGACACCATGTTCTCGCGCAGCCACGACCGGTCGGCGTCGAGCGGCATCTGCTCGATGAACCGCAGCCGGCAGCCGTTCTCCAGCGCCCACGCGAGGAGGTCGGGGGCGTCGTCGAGGGTGTCGCGCATCATGACCGCGTTGAGCTTCAGCGGGGTGAGGCCGGCGGCGTGCGCCGCGTGGATTCCGGCGAGCACGGCGGGCAGGCGGTCGCGCCGGGTGAGCCGGGCGAAGTGCTCCCGGTCGACCGTGTCGAGCGAGACGTTGACGCGGGTGAGGCCGGCGTCTACGAGCGAGCGGATGCGGTGGTCGAGTCCGATGCCGTTGGTCGTGATCGACAGGTCCACCCCGGGAGCCACCGCCGCCGAACGGCCGATGATCTCGGCGAGATCGGCGCGCATCAAGGGCTCGCCGCCGGTGAACCGCACCTCGCGCACGCCCAGGTCGCGGACGCCGATGCCGACGAGCCGCGCGATCTCCGTCGCACTCAGGAGGTCGTCGCGCGGGATCGCCGGCAGACCCTCCGCGGGCATGCAGTACGTGCAGCGCAACGAGCACTTCTCGGTCACCGACACGCGCAGGTCACGGGCGACGCGCCCGAACCGGTCGACGAGACCGGGATGCTCGGGCCGACCCACTGTGCTGGGGGCCGACGGCGGCGCGGCCTGGCGCTGCGCACTCAGCGGGAGCCCCAGGTTGACGGCGGTCATGTCATCACCCTAGACCGCTCTCCCGACAACACCGAGTCCGTCGTAGACCCGGTGGCATGCGCGGCAATAAGCTTCCCCCATGGGAATCATCTCCTCCGGCTTTTCGGGCCGTCGCAGGGCCGACGACCCCCGCCTGCCGCCGGGTCAGTATCTGACCGAGGGCTTCCCGGTGCTGTCGGCCGGGCCGACGCCCCGCATCGCCAAAGACGACTGGGCGTTCACCATCACCACCGAGAAGGGCGACGTCCACCGCTGGAGCTGGGATGAGTTCCTCGCGCTCCCGCAGGAGGACGTGAGCGCCGACATCCACTGCGTCACCAGCTGGTCGAAGCTCGGGACGTCGTGGCGCGGTGTGGCGCTGGACACTCTGTTCCAGGATGTCGACACCAGCTTCGAGTACACGATGGCGCACAGCTACGGCGGCTACACGACCAACGTCCCGCTCGCCGACCTGCTCGGCGGCAAGGCGTGGGTCGCGCACAGCTTCGACGGCAAGGACCTCGAGCCCGAGCACGGCGGTCCCGCCCGGCTCCTCGTGCCTCACCTGTACTTCTGGAAGAGCGCCAAGTGGGTCAACGGGCTGCAGATGCTCCCGCAGGACCAGCCGGGCTTCTGGGAGCAGAACGGCTACAACATGTATGGCGACCCCTGGAAGGAACAGCGCTACTGGTGAGCAGCGTATGGCGGGTGGCCGACGTCGTCGCCACGCGGATGGAGACCCCGACGGCCCGCACCATCCGGCTGCGCATCCCCGGATTGCACGGCCACCTCGCGGGGCAGCACGTCGACATCCGATTGACGGCGCCCGACGGCTACCAGGCGGTCCGGTCGTACTCGATCGCCTCCGGCGGCGGACGGGGAGCCATCGAACCGCATGACCTCCCCGTCGACGAGCTGGAACTGACGGTGGAGGAGCTCGCCGACGGCGAAGTCTCCCCCTACCTCGTCCGCGACCTCGCCGACGGCGACCAGCTGGAGGTGCGCGGGCCGGTTGGCGGCTGGTTCGTCTGGCGCGACGGCGACACGACGCCGGTGCAGCTGATCGCCGGCGGTTCGGGCGTCGTCCCGCTCATGTCGATGGCGCGGGCGCACGCCGCCGCCGCGAGTCCTGCACCGTTCCGGATGCTGTACTCGCTGCGCTCCCCCGCCTCCGGGTACTACTCGGACGAACTCTCGGCGCTGGCCGCCGACACGGCATCGCCGCTCCAGCTCGACTACGTCTACACGCGGCAGGCTCCGGAGGGCGCACCGGCGCCCGCCCGCCTCACCGCCGAAGGCCTCATGCGTCGCACCATCCCGGCCTCCGACTCCCCCACCTTCTTCATCTGCGGCTCCACGCCGTTCGTCGAGGCGGTCTCCGGCTGGCTCGTCGACGCGGGTCACGAGGCGGCGCGCATCCGCACCGAACGCTACGGCGGCATCGGAGGCACGCCATGACGGATCAGGACTTCCTCGACGGGAACGCCGCGGCCGGGATGCTGTCTGAGGTCTTCGCGGCCGACGTCACCACCGCGGTCGGCTGTTGCGGCAACTGCGGCGACGAATCGGTCGTCGCGCGCGGTCGCGTCTACCTGGACGAGCACGGCCTCGTCGTGCGCTGCTCGGTCTGCGGCGATGTGCTGGCGGTCGCATCGGAGCGGGCCGGCCGCCTCTGTCTCGACCTGCGCGGCCTCGCCTGGCTGGAGTTCGCGGTCGAGTAGCCGCGCTCAGGACACGTTGCGCTCAGGACACGTGGCGCCCAGGACACATGGCGCTCAGGACACGTGCACGGCCGGGCGCCGCTTGACGTCTTTCTCGGCCTCCCGCAGCACCTCGCGCGTGACGGGGGCGACCTCTCCGACGCCGGTGATCAGGTAGCGGAACATGTTGGAGATCGGGTTGCCCTCCGTCCACTCGAAGTAGATCGCCGGAACCACCCCCGTGATGTCGCGCATCTCCAGCAGCACGGCCGCGATGGTGTTCGGCACGTTGCCGCTCCGCACCTGCAGCACCCGGTAGCCGTGCTTGACGACGCCCTGCACCTCCAGGTCCTCCTCGAAGTCGGAGGAGTCCGACGGCAGCACCTCGAGGAAGATCGTGCGCGACCGCTGCGGGATGTGGCTGAACTTCCGCTCGTCCTTGTTCTTCTGCGCGTACTCCTTGTCCGTGTCGACGTCGGGCTCGTGCGAGATGATCCGGATCTCGCCCTCCTCCGCGTCTTCGAGGATGAAGTCGAGGGCCGTCACATCGAACGTGACGGAGGTGGCGCGCAGCTGGAACGACCGGCCGATGCGCGACACGATCGACACGATCAGGATGGCGAGGATGAACAGGGTCGCGATCCGGAGGCCGTCCGGTCGCTCGATGATGTTGTCCACCGTCGTGTAGACGAAGATCGCCGTGATGATGCCGAACGCGGCCATGCGCTTCCGCTGCCGCTTGCGCCGCGCCGACAGGGTCACCGCGAGGGAGGCGGACGTGATGAGCACCAGCACGCCGGTCGCGTAGGCGCCGCCCTGCGCATCCACGCTCGCCTCGAAGATCAGCGTGATGAGGAACGCGATGGCGGTGAACACGAGCACCAGCGGGCGCACCGCGCGCGCCCACTGCGGCGCCATCCCGTATCGGGGCAGGTAGCGCGGCACCAGGTTGAGCAGGCCGGCCATCGCGGAGGCACCCGCGAACCAGAGGATGAGGATGGTCGAGATGTCGTAGACCGTGCCGAAGCCGTTGCCCAGGTACTCGTGCGCGAGGTACGCCAGCGCACGGCCGTTGGCCTGCCCGCCGGGCTGGAACTCGCGCTGCGGGATGAGCAGCGTCGTGGTGAAGCTCGACGTGATCAGGAAGACGCTCATGATGATCGCCGCCGTGGTGAGCAGCCGCCCCGCGCCACGGATGCGGCCCTTCGGGTAGGCGGGATCGTCGTCCGGCCGTCCCTTGATCTGCGGCATCACGGCGACGCCGGTCTCGAAGCCGGAGAGGCCGAGCGCGAGCTTCGGGAACACGAGCAGCGCGACCCCGACGATGACGAGCGGGTTGCCGTTCTGTTGGAACAGCGCCTCCGACCAGTCGGTGACGGCGGTCGGATGAGCGAACACCTGGACGATGGAGACACCGACCACGACGACGTTGAGCGCGAGGTACACGGCGACCAGCACCACCGCGATGCCGATCGCCTCCTTGAATCCCCTGAGGAACACGGCGCCCAGCAGCGCGAGCAGGAACAGCGTGATCAGCACGTTGTTGCCGTGGAACCAGTCCGGCGCGTACGGGTTCTCGATCGCGTGTGCCGAGGCGTCCGCCGCCGACAGCGTGATCGTGATCATGAAGTCAGTCGCCGCGAAGCCCAGCAGCACCAGCACCAGCAGCTTGCCCGCCCACCACGGCAGCAGACGCTCCAGCATGGCGATGGAGCCGGAGCCCTTGAAGCTCTCCCGCGCCACCCGACGGTAGACCGGCAGCGCGCCGAGCAGGGTGAGGGCGACGAGCACCAGCGTCGCGAACGGCGAGATGAGCCCGGCGGCGAGCGCCGCGATGGCGGGCTGGTAGCCGAGGGTGGAGAAGTAGTCGACACCGGTGAGGCACATGACCTGCCACCACGGGTGGGTGCGTTCCGGGTTGCGGCCGTGCGGTCCCTGCTGGGTGCCGCGCTCATCCACCAGTCCGGTGAGCAGCCAGTGCCGGAGCGCGCCGCCCTTCGCCCGTTTCGGGGTGGGCCGCGCCTGACCGGGCACGGGGGAAAGCTGCTGGTCGGGAGTGCTCGACATCGGCATCCTTCCGCTCATGCCTTCGTCGTCAGCGTAGCGCTCACCAGGCCGAGGCACGGTAGTCCTTGAGGAAGACGCCGTGCAGGTCCTCTCCGGCCTCTCCGCGGACGATCGGGTCGTAGACGCGGGCGGCGCCGTCGACCAGGTCGAGCGGGGCGTGGAAGCCCTCCTCCGCGAGCCGCACCTTCGTGTGGTGCGGGCGCTCGTCGGTGATCCATCCCGTGTCGACGCTCGTCATGAGGATGCCGTCGGTCTCGAACATCTCGCCGGCGCTCGTGCGCGTGAGCATGTTCAGCGCCGCCTTCGACATGTTCGTGTGCGGGTGACCCGGACCCTTGTAGCGGCGGCCGAAAACACCCTCCATCGCCGACACGTTGACGATGTACGACCGCCCGGCGGCGGCGAGGGAGGGACGCAGCCGGTCGATCAGGATGAAGGGAGCGGTCTGGTTGCACAGCTGCACCTCGAGCAGTTCCAGTGCGTCGATCGCTCCGATGTTCTGCGTCCAGCTGTTCACGTGCGCCACGTCGGGGACGAGCCCGCCCGCGTCGATGGCCGTGCCGTCGGCGTGCTTCTCGAGCGACGACGAACCGGCGGCCATCGCGACCGCCGCCAGGTCGTCCGCTGTGAGCGCGGCCGCACCGGCGACCTCGGCGATCGTGCCGCGGACGTCAGCCGCCGACAGCAGCGGGTGCGCCGCGACCGAGCGCTCCAGGGCGAGGGGATGCGGATCCGCGGTGTGCCCGAACGTCTCGAGCTCCGGCAGCGGACCGTCGGGCAACGGCTGCGTCTCCGCCTCGGCCAGCAGGGAGTACGCCCCGGGCGAGCGACGCACGGTCTGCGCCGCGTTGTTGATCAGGATGTCGAGGGGTCCGCGCTCGGCGACCGAGTCGGCCAGCGCGATGACCTGCGCCGGGTCGCGGAGGTCGATGCCGACGACCCGGAGCCGGTCGATCCAGCGCCCGGCGTCGGGCAGCTGCGAGAACCGGCGCACCGCATCCCGCGGGAACCGGGTGGTGATGGTGAGGTGGGCGCCGTCGCGGAGCAGCCGCAGGGCGATGTGCATGCCGATCTTGGCCCGGCCGCCGGTGAGCAGCGCGCGCTTGCCGGTCAGGTCGGTGGTCGCGTTGCGCTTCGCGTGGCTGAAGGCGGCGCACGACGGGCACAGCTGGTGGTAGAACCAGTCGACCTGCGTGTAGTCCTGCTTGCAGATGTAGCAGGCGCGCGGGGTGATGAGGGTTCCGGCGGTGTGGGATGCGGTCGTGCCGGAGGTCAACTCGCGCCCGCGCGTCTCGTCGTCGATGCGGTCGGGAGCACCGGTGGCGGTCGCGGCGATGACGGCGCGGTCGGCCGCCTGCACCTGCTCGCGGAGCTGCCGCTTCCTGGCCTGCTTCGACGCCTTGAACATGTGCGCGGTCGCCCGGCGGACGGTCACGTAGTCGGGATGCTCCTGGTCCAGCTCGTGCAGCTGTCCGAGGACGCGGAGGGTGACGGCGAGTTCGTCGGGGTCGAGGCCGGAGGACGCCGGGGTTTCGGGAGGCACCGGAGAATTCTACGTGGCACCATGAGCACATGGATGCGCACGCGTTGTTCGAAGCGACCGGCACGGCGTTCGAGTTCGCCGGTGTCGCCGCGATGGCGATCGGCCTGGTGGTCGCGATCGGGCTGTCGCTGGTCGCCTGGCGGCGTCAGCGCAGCGGCGCTGCGGCGTTCCGGACGCTGCGGGAGAGCTTCGGCGGCGTCATCCTGCTGGGTCTCGAGATCCTCGTCGCAGCCGACCTGGTGAAGACCGTGACATCGACGCCGTCGCTGACGGATGCGGTGGTGCTCGGGATCATCGTGCTGATCCGCACCATCCTCAGCTTCTCGCTGCAGGTCGAGATCGATGGTGTCGCGCCGTGGCGGCGCGCGCTGGTCACCGGGCCGGAGACGATCGCGCGTGCCGCCCGCTCGGCGAACCGCACACCGGACGGCACCCCGGAGCCGCGCGGGGCCTGACGGTCGCCGCTCCGCCTACTCCTCTTCGGCCGCGCGCCGGGCCGCCCGCTCGGCGTCGCGCTGCTTGACCCGCGCGTTCTCGGCGCGAACGGCCGCCTGCGTCGCCCGCTCGTCGACCAGCCACTGCGGCGGATCGGCCAGCAGGTCCTTGATCTGGGCGGTGGTCAGGGCCTCGGTCACCCCGCCGCGGGCGAGGCCCGAGTTCGAGACGCCGAGCTTGCGTGCCACCACGTCGCGGGGATGCGGACCCTCGGCGCGCAGGGTCTGCAGCCACTCCGGCGGCTCGGCGTTCAGCGCATCCAGCTCGGTCCGGCTGATCTCGCGGTCGCGGAAGTCGTCGGGCGCCGCCGGCAGGTAGATGCCGAGCTTCTTGGCCGCTGTGGCCGGTTTCATGGTCTGCGCCTTCATGTGCTCCAGGCTACCGTTCGCTACCCTCGTCAGGTGTCCTCCCGCTTCGCGATCGCCTTCCCGCTCGGTGTCACCGTCGGCAAGTGGACGCGCGCGTTCGAGCAGCGCCACCCCGATGTGGAGCTGGTGGTGCGGCCGAGCGACGATCCGCTCGGCGTGCTCGCGGCCGGAGAAGCGGACATGGTGTTCGCCCGCGACGCCGAGTCGGACGACGACCGCCACCTCATCCCCCTGTACGCGGAGGAGGTGGTCGTCGTCGTGCACCACGAGCACCTGCTCACCCTCGAGGAGCACCTTCACCTCGCCGACCTCGACGGCGAGCCCCGGGTGACCGGCGAGCCGTCGGAGGCGTTCATGCGCAGTGTCGCCGCCGGCGACGGCATCGCGCTGCTCCCCGCATCGGTCGCGAAGGCCCTCCGCCGGAAGGACGTGGTGGCCCTCCCCCTCGAAGACGGCCCGCAGAGCCGCATCGGCCTGACCTGGCCGCGCGAGGGGCAGCATCCAATGGTCGACGACTTCATCGGCATCGTGCGGGGGCGCACGGCGCACAGCTCGCGCAACCCGGAGGTCGCCGCGCGCGAGGCGGCGGACGGCCGCAAGGCGAGCGGCCGCGCGCCCGGCGGCCGCCCCTCCTCCGCCAAGCGCACGCCGCCCTCCCGCAAGCGCCCCCGCCGCCGCTGACCCGCCCCGCGCTCGCCCACCTGCGTCCAGGGGTCGCAACACGCCGTTATCCGCCCCGCATAACGGCGCGTCGCGCCCCACGGATGCCTCGCCCGGCGGGAGGGGCATGATGGGGGGATGAGCTCCAGCGCCGGGCGCGACGCCCAGTCCGAGATCTACCGCGACGGTGTCGCCGGCCGTCGCCCGCGCATCCCCGTGGGATACGCCCAGCTCGAGCGGGCGGCGCAGCGACGGCTGAGTCGCGCGGCGTTCGCGTACATCGCCGGCTCCGCCGGCCTGGAGCGCACGGCGGACGCCAACACGGAGGCGTTCCGGCGGCGGCGCATCGTCCCGCGCGTCCTGCGCGACGTGTCGGCGCGCGACCTCTCCGTCGAACTGTTCGGCGTCCGGCGGGCGACCCCGCTGCTGCTCGCCCCGATCGGCGTGCTGGAGCTCGCCCGGCGCGGAGGGGATGCGGCCGCGGCCCGCGCCGCCGCCGCCCTCGGCGTGCCGGCCGTGCTCTCGAACCAGGCGTCGCAGCCGATGGAGGAGGTCGTCGGCGCCATGGCGGACGTGGCGCCCGCCGCATCCCGCTGGTTCCAGCTGTACTGGAGTTCGTCGCGCGACCTGGTGGCTAGCCTCGTCGAGCGGGCGGAGCGCTCGGGATGCGAAGCGATCGTGGTCACGCTGGACACTCATGTGCTGGGCTGGCGGCCGCGCGACCTCGCCCTCGGCTACCTTCCGTTCAGCCGGGGTCTGGGGATCGCGCAGTACACCTCCGATCCGGTGTTCCAGCAGCTGGTGCGCGAGCGGGCGGCCGTCGCGTCCGGGCCGCGCCCGACGCCGACCCCGGCTGCGGTCGCGGCCTTCGCCAGCATCCTGCGCCACCATCCCGGGCCGCTGCGCGAGAAGCTGCGGTCGGGAGAGCCGCTCGCCGCGGTCGAGACGTTCCTCGACGTGTTCGCCGACCCGTCGCTGACCTGGGACGACCTGGCGTTCCTCCGCGAGCGCACCCGGCTGCCGATCGTGCTGAAGGGCGTGCTGCATCCCGACGACGCGCGCCGTGCCCTCGACGCCGGGGTGGATGCCATCCAGGTCTCGAACCACGGCGGCCGCCAGATCGACGGCGAAGTGGCGGCGCTCGACGCTCTTCCCGCTGTCGTGGCGGCGGTCGACGGACGGGTGCCGGTGATCTTCGACAGCGGCATCCGCGGCGGTGCGGATGCGGTGATCGCCCTCGCGCTCGGCGCCCGGGCCGTCGCGACCGGCCGGCCGTACGCCTACGCCCTCGCCGTCGCGGGCGAGGCGGGCGTGCGGGAGCTGCTGCGCAACACGATCGCCGAGCTCGACATCACCCTCGGTCTCGCGGGCGTCCGCAGCGTCGCCGAGCTGGATGCGGGCATCCTGTCTCCTTACGCTGCGGCGGTCGCTCACTAGGCTGGAAGATCGGTACCGGCCGAAGGGAGCCTGCTGATGTCCGAATCCACCGCGGCGCCTGTAAGCATCCGGGCCTCCGTCGGGGTAGCCGAGTACCCGGCTCTCGTGGCGATCTGGCGACGAGCCGTGGATGCGACGCACGACTTCCTCTCGGCGACCGACCGCGACGGGATCGAGGCACGGCTGGCATCCGACTACTTCCCCGCCGTCACGCTGTCGGTCGCCGACCGGGACGGCCGTCCCGTCGGCTTCTCTGGTGTGCTCGACGGCACCCTGGAGATGCTCTTCGTGGATGCGGCCGAGCGCGGCGGCGGGATCGGCACGGCGCTTCTCGATCACGCGATCCGCGACCACGGCGTCGTCCGCGTCGACGTCAACGAGCAGAACGCGTCAGCCGCCGGTTTCTACCGCTCCCGCGGCTTCGCGGTCGTCGGTCGGAGCGCGACCGACGAGGCCGGTCGTCCGTATCCGCTGCTCCACCTCGAGCTCGCACCGGCGAACCGGCCCCGCTAGGAGACCGACGCCCCGATCAGCGACAGCAGCGCCTGCGCATAGGCGGTGGCGGCGTCGTCGTGCTCGAAGTACCGCTCCTCCCCCTCGATCAGCACGGTCACCCGGTAGCCGTCGGGCGTGCGCGCCAGGTGGCGGAAGGTGCCGCCGAGCAGTTCGCGCAGCTGGTCCTCGCGCGGGATCCACAGGGCGTCCTCGACGGCGAGCGAGTCGAGCGCCCACTCGGTCGTGCCGTTGAAGCCGAGGATGGTCCCGGTGTCGAAGTGGTGCGGCTCGATCGTCATCTCGCTGACGGTGAAGCGCTCCCCCTCCATGCCCGGTCGGTCGATGGCGAACGTGTCGCCCGACGCCGGCTGCCAGCGCAGCCCCGCCGTGCGAAGCTGCCGGGCGATGTCCTCTGCGATCATGGATGCTCCTTTGCGGTCAGTCGGTGACGATGACGATCTTGCCGCGCACGTGGCCGCCCTCGAGCCGCGCGTACGCCTCCACCGTGCGTTCGATGGGGTAGATCGAGTCGATCGGCAGCACCAGCTCGTTCTCGGCGAGCAGGTCGGCGAGCTCGGCGAGGTCGTCGTTGGTCGCGGCGTGCCCGCCGACGTTCTGCGCTCCCCGCGCCTCCGGCCCGAAGACCGCGATGGAGTTGACGCGTTCGATCGGCACACCGAGTTCCAGCGCCGCCTCGATCGTCTCCGGGCCGTGGTTGTCGAGCACCGCGGTCACACGGTCGTCGTCGAGGACGTCGCGCACGCGCTCGGCGAGACCGTCGCCGTAGGTCACCGGGATGACGCCGAGCGACTCGAGGAACTCGTGGTTCTCCTCGCTCGCCGTGCCGATCACCGTCGCCCCCGCGCGGACGACCAGCTGGGCGGCGAGCACGCCGACCCCGCCCGCTGCAGCGCTCACCAGCACCGTGTCGCGCTCGCGGATGCCCAGAGCGCGCACCGTGGCGAACGCCGTCCGGCCGACGACGCCGAGCGAACCAGCCGCCTCGAACGTCAGCGGATCGGGTTTCGCGATCACCTGCCCGTCCTCCGGCACCACCACGAAGTCGGCGATGGAGGAGAACGGCGCCGTGCCGAGCACGGCCTGACCGAGCTCGAACCGCGTCACGCCGTCGCCGATCTCCTCGACGAACCCGGCGAAGTCCTGTCCGATCCCGCTCGGCAGCGTCACTCCCATGTGCGCGGCGGCCCGCTCGTCGCGGTACGCCTTCACATCCATCGGATTGAGCCCGGCCGCCATCACGCGGACCAGCACCTGGCCGGGACCCGGCCACGGTCTCTCCCGCTCCACCACGTGCAGGTAGTCGCGGGAGCCGAACTCATCGAACTGGACGAAACGCGGCACGGACGGGCTCCTTCCCTCTGGTAGCACGGAGCCTAGCCCCGACACCCCCGGAACAGCAGGGAGAGAGCCCACAGGTGCAGCGAGCGCTCAGCCGAAGAGGAGCGCGGCCTCCTCGTAGCGCGCGGGCGGCACGGTCTTCAGACCGCCGGTCGCGTCGGCGATCGAGACGTTGACGACGTCGGTGCCGCGCAGCGACACCATGGAGCCCCAGCGACCCTCGTACACCGCATCCACCGCCGCCATGCCGAGGCGGGTGGCGAGGACGCGGTCGTACGCGCTCGGGACGCCGCCGCGCTGCATGTGGCCGAGCACGGTCGCCCGCGACTCGATGCCGGTGCGCTCCTCGATCATCGGGGCGAGCATCTCGCCGATGCCGCCGAGACGCGGCCGGTTGAACGCGTCCAGTCCCTTGTGCGAGTGCGCCTCCTCCATCGTGTCGAGGTGGAAGCCCTCCGACACGACGATGACGGGCGCACGGCCGCGGTCGCGGACCGACTCGACCCACTCGCAGATCTGCTCGATCGACTGCGGCTGCTCCGGGATGAGGATGGCGTGGGCGCCGCCCGCCATGCCCGAATGCAGGGCGATCCAGCCGACGTGACGGCCCATGACCTCGACGACCATGCAGCGCTGGTGCGACTCGGCGGTGGTGCGGAGGCGGTCGATCGCCTCGGTGGCGATCTCGACGGCCGTGTCGAAGCCGAACGAGTAGTCGGTGGCGGCCAGGTCGTTGTCGATGGTCTTCGGGACGCCGACGATCTTGAGCCCGGCGTCGGTGAGACGGCGTGCGGCCGTCAGGGTGCCCTCTCCGCCGATGGCGATGATCGCGTCGATGCCGTTCTCATCCATCATCCGCTGGATGTTCTCGGGGCCGCCCTTGTCGCCCTCGAACGGGTTGGTGCGGCTGGAGCCGAGGATGGTGCCGCCCTGGCGGGACAGGCCGCGGACGCTGTGCCGGTCGAGCGGCATGATGTCGCCGTCGACCACACCGCGCCAGCCGTAACGGAAGCCGGCGAACTCGGAGCGGTACACGCGGTCGCCCTTCAGGACCGCGCCGCGGATCACCGCGTTCAGGCCCGGGCAGTCGCCGCCGCTGGTGAGGATGCCGATCTTCATGCTGCTCCGTTTCTCAAGGCGTTCCCTGAATCATGCCCGGATGCCCCGGCCTGCACAAAATCGCACTGGACGCTGAGCGCGGCGGGTGGTAAACGGGCCGGGTAGACCGTTCGGGTGTCAGAGGCCGAGGGCGCGCTGCAGCTTGGACGAGCTGGCCGACGGCCGCGCTCCCGCCGCGAGCAGGTGCTCCTCGATCTCGTCGAGGAGGGCGTTGCGGCGCTGACGGGTGTCGGGGGCCCCGCTCAGGAGCTCCACCTCCCACTCGCGCCACTCCTGCGTCGCGCCGGTCCGGAGGTTCTCGCTCCGGACATGGTCGTCGGTGAGCTCGGCGACCTCGAAGCCGGCGGCATCCTGCAGCAGGACGCTGTCGCGCTCGTTCGTGACCCGGGCGATCGGGACGAGCGGCTCGTCGCCGATCAGCTCGCGCAGGTGATGCCGCAGCTCGGCGGGCGGCTCGTCGCCCTCCGTGAGATCCCAGTGCAGCTCGGTGCGGCCCTCCTCGGCGGGCAGCTTGACGTGCCAGCCGGCGTCGTGGCCGCCACGGCGCACGCGGACCGCGGTCCTGTGCTGCGCGAGCGCCAGATCGGCCGTGTCGAAATAGGTGGCCACGAGTTCGTGCCGCTCGGGCTCCCCCTGCACCGCGATCGTGCCGACGCCGACGAGCTGAGGATGCTGTGCCTCGGCCTCGACGTCGTACTTGCGCTCGATCTCGGTCTGGGAGTGGTGGGGCATATCCCCTGTCTAGCCCACAATTCGTCTGTCGCGAAATTTCAAGCGGGCCGTCCGCCGCAGCCCCTACGGTCAACGCATGACCTCAGAGACGATCACCGCCCGCTTCGACGTCACCGGCTGGGAGCCGGCCGACCTGCCGGGCATCGACGGCGACTGGGTGGGCGCCGTCGTCATGCGGAAGACCTACACCGAGGGACTGGTGGGCGAGTCCGTCGCGCACTTCGTCTCCTCCGGCACCGAGGAGGGCGGGCGCGGCTACCTCGCCGCCGAGCGGATCACCGGCCGGCTGGAGGACGGGAGGGCAGGCTCGTTCACCGTCCACCACGGCGCGCTGCAGCATCCCGGAGACAGCTCGGCCTTCGGGAACATCGTGCCGGGCACGGGGACGGACGACTTCGCCGACTTTCGGGGAGCGGCCAGGATCGAGCACGACGACCGCGGCGCGTTCTTCGTCTTCGAGCTGGAGTGAGACCACCCTTCACGCCCGCAGCAGGCCGCTGTACCGTGGGGGCATGAGCGACCCCAGAGGACGTGAGTACCGAGACGACGAGGACCTCGACGACTTCCGCGAGGCGCAGGAGACCGACTACGAGCCGGAGCCCGTCATCCATGATCCGGAGGACGTGCCGGTCGTCGACGACGAGGACGACGAACTGCTCCCCGACGACGACCGCCCGGTGCCGATCGACCCCGACGACGCCGAGATCGCCTAGCCGACAGCTCCTGACTTTTTCGGGCGAATCGGCGTCTGGGACGCGAAAAACTCAGGAGCCGGCGGTGTGATCCGGCGGTGTGAGGTCAGGCGAGGGCGTCCGTCAGCAGGTGGATGAGGGCGTCGAGCTGCACGGAGTCGGCCGAGCCGACCTCGACATCGCTGCCGTCGAGGGCGCGCGCGGCGAGTCCCTGCTTGGCGTCGATGAGCTCGGCGATCTTCGAGTCGATCGTCTGCGCCGCGATGATCCGCCACGCCGTGACCGGCTCCTCCTGACCGATGCGGTGAACGCGGTCGATCGCCTGCGTCTGCTCCGCCGCCGTCCACGACAGCTCGGCGAGCACGACGTTCGACGCGGCCTGGAGGTTCAGGCCGACGCCCGCCGCCGTGAGCGAGCAGACCGCGACCGCGACCTCCGGGTCGTTGTTGAACGCGTCGATCTCCTTCTGCCGTGACAGCGCGGACTGGTCGCCGCGGATCGAGATCGTCTTCAGGTCGCGGGCCGCGAAGGCCTCCTCCGCCGCATCCATCACGTCGATGTGCTTGGCGAAGAACACCACCTTGCCGACCGAGCGGGCGAGCTGGGCCGTGTAGTCCGACGCGAGGCCGGCCTTCGCCTGGCCGATCCGGCGGACCATCGTGAAGACGTTCTCGCCGGACTTGGCCGACTTCGAGTCCTCCAGTTCGGACTGCGCGACCAGCCGGATGAGGTGCTTCTTGTGCGCCTCGTCGTCGCCTTCGAAGCCGTCCGGCCGACCGGCGGCCGCCGCGCGCTGGTAGCGCGTGACGAGCCGGGCGGCGAGGTCCTTCTCCGCCTGGCGGATCGAACGCCCGAGTTCGTCGTCCAGCTCGACCGGCAGGTCCACGACGCGACGGCTCGGCAGGTCGGCCGCGACGTCGAGCTTGCGCCGGCGCACGATGCCCATGTCGATGACGGCCTCGCGGGCGGCTGCGTAGAAACCGAAGTCGGCGGGGGTCAGCCCGGTCTCCTCCAGGTGCTCCATGAGGGTGGCGGTCGGCTTGTTGCCGTCGATCCAGCCGAGGAACTGCCAGATCGCCTTGAAGTCGTCGATGTCGTTGATCAGCGGGGTACCGGTCAGGGCGATCATCAGCGGGTCGGGCGTGGTCGAGCGGATGGCGTCGGCCAGCCCCAGCACCAGGCGCGAACGCTGCGAGTGCAGGTTCTTGATGAAGTGCGCCTCGTCGACGACCATCCCCTTGAAGCCGAGCGTGCTCAGCCAGGAGAGGTGCCGATCCAACACCTCGTAGTTGACGATGACGATGTCCGCGAAGGCGTCGAGGCCCTCGCCGTCGCCGTGGATGACCGTGGCGCGACGCTGCGGAGTCCAGCGCTCGACCTCGCGCGCCCAGTTCATCTTGACGACGTTGGGCACGACGGCGAGCAGCGGATACGCCCCGGCGACCGAGGCGGCGAGCACGGACTGCGCCGTCTTGCCGAGACCCGGCTCATCCGCGAGCAGGAAACTGCGGTGGCCGAGGCGCACGCTCTCGATGAAGCGCGACTGGTGGTGCATCAGCTCGAGTCCCTGCGGGGAGTAGCGGTCGAGCAGCGGGGCGGGCGGCAGCTCCATGCTGGCCGCCTGGCCTCCTGCGCCGTACTCGAACGACTTGAACAGCGGACCGAGCAGCTCCCACGAGTCGAGCCGGCGGCGCGGCGTCGGCGCGGATGCGCTGAGGCGGGAGAAGTCGGGCGCGAGGAACGGGTTGGACAGCTGGCGCGCCTTCACCGACGGCGGGACGACCTGCTTCTCCGCCAGCTCCGGCGGGATGACGCTGTCCTGCTTGGTGACCGGGCGCTCGATCGTGATGATCAGGTCGTCGGGCGAGAGTTCGGTTCCCGACTCCAGGAGCCAGTCACGGCGCATCTTCTGCGCGGTGGCCGTCGAGGGCGACTCGCTCTCGAGCAGCGAGATCAGGGACGTGTCGCGCGCCGCCGTCTTCGCCAGGATGGTCGCGATGCCGTCGAGGCGCTTGAGCTGCTCCGCACGGGCGGCGTCGCTGAGGTCGGGGTCGGACTTCGCCCTGGCGCGCTCCTCGCGCATCAGGAACGCGATCACCTGGAACTTGGTGCGGTTCGTCGGCCCGAGCTTCTTGCCGTCGGCGGCCTTCGCCTCGACCTCGCGCACCTTACGGGCGAGGACGGGGATGAGTCCGTCGTTGTTGGCGTGCCGGTTCTTCCGCTGCTGCGGCCTGGTCGGGCTGGTGCGCTGACCGGAACGAGACATGGTCCTCCAGGAGAGGCGTCGCGCACTGCCGGAGGGTGCGACGCCGTTTGGGCGTGAGGCCGGCGGGGCGGGGAGGTCGGGTACCGAGTGGACCGTGTTCGCCGCGAGTGACGCCGGGAGCGCGACGCAGGATGGCCGCGCAACACCCATTTTACCGGATGTGCGGCCGTTCAGCGACGCGTGTCTGCGGGGATCTTGATCGTGACCGCCGCGGCGACGAACACGACGGCTCCCGCGATCGACAGACCCTGCAGTGCGACGCCGCCGAGCGGCAGCGGCCAGACCGGATTCCAGACCACCGCGAGCGGGATGAGGCCCGCGAACCACCACCACATCCGCGCCTGTCCGGCGAAGACGCAGAGGATGAGCGCGAGGATGCTGACCGCGTAGCGCACGTACAGGTACCAGTCGCCGCCGATCAGGGCGAGACCGGCGAGGAGCACGATCGCTCCGAGCAGGCCGGGGACCAGCGCGGCGCGGTTGAAGGCGGGCTGCTGCGGAGTGTGAGGTGCGGGCATCGGGAGTCCACTCTACGCAGTCCGGATGCCGGAAATGGTGCGCCCGCCCGATGGCGGAGACGTTCTCTCCGGTCGGGCGGGCGACGCTGTGTGGTGCGGGTCGCTGTCGGTTACAGCACTCCGCGGCGGAACAGGAATGCGCAGGGCGGGGCGTCGGATCCGACACGGACCGTGACGCTGGAGTTTCGGGCGAGCTCGAGGAACGGTTCGAGCTCGAGGCGGGTCATCGGGACTCGACGGAGTTCGGCGTCGGATGCGATCCCGTTCACTGCGAACGCGACGTCGGGTACGTCGTAGGGTTCGTCAGCGAGATCGAGGAACACGATCGGCGATGCGTCGTCCTGGTCGAGCGGGAACACGGAGAGGATCGCCTCGGCGGCGGCCTC
Organism: Leifsonia sp. 466MF; assembly: GCF_900100265.1. NCBI lineage: Bacteria > Bacillati > Actinomycetota > Actinomycetes > Micrococcales > Microbacteriaceae > Leifsonia > Leifsonia sp. 466MF. Next base: position 2,388,243 of record NZ_LT629696.1, read on the forward strand.
AGTCGTGACGTCGTCACCGAGGTGAACGACGGGCGTTGTTATCTTGTCCTCCGGGTAGCCGCTGCCGACGAGGGTAAGCGTCGCGCCATCATGCATCGCGTCGAGCGCGCTCAAGAGCGCACCGGACAGCAGCGGGCTGAGGTTCTTCAGCAAAGTCGGGCCTTTCCTGTTAAACGAATATTTCTCAACCCCTACGTGGAGGATAGACCCACCGGTATGTCCACACACGCCCCCTATTAGGGGGATACTTGTCTGTCCACCGTGCGCACACGCAGTCGAGATGCTCTGCGCGAACGGGATGGCGTACCCCCGCCGGGTATGAGCCTTCCGGGACTATCCTGAGGGGGTGATCGCAGACATCAAGAAACGGGCGCTGCACCGCACGCGCATCCTCGAAGGCCAGCTCCGGGGCCTCGAGAAGATGATCGAGAACGAGGACTACTGCATCGACATCATCACGCAGTCCCTCGCCATCCAGAAGTCGCTCGGCTCGCTCAACAAGCTGCTGGTCGAGAACCACCTCCGCACGCACGTCTCCGAGATGTTCGAGGAGGGCGGCAGCGCACGGGACGACGCGATCGTCGAGCTGCTCAAGGTGTACGAGCTCTCCAACAACCGCGGCTAGGCGTAGCGCATGAGTGACCGCGAAGAGCTCATCCACATCGTCCGCGGCGACATCACCGACGAGACCGTCGATGCGATCGTCAACGCCGCCAACAGCTCGCTCCTCGGCGGCGGAGGGGTCGACGGCGCCATCCACCGCCGCGGCGGGCCCACGATCCTGGAGGCCACGCGCGAGCTCCGCGCGACGACCCTCCCGGACGGCCTGCCCACCGGCCAGGCCGTCGCGACGACCGCGGGCGACCTCGCGGCGAAATGGGTCATCCACGCGGTCGGGCCGGTCTGGTCGAGCAGCGAGGACCGCACCCCTCTCTTGCAGAACGCCTACCGCTCGTCCCTCCGCGTCGCCCGCGAGCTCGGTGCCCGCACCGTCGCCTTCCCCGCGATCTCGGCCGGCGTCTACGGCTGGCCGATGGATGACGCTGCGCGCATCGCCATCAGTACCGTCCGCGCCGTGCTGTCCTCCGGCGTCGGCTCGGTCGAGCACGTGCGCTTCGTCCTGTTCTCCGACGAGGCGTTCGACGCGTTCCGGGAAGCGGCCGGCGAGTGACGGCGGAGGCGCTCGACCGCTTCCGGGCTCTGCTGCGCATCCCCACCATGTCCCGCAACGCCGTCGAGGAGACCGACTGGGCGGTGTTCGACGAGTTCGTCGCCACGCTGCCACAGCTCTACCCGGCCATGCACAGCGCCCTGGAGCAGGAGCGGCATGGACACTCGCTGCTCTACCGCTGGCGCGGCCGGAGCGACGAGGCGCCCACCGTCCTGATGGCGCACTACGACGTGGTTCCCGCGACCGCGGAGGGCTGGACGCATCCGCCCTTCGCCGCCGAACTGACCGGCTCGGGCGAGCAGCAGGTGCTGTGGGGGCGCGGGGCGATCGACGACAAGGGGGCGCTCGTCGCGATCCTGGAGGCGGTGGAGGCGCTCGTGCAGGACGGCTTCCAGCCGGCCAACGACGTATACCTGAGCTTCGGACACGACGAGGAGACGGTCGGCTCGGGAGCGCGGGCGATCGTCTCGGTGCTCGCCGGGCGCGGCATCCGCCCGGCACTCGTCCTCGACGAGGGCGGCGCCGTCGTCGAACGCATCTTCCCGGGCGTGAGCAAGCCCATCGCGGTGATCGGCGTGAGCGAGAAGGGCATCACCAGCGTGCGGCTCACCGTCGAGCAGAACGGCGGTCACGCGTCCACTCCCCCGAAGACGACCGCGACGGTCCGGCTCGCCCGCGCCATCACCCGCCTCAACGACCGGCCGTTCCCCGCCCGGCTGACCGAGACGAACCTGCGGATGGTGGAGACGCTGGGCGCGCACGCGACCGGACCCCTGCGCGCCGTCTTCACGCGTGCCCGCCGGCTGCAGCCCGCGCTGCGCGTCGTATTCGGCCGGCTCAGCGACGAGACGCGCGCGATCGTGCGGACCACCACGGCCGTGACGCAGCTGCGCGGGAGCCTCGCCGCGAACGCACTGCCGGAGACGGCGGAGGCCGTGGTCAACACCCGGATCGCGGTCGGGTCGTCGGTCGCCGAGACGCTCGATCACATCCGCCGGGCGATCCGCGACGACGCCGTCCGCGTGGAGGCGGTCGACGCGAGCGAGCCGTCCCCGGTCTCCCCCGCCGACGGTCCCGAGTGGGACCGCCTCGCGACCGCGATCGGAGCCGTGCACCCGCACGCCGTGGTGACGCCGTACATCATGCTCGGCGCGAGCGACAGCCGGCACTTCACCGGCATCTGCGACGCGGTCTACCGGTTCACCCCGTTCGAGCTGAGCGCCGAGGAGCGGGGCGCGCTGCACGCGCGCGACGAGCGCATCCATGTCGCCACCTGGCGCCGCGGCATCGCCGTCTACGCCCACCTCCTCCGCGCCTCCTGACCCGCCGCCCCCCACCACTCCGCCCTCCGCCCCTCCGTCACTCCGCCCTCCGTCGAGTCCGCAAATTTTGTACGCCGCGACGGCGCGGCGCGTGCAAAGTTTGCGGACTCGACGGCTGGGGCGGAGCGGCGGGAGAGATGAGCCGGAGTGTGCGAAGTGCACAGGGCGGGGGCGAAGTCGTGCGGGGTGCACATTCCGTGCGGGTGGGGGCGCTGGCTACGGTTTCGGGCAACCGTCCCCCTCCACCCGTATGAAGGACACCCAATGGCACGCACAGCTCATGCCGACGACTTCGCCCTCTCCCGTGTGACCCCCGACGCGCGCAAGCCGTGGTTCGGGATCGCGGTGCAGCGCTTCGGTCAGGTCTCGGCTCTCTCGCAGTTCCTGCTCGGGGCGACCCTGGGCTACAGCATGACCTTCGGCGAGGCGGCGCTCGCGCTGCTCCTCGGCTCGATCATCCTCGAGGTGATCATGTGCATCGTCGGCATCATCGGGCAGAAGGAGGGGCTGAACACAGCCCTCCTGGCCCGCTGGACCGGCTTCGGCGAGATCGGCGCCTCCCTCGTCGGCCTCGCGATCGGCATCAGCCTCATCGGCTGGTTCGGCATCCAGTCCGCCATCTCCGCCCAGTCCCTGAACGTGCTCATGCCCGGCGTTATGCCGGTGTGGGTGTGGAGCCTGCTGTTCGGCCTGGCCGTCACCGCCATCGTCGCGTACGGCTTCGTCGGGATGCAGTGGCTGGCGAACATCACCGTCCCGCTGTTCCTCATCCTCGTCGGCTGGTCTATCATCAGCGAGCTCAGCAAGCACTCGCTCGGCGAGCTGATGACGTCGCCCGCGCCCGGTCCGACGATGTCGGTCTGGCAGGGCACCGGGATCGTCGCGGGCGGCCTCATCGTCGGCGCGATCATCACCGCCGACATGACGCGGTTCAACCGCAGCCGGGCCGACGTCGTCAAGCAGACCGTTCTCGGCGTGACCCTGGGCGAGTTCGTCATCGGCCTCGCCGGCGTGCTGCTCGCCCACGCGGCGGCCAGCGGCGACATCGTCGCGATCGTGACCTCGTCGATCGGCTTCGTCGGCCTGATCATCGTCATCACCGGAACGCTGAAGATCAACGACTGGAACCTGTACTCGTCCACGCTCGGACTGGTCAACTTCATCTCCACCGCGTTCTCGAAGAACCTGCACCGCGTCACCACGACGATCGTGCTCGGCATCGTCGGCTCGGTGCTCGCCGCCGCGGGCATCCTCGCCCAGTTCACCGGCTTCCTCACGATCCTCGGCGTCGCATTCCCGCCGATCGCCGGCATCATGGTCGCCGAGTACTTCTTCGTCCGCCGCTGGCGCGGCGACCTCGACGCCACCCGGGCCTCCGGCCGCCTCCCGGAGCACGCCCCGCGGATCGTCCCCGTCACCCTCCTCGTGTGGCTGGTCTCCTCGCTGGTCGGCTACTTCGTGACCTGGGGCATCCCCGCCATCTGGTCGCTGCTGCTCTCGATCGTGCTCTACACGGTCGCCGGCAAGCTCGGCTGGGTCCGCGGCGTCGGCCGTGCCACCACCATCCAGGCTCCGGCCGGTGTGGACGGCGCAACGACGGCACCCGCGGCGGACGCCCCCTCCGGCCCCGAGGCCGTCGCCTCCAACTGAGCCCTGCTCCCGAACCGCCCCATCACCACAGAAAGCGACACAACATGCATATCGGCATCGACGTCGGCGGCACCAACACCGACGCAGTGCTCATGGACGGCCGGACCACCCTGGCCGGCGTCAAGAACTCGACGAGCCCGGATGTCACCAGCGGCATCGTGAGCGCGATCGAAGCGCTGCGGGCGGCGCGGGACTTCCGGGGCGACGACATCCAGGCGGTGATGATCGGCACCACGCACTTCATCAACGCGCTCGTCGAGGCGAAGCGGCTCGCGCCCACCGCGGCCCTCCGCCTCGGCCTGCCCGCCACCCGGGCCCTTCCTCCGCTGGTGGACTGGCCGGAGCCGCTCATCGCCGCGATCGGCGGCCGGAGCTATCTGGCGCACGGCGGCTACGAGTTCGACGGTCGTCCCATCTCGCCGATCGACGTCGCCGAGCTCAAGGGCATCGCGGCCGACATGGCGGCCAACGGCGTGCGGTCGGTGGCCATCTCATCCGTCTTCTCGCCCGTGAACCACGATGTCGAGACGCAGGCGGCGGCCATCCTCGCGGACGAGCTGGGCGATGGCGTCGCCATCTCGCTGTCGCACGAGATCGGGCGCATCGGGCTGCTCGAGCGCGAGAACGCCACGATCATCAACGCGGCGCTGCGCGAGCTCGCCTCCGAGATCGTCGACGGCCTCACGTCGGCGGTGCGCGCCCAGGGCATCGACGCGCCGATCTTCCTGAGCCAGAACGACGGGACGCTGATGGATGAGGACTACGTGCGCCTCTACCCGGTGGCGACCTTCGCCTCCGGTCCGACCAACTCCATGCGCGGCGCCGCCCTCACCAGCGGCCTCGAGACCTGCGCGGTGGTCGACATCGGCGGAACGACGGCCGACATCGGCCTGCTCGTCAACGGCTTCCCGCGCGAGACCGCCAACGAGGTCAAGGTGGCCGGCGTCCGCACCAACTTCCGGATGCCGGACGTGCTGTCGATCGGCATCGGCGGCGGGTCCATCGTCGACACCGAGACGGCGGAGGTCGGGCCCGAGTCGGTCGGCTACCGGCTGACCTCCGAGGCCCTCGTCTTCGGCGGTTCGACCCTGACCGCGACGGACATCGCCGTCGCGGCCGGCCGCGCCGACATCGGCGACCCCGCGAAGGTCGCCCACCTCGACCCCGCCTTCGTGCAGCGGGTGCTCGACCGCATCGCCGAACGCGTCGCGGAGGCCGTCGACCGGATGCGCACCTCCCCCGACCCCATCCCCGTCGTCGCGGTGGGCGGCGGCTCGATCCTGCTGCCGGACGAGCTGCCGATCTTCGGAGCCGTGCATCGCCCCGACAACTACGCCGTCGCCAACGCGATCGGCGCATCCATCGCACAGGTCGGGGGCGAGATCGACAAGGTGTACGCCGTCGAGCCCGGCCGCCGCGAGGAGGCCATCGCCGCCGTTCGGGCGGAGGCGGTGGACAAGGCGATCGCGGCCGGCGCTTCCCCCACGTCGGTCGCGATCGTCGACTTCGACGAGGTGCCCATCCCGTACCTGCCCGGCAACGCGACCCGGATCCGGGTCAAGGCCGTCGGCGACCTGGCGATGGAGGTGCGCGTATGAGCTGGACGCTGACCGCCGACCGCATCGCCGAGCTCGCGCGCGGCGCCGCCGTGCTCGGTACGGGAGGAGGCGGAGACCCGTACATCGGGTCGCTGCTGGCCGCGCAGGCGCTCGCCGAGCACGGACCGGTGACCGTCGTCTCCCTCGATGAGGTGCCCGACGACGCCCTGGTGCTCACCGTCGCGATGATGGGCGCCCCGACCGTCATGGTCGAGAAGCTGCCCAGCCTCGAGGAGGTGATCGCGCCCGTCCACGCCCTCGGCACCTACCTCGGCCGGCCGGTCACCCACGTGGCGTGCGCCGAGATCGGCGGGGTCAACTCCACGATCCCGGTGGCCGCGGCCGCTGCGCTCGGGCTGCCGCTGGTGGATGCCGACGGCATGGGCCGCGCGTTCCCCGAACTGCAGATGGTGCTGCCGACGCTGTACGGCGTCACGGCGTCCCCGCTCGCCTTCGGCGACGAGAAGGGCAACGTCGGCGTGCTGAACACCGCCGACAACCACTGGACCGAGCGGATCGCCCGCGTCGCATGCGTCGAGATGGGCTGTTCGATCATGATCTCCGGCTTCCCGATGAGCGGCGCCGTCGCGCGGGAGGCGCTCGTCCCGGGTTCGTTGACGCACTGCCTCGCCATCGGCTCCGGGATCACCGCGGCCCGCGCGGCGAAGACCGACGCGGTCGCGGCGACCGTCGAGCTGCTCGGCGGCCGCGAGTTCTTCTCCGGCAAGGTGGTGGATGTGGAACGCGGCACCACCGCCGGGTTCGCCCGCGGGCGCGCCCGCATCGAGGGCGCGGAGTCGTCGCTCGACCTCGCCTTCCAGAACGAGCATCTGATCGCGCGGTCCGGCGACGAGGTCTTCGTGACCACTCCCGACCTGACCATCGTGCTCGACGCCGAGAGCGGGGAGCCGATCACCACCGAGGGCCTGCGGTACGGCCAGCGGGTGCGGGTGATCGCCGCACCCAGCGACCCGCGCTGGCACAGCGCCGAGGCGCTCGCCATGGTCGGCCCCGGATACTTCGGCTACGACCTGCCGTCGCACCGCTTCGACGGAACCGTCGAGCGCGCCCTCGAGGGGGTGACCGCGTGAGCTGGACGCTGACGGCGGCCGACCTCCCGGACCTCGCCCGCGGCGCGACGCTGCTCGGAACGGGCGGCGGCGGCGATCCCTACATCGGTCAGATGCTCGTCGCCCGCGTGCTGAGCGAGAGCGGCCTCGGCGAGCGCGGCATCACCATCCTCGACCCGGACGACCTCGCGGACGACACGTTCGTCATCCCGACGGCGCAGATGGGCGCTCCGACCGTGATGATCGAGAAGATCCCGGCGGGTACGGAGCCGACCCTCGCGCTGCGGACGCTGGAGGCGCACCTCGGCCGGTCGGCCGACGCCACCATGCCGATCGAGTGTGGTGGCATCAACTCGATGATCCCGCTGATCGTCGCCGCCGAGACCGGACTGCCGGTCGTGGATGCGGACGGCATGGGCCGCGCGTTCCCCGAGCTGTCGATGGAGACGTTCGCCGTGTACGGCGTGCACGGGTCTCCTCTGGCGCTCGCCGGAGAGCGGGGCGAGACCGTCATCATCGACACCGGCGACGACGACCGGCAGATGGAGTGGCTGGCGCGCGGCATCACCATCCGGCTGGGCGGAGTCGGGCACATCGCCGAGTACGCGATGAGCGGCGCCGACGTGAAGCGCACCGCCGTCCCGCGCACGCTCTCGATGGCGCTCGCCCTCGGCCGGGCGATCCGGGAGGCACGGGAGCAGCACCGCTCGCCCTTCGAGGCGATCGCGCAGACCCTGTCCACCACGCTGTACTCGGAGGTGCGGGAGCTGTTCGCCGGCAAGGTGGCGGACGTGGAGCGCCGCACCACAGAGGGCTTCGCCAAGGGCCGGGCCACGATCTCGTCGCTCGACGGGACGAGCGGCCCGGGCGGTCCCGGTGGTTCCGGCAGCACGCTCGAGATCCGCTTCCAGAACGAGAACCTCACGGCGCACCGCGACGGCGAGCTGGTCGCGATCGTGCCCGACCTGATCTGCGTCACCGACATCGAGTCGGGAGAGCCGATCACCACCGAGGGTCTGCGCTACGGACAGCGCGTGCGCGTGCTCGGCATCTCCACCCCGGAGATGATGCGGACTCCCGCGGCGCTCGCCGCCTTCGGCCCGCGCGCGTTCGGGCTGACCGAGGAGTTCATCCCCGTCGAGACGGCGCAGGCGCTGGTCTGACGCCGTCGCCGCGGCGGTCTCCGCCTACTCTGGAGGGCATGAGAACTCTCGGACAGGAGAGCCTGCCTGCTCTCGCCCGAGGATTCTCCCTGCTCGGCTCCGGAGGCGGCGGGGCCACCACGATGCTGGAGCTCATGGTGCAGGACGCCCCGATCTGGCCGATCGCCCTGCGGGGGCCGGAGGAGTTCGACCCGTCCACCCCGTGCGTCGCGGTGGCGTTCGCCGGGTCGACCTACCTGCTGACCGAGCGCCTCCCCGCCGCAGACGCGTTCGGGCCGCTTCTGGCCGCCGCCGAGCGCTGGACGGGCGTGCGCGCCCGGGCCGTGTGCGGGCTGGAAGGAGCCGGGATGAACGGGCTCAGCCCGCTCCTCCTGGCCGACCGCCTGGACCTCGTCGACGCCGACCTGATGGGACGCGCGCTCCCCCGGCTCGATCAGATCTCGCTGCTGGTGGACGCCGTCCCCGGCGTGGTGGCGGTCTGCGACACGGGCGGTGGCGTCGTCGTGATCGACACCGCCCGCCCGGCCGACGTCGAGAGCCAGGTGCGCGCCGCCATCGTGCAGGCCGGGGGCGCCGGAGCGGTGCTGATCGCCGGGTTCACCGTGGACGACCTCACCGAGCACGGCGTGCTCGGCACCCCGACGCGGGCCCTCCGTCTCGGCCGGGGCGGCGCCGACCGGAGCCTGGCACCGGCCGCACTCGCGGAAGCGCTCGGCGCCCGGCTCCTCGGCACGGGCCGTGTGGCCGGAGTCGAGGCCTCGATCGACGACCCGTACGTGAGCGCCATCCAGCTCGACGACGACGGCGGCGCGCTCCTTCGGCTGGTGGCGCGGTCGGAGCTGCTGGCCGTCGTGCGCGACGGCGTGACCACCGCCGCGAGCCCCGAGATCATCGTGGCGCTCGACTCGGTCTCGGGCGACGTCCTCCAGGTCGACGAGATCACCCTCGCCCGCAACGTGATCGTGCTGGCGCTGGAGGCCCCGGCGTGGTGGACGTCCTCCCCCGACCGCGAACGGCACATCACCCCCGCCGGGTTCGGGCTGCGTGGGCTGGAGGTGCCCGCGTGAGCGACGGACTCGACCTCGCCGCGCTGTTCGCGCATCCCGCGAACGGCGGGCTGCGCGGGATCGCCGGAGCGCATCCCTCGGTCGTCTGGCGGGAGCTCGTCGTCGCGGCCGACGAATCGGGGCTGCCGGCCGACGGCGACGGACGGCTCGCGGTGCTCACGGTCGCGCCACCGGCGACGCCCTGGCAGCAGGATGCGCTGGTGCGCCGCGTCCGCGACCGCGGCTACCGGGGGCTGGTGCTCCCGGAGGCGGACGGATTCGGCGCCGGCACCCGCTCGCTCGCGGAGCGTCTCGGTCTCGCGCTCCTCGGCGCGACCGACCCGATGGCGCTCGCGCGTGCGGGGTGGGAGCTCCGCGAGGGCCGGGATGCGCTGACCCTCGGGTACGTGCGCCGCGTCGCGCAGTCGATCGAGTACCACGCCGACAACCTCGCGGACCTGCTGCGACACCTCTCCGCCAGCGTCGGCCACGGCGTCGCGCTGATCGACAGCGAAGGCGTGCTGCTGGAGGCCGGGCAATCGCTTCCGGCGGTCGTGCACGCCGCGATCGACTTCGGCCCCTGGATCAGCACGGTCGAGCTGCCGGAGGGGTCCGCGGCCTCGGTGCGGGTCGACAGCCCCAGCCGGGCGGGCCTGCGGCTGGCCGTCTTCGGGCAGGGGCTCGGGGCCGTCCAGCTGAGCGCCCTTGCGGTCGCGGCGGAGGTCGCCATGCCGGCGGTGGCCGCGCGCATCCTCATCGACGAAGTGGCCGACGTGAACGATGCCGCCGTCGCCTCCGGACTGCTCCGCGACTTCCTCGAGCTGCGCGACAGCCGTGACTCCGATCTGGAGCAGCGGATGCTGGAGCGCGGCTGGCGCACGACCGGATACCACCTGGGGTTCCGGCTCGCCGGGCGGTCCCGCGTCGACACACTCCAGCTGCTGCGGCTGGTGGCGCGGGAGCTGACGGCACTTCCCGTCGACTCGCATGCCGCCACCAGCGGCCGAGGGGTGACGGGCTGGCTCAGCTTCGCCACGCCTCCCCCGCCGAGCCGCGTCGAGGAGAGCGTGCGGGCGCTGCTGGCGGTGCACACCGCCGCCCGCCGCGTGTTCAACGTCGCGACCGGTGTCGGGACACTCGAGAGCGGCGCGACCGGCCTCGTCGCGACCATCGACGGAGCGTCGGACGCCGCCCGCATCGCAGCGGGCCGCTCGGCGACCGGCTATTTCGTGCGGATCGACGCGCTCGGACTGGAGCAGCTGCTGCTGTCGTGGACCGAGAGCGACACGTTCGTGCCGGCCGCCGAATCCCTGCTGGCGCCGCTGATCGCGCGCGGGCCGGAGCTCGTCGAGACGCTCGCCGCGTATCTGGATCACGAATCGGGCATCGCGGCGACCGCCGAAGCCCTGGGCCTCCACCGCAACACGGTCTCCACCCGCGTGGCCCGGGCCCAGGAGCTGCTCGGTCTCGACCTGGCCGACCCCGAGACCCGCCTCGCCGTGCACCTCGCGTGCCGTGCGCTGCGCCGCTGATCCGCCCACCGTCGAGTCCGCAAACTTTGCACGCTCACGCGCCGCATCGTGTGCAAAGTTTGCGGACTCGACGGTGGGCGGAGGGGCGGAGAGGCGGGAGGGGTTAGGCGGCGCCGCCGAGGTCGGGCAGGGTGATGGCGCGGCTCGACGGAGGCAGTTCGCGGAGGCGCTCCAGCGCCGGGATGAGCTCGCCGGCCCACACGCGGTAGCCCTCGGCGTTCAGGTGCAGGCGGTCCTCGGTGTACGCCGGATTCAGCTCGCCGTCCTCCAGCGCCATCGCCGGCCACAGGTCGAGCCAGCCCGCGTGCACGGTCGGCGCGAACTGCCAGAGGTGCCGGTTGATGTCGCGGATCTGGTCGGCGAACTCGTGCCCCCGCGGCATCACCGATTGCGCAAGGATGCGCGTCTCCGGCAACTCCTTGCGCAGCGTGACCAGCATCGTCTCGACGTTGCGCACGACGTGCTCCACCGAGCGGCGCCAGGCCAGGTCGTTGGTCCCGATGAGGAGCGCCACGAGAGCGGTCCGCGTGTCGATCACGTCTCCGAGCCGTGCGAGCACGTCGTCCGTGGTGTCGCCGGCCATCCCGAAGTTGCGGACCGCCTCGCCCGGAAGCAGCGCATCCCAGTCGCCTCCCTGCGTCAGGCTGTCGCCGACGAGGGCCAGCTCACCGCGTTCCGGTCTCCACTCATCCGTCATACCGTGTCCCCGTTCCTCGCCCCCATCCTCCCCCACATCCGCGACAAGGGGAAGGAAAGCGGGCTCGGGCGGGCTAGAGCAGCGACTTCGTGTGCCAGACCGTCTTCGTCTCGGTGAAGAAGGCGATCCGGTCGAGCGAGGGCGCTGCCGCGTCCGGGCCGTTCTCGGGCGTCAGCACGCGCTTGAGGGTGTCGGCCGCCGCGATCTGCAGGTCCACCCAGTCGAGGTCGCCCGCGCCGACGAGGTCGAGGGCGTTGACGTCGGCGTGCGATGCCAGCCACGGCGCGATCTCGGCCGGCGACCCGGTCAGGATGTTGACGACTCCGCCCGGCACGTCGCTCGTCGCGAGCACCTCGCTGAGGCTGATCGCCGAGAGCGGGAAGCGCTCGCTCGCGATCACGACGACCGTGTTGCCGGCGACGAGCGCGGGGGCGACCGCGCTCGTGAACCCGAGAAGGCTGGAGTCCTGCGTTGCGACGATCGCGACGACGCCGGTCGGCTCCGGGACCGAGATGTTGAAGTACGGGCCGGCGACGGGGTTGGCGTTGCCCGCGACCTGCGCGAACTTGTCGGCCCATCCCGCGTACCAGACCCAGCGGTCGATGGCCTCGTCGACCTGTGCGGTCGCCGCAGACGTCGACACGCCTTCGGACTTCTGGATCTCGTCGATGAACTGAGCGCGACGCCCCTCCATCAGCTCCGCGATCCGGTACAGCACCTGGCCGCGGTTGTAGGCGGTGGCGCCGGACCAGCCGGACACGGCCGCGCGCGCGGCGACGACCGCGTCGCGGGCGTCCTTGCGGGACGCCTTGGCCGCGTTCGCCAGGAACGCGCCCTTCGCGGAGACGACCTCGTAGGTGCGGCCGGACTCGCTGCGCGGGAACTTCCCGCCGATGTACAGCTTGTAGGTCTTCGGAACAGCCAGGCGGCTCATTTGGAGGCTCCCTTGCGGGTCGGGCGGACGGCGGGGATGCGGAGCGGCGACGCGGGCGCCAGCGAGCGGCCGGGCACGAGGTACGCGCCCAGACCGTGGCGACCGCCCTCGCGGCCGTAGCCGGACTCCTTGTAGCCGCCGAACGGGCTCGCGGGGTCGAAGCGGTTGAAGGTGTTGGCCCAGACGACGCCGGCCCGCAGCTTGTCGGCAACGGCCAGGATGCGGCTGCCCTTCTCGGACCAGATACCGGCCGACAGCCCGTACGGCGTGTTGTTCGCCTTTGCGATCGCCTCGGCCGGTGTGCGGAAGGTCAGCACCGACAGCACAGGGCCGAAGATCTCCTCGCGGGCGATCCGGTGGCTGGTCGACACGTTGTCGAAGATGGTCGGCGCGAACCAGAAGCCGTTCTCGGGGATCTCGCAGTCCGCCGTCCAGCGCTCCGCACCCTCCGCCTCTCCGATGTCGGACAGTTCGCGGATGCGCTGCAGCTGCTCGGCCGAGTTGATCGCGCCGATGTCGGTGTTCTTGTCGAGCGGGTCGCCGAGGCGCAGCGTCGACAGGCGGCTCTTCAGCCGATCGACGACCTCGTCGTGGATGCTCTCCTGCACCAGCAGGCGGCTTCCGGCACAGCAGACGTGGCCCTGGTTGAAGAAGATGCCGTTGACGATGCCCTCGACCGCCTGGTCGATGGGCGCGTCGTCGAAGACGATGTTGGCGGCCTTGCCGCCGAGCTCCAGCGTCAGCTTCTTGGACGTTCCGGCGACCGTGCGGGCGATCTCGCGCCCGACGGCGGTGGAGCCGGTGAAGGCGACCTTGTTCACGTCCGGGTGGGCGACCAGGTCGCGCCCGGTCTCCCCCGCGCCGGTGACGATGTTCACGACACCCGCCGGGAGGTCGGCCTGCTGCACGATCTCGGCGAACAGCAGCGCGGTCAGCGGGGTCGTCTCGGCCGGCTTCAGCACGACCGTGTTGCCCGCGGCCAGGGCCGGAGCGATCTTCCACGCGAGCATCAGCAGCGGGAAGTTCCACGGGATCACCTGCGCGGCGACCCCGAGCGCGCGGGGCGCGGGGCCGAGGCCGGCGTGCTCGAGCTTGTCCGCCCATCCCGCGTAATAGAAGAACCACGCGGCGACGAGCGGGACGTCCACATCCCGGCTCTCCTTGATCGGCTTTCCGTTGTCGAGGCTCTCGGCCACGGCGAGCTCGCGGGCGCGCTCCTGGACGAGCCGGGCGATGCGGAAGAGGTACTTGCCGCGGTCGCTGCCGCTCATCCGCGACCAGACGCGGTCGTAGGCGCGGCGGGCGGCGGCGACGGCCGCATCCACATCGGAGGAGTCGGCGGTGGCGATGGTCGCCAGGCGCTCCTCCGTCGCGGGAGAGATGGTCTGGAACGGCGTACCGTGCCCGTCGACGAACTCGCCGTCGATGAACAGGCCGTACTGGTCGCGCAGGTTCAGGATCGACCGCGACTCGGGAGCCGGTGCGTATTCGAGGAAACTCATGGTCTGGTCAGCTTTCAGTCGATCGTCACGTAGTCGGCGCCGGAGTAGTGCCCGGTGGCCAGCTTCTGGCGCTGCAGGAGCACGTCGTTCAGGAGGCTGGAGGCGCCGAACCGGAACAGGTGCGGCTGCAGCCACCGCTCGCCGACCGTCTCCGCCACGGTCACGAGGTACTTGATGGCGTCCTTCGACGAGCGGATGCCGCCGGCCGGCTTGACGCCGATCTCCTCGCCGGTGAGCAGGTGCCAGTCGCGCACGACCTCCAGCATCAGCAGGGTCACCGGAAGCGTCGCGGCGGGCGACACCTTGCCGGTGGACGTCTTGATGAAGTCGCCACCCGCGAGGATGCTCAGCCAGGAGGCGCGGCGCACGTTGTCGTACGTGTTCAGCTCGCCCGTCTCCAGGATCACCTTGAGGTGGGCGTAGGTGCCGTCCTCGCGGCGGCACGCCTCCTTGACGGCGACGATCTCGTCGAAGACGAGCCCGTAGCGGCCGGAGAGGAAGGCGCCGCGGTCGATGACCATGTCGATCTCGTCCGCGCCGGCCGCAACGGCGTCCGCGGTGTCGGCGAGCTTGACCTTGAGCGAGGCGCGTCCGCTCGGGAAGGCGGTCGCGACGGCGGCGACGTTGACGCCCCCGGTGCCTCCGGCCCGGCGGACGGCGCCGGCGTGCGCGGCGCCCAGCGCCTCGACGGCGTACGGCACCATGTCGCCGTAGACGCAGACCGCGGCGGGGCGCGGAGTGGACGGGTCGGACGGGTCGGGGGTGAGCGCCTTGGCCGCGAGCGACCGCACCTTGCCGGGGGTGTCCGCGCCCTCCAGGGTGGTGAGGTCGATCAGCTCGATGACGGTGTCGAGAGCCCACTTCTTGCTGGTGGTCTTGATGGAGCGCGTGCCGAGGCCGGCCGCGCGCTGCTCCAGGCCCACCGCATCCACTCCGGGGATGCCGTTGAGGTACCGCCGGAGCGATCCCTCCGTCAGGTCGCCGCCGAGCACCTCGACGGCGCGGGCCGCGGGTGCGAGGGTGCGCACGGGCGGCGTTGTCTCGATGGTCACGTGTTCCTCCAGGTGGTGCAGCTCGGATGCTACGGAGCGGTGGTGCCGGGCGCCGCGCGCCCGAGCAGGTCGTTGGCGGTGGATTCGTCGGTGATGAGCGTGGTGCAGAGTCCGCTCGCGACGACGGCGTGGGCGACGCGGTGCTTGGCCTCCCCGGCGATGACGGCGATGGAGGTGCGGGCCGAGCGGAGCTCGTCGAGGCTGAGCCCCAGCGTCCGCGAGTTGAGCTCCGGGTCGGCCACCTGTCCGTCGTCGGTGATGAAGCGGCCGACGACGTCGCCGACCGCGCCCTTCTCGGCGAGTGCGGCGACATCCTCCACCGAGAGATAGCCGGAGTCGACATGGACGGAGCTGGTGTCGACGACGCCCGCGCTGAACAGATAGGCGCTGGCGTCGCGGGCGAGTTCGAGGACGCTCTGCACCGAGCGGTCGGCCTCGATCGCCCGGCGGGTGGCGGCGTGCTCGAAGATCGCCGGGCTCGGGAGCAGGGTCGCGGTGCCCTGCGCCTTGCGCGCGATCACGACGGCCGTGTCGGCGGCGGCGGTGGCCTGGCGGGTGGACGAGACGCTGCCGTTGATCTGGACGGGGTTGACCCCGACGGCCCAGCCCGGCCGCAAGCGTGCGGCGACGGCGTGGAGCGTGCGGCCCCAGCTCACGCCGAGGGTGCGCGGGACGGGACGGAGCGTGGTCAGGTAGTCGGCGGCGGCCTGCGCCACCCGGCCCTGCACCTCGGAGTCGGACTCCGCCGCGGGCACGACGACCGCATCCATCAGGCCGTAGAAGCCGCAGAGCTCGCGTTCGAGCGAGAACCGGCGGGCGCTGGGGTGCACGATCTCGATGCGCACGAAACCGTGCTCACGGGCGGCGACGAGCAGGCGGCCGACCTTCCAGCGCGAGACGTTGAGGGCGACACCGATCTCGTCCTGCGTCTTGCCGGCCTCGTAGTACAGTTCCGCGGCTTTGACGGCGAGGATCTCGTCCGAATCGTTCAGGGCCACCCCTCCAGCTTAGGAAGGGCGTGCGCGCCTGAGCAACATGTGTGTGGTGGATGCTCAAATGAGCAGAGGCCGTTTCGTTTATCGTTGGGTCGTGCCCACAGACCCCTCGCTGACAGCCGCCACCGCCCCCACCCCCTACGTCCTGGCCGTCGACTTCGGCGGAACGAAGGTCGAAGCCGCCCTGGTGGATGCGGAGGGCCGCCTCGTCGAGGGCTCCCGGCACCGCCGTCCGACCGGGCGGAACGCCACCGTCCCGGAGCTCGAGGAGTCGGTCGGCGGCGTCGTACGCGCGGCCGCCGCATCCCTCCCCGCCGACGCCGCCATCATCGGCGTCGGAATCGGCAGTGCTGGCCCGATCGACCGGCAGCGCGGGCTCGTCTCGCCGCTCAACGTGCCGCACTGGCGCGACTACCCGATGCGCGACTTCGTCGCCGGCGTCGCCGCCGAACTCTCCCTCGATGTGCCCGTGACCCTCGAGATGGACGGCGTGGCGATCACCATGGCCGAGCACTGGGTGGGTGCGGCGCAGGGCGTCGACAACGTCATGGGGATGGTCATCTCGACCGGGATCGGCGGCGGGCTCATCGTGGGCGGCCGCGTGATCACCGGTCCGACCGGCAACGCCGGCCACATCGGGCACGTCGAGGTCGGCGACATCAAGGGCGAGGACACGTTCGGCAACCCGTACGCGCTGGAGGCCATGGCGTCCGGGCCGCACACCGTCGCGTGGGCGCGGCAGCAGGGTTTCGAGGGCGCCACCGGCGAGGAGCTGGCGGCGGCGTACGTCGCGGGCGATCTCGTGGCGCGCGAGGCGATCGCCCGCACCGGCGAGGCCGTCGGCCGCGCGATCGCGTCGGCGACCGCACTGCTCGACCTGGAGCTCGTCGCGATCGGCGGAGGCTTCTCGCACTCGACGCCGGACCTCTTCGACCACATGCGCGACGTCATCGAGCACCACTACTTCCCGTTCGTGCGAAAGGTGCGGATCGTCCCGTCCGCCCTCTCCTCCGAGGGTCCGCTCATCGGGGCCGCCGCCCTCATCCACCGCGCCGCCCTCCTCCCGTAACCCCACCCCCGCCAACAGCTCCTGAGTTTTTCCGCCGATTTCAGCCGGATTCGCGGAAAAACTCAGGAGCTGTTGGCTACGTGAGGGGGGTCAGTCTTCGAGGTACTTGGGGCGGGCGGCGACGGCGCCGGCCGCGGCGGCCGCGAGGGCTGTCGCGGTCAGCACCACGAGGGCGAGCGTCCAGGAGCCGGTGAGCTGGTGGAGCACGCCGACCGCCAGCGGGCCGAGCGCACCGAGCGTGTAGCCGAGGCCCTGCGTGAACCCGCTGAGCGCGACAGACCCCGCGTGCGTCCGCGTCCGCATATTGATCAGCACGAGGCACAGCGGGAAGAGCAGCGGCCCGAGCCCGGCCAGCGCCACCCACAGCCACGTCGCGACGCCGGGCGCGAGGATGAGACCGAGGTACCCGACGACGAAGAACGCGACGCCGGCGTAGATCAGCCAGGCGACGTTCCGCATCCGCGCGGCCAGCATCGGAACCAGCAGCCCCGCCGGTATGCCCATCCCGGCATACACCGACAGCAGCGCCCCCGCCTCGATCGGAGTCAGCCCGGCCACGTCGTGCAGGATCTCCGGAAGCCAGGCGAACATCGCGTACGCGTTGAGGCTCGACACGGCGAACAGCACGGCCATCGCCCAGGCCAGCGGCGAGTGCCAGACCCGGCCGGCCATCGCCGGCTGCGCCTTCTCGACCTCCACGTCGGGGTCCGGGTGCGCCGGCCGGTGGGTGATGAGGATGCGCAGCCACGGCAGGATCGCGAGCGCGCAGACCACGGCCCACATCCCCACGGAGACGTGCCATCCGGCCGCATCCGCCACCGGCACCGCGACGAGCGGCGGCAGCAGCGTCGACACCGACATGATGGTCGCGTACAGCGAGGTGACCAGCCCGATCCGGTCGGGGAAGTACCGCTTGACCAGCGGGGGCAGCAGCACGTTCCCGACGCCCATGCCCGCGAAGGTCACCGCCGACCCGATCGCCAGCACCGCGAACGACGGGGCGGCCGCACGGATGAGGTGGCCGCCCAGCATGACGCCGAGCGCGAGCACGACGACGGCTTCGAGGCTCAGCCTCCGCGTGAAGGTCGGCGCGACCAGGCCGAACACTGCGAAGCACACCGGCGGCAGCATCCCGAGCAGTCCGACGCCGATGCTCGACACGTCGAACTCGGTGCGGATCTCGGCGAAGATCGGCGACAGCGCGGCGACGGCGGTGCGGAGGTTCGCCGCGACCAGCAGGATGCCGAGCAGCGCGATCGCGCGCCCGTGCCAGAGCGGCCGCCGGTCGGCGGCCGGGTTCGCGCCCGTCATCAGGAGCGCTCGTCGGCGTCGGCCGCCGGGACGACGCCGAGGATGCGCCGCGCCTGCTCCACGTCGTCCGCGATCTGCGCGATGAGCGGCTCGATGCCCGTGTACGCGACCATCCCGCGGATGCGCTCGACGAAGGCGACCTCGACCGTGTGGTCGTAGAGGTCGAGCTCGCGGTCGAGCACGTACGCCTCCACCTGCTTCTGGGGGACGCCCTCGAAGGTCGGGTTGTTGCCGACCGAGATCGCGGCCGGGTACCGCTCGCCCGCGTCGGTCAGCCAGCCGGCGTAGACGCCGTCGGCGGGGATGAGTCCCTCCGACTCCGGCGAGAGGTTAGCGGTCGGGAAGCCCAGCTCACGCCCGCGTGCCGCACCGTGCACCACGAGCCCGCGCACGGTCGGAGGGGCGCCGAGCAGCTGGGTCGCGTGCGCGACGTCGCCGTCGGCGAGCAGCTCCCGGATCCAGGTGGATGAGACGCGCCGGCCGTACTCCGGCCGCACGTCGTCGATGAGCTCGACGGTGAAGCCGTACGTCTCGCCGAGCCGGCGCAGCAGCTCGACGTCACCTGCGCCGCGCGCACCGAACCGGAAATCGCTGCCCACGAGCACCGCCGCGGCATGCAGCCGGTCGACGAGGATGTGGTGCACGAACTCCTCGGGCTCGAGCGCGGCGAGCGCACGGTCGAAAGCCACCATGAGGGTCGCGTCGACGCCGGTCGACGCGAGCAGGTCGAGCTTCTGCGCGTTGCTCACCAGCGACGGCGGGCACTTCGCGGGGGCGAGCACCTCGAGCGGGTTGCGGTCGAAGGTGATGATCGTCGAGACGAGCCCGCGCCCCGCGGCGACGGCGCGCAACCGGTCGATCACCGCGCGGTGGCCGGTGTGCACCCCGTCGAACTTGCCGATGGTGATGGCGCTAGGCCCCCACCCGTCGGGAACCTCCGAGACGGAATGGAAGACCTTCACGAGGCGGCCCCCGACTCGGCCCCGGCCGCCGCCTGTGCACCATCCGCAGGAGCATCGACCGGATGGTGCTTCCGCAGCCACAGCATCCCGAGCACCGGGAGCACGAGCGGGATGAACAGGTACCCCATCCCGTACACCGACCACACCGTGGCGTCGCGGCCGAACGGGTCGATGTCGTGCAGGCCGAGCACGGCGGGGGCAAACAGGCTCAGCGTTCCGATGATGAGCACGCCGGCGAGCTCGAAGCTGATGGTCACCCAGGCGACGCGGTACCAGACACGGCCCGGCGCGATCAGGGCGACGGTCGCGACGATGTACACGACGGCGGCGAGCCCGGAGAGCGTGAACGCGACCGGCGCCTCGTGGAAGCGGTCGATGATCTGGAAGACGCTGCGGCCGGTCGCCGCCAGCGCCAGGACGCCGTAGACGAAGACGAGCACCCGGCCCACCCCCGTCATCCGCCGCCTCGGGGAGGACGGATCGGAGTCGGTGCGCGCGGACATGGTGTGGTGGGACATCGCTTCGATTCTATTTGCCCGCGGAGGCGGTCACGCGCCCTGCACGAACCAGATCTGGCCCATCCGGTACACCATGACCGCGATCGCGAGACAGACGCCGCCGAGGATGACGGTGCTCCACCGGTTGCGCTCCACGAGGGCCCAGAATCCGCCCGCCAGGGGCAGGATGATCGCCGAGATCAGGTAGATGTAGAACTCGGCGAGGCTGCCGGACGGCGGATTGCCCGCAGCGGGCGCGACGATCGCGATGACCAGCTGCACGAGCAGCAGCACCTCCACCAGCGCGACAGCGCCCATCGACACGTCGCCCGGCAGGCGCCCGACCAGTCCGAGGACGATGCACAGGATGCCCGCAGCGCACGCGACGATCACCTGGAGTGTGACGAACCACTCGATCATGCGGGACCGACCGCTTCGTCCGTCGGGAAGTTCACCAGGGTCCGTGCTTCCTTTCCGCGGAACTCGATGAGTCCGATCAGCGCTCCGTTCGGGGCGACGGCCGCGACCGGCACACCGCCGCCATCCTCCCGGTCGGCGACGTGGATGCGACGGCCGTGGGTGAGGTCGATCGCCTGCTGCTCGGTGAGGTCGAGCCGCTCGAACAGCCGGACGGCCGCATCCACCGCCGGGATCAGCGCGGCCTCCGCGTCGAGCGTAGCGAGGTCGTGGGCGTCGCGCACATCGTAGGCGCCCACTCGGGTACGCCGCAGCGCGGTCAGGTGACCGCCGACGCCGAGACCGGCGCCGAGGTCGCGGGCGAGCGAGCGGATGTACGTCCCGGAGGAGCAGACGACCCGCACGTCCAGGTCGATCGCGCCCGCGTCACGGCGGGTGCCGATCAGCTCGAACTCCGCGACGGTGACCGCGCGCGGCTTCAGCTCCACCGCTTCGCCCGCACGCACCCGGGCGTACGCGCGCTTGCCGTCGACCTTGATCGCGCTGACGGACGAGGGGATCTGCTCGATCTCGCCGGTCAGCTCGGCCATCCCGGCGGCGATCGCCTCGGCGGTCACCGCGTCGAGCGCGGCCCGCGGCGCCGGCTCCCCCAGCTCGCCCTCGGCATCGTCGGTCGTCGACGACGCCCCGAGCCGGATGGTCGCGAAGTACTCCTTGTCGGCGCCGACGATGTAGGTCAGCAGGCGCGTGGACGAGTTTATGCCGAGGATGAGGAGCCCGGTCGCCATCGGATCCAGCGTCCCGGCATGCCCGACCTTCCGGGTTCCCGCCGCGCGCCGAACGCGCGAGACGACGTCGTGGCTCGTCATGCCCGCCGGCTTGTCGACGAGGATGAGACCGCTGCCCGTCATGCGCCCTGAGCCTTCGCCGTCGCCACGGGCACGGAGGCGGCGGACGACACGGCGACGCCTCCGCCGCTCTCGGCCGCGACATCCAGCACCAGCGCCAGCTTGGTCCGGAACGTGCACTCCAGCAGCTCCGTCGCGGCCTCGTCCCGGCCGTACTCGTCGGGCAGCCGGAGCCCCAGGAGCGTGTTCAGCAGCATCCCCTCGGCGAGGAAGGAGCGCACCTGCTCGGGCGTGAAGCCGGCCTCGTCGCGCAGCAGCCGGTAGATCGCGAGGAACCCGTCGCGCGCCTTCGCGCCGATGGTCGGGTCCTGCCCCATGCTGAACGCCTGCATCAGCGACAGCAGCAGGCCGCGGTCCTCGATCAGGTTCACATACGCGAGGCCCAGGCGACGGCCGATCTCGCCGTGTCCACCGGCGACGGGCGTGCCGTCCGCGACGACGGCGCCAGTCGGTGCAGCGGGCGAGCCCTCCGCCTTCCACTCCTCCAGCGTGCGGGTGAAGGCGACGAGCAGACGGTCGAGCGACCGCGAGAGCACGCCGACGAACAGGTTCTCCTTGCCGCCGAACATCCGCACAACGTAGGGCTGGCTGATCCCCGCGGCCTTGGCGATCTGATCCGTCGTCGCGCCGAAGTAGCCGCGCTCTCCGAACACGCGGCTGGCGGCTTCGAGGATCTGCTCGCGGCGCTCGGCCGACGGGATCCTCTCGCTGATCTTGTCTGTCACGCTTGACAGGTTATCAGCCGATTACTAGTGTCAGCTCTTGTAATCATCCGATAACCACACTTCCTGGAGGCGTGCATGTCCGCTCCCCTCACCCGCGACGCCGGCGGCACGACCGCCCGGTCGCGGCGCATCCCGATCTGGCTGGCGATCGTCGCCGCCTCGCTGCCGATGTTCATGGCCACCCTCGACAACCTCGTCGTCACCAGCGCGCTGCCCGTGATCGCCAAAGACCTCAGCGCCTCCATCGAAGAGCTCCAGTGGGTGGTCAACGCGTACACCCTCACCTTCGCGACGCTCATGCTGATGGCCGTCGGTCTCGGAGACCGGCTCGGCCGCCGCTCCGTCTTCCTCGGCGGCATCGCGATCTTCACGCTCGCAAGCGCCGCCGCGGCCCTCTCGACCGAGCCGTGGCAGCTCATCGGCGCCCGTGCGCTCCAGGGCGCCGGCGCCGCGGCCCTCCTGCCGCTGTCGCTGACCCTGCTCGCCGGTAGCGTCAGCGAGCGTCTGCGTCCCGCCGCCATCGGCATCTGGGGCGGCATCTCCGGCCTCGGCGTCGCGCTCGGCCCGCTCATCGGTGGCGCCGTGGTCGAGGGATGGAACTGGCAGGCCATCTTCTGGCTCAACGTCCCGCTCGGCGTCATCGCCGTCCCGCTGGTGCTCCTCGCCCTGCCGAACAGCTTCGGAGCACGCGTCCGCGCCGATGTCGTCGGCCTGCTGCTCGCCGCCCCCGGTGTGCTCGGGGTCGTCTGGGCGATCGTCCGCGGCAACGACGCGGGATGGGGCAGCGCCGAAGTCCTGATCCCCCTGATCGCCGGCGCGGTCCTGCTCGTGGCGTTCGTCTTCTGGGAGTCGCGCACGTCGGCGCCGCTGCTGCCGCTCCGGCTGTTCCGCGACCGCAGCTTCACGGTGGCGAACCTCGTCGGTGTGACGTTCAGCTTCGGCATCTTCGGGGCGATCTTCATCCTCATCCAGTTCCTCCAGGTCGTGCAGGGCCACACCCCGCTCGAGGCTGGTGTGATGACCATGCCATGGACGCTCGCCCCGATGGTCGTCGCTCCGCTCACCGGCCTGCTGTCGTCGCGGACTGGGACGCGCCTTCCGGTGGTCGTCGGCCTGACCCTGCTCGCGGTGTCGATGGGCTGGATCGCTCTGACGCTGTCGGCGACGCTGCCCTACTCCGCGATGTGGCCCCCGTTCCTCCTGGCCGGCATCGGCATGGGCCTCGTCTTCGCCCCCAGCTCGACGGCCGTCCTCGCCAACATGCGGCCGGCCGACCACGCCAAGGCGTCCGGCACGAACTCCACACTCCGGGAGGTCGGGGTCGCCCTCGGCGTCGCCGTCCTGACCGCCGTGTTCACCGGCGCGGGCGGGACGCTCACTCCGACCGGATACGTGGATGCGGCGATCCCGGCCGTCTGGGTCGGCGCCGGGGTGCTCGGCGCCGCGGCCCTGATCTCGCTGGCGCTGCCGGGCCGCCGGGCAGCGGCCCGCGCCGCCGCCGCGCCGGAGTCGGCCGCCTCCGCCCTCGCCGACGCCGAGCCCATCCCCGTCCTCGCCGACTGACCACCACAGATTCGTGCCGAATGTGCGTTATCGCCCTGCGATAACGCACATTCGGCACGAATCGTCAGGGGGGTCGCCGCCGTTAGGCTGGAGCGCGTGCGTATCGGCGTGATCGGAGCAGGAGCCATCGGCGGAACGATCGCGGCGCTCCTCGATCGCGTCGGCCACCTGGTCGAGGTCACGGCCCGCGGCGAGCAGCTGGCCGCCATCCGCGACGACGGCCTCCGGCTCGACGGCGGCTGGGGCGTCCACACCGCGCGGGTCGCCGCCGCGGAGACCCTCCAGACCCGCCCGGAGCTGGCCTTCGTCACCACCAAGGCCCAGGATGCGCCCGCCGCGATCCGCGCCAACGCGGCCGCCCTCGACGGCATCACCGTCGTGATCGTGCAGAACGGCCTCGCCGGCCTCCGCGAGGCGGAGCAACTGCTGCCCGGATCCGACTGCGTCGGCGCCCTCGCGCTGTACGCCGCGAGCTACCTCTCCCCCGGCCGCGTCTCGGTCACGACGACCGCGAACACCTACCTCGGCGCCGGGGACGGCCCACCGCCCGCCGCCGCCGTCGAGGCCGCCCGCATCCTCGACGCCGCGATGCCCGCCTTCGCGATCGACAACTTCACCGGCGCCCAGTGGACGAAGCTCATGGTCAACCAGATCAACGCCCTCCCGGCCATCACCGGGCTGAGTGCGCAGCAGGTGCTCGGCGACCGGCGGTTGCGGCCCATCGTGACCGCGAGCCTCCAGGAGGCCACCCGCGTCGGCTACGCGCGCGGCGTGCGCTACGGGAGCATCCAGGGCCTCGACGATCGCATCCTCCGCGTGGTCGCGCGGGCTCCGCGCTGGGCCGCCCAGGCCGTCCCCCTGCTGATGAAGCGGAGGATGGGGTCGACGCCCAACCCGGGCTCGACGCTGCAGAGCATCCGCCGCGGTCAGCTCACCGAGATCGACTACCTGAACGGCGCCGTCGTCGACGAAGCCCGCACCGCCGGAGTCGATGCGCCGGTCAACGCGGCGATCACCGCGCTCGTGCACGAGGTGGAGCGCACCGTCGCCTTCCTCACGCCCGACCAGGTAGCCGAACGGATGCGTCCCCTGCTGGCCTGAAAGGCCGCCTCAGAGCGCGCGGTCGACCCGCAACGGCAGCTCGGGCTCGGAGTCGTCGACCAGGTGGTCGGCATGGGCGAGCGGACGGGCATCGTCGAGGTACACGGTCTCCTGCAGCGCGTTCACGAGCAGGATGGAGGCGTTCCAGGCGTCACGCAGCGTCGGACGCAGGGCGAACTCCCCGTCGACGACGAGCACCGCATCCTGTCCGGCCGTCAGCCAGCGGGCCTCGACCGGCTGGTCCCGCTCCTCGTCGAAGGCCGCGGTCTGGAACCCGGCGCTGCCGCCGAGGCGGAACGGATCGAGCAGCACGCGCCGCAGCGTCACGTAGTCGTAGGAGTCGCGGTAGTAGCTCTCCTCCGTCTCGGGGCCGAGGCGCGTGCGGTACGACCGCGAGTTGTGGAAGTCCGCCAGCCGCGCCCGGAACGTGTCGGCACCGGACTCCCGGAACACCGCCGCGAGGTCGTCGGCGAACGGGCCTCCCACGGTTCCCCCGTCGACCACCACGATCACCCGCCCGACCGGCGAGACCGCACGGATGTCGCCGACCAGCGAACGCAGGAACAGCACCCGCGGCGTCGGAGGAAGCATCATGCGACGAGCATAGGCCGTCGCACCGGTTAGCCTCGATGCATGCACGACTTCGCCGGGACGGTGGTGGATTGGTACCACGCCAACCGGCGCGACCTCCCGTGGCGACGCGACGGCTTCACGGCCTGGGGCACCCTCGTCAGCGAGTTCATGCTGCAGCAGACGCCGGTCTCCCGCGTCATCCCGCGCCTCGAGGAGTGGTTGACCCGCTGGCCGACCCCGGCCGCCCTCGCCGCTGTGCCGCCCGGCGAGGCGGTGCGCGCCTGGCAGTCGCTCGGCTACCCGCGCCGTGCCCTCTGGCTGCACGCGGCCGCCGTCGCGATCACCGAGCAGCACGACGGGGTGGTGCCGGAGGACGTGGATGCGCTGCTCGCGCTCCCCGGCATCGGCGACTACACCGCACGTGCCGTCGCGGTCTTCGCATACGGCAACCGGCACCCGGTGGTCGACACGAACATCCGCCGCGTCATCGCCCGAGCGATCGGCGGGCAGGCGGAGCCCGGCCCGCCCGGCAAGCGCGACCTCGCCGCGATGGAGGCGCTGCTCCCGGAGGATCGGCCGGCCGCCGCGGCGTTCAACGCCGGGATGATGGAGCTCGGCGCGATCGTCTGCGTCGCCCGATCGCCCCGCTGCGACGAGTGCCCGGTCGCGTCGCGCTGCGCGTGGCGCCAGGCCGGCTACCCCGCGTACGACGGCCCGAAGAAGGCCGTGCAGAAGCGCTACGAGGGCAGTGACCGGCAGGTGCGCGGACGCATCCTCGCCGAGCTGCGGGCGTCGCACATCCCGGTGACCGCTGCCGAGCTCGAGACCGTGTGGCCGGATGCCGCCCAGCGGGACCGTGCGCTGGCCGGGCTGCTCGCCGACGGTCTCGCCGTCACGGCCGAGGGCGGGTACACGCTGCCGTAAGTCTGGTCGGGCGTCAGCTCTCGGAGAAGACGAGCGGGTCCCAGTCCTGGATGCGCACCAGATACACCAGGCCCTCCGTGACGAACGGGTCGCCCTCCAGGAAGCGCTCCGCCGCCTCCCGACTGCGGAAGATCGCCATCGAGCCCTGGGTGGCCGGGTCGCCGAAGGTGCCGATCATCAGCACCTCGCCTCCCGCGGCGAACTCGTCGAGGTAGGCGCGGTGACGGGGGTACGTCTCGACGAGACGCTGGAAGTGCTCCGGAGACGCGTCCGGGTCGGCATCGTAGAACGTGACGGCGAACATGCCGTCAGCCTAGAGCCGACCCGGCGCGGCGGTCAGTGCTTGTCGTCCGCCTCGTCGGCGTCCTCGGTGTCGTCATCCTCGGCGTCGTCGAAGTCCTCGTCGTCGTCCTCGAACTCGCGGGGCTTGACGTACGGGTCCTCGTCGCCGGCGTAGTTCGCGCCGGCCGCGAGTCCCGCGACCTCCTCATCCCGCTGACGCGCCTCGCGGAGCAGGTTCTCGATCTGCGCGGCGTTCTCGGGGATCGCGTCGAGCTGGAACTCCAGCGTCGGCGTGAGCCGGGCGGTGATGTTCTTGCCGACCTCGCTGCGCAGCATGCCGGTGGCGGCCTTGAGTGCGGCAGCGCTGTCGTCGCGCTCCTGCTCGGTGCCGTACACCGTGTAGAACACTGTGGCGTGCTGCAGGTCGCCGGTCACCTGGACGTCCGTGATCGTGACGAAGCCGAGGCGCGGGTCGCGGAGACCGCGATCGAGCCGCTTCGCGATGATCTCCTTGATCCTGTCCGCGAGTTTCCTCGCGCGTGCCGGATCAGCCATGGTTGTGCTCCTTTCAGACAAGATGGCCGGTGGCGAAGCCACCGGCCATCTCTCGAATCAGACTCGAGGCTTCTCGCGAAGCTCGGTCGTCTCGATCTCGTCGCCGATCTGGATGTCGTTGTACTTCCCGAGACCGATACCGGCCTCGAAGTCCGTACGGACCTCGGTGACGTCGTCCTTGAACCGGCGCAGCGACTCGATGGCGAGGTTGTCCCCCACCACGACGCCGTCGCGGATGACCCGCGCCTTGGCGTTTCGCGTGATCGTCCCGGAGCGGACGATGACACCGGCGATGTTGCCGAACTTCGAGGAGCGGAACACCTCGCGGATCTCGGCGACACCGGACTGGACCTCTTCGAACTCGGGCTTGAGCATGCCCTTCAGCGAGTTCTCGATGTCCTCGATCGCGTTGTAGATGACCGAGTAGAAGCGCACATCCACACCCTCGCGGGCCGCACGCTCGCGCGCCTTCACGTCCGGGCGGACGTTGAAGCCGATCACGATCGCGTTGTCGATGGTCGCCAGGTCGATGTCCGACTCGGTGATCGCGCCGACGCCGCGGTGCAGGATGCGGAGGGAGACCGAATCGTCGACCTCGATCTTCATGAGCGACTCCTCCAGCGCCTCCACGGCACCGGACACGTCGCCCTTGATGATGAGGTTGAGCGCCTCGACCTTGCCCTCCTCCAGGGCCCGGGTGAAGTCCTCGAGCGAGATGCGCTTGCGGGCCTTCGCCAGCTGCGCGTTGCGCTCCGCGGCCTCACGCTTCTCGGCGATCTGGCGGGCGGTGCGGTCCTCCTCGGTGACGAGGAACACGTCACCGGCGCGCGGGACGCTGGAGAGACCCTGCACCTGGACCGGACGCGACGGGGCTGCCTCGAAGACGGCCTCGCCGTTCTCGTCGGCCATGGCACGCACGCGGCCGTAGGCGGTGCCCGCCACGATCGCGTCGCCCACCCGGAGCGTTCCGGACTGGATGAGCACGGTCGCCACGGCGCCGCGGCCTTTGTCGAGCTTCGCCTCGATGGCGACACCGCGGGCGTCCTTGTTCGGGTTGGCGCGGAGGTCGAGACCGGCGTCGGCGGTCAGCAGGACCGCGTCGAGCAGGTCCTGGATGCCGATGTCGTTGCGCGCGGACACGTCCACGAACATGACGTCGCCGCCGTACTCCTCCGCCACCAGGCCGAACTCGGTGAGCTGCTGGCGCACCTTGGCCGGGTTGGCCTCCGGCTTGTCGATCTTGTTCACCGCGACCACGATCGGCACGTTCGCCGCCTGAGCGTGGTTCAGCGCCTCGATGGTCTGCGGCATGATGCCGTCGTCCGCCGCGACCACGAGGATCGCGATGTCGGTGACCTGCGCACCACGGGCACGCATGGCGGTGAACGCCTCGTGACCCGGGGTGTCGATGAAGGTGATGGCACGCTCGATGCCCTCGTGCTCCGTCCACACCTGGTACGCACCGATGTGCTGGGTGATGCCGCCGGCCTCGCCCGCGACGACGTTCGCGTTGCGGATGGCGTCGAGGAGGCGCGTCTTACCGTGGTCGACGTGACCCATGACGGTGACGACCGGGGGACGGATCTCGAGGTCCTCGTCGGACTCGCCGGCGAGCTCGCCGTCGAGGTCGATGTCGAAGCCCTCCAGGAGCTCCTTGTCCTCGTCCTCGGGCGAGACGACCTGGATCTTGTAGCCGAGCTCCTCGCCGAGCACCTCGAAGGTGGCCTCATCGAGCGACTCGGTCGCGGTCGCCATCTCGCCCAGGTGGAAGAGGACGGTGACCAGCGACGCGGGGTTCGCGTCGATCTTGTCGGCGAAGTCCGAGATGGACGAGCCGCGACGCAGTCGGATGACGGTGTCGCCGTTGCCGCGGGGAACGGTCACGCCGCCCAGCGACGGGGCCTCCCGCATCTCGAATTCCTGACGCTTCGCGCGCTTCGACTTGCGGGCCTTGCTCTTGCCGCCACCGCGGCCGAACGCACCGGCCGTGCCGCCGCCCGGTCCACGACCACGACCGCCGCCACCACCGGGGCGCGGGCCGCCGAAGCCGCCGCCGGGACGCTGGAAGCCGCCGCCTGCGCCTGCTCCCGCACCGCCACCGGTGCCGGGGCGCTGCTGGAAGCCGGGACGACCGCCGCCGCCCTGACGCGGGCCGGGACGGTTGCCGCCACCCTGACCGGGTGCGCCGATGCGCGGGGCACCGGGACGCGGCGGGGTCGGACGCGGGATGTTGCCGGGCGAGGGACGCTGTCCCATGCCCTGCGACGACGAGAACGGGTTGTTGCCCGGACGCGGCGTGCGCTGGCCCATGCCCTGGTTCGACGAGTACGGGTTGTTGCCGGGGCGCGGGGCGCTCGGGCGCGGGATGCCACCGCCGCCGGGGCGGGGTGCGGAGCTCGGCTTGACGGCGTCCGGGGTCGCCGGGGCGCCCGCGGCGGGCGTGCTCGAAGCAGCCTTCTCCGCCGCCTTCTCAGCGGCCTTCTCGGCGGCGGCCTTCTCGGCCGCGGCCTGACGCTCGGCGACCGACATCGGCGCCTGCGGCTTGGGCCCGGCATCCGTCTCGGTCGCGGCGGCGGGCGCCTGCGGCGGACGCGGAGCGGCCGGACGCGGCGCCTGGGACGGCGCCTTCGGGGCGGTAGCGGTCGCCTTCTCGGCGGACGGCTTCGCACCCTCGGCCTCCAGCGCGGCACGCAGCTTGCGTGCTACCGGGGGCTCGATGCTCGAGGACGGTCCCTTGACGAACTCGCCCATCTCCTTGAGCTTCGCGAGCGCGACCTTGCTGTCGACGCCGAGCTCGCTCGCGACCTCATGTACGCGTGGTTTTGCAGCCACAATTCTCCTGTCTGGGCCCACCCCAGACAGGGGCAGGCGTTAATAGCGGACGGATCTCATTTCGAGACACTCATCGGTTGTCACTCATGTGAAGTCAACTTCTTCAGCCTGTTCTAATGAATTGCGACCGGATGGTCGCGGTGTCGAGCGTCCCCTCCACCCGAAGCGCCCGCCCGAAGGCCCGGCGCTTCAGTGCGAGTTCGAGACACTCCTCGACCGGATGCAGCCACGCACCTCGCCCCGGCCGGGTGGCGGACGGGTCCACCACGAGTTCCGAATCCTGGGCGACGATCCTCAGAAGAGAGGACCGGGGAGCGCGAGAACGGCATCCGACGCACGTTCTGACGGGTTCCATCCTACTCCTCCCGACGGCGCGCGCCGAACGGACAGGAACCCGCGTCGTACTCAACGCCGCGGAATGCCTGGGCATTCCGCTCTGCCGAACTCAATCGCGGTCGAGGATCGAATCGGGCTGGATGTCGATCTTCGCGCCCGTCAGCTTCGCGGCGAGACGCGCGTTCTGACCCTCCTTGCCGATCGCGAGCGACAGCTGGTAGTCGGGCACGAGCGCGCGGACGGCCTTGAGCGACTCGTCGATGACGAACGCACTGGTCACCTTCGCGGGCGACAGCGCACTCGACACGAACGTCGCGAGGTCTGGCGAGTAGTCGACGATGTCGATCTTCTCGTTGTTGAGCTCCGCGGTCACCGCGCGGACGCGCTGACCCAGCTCGCCGATGCACGCGCCCTTGGCGTTCACTCCCGGCTCGGTCGCCCGGACCGCCATCTTCGTGCGGTGCCCGGCCTCGCGGGCGAGCGACACGATCTCGACGACGCCGCTGGCGATCTCCGGGACCTCCAGCGCGAACAGCTTCCGGACGAGCGCCGGGTGCGTGCGCGACACGGTGATCGACGGACCCTTCGGTCCCTTGGTGACGCTCGTGACGTAGACGCGGATGCGCGAACCGTGCGTGTACTCCTCGCCCGGCACCTGCTCCTCCGGCGGGAGGATGGCCTCCACCGTTCCCAGGTCGACGTGGATCATGCGCGGGTTCGGGCCCTGCTGGATGACGCCGGCGACGATGTCGCCCTCGCGTCCGCGGAACTCGCCGAGCACGGCGTCGTCCGCGATGTCGCGCAGCCGCTGGTTGATCACCTGCTTGGCCGCGAAGGCCGCGATGCGGCCGAAGTCGCTCGGGCTGTCCTCGGCCTCGCCGATGACGTTGCCTTCTTCGTCGCGCTCGGGCACGTAAACCGTGACATGCCCCGTCTTGCGGTCCAGGTGCACCCGTGCGGCCGGCGGCTGGTCGCTGTGACCGTGGCGGTGATCGGCCTGGTTCGTGTGCTTCAGGTAAGCGGTCAGGATGGCCTGTTCGATGATCTGCACCAGTTCATCGAAGGGGATCTCCTTCTCGCGCTCCATGAGACGCAAGACGCTGAGGTCGATGTCCATGCCGGCCTCCTCTATTCAGATCTCGCCGCCGCGTGACGGCGCGGCGGACTCAGTCCTCTACGGTACCCGAGATTCCCGAACGCGTGAACGCCGCGTACCGTTCACGCCATGACCTCCCCCAGCCGCGTCGCCTCCCGGGTCGAACGCCATCCGCTCGTGCGCGGCCTCGCCCGGGTCGGCCTCGCCGCCATCGGCATCCTGCACATCCTGATCGGCGTCATCGCGCTGGCCGTCGCGTTCGGGTCGGGCGGGGATGCCGACCAGTCGGGTGCCTTGCAGGCGCTCGTCGCCGTGCCGGGCGGCCTCTTCGTGCTGTGGGCCGTGATCGTCGGACTCATCTTCCTGGCGGCCTGGCAGATCCTGCAGGCGATCACGGCGCACAAGCCTGGCCAGAAGGTGACGGAGGTCGCCAAGTGCGTCGTGTACGCCGCCCTCGCCGGTATCGCGATCTCCATCGCGTCCGGCGGCCGGCAGGATGCGTCCACCTCCGAGAAGTCGATGAGCGCGAAGCTTCTCGCGATGCCCGGCGGAGTCTTCCTCCTCGCCGGCATCGGGATCGCGATCGTGGTCGTCGGCGTCGTCTTCGCCGTGAACGGCCTGACCCACAAGTTCGAGCGCGACCTGCGCCTCCCACCGAACCGCTGGGCGACCGTCACGACGACGCTGGGCCGCGTCGGCTACGTCTCCAAGGGGGTCGCCCTGGTGATCGTCGGCGGTCTGGTCGTCTTCGGCGCCTTCACATCCGACCCCGAGAAGGCGGGCGGACTCGACGGCAGCCTGAAGGCGCTCACCGAGGTCCCGTTCGGCGTCGTCCTCCTCATCCTCATCGCGCTCGGCCTGATCGCGTACGGCGTCTTCTGGTGCGTGCGCGCGTACGCGTCCCGCCTCGCCGAGCCGTGATCGGCAGAGGCTCCTACTCGTCCGCCGCCCCGGCGAACTGCGCGTTGTAGAGCGAGTAGTACGCTCCGCCGCGCGCCAACAGCTCGGCGTGCGTGCCCTGCTCGACGATCCGGCCCGCCTCCATCACCAGGATGAGGTCGGCGTCGCGGATCGTGGAGAGCCTGTGTGCGATGACGAACGACGTCCGGTCCGCCCGCAGTGCGCTCATCGCCTTCTGCACGAGCAGCTCGGTGCGGGTGTCAACGGACGAGGTCGCCTCGTCGAGGATGAGCACGCTCGGCCGCGCGAGGAAGGCCCGCGCGATCGTGAGCAGCTGCTTCTCCCCCGCCGAGATGTTCGACCCCTCGTCGTCGAGGATGGTGTCGTAGCCGTCGGGCAGCGAGTGGACGAAGCGGTCGACGTAGGTCGCGCGCGCCGCATCCAGCACCTCCTCCTCTGTCGCGTCCGGGCGGCCGTAGAGGATGTTGTCGCGGATGGTGCCCTTGAACAGCCAGGTGTCCTGCAACACCATCCCCATCCGGCTCCGCAGGTCGTGCCGGCTCATCGACGCGATGTCGACGCCGTCGAGGGTGATGCGTCCGCCGTCCAGCTCGTAGAAGCGCATCATCAGGTTCACGAGCGTGGTCTTGCCGGCGCCCGTCGGTCCGACGATCGCCACGGTCTGCCCGGGCTGGGCCACCAGCGACAGGTCCTCGATCAGCGGGGTGTCCTCGACGTAGCGGAACGAGACGTCCTCGAACGTCAGGAGGCCCTTGGTGCCGGCTGGGCTCTCCGGCTCGCGCGGGTCGGGCGACTGCTCGTCGGCGTCCAGCAGCTCGAACACGCGCTCGGCGCTCGCGACACCCGACTGCAACAGGTTCGCCATCGACCCGAGCTGGGTGAGCGGCTGCGTGAACTGACGGGAGTACTGGATGAACGCCGTCACGTCACCGAGCTGCATCGCGCCGCTCGCCACCTGCAGTCCACCCACCACCGCGATGGCGACGTACATCAGGTTCCCGACGAACATCATCGCCGGCATGATGATGCCCGAGATGAACTGGGCGCCGAAGCTCGCCCGGTACATCTCCTGGTTCTTCTCGCGGAACCGGGCCTCGACCTCGCGGTGGCGGCCGAACACCTTGACCAGGGAGTGGCCGGTGAACGCCTCCTCGATCTGGCCGTTCAGCTCGCCGGTGTGCCGCCACTGGGCGACGAACAGCTTCTGCGAGCGCTTCGCGATGACCGTCGTGATGACGAGGGTCAGCGGGATGGTGATGAGCGCGATCAGCGCGAGGAGCGGCGAGATGACGAACATCAGCACGACCACTCCGACGACCGTCAGAAGGGACGTCAGCAACTGGCTCATCGTCTGCTGCAGCGACTGCGAAATGTTGTCG
The DNA here is from genome assembly GCF_900100265.1 of Leifsonia sp. 466MF. NCBI lineage: Bacteria > Bacillati > Actinomycetota > Actinomycetes > Micrococcales > Microbacteriaceae > Leifsonia > Leifsonia sp. 466MF. Next base: position 2,421,426 of record NZ_LT629696.1, read on the forward strand.
ATGTCGTTGGTGACCCGGCTGAGCAGCTCGCCCCGCTGCATCCCGTCGAAGTACTTCAGCGGGAGACGGTGCAGCTTGTCCTCCACATCCGAGCGCAGACGGTACACGGTGCGCTGCGTGACGCCGTTGAGCACGTAGGCCTGCAGGTAGCTGAACACCGACGAGAGGACGTACAGCGCGAGCACCCAGAGCAGGGTCTGGCCGACCGCGGTGAAGTCGATGCCCGCACCGGGGGTGAAGGTCGTACCGGAGAGCAGGTCGGCGTACTGGTTCTGGCCCTGCGCCCGTAGACCGGCGATGACCTGCGCCTGGGTCTCGCCCTTCGGGAACTGCAGGGAGAGGGCACCGGCGAACACCAGGTTGATCGCGTTGCCGAGCAGCTTGGGCCCGAGCACCGCGAACGTCACGGACACCACTGCGAGCAGCGTCACCGCGGCGAGCGGCAGCCACTCCGGGCGGAGACGGCCCAGCAGGCGCTTCGCGCTCGGGCCGAAGTTCATCGACTTCTGGACGGGCATGCCGAAACCGGCGAACGGCCCTCCCCCGCCGGGTCCGCGCCGGATCGGAGGGCCGGCCGGCCGCTCGGGGGTCGTCGTCTTGTCGCTCATCCCGCTTCTCCCTATGCCGCATCCTGAGCCGCGAGCTGCGACGAGACGATCTCGGCGTAGGTCTCGTTGCTCTCGAGGAGTTCGTCGTGCGTCCCGCGACCGACCACGCGGCCGTCGTCGAGGACGATGATCTGGTCGGCATCCACGATGGTGGACACCCGCTGGGCGACCACGATCATGGTCGCGTCGGTCACATCCCGCGCGAGCGCCGCACGGAGCCGCGCGTCGGTCGCGGTGTCGAGCGCCGAGAAGGAGTCGTCGAAGACGAAGATCTCCGGCTTCCTGACCAGTGCGCGAGCGATCGCGAGCCTCTGCCGCTGACCACCCGAGACGTTGGTGCCGCCTTGTGCGATCGGCGCGTCGAGACCCTCCGGCATCGCCTCGACGAAGTCGCGCGCCTGCGCCACCTCGAGCGCGTGCCAGAGCTCGTCGTCGGTGGCATCCGGATTGCCGTAGCGCAGGTTCGACGCCACCGTGCCCGAGAACAGGTAGGGGCGCTGCGGCACGATCCCGATGCGGGACCACAGCACCTCCGGGTCGAGGTCGGCCACATCCACACCGTCGACCAGCACGATCCCGCTGGTCGCATCGAACAGGCGCGGGATGAGGTTCACCAGCGTCGTCTTGCCTGCGCCGGTGCTGCCGATGATGGCGGTCGTCCGCCCCGCCTCGGCGAGGAAGGTGATGTCGGTGAGCACGGGATGCTCGGCTCCCGGATACGAGAAGCCGACGTCGACGAACTCCACCGTTCCGTGCGTCTCCACCTCGGTGACCGGGGTGTCGGACGCGCGAACGGACGGCTCCGTACCGAGCACCTCGCCAATGCGGTCGGCGCACACCGACGCGCGCGGCACGAGCACGGCCATCATCGTCGACATCATCACGCCCATGAGGATCTGCATGAGGTACTGCAGGAACGCCGTGAGCGTGCCCACCTGGAGTGTGCCGTCCTGCACCCGGAAGGACCCGAACCAGATCACGGCGACGCTCGACACGTTGAGCACGAGCATCACGATCGGGAACATCAGCGCGAACAACCGGCCCGCCTTCAGCGCCGTCTCCGTCACCTGGTCGTTCGCCACCCGGAACCGGTCGGTCTCGACGCGTTCGCGCACGAACGCGCGCACCACGCGGAGGCCGGTCAGCTGCTCGCGGAGCACGCGGTTGACGCGGTCGATCCTGTCCTGCATCCGCCGGAACAGCGGCACCATGCGCGCGATGATGATGCTCACCGCGACCAGCAGTGCGGGGACGCTCACGGCGATGAGCCACGACAGGTCGATGTCCTGCTGCATCGCCAGCACGATGCCGCCGACCGCGAGGATGGGCGCCGAGACGAGCAGCGTGCACGTCATCATCACCAGCATCTGCACCTGCTGGACGTCGTTGGTGTTGCGGGTGATCAGCGAGGGCGCGCCGAAGGACGACACCTCGCGCTCGGAGAACTCCCCGACCCGGTGGAAGATCGCCTCGCGCAGGTCGCGTCCGACCAGCATCGCGACCTTGGCGCCGAAGTAGACGGCGGTGATGGCGCAGGCGACCTGCACCAGCGTCACGCCGAGCATCTCGGCGCCGACGGCCATGATGTAGCCGGTGTCGCCCTTGGCGATGCCGTTGTCGGTGACGTCGGCGTTCAGGGTCGGCAGCCACAGCGAGAGCAGCGATTGCGCCAGCTGGAAGACGATCACCCCGATCAGGAGCGGCCAGTGCGGCCGCAGGAACCGGCCGAGCAGTCTCAGGAGCATGATGCCTCCGTGTCGGATGACGGGAAGAGAACGTGGGGCGAGGTCCCGGCGACGCCGACCAGCGTCATCCGGGCGAGGTCGTCGATGCTGAACTCGATGCCCTCGTTGAGCGCGGGGAACGCGGAGGAGAAGCTGATCAGCCGCAGCAGGTGGGCGACGCGCTCCGGCGGCCAGTTGAGCTCACCGGCCTCCGGCTCCAGGATCTGGGCGATGATGCGGGCGAACTCCCCGCGCTCCTGCGGCACGGGCGGACGCTGTGCGCCGATGACCGGCATGATCCGCATGACGCTCTGGAAGCGCTCACGCAGCAGGTACAGGATCGCGCGCATCTTGTTCTCCAGCGGGAGCGCGGGGTCGATGTTGCGGAGCGCCTCGCGCAGCGGCTCGGGATCGAGGTACTTCTCGATCGCCGCCTGCACGAGTGTCTCCTTGTCACCGAAGGCGCGGAAGATGGTGCCTTCGGCGATGCCGGCGGCCTCGGCGATCTGGCGTGACGTCATCGCGCGCCCGTGCTCGAGCAGCAGCGGGATGACCGCGTCGATGATCATCGCTTTACGGTCGTCCACCGCCATCGGCTGCGCGCGCGAGCGCGACTGGGTTTCGGTCGCTGCGTCGTTCGTCACGCGGCGACTCTACCCGGAGTGAGTGCTCACTCACAAGGTCTTTCGTGGGCGATTTCAGCCCGCCGGAGCGAAGATCTCCCCGATCTCGGCGACCTCCTCCGCCGTCGGCTTCCACGCGGTGGCCGCCTCGGCGTTGGCGACGATCTGCTCCGGCTTCGTCGCCCCCGCGATGACGCTCGACAGTCCCGGCTGAGCGAGCAGCCAGGCGAAGGTCGCCGCGAGCATCGTGACCCCGCGGTCGTCGCAGAACGCCTGGTAGCGCTCGATCCTGTCCCACGGCGCCTCGTCCAGCAGGTGACGGCGGAGGTGCATGATCCGGCTGTCGGCGGGGCCGCCCTGGCGCGTGAACTTGCCCGTGAACAGGCCGTTGTAGAGCGGGAAGAACGGCAGGAAGCCGAGGCCGTAGCGGTTCACGGCCGGGAGCACCTCCCGCTCGACATCACGCGCGAGAAGGCTGTACTCGTTCTGCGCCGAGATGAACTTCGGATGCCCGCTGAGGCGAGCGGTGAACTCCGCCTCGGCGATCTGCCACCCCGACAGGTTGGAGTGCCCGATGTAGCGGATCTTGCCCTCGGTGATCAGGTCGTCCAGCGTCGCGAGGGTCTCCTCGATGGGTGTCACCGGGTCGGGACGGTGCAGCTGGTAGAGGTCGATCCAATCGGTGCGGAGCCGGCGGAGCGAGCTCTCGACCGCGAGGCGGATGTAGCGGCGGGAGGCGCGCGCATCCCAGTCGGGCCCGTTGAGACCGGCCATGTCCATCCCGAACTTCGTGGCGAGGACGATGCGGTCGCGCTTGCCTTCGAGCGACTTGCCCATCAGCGTCTCGGACAGCCCGCGTTCGGAGCCGTAGATGTCGGCGGTGTCGAACAGCGTGACGCCGGCATCGATCGCGGCGCCGATCACCGCGTCGGTGCCCTCCTGCGTCTCGGTGAGCGTGTCCTTCCGGCCGAAGTTGTTGCAGCCGAGACCGATCGTGGAGACGACGAGGCCGGAGGGGCCGAGAGTGCGGTATTCGATGTTCGCCATGCCTCGAGTCTAGGCAGGGCGGAGGACGGCTGCGGATGCGACGGCGACGGGGTGAAACCGTCCACAGGCCGAGACCGGAGCGAGTTATCCCCCGATGTCCGATTCCCGCGAGTGCGCGTCGGTGGCGCGCCCTAGAGTCGTCCCATGAGCAGTTCCTTCGCCTATCTCCTCCGCACCGCGAGCCCCATCGGGCGGCTCGAACTGACCAGTGACGGCACGGCCGTCACGTCCCTCTCCATCGAACGGTCGGGGCATCTCCCGCTCGAAGACCATCCCGAACGCAGCACGCCGGTGCTCGATGACGCGGCCGCGCAGCTGGAGGAGTACTTCTCCGGGTCGCGGCGCGCGTTCGACGTCCCGGTCCGGCTGCAGGGCACCCCGTTCCGCCAGGCGGTGTGGGAGAGGCTGTCGTCGCTCGAGTTCGGCACGTTCGTGTCGTACGGCGAACTCGGCGCCTCGCTCGGCCATGCGGGCTACGGCCGCGCGATCGGCGGTGCGGTCGGCGCGAACCCGGTGCCGATCATCGTGGGCTGCCATCGCGTGCTCTCCTCCAGCGGTCGCGTGACCGGATACAGCGGTGGCGACGGCATCCCTACCAAGATCTGGCTCCTCGAGCACGAGGGGATCCTGCTGGCCGCATGAGCGACACGACGACGACCCCCGCCCGCTCCGCTCTCGTGGTCGGCGAGGACGGCATCGCCCGATGCTCCTGGTCGGCGAGCGACACGGAGTACCGCCGCTACCACGACGAGGAGTGGGGCACCCCGCAGCACGACCCGCGAGCGCTCTACGAGAAGCTCTGCCTGGAAGGATTCCAGGCCGGCCTCTCGTGGATCACCATCCTGCGGCGACGGCCGGCCTTCCGCGAGGACTTCCTCGGCTTCGTCCCCGAGAAGGTCGCCGCCATGACGGAGGCCGACGTGCAGCGCCTGCTGCAGGACGAACGGATCATCCGTCACCGCGGCAAGATCGAGGCGACCATCTCGAACGCGCGCGCCGTGCTGCAGCTCGACGTGCCGCTCGAAGAACTCATGTGGAGCTTCGCCCCCGAGCCGCGTGCCGATCACCGACCACGGGAATGGGGCGAGATCCCCGCCGTGACAGCCGAGTCGACCGCACTCAGCAAGGAACTCCGGCGCCGGGGCTTCCGATTCGTGGGCCCGACCACGATGTACGCACTCATGCAGGCGACCGGGATGGTCGACGACCATTTCGAAGGCTGCTTCCGCGCGGCGTGAGCGATGCAGGCGCGGTCAAGGAACTCGAGAGAGGACCGAGAGAGTCGGGCCGACGGCGGATATGGACTCCGACACCGGATTCTCGCTGGTGAGGGCGTACCGCTCGTGCCCGACCGCAGGCGGAATCTTGGTGCCTCACACTCCGGCGAAGGAAACGACGCATGGGGATGACGCGTCGGCCACCACACGTCGGCCCGACTTGTTGAGACAGTGACACACAACCAGTGCGCGCACGCCTCGGATCAGTTGATCCTCTCTCTTGGTTGTGAGCTTATCTCACTTTTCACTCCTGCACCACTGAAAGTTGGCCGGGAGTGTCGTCAGACCCGCAGCGCCGCCATGAGCTTGCCAGGAGCACCGCGCACCTCCGGGACGACGAGTTCCAGGTCGGCGGAGCCATCCCCCGCGGGCCGCAGCTCGTAGCCCTCGGCGCCCGCCCAGTCCAGAAGCGACGCGGTCGTCTCGAACCCCGCTCCCGCCTCGATCAGAGCGCGCGTCAGCAGCCCCTTCGCCTGCTTGTTGAAGTGGTTCAGCGCGCGGACATGGCCAGACTCGTCGCGAGCGAGCACGCGCACGTAGTGGGCGCCGTCGCGCTCGGGAAGCGGCGCCAGAGCGGCATAGCCCTCGGAGCGGAGATCGAGCAGGAGGTCGTTCCGCTCCGCCAGAGCCGCGGCCCCTGCCTGCGACCACCGCTTCTTCAGCGACGCCGCGCCACGATGCAGCGACAGGCGCGAGTCGAACGACAGCCGGTACGCCGGCACCGGATCGCCCGCACCGACCAGACCGAGCAACGCCGACTGCACAGCGACCGTCTCTGCGGCGACCTCCCAGTCCGCAGAGGAGAGCGACTCGGCATCGAGGGCGTCGTACAGGACGCCCGTGTAACGCTCCAGCGCGCGCATGGTGGGAGCCGACGGGATGCCGCGGTTCCGCTCCACTTCGCCGGCCTGCTTGGGCCCCAGCTTGAGCGCGCGGATCGCCGCATCGCGGTCCGCGGCGAGCTCGACCACCGCATCCACCACCTCGCGGCGGACAGGGTTCAGTGAGGGGAAGCGCAACCGCTCCACGGCGAGCGGAGACCCCGCTCCCCCGTCCCTCTTCGTCTCGGAGGGCGGGAGCAGGATGAGCACGCTAGCCCTCCACGAAGTTCAGTGCCGTATTGACGTTCTCGCCCAGCGGCGCCGCAGTGTCCAGAGTCACCCGGGGCAGCGTGCCGCACGCGCCGCGCCACTCGTCGTACTCGTCGGTGCTCTGCTCGACGGCGTACGCTGCGACCAGGCCGCTGCGCTTGCCCAGCCGCTCCTCGTGGAGCTCAGGGTCGGAGCACACCGTCTCGATCACGCGGAGCTTCACGTCGCACCGCTCCGCCAGATCGCGCCACTGCAGACGCGCCGGCTCCACGGCGTTGACGGCGTCGACGACGACCGAATGGCCCGAGAGCAGCACCTGCTCCGCCATGGTCTCTGCCACCAGATAGGCCGCGAGCCCGGTCGGCTGGTCGGAATCGATCCCCGCACGGATGATCGACGCCTCGATCGGATCCACCGAGATCACCGTCGCGCCCATGCGCCCGGCCAGGATCTCCGCGATGGTGGACTTCCCGGAACCAGGAAGCCCCGCCATCGCCACCAGCATCGGGACGCGGACGTCTCCGAACTGGCGCTCCAGCGGGGCTCCCTGCTGCCCGGACATGTCAGACCAGCTCGGCCTGACGGGCCACGATGGTGACCGTGTTGTTCTCGACGGAGAGGAAGCCGTCATCGGCGTTGGCCGTGATCGACTCGCCCCCGTTCAGGGTCACGCGCACCTCGCCCTGCGCGAGGATGGCCAGCAGCGGCTCGTGGCCGGGCAGGATACCGATCTGCCCTTCCACGGTGCGCGCGACGACCATGCTCGCCTCGCCCGACCACACTTCGTGGTCGGCGGCGACGACGCTGACGTTGAGGACAGCCATTGTTAGCCGTTCTCCTTCTGAATCTGCGCCCACTTCTCCTCGACGTCGGAGATCGGTCCGACGTTGAAGAAGGCCTGCTCGGCCACGTGGTCGAACTCGCCCTTGGCGATCGCGTCGAACGACTCGATGGTGTCCTTCAGCGGGACGGTCGAGCCCTCCACGCCGGTGAACTTCTTCGCCATGTAGGTGTTCTGCGAGAGGAACTGCTGGATCCGGCGCGCACGCGACACCGTGATCTTGTCCTCCTCCGACAGCTCGTCGACACCGAGGATCGCGATGATCTCCTGCAGCTCCTTGTTCTTCTGCAGGATCTGCTTGACCGTCGTGGCCACGCGGTAGTGGTCCTCACCCAGGTAGCGGGGGTCGAGGATGCGCGAGGTCGAGGTCAGCGGGTCGACCGCCGGGTACAGACCCTTCGACGCGATCTCACGCGAGAGCTCGGTCGTGGCGTCGAGGTGGGCGAACGTGGTCGCCGGCGCCGGGTCGGTGTAGTCGTCGGCCGGCACGTAGATCGCCTGCAGCGAGGTGATCGAGTGACCGCGGGTCGAGGTGATGCGCTCCTGGAGCTGACCCATCTCGTCGGCGAGGTTCGGCTGGTAACCCACGGCCGACGGCATACGGCCGAGCAGCGTGGACACCTCGGAACCGGCCTGCGTGAACCGGAAGATGTTGTCGATGAAGAGCAGCACGTCCTGGTTCTGCACGTCGCGGAAGTACTCCGCCATCGTCAGAGCGGACAGGGCGACGCGCAGACGCGTCCCCGGCGGCTCGTCCATCTGGCCGAAGACGAGCGCGGTCTTGTCGAAGACGCCCGCCTCCTCCATCTCGTGGATGAGGTCGTTGCCCTCACGGGTGCGCTCGCCGACACCGGCGAACACCGACACACCACCGTGATCCTGCGCCACACGCTGGATCATCTCCTGGATGAGGACGGTCTTGCCGACACCGGCGCCGCCGAACAGGCCGATCTTTCCACCCTGGACGTACGGGGTGAGCAGGTCGATGACCTTGATGCCGGTCTCGAACAGCTGAGTCTTGGACTCGAGCTGGTCGAACGCTGGCGGGTTGCGGTGGATGGGCCAGCGCTCGGTGATCTCGACCTTCTCGCCCGGCTCGAGGTTCAGGATGTCACCGGTGACGTTGAACACCTTGCCCTTGGTCACGTCGCCGACGGGCACGCTGATGGGAGCACCGGTGTCGCGCACCTCGCCGCCGCGGACCAGGCCGTCGGTCGGCTTCAGCGCGATCGCGCGCACCAGGTCGTCGCCGAGGTGCTGAGCGACCTCGAGCGTGATCTCGGTCGACTCCTCGCCGATCGTGATCGTGGTCTTCAGGGCGTTGTAGATGCCCGGGATCGCATCGTGCGGGAACTCGATGTCGACGACCGGACCGGTCACGCGGGCAATTCGTCCCACACCGGCCGGCTGCGCGGTCGAAGCCTGGGCTTCGGCGGTAGCGGTAGTCATGATTGTTATCTCTCTCGTTGGACGATCAGTGGGACGAGCTCAGCGCATCCGCGCCGCCGACGATCTCGGAGATCTGCTGAGTGATCTCCGCCTGACGGGCGTTGTTGGCCAGACGCGTGTAGTCGGTGATGAGCTTGTCGGCGTTGTCGCTCGCAGCCTTCATGGCCTTCTGCGTCGCGGCGTGCTTGGAGGCGGCCGACTGCAGCATCGCGTTGAAGATGCGGCTCTCGATGTAGACGGGGAGCAGCGAGTCGAGCACCGTCCCCACATCCGGCTCGAACTCGTAGAGCGGCAGGACCTGCGTGCGGTCCGGCTCCTCCACGCCCTCGACGACCTCCAGCGGCAGCAGGCGGACGACCTGCGGCTCCTGGGTCAGCATGCTGATGAAGCGGTTGTAGATGATGTGGATCTCGTCCACACCGCCGTCGGACGCATCGCGCAGGAAGGACTCCAGGATCGCGTCGGCGATCTCCTTGGCCTGCTCGAACTCCGGGGCATCCGTGTTGCCGGTCCACACCCGCTCGAACGCACGGCGGCGGAAGCTGAAGTAGCCCTGCGCCTTGCGGCCGACGAGGAAGTACACGACCTCCTTGCCCTGGCCGCGCAGCAGTTCCGCGAGCTTCTCGGACTCCTTGAGCACGTTCGAGTTGAACGCGCCCGCGAGACCGCGGTCGGAGGAGAAGATAACGATCGCGGCGCGCTCGATCTTCTCCGGCTCGGTGGTCAGGACGTGGTCGACGTTCGAGTACGTCGCCACCGCCGACACCGCGCGCGTGATCGCGCGGGCGTACGGCGAGCTGGCGGCGACCCGCGCCTGCGCCTTCTGGATGCGGGAGGCGGAGATCAGCTCCATCGCACGGGTGATCTTCTTGGTCGTCTGGGCAGATCTGATCTTCTGCCGGTAGACCCGAAGCTGTGCTCCCATGTCTCTCCTTGTTACCTAGTCTCTCAGGGCCTCAGCGCTCAGCGCCGGGCCTTGACGATGCGCTCCTGGTCGACCTCGTCCTCGTCGATGGCCTGGAACTCCTCGCGTCCGACCGAGGCGAGCGGCTTGCCCTCACCGGTCTGGAACTCGAGCTTGAACGCGTCCACCTCCGAGTCGAGCTTCGCGACCGTGTCGTCGTCGAGGACGTTGGTGTCGCGCAGTGTGTCGAGGATGTCGGTGTTCCGGCGCAGGTGGTCGAGCAGCTCGGCCTCGAAGCGCAGGACGTCCTCGACGGCGACCTCGTCCAGCTTTCCGTTGGTGCCGGCCCAGATCGAGACGACCTGCTCCTCCACCGGGAACGGCGAGTACTGCGGCTGCTTCAGCAGCTCCGTGAGGCGGGCGCCACGCGCCAGCTGACGGCGGCTCGCCGCGTCGAGGTCGGACGCGAACATCGCGAACGCCTCGAGCGAGCGGTACTGCGCCAGCTCGAGCTTGAGCGTGCCGGAGACCTTCTTGATGGACTTGACCTGCGCGTCGCCACCGACTCGCGAGACCGAGATGCCGACGTCGACCGCAGGGCGCTGGTTGGCGTTGAAGAGGTCGGACTGCAGGAAGATCTGGCCGTCGGTGATCGAGATCACGTTGGTCGGGATGTACGCCGAGACGTCGTTCGCCTTGGTCTCGATGATCGGCAGACCGGTCATCGAGCCGGCGCCCAGCTCGTCGGAGAGCTTGGCGCAGCGCTCCAGCAGGCGGGAGTGCAGGTAGAAGACGTCACCCGGGTAGGCCTCGCGTCCCGGCGGACGACGGAGCAGCAGCGACACGGCGCGGTACGCCTCGGCCTGCTTGGACAGGTCGTCGAAGACGATGAGGACGTGCTTGCCGCCGTACATCCAGTGCTGGCCGATGGCCGAGCCGGTGTAGGGGGCGAGGTACTTGAAGCCGGCCGGGTCGGAGGCGGGGGCCGCGACGATGGTGGTGTACTCCATCGCGCCGGCGTCCTCGAGCGCGCCCTTCACCGAGGCGATGGTCGAGCCCTTCTGGCCGATCGCGACGTAGATGCAGCGGACCTGCTTGTTGACGTCGCCCGACTCCCAGTTGGCCTTCTGGTTGATGATCGTGTCGATGGCGATGGCCGTCTTGCCGGTCTGGCGGTCGCCGATGATCAGCTGGCGCTGTCCGCGGCCGACCGGGATCATCGCGTCGATGGCCTTGATGCCGGTCTGCAGCGGCTCGTGCACCGACTTGCGCTGCATGACGCCGGGCGCCTGGAGCTCGAGCTCGCGGCGGCCCTCGCTGGCGATCTCGCCGAGACCGTCGATCGGGTTGCCGAGCGGGTCGACGACGCGGCCGAGGTAGCCGTCGCCGACGGGGACGGAGAGGACCTCGCCGGTGCGGGTCACCTCCATGCCCTCGACGATGTGGTCGAACTCGCCGAGCACGACGACACCGACCTCGTTCTCGTCGAGGTTCTGAGCGAGGCCCAGCGTGCCGTCCGCGAAGCGGATGAGCTCGTTGGCCATCACGCTCGGGAGACCCTCGACGTGCGCGATGCCGTCGGAGGCGTCGAGGACGTGGCCGATCTCGGTCGCCTGTGCGGACGCCGGCTCGTACGTGTTGACGAAGTCCTTGAGCGCGTCGCGGATGTCGTCGGGGCTGATCTGTGTGTCTGCCATAGTGATTCCTATCTTGAGGCGGTCAGCCCGCCAGCTGAAGCCGGAGTTCGGCCAGACGCGACGCGATGCTTCCATCGATGACGTCGTCACCGATCTGCACGCGCAATCCGCCGATGATCGAGGGGTCGACGACCTGGTTGATCCTGAGGTCGCCGTAGGAGGCGCTGAGCACCGTGCGCAGGCGCTCGGCCTGGGCCTCGGGAAGCGCGGACGCGGCGTAGACCGTCGCGATGGTCTGCCCGGACTGGGCGGCCACCATGCGCGCGGCCGCACGGAGCGACTCGCGGACGCTGCGGCCGCGGGGCTGGGCGACGAGCTGGCGCACGATGGCGACGGTCTCCTTCGACGCTTTTCCGCCGAGCAGGCGCTCGACCAGCGCGACCTTGGAGTCGGCCGAGGCGAGCTTGCTGCGCAGCGCGAGCTCGAGGCTCGCGTCGGAGGTCACGGCGCCTCCGAAGGTCAGCAGCTCGGCGACGATGTCGACGTTCCGGGGCGCGGAGCCGGCGATCGCACGGATCCCGAGCTCCTCGATCGCCCCGAGCAGGTCGTCGTGCGACGACCAGCGCTGAGCGGCGATCACGGTGAGCAGCTCGACGGCCGGAGCCGACAGCGAGGCGAAGACGCGCTTCACGAGCACCGTCTTGCCCTCCGCCGGGACCGTCGGGTCGCCGAGGACCGCCCGCAGCTGGGCCGAGTCGGCGACGACTCGCCCTGCGCTGAACAGGTCCTCAGCCGTCGCCAGATCGGCCTGGGACCCCAGGTCGGCCAGAGCCGAGACGGAGTTGGCCAATGCTTCTCTGGTGGCGCTTCCCATCAGTTGCCCGATCCTGCCTTCTGGTCGGCCTGAGCCTTCTCGTCGGCCTCGAGGTCCGCCAGGAAGCGGTCCACGATCGCCTGTGCGCGCTTGTCCTCATCGAGGGCCTCACGCACGACGGTCGACGCGAGGTCGATCGCCAGCGAGCCCACCTCGCCGCGCAGCTGGACGAGCGCCGTCTGGCGCTCCGCCTCGAGCTGCGCCTGCGCCTGGGCGGTCACACGCGCGGCCTCCGTGGCAGCGGCCTCGCGGGCCTCTGCGACGATCTTCTGACCGTCGGCACGGGCGGTCTCACGGATCTTGCCCGCCTCCGCACGCGCCTCGGCGAGCTGGGCGGTGTACTCCTCCAGCAGGGCCTCGGCCTTGCGCTGCGCCTCGTCGGCCTTCTCGATGTTGCCCTCGATCGCCTCTGCGCGCTCATCCAGCAGCTTCTTCATGCGCGGAAGCACGAGCTTCCAGAAGAAGAACAGGATGATCAGGAAGCAGAGAAGCGCGCCGATGATGTCCGGCCACTCCGGGATCAGCGGGTTGTGCGACCCCTCTGAGGCTGCGATCACCACACTCTTGAGCATGGTTCCTCCTTACTGAGGGAAAAGAGGATTACTGGAAGATGAAGTAGGTAGCGATACCGATGAACGCGAGCGCCTCGGTGAATGCGATACCGATGTACATCAGGACCTGGAGGCGGCCGGCCAGCTCAGGCTGACGAGCGACGCCCTCGATGGTCTTGCCGACGACGATGCCCACGCCGATGGCCGGGCCGATGGCCGCGAGGCCGTAACCGACGGTGGCGATGTTGCCGTTGATTGCAGCGATGTCCACGTTGTGTGTTTCCTTCCGTGATGGCGATCCGTGCGGGTGCGCGGATCGTTCTTAGTGTTCCTCGGCGACTGCCAGCTGGATGTAGACAGCTGTGAGCAGTGCGAAGACGTAGGCCTGCAGGACTGCGACCAGGATCTCGAAGACGGTGAATGCGAAGCCGAAGGCGAAGGTGCCGACGCCGAACAGCGACCACCAGCCGCCCGCCGTGAAGAAGAAGAACTCCGTGGCGAGGAAGAACAGGACGAGCAGGAGGTGCCCGACGACCATGTTCATCAGGAGTCGCAGCGTCAGGGTGATCGGACGCAGGATGAAGGTCGAGACGAACTCGATCGGCGTCACGATGATGTAGAGGAACCACGGAACGCCGGGCGGGAAGAGCGCGTTCTTGAAGAAGTTCTTCGGGCTCTTCTTGACGCCCGCGTAGATGAAGGCGATGTACGCGACGATCGCGAGCAGCAGCGGCACGGCGATGACCGAGGTGCCGGCGATGTTGAGGAACGGGATGATGCCGGTGATGTTGAAGAACAGCACCATGAAGAAGATGGTGGTCAGCAGCGGCAGGAACCGGCGGCCGTCCTTCTTGCCGAGCAGGTCTTCCGCGATGTTGACGCGCACGAAGTCGAGACCCATCTCGACGACCGACTGGAAGCGGCCGGGGATGAGGCGCATCCGGCGGGTGCCGAGCCAGAAGATGAGGATCAGCGCGATGGTCGCGAGAGCGCGGACCACGAAGATGCGGTTGAACTCGAGGTCACCGATCGTGAACAGGGTCGGGGGGAAGAACTCGTTGATCGAGGGACCCTGGAAGCTTCCATCATCGGAGCTTGCGGCCTGGACCAGCAGGTTCACAGCGTTAGCTAACAGCGCTATCTCCTGTTTCGGGGCGTCGAGCTGAAACAGCTCTCGCGACGACGAACGGTGGGACACCCTGCACTTCTCGCGACCTCAGAGTTTCTCGGGCGCGAACGGGGTGGGGGATCGCTCATAACTCTACAAGAGTTTTCAGCCCATAACGAATTGGATACAGGTCAGCGCTTCTCCCCCGGCAGCGTCACGTCGCTGACGTAGGGAACGCGGGAGCGGAAGACCACGATCATGTCCACCACGAGCGATCCGATCACCCCGGCGATCAGGCTGAGGAAGAGCACGACGGGGTTGATCCAGGGCTGGTCGCGCAGCAGGATCGCGAGCACCAGGAACAGCACGAACTTGACGATCCAGCCGCCCAGGACGATGCCGAAGAACAGGCCAACGAAGAGGTCGGTGCCGATGAAACGGTTGGCGATCAGGATGCTGAGCGCCGTGATCGACAGGAACACCGCCGCCATCGCGGTGCCGATCAGCGCGCTGGTGACGCCGACCCATCCGGCGAACAGACCGCCGAGCAGCATCCCCACGACGGCGATCACCGCGGCCAGGATCAGGCCGTACTTCAGCACGTCCCTCAGCACGGGCGTCGAGGTGGGCTGGGCGGGCGGCTGGGCCGGCCGCGGGGCGGCGGCTCCGTCCTGCTGGTCGGTCATCGGGTCTCCTCGGTCAGAGCGGTCGGGGATGTCGGGGATGCGGGCGTGGCCGGCGTGCTCTCGCTCGCCGCATCCAGCTGGTCGAAGCGCGCGGTCTCCGCTGCCTCGCGGCTGCCCGCCGGTGCGAGCTCGGCGACGGCCTCGTTCGCCTTCCTGCGGCTCAGCGGAGCGAGCGTGAACGCGGTGCAGACCACGAGCCCGATCGCGACGAAGACGATCGCCATCCAATACGGGTCGAAGAAGAACAGCAGGCAGCCGATCGACAGCACGGCGGTCCACGCATAGAAGATGAGCACCGCGTGGAGGTGGGTGTGACCCATGTCGAGCAGTCGGTGGTGCAGGTGCTTGCGGTCGGCGCTGAACGGCGACTTGCCCGCGCGCAGGCGGCGGATGACCGCGAGCCCGAAGTCGAGCAGCGGGATGATGAGCACCGCGAACGGCAGGATGATCGGGATGAACGCCGGGACGAGCGACGACCGGCCGAGCGTCTGCAGGTCCTGCGGGTTGATCGTCCCCGTCACCGAGATCGCCGAGGTCGCCATGAGCAGGCCGATCAGCAGCGCGCCCGCATCTCCCATGAACATCTTCGCGGGGTGCCAGTTGAGCGGCAGGAACCCGGCGCAGGCGCCGACCAGGATCGCGGCGATCACGCCGGCGAGGCTGAAGTAGTTCTGCGGGCTGATCTCGCGCTGGAGGAGGTAGGTGTAGACGAGGAAGGTGCCGTTCGCGATCAGCGCGACGCCCGCGACCAACCCGTCCAGGCCGTCGATGAAGTTGATCGCGTTCATCACCAGCACGATGGCGAACAGCGTGATGATGATCGACATGACCGGCGAACCGACGGTGAGGCCGCCGATCGGCAGCGAATAGATCTGCACGCCCAGCCAGGCGACGAGGCCGGCGGCCACGAACTGCCCGGCCAGCTTCGTCATCCAGTCGAGATCCCAGATGTCGTCGGCGACGCCGATCACGACGATGAGCAGGGAGGCCCCCAGGATCGCGAGGATCGGCCCCTGGTCGGAGAAGATCAGCGTCAGCACGCCGAACTGGCTCGACAGCAGCCACGAGACGCCGAACGCGACCAGGATGCCGAGGAACATCGCGACGCCGCCGAGGCGGGGCGTCGGCCGGGTGTGCACGTCGCGAGCCCGGATCTTCGGGTACAGGCGGTACCGCATCGCCAGCTTGTAGACGACGAACGACATCCCGAACGTGATGACGGCCGAGATCAGTGCGAGGGCGAGGAGGAGGGTCACGGGGCGGCGTCCGCAGCGGCCGCCGGCTCGTCCAGGGCGTCGCCGACGACCTCGCGCAGCTGATCGACCGAGATGACGCCGTGGCGCAGGATGCGCAGTCCGCCCACACCTGCGGCCAGAGCGGTCGCATCCACGATCGTCGACGAGGAGTCCTTGCCCTCGACGTGCTCGTAGTCGGAACCGGCCTCTCCCCCGTCGAGGTAGACGGAGATGGAGTCGCCCAGCATGGCCTCGGCCTCTGCGGCGGTACGGGCGGCCGGGCGGCCGGTCAGGTTCGCGGACGACACGGCGAGCGGACCGGTCTCGGACAGCAGCTCGAGCGCGATCGTGTCCTTCGGCATGCGGAGGGCGACCGTGCCCTTCGTCTCGCCGAGATCCCAGACCAGCGACGGCGACGCGGGCAGGACGATCGTGAGGCCGCCTGGCCAGAAGGCCTTCACCAGCGCATCCACCTCGTCCGGCACCCGCTCGGCGAGGGCGGCGAGCGTCGGGATGCCGGGGACCAGCACCGGGGGCGGCGACTGGCGGCCGCGTCCCTTCGCGTCGAGCAGGCGCTGCACGGCGGCAGGGCTGAAGGCGTCCGCAGCCACCCCGTACACCGTGTCGGTGGGGATGACGACGAGTTCGCCGCGCCCGATCGCGGCCCGTGCGAGGCGCATGCCGGTGAGCAGCTCGGAGTCAACGGAGCAGTCGTAGATGGAGGCCATGACGGCTCAATGATAGCCGGGGCGCGGAAGCCCAGACTGGGAGGACGATACTGGAGGGGATGGATGTCTACTTCTTCGACTGCGACAAGACGCTCTACGACTACGACTTCCACAAGCGGCTGCCCAAGCTCGCGGAGCTGGGAGGCGTGAGCCAGTACAGGCTCGCATCCAGCTGGTGGGCGGGTGGACACGAGCGTGCGGCCGAGATCGGCGAGTACGCCACGAGCGAGGAGTACCTGGAGGCGTTCGCCGAGGTGACCGGCGCCCGGCTGACGCTCGCGCAGTGGCAGGAGGCGCGGAAAGCGGCCATGACGCCCATCCCCGGCGCCATCGCGGCGCTGCACGAGGCCGCGACGCTGGGGACGGTGTCGCTGCTGTCGAACAACCCCATCCCGTTCAAGGACTCGCTGCCGGTGCTGACGCCCGAGATCGTCGACGTGCTGCAGGACAACGACCTGGTCTCGGCCGTGCTCGGCGCACGGAAGCCCGAGCGCCGGATCTACACCAGGGCGCTCGGGCGGTTCGGGGTGCGGCCGGAGGACGCCATCCTCTTCGACGACTCGATCGCGAATGTGGAGGGCGCCCGCGAGTGCGGGATGCACGCGTACCACTTCGCCAAGCGCGAGGACGGCACCTTCGACACCGACGGTATGCTCGACGCCCTCCACGCCTTCTCCGCCCGCTGACCCCGTTCCTCTTCGCCTCCCCCACCGTCGAGTCCACAAACTTTGCACGCGACACGCGGGGTGCGTGTGCAATTTGTGCGGACTCGACGGTGGGTGGGAGCGGGCTCAGCGGCGGCCGGCGGAGCGGCGGAAGAGCCAGGCGGCCCAGACGTAGGCGGCCGCGACGATGAGAGCGCACCAGCCGAGCGCCCACCACAGGTCGGTGCCCGGGTCGCGTCCGAAGAGCGGCGCGCGGATCGTCTCGATGATCGGGGTGATCGGCTGGTTCTCGGCCACCCACCGCAGCCAGTCCGGCATCGTGTCCGTCGGCACGAACGCGCTCGACAGGTACGGCAGGAACAGCACGGCGAAGCCGTACCCGCTCGCCGCGGTCGGGCTCTTCGCCGCGAGGCCGATGGCGGCGAACAGCCAGGTGATCGCCAGGATGAACAGGGCGACGATTCCGAGCGCGCCGATCCACTGCGCCACATCGGCGGTCGGGCGGAAGCCCAGCAGCAGGGCGACGCCGATGACGACGCCGGTCGCGACCAGGTTGCGCAGCAGACTCGCCACCACGTGTCCGGTCACGACGCCACGCGACCGCAGCGGCATGGTCCGGAAGCGGTCGACGATGCCGTCGCTCATGTCGTTGGCCACATCCACCGCGGTGCTCGACGCCCCGAAACCGGCGCACAGCAGGATGATTCCGGGCACGACGTACTGGACGTAATCCCCCGAGCGGTCGATGGCGCCGCCGAACACGAACGTGAACAGCAGCATGAGGATCACCGGAAGCGCGATGGCCATGGTGAGCGCGTCCACATCGCGGAGCGAGTGGCGGACGCTGCGGCCCACAAAGACGAGGGTGCTCGTGAAGGGCGAAACCCGCCGCGCCGAGCGGACGGGGACGGTGAGAGCGGTCATCGGACGACCTCCTTCTCGGTCGAGGTGTTCTGGGGGACGTTCTGGACGGACTGCCCGGTCAGGGCGAGGAAGGCGTCGTCGAGCGACGGCTTGCGGATGCCGATGGAGGCTCCGGGGACGCGGAGGGCGTCGAGCGTGTCGATGGCGTCGCGGAGCGCCTCGACGCTTCCGTCGGTCGGCACCTCCCGTACGATCTCGCCGTGCGCGTCGCGGAGCTCGACGACCTCGCCGCCGACGCGCGCCTTCAGCTCGGTGGCAGTCCCCTCCGCGACGATCGTCCCGTGGTCGAGGACCGCGATCCGGTCGGCCAGCTGGTCCGCCTCCTCGAGGTACTGCGTGGTGAGCAGGATGGTGGTTCCTCGACGCGCCAGATCCTGGATGATGTCCCAGAGCGCCTGCCTGCTGCGGGTGTCGAGGCCGGTCGTCGGCTCGTCCAGGAAGATGACCGGCGGCGTCGCGACCAGGCTGAGCGCCAGGTCGAGGCGCCGTCGCATCCCGCCGGAGTAGGTCTTGACGCGCTTGCGTGCCGCCGCGGCCAGGTCGAACGCGTCGATCAGCTCGCCGGCCCTTCGGCGCGACTCGGCGGCGGTGAAGCCGGAGAGCCGTGCCATCATCCGCAGGTTCTCCTCCCCCGTGAGCACGCCGTCGACCGCCGCGGACTGGCCCGTCACGCTGATCGCGCGCCGCACCTCCTCGGGCTCGGCGACCACGTCGTGACCGGCGACCGTGACGCTTCCCGCGTCGGGCCGGACCAGGGTCGAGAGGATGGTGATCAGCGTCGTCTTGCCCGCACCGTTCGGCCCGAGCAGCGCGAAGACGCTCCCCGACCGCACGCGCAGGTCGATGCCGTCGAGGACCGTCTGCTCCCCGAAGGACTTGCGGAGGCCGACCACCTCGATCGCGGTTCCGTTCATCGGACTTTCCCTTCTGTGTGCTGCCTAAACTGTTTATGCAGTAAACAACTGTTTAAGTGATACACAGTCCTAGGATGAGTGTCAACACCTGATCCCGAAGATCCGGGAGCACGGGATGAGAAGGGCGGAACCATGGCCGACGACGTCGAGGATGTCCTCCCCCGCGCCGTCGCGCTCAGCTGGGGCGTCGCCGAACACCCGCAGCGCGGGCCGAAGCGCGAGCTGAGCATCGAGCGCATCGTCGACACGGCCATCGAGATCGCGGACGCCGACGGCCTGGGCGCGGTGTCCATGAGCCGCATCGCCGGCGACCTCGGCTTCACGACGATGTCGCTCTACCGGTACGTCACCAGCAAGGACGACGTCCTCGCTCTGATGCAGGATGCGGTCTGCGCCATCCCGATCCCGCCGGACGACGAGCTGGGGCGGCGCGGGGACGCCGGCAGCCAGGAAGGCTCGCGCACGGACGGCTCGGATCACGACTGGCGTGCCGGGCTGCGGCGGTGGGCCCTGGCGAACATCGAGGTGATCCAGGCGCACCCGTGGTTCCCCGACATCCCGATCAGCGGCATCCCGCTGATGCCCAACAACCTGGCCGTGTTGGACTGGGGGCTCCGTGAGATGCGCGGCCTGCCGCTCACGGACGCCGAGAAGATGTCGACAGCGCTTCTGCTGTCGTCGTACGCCCGCGCGGTCGCCATCGTCGAGCGGGATGTGAGCCGCTCGCGCTCCGCCGACGCTCCGCCCGCCCACGGCGAGGCGTTCACCGCAGCGCTCGCCGAGCTGGTGACGCCCGAGCGCTTCCCCGACCTGGCGCCGCTCATGTCATCAGGTGCTTACGCGGACTCCGACGGCGCCGACGACCAGGACGACTTCGCGTTCGGACTGGAGCGCATCCTCGACGGCATCGCGACGTACATGGCCGCACGGCGGAGCGGCGAGCCCGTCACCCCCTACGAGGATCGGCCGGAGCCGATCCCGCGTGACAAGGCGGTTCGCGAGGCGGCGAAGGCGCGCCGGGAGGCGGAGTCGCGACTGCGCGAGGCCCGCAAGAACGAGCGCGAGGCGATCGCGCGCGCCCGCGAGCGCGCCGCCCGTGAGGCGGAGCGCGCCGCCCGCTGACCCTCGCCCCCTCCGCGCCGCACCCCTCCGCCCGCCGTCGAGTCCGCAAACTTTGTACGCTCGCGCCGCGCGGCCCGAGCGTACAAAGTTTGCGGACTCGACGGTGGGCGGAACGGGTCAGATGTACATGGCCGGGTCGATCCAGTCGTCGCCCGCGATCTGCTCGTGGCCGGAGCGGGGGCGGGGATGCGCTGGCACGCCGACGAGCAGCGAGTCAGCGGGCGCATCCCGCGTGACGACGGCGTTCGCCCCGATCACCGAGCGCGCCCCGATCGTGATCGCACCGAGCACCTTGGCCCCGGCGCCGACGATCACGCCGTCCTCCACCGTGGGATGCCGTTTGCCGTGCCCGCTCCCCCGGCCGCCCAGCGTGACGCCGTGGTAGAGCATGACGTCGTCGCCGATCCACGTCGTCTCGCCGATCACCACGCCCATCCCGTGGTCGATGAAGAAACGGCGACCGATGCGCGCGCCCGGATGGATCTCGATCCCGGTCAGGAAGCGGGTGAACTGCGACAGCAACCGCGCGGGCGTCCGCAGGCCCGCGCGCCACATCCGGTGCGCGATGCGATACGACCACACGGCATGAAGCCCGGAGTACGCCGTGGCGACCTCGAACCCGGTGCGGGCCGCAGGGTCGTGCCTGCGCGCGTTGCGGATGTCCTCGCGCGCTCGGAAGATCGGCACCCCGTTCAGTCCAGCAGGTCGGCCCAGAGCGGCGTGGAGATGTACCGCTCACCGGTGTCGCAGACGATCGCGACGATGGTCTTGCCCGTGTTCTCCGGACGCTTCGCGAGCTGAAGAGCCGCCCAGACGATCGCACCGGACGAGATGCCGGCGAGGATGCCCTCCTCGCTGGCGAGCCGCTTCGCCACGTCGAGCGCGTCGTCGAAGGAGACGTCCACCACCTCGTCGTACACGGTGGTGTCGAGGATCTCGGGCACGAAGTTCGCGCCGATCCCCTGGATCTTGTGCGGTCCCGGCTTGCCGCCGTTCAGGATGGGCGAGTCGAGCGGCTCGACGGCGACCACCGTGACGCCGGGCTTGCGCTCCTTGAGCACCTGGCCGACGCCGGTGATCGTGCCGCCGGTCCCGACGCCCGCGACGAAGATGTCGACGTCGCCGGCCGTGTCCTCCCAGATCTCCTCCGCCGTGGTGGCGCGGTGGATGGCCGGGTTGGCCTCGTTGGCGAACTGGCGCGCCCAGATGGCGTTGTCGGTCTTCGCGACGATGTCCTGCGCCGTCTCGACCGCTCCCCGCATCCCGTCGGGGCCGGGCGTCAGCACGATCTCGGCGCCGAACGCGCGCAGCAGCACGCGGCGCTCCTTGCTCATGGTCTCGGGCATCGCGAGGATCACCTTGTAGCCGCGCGCCGCACCGACCATGGCGAGCGCGATGCCGGTGTTGCCGCTGGTGGCTTCGACGATCGTGCCACCGGGCGTGAGGGCTCCGGCCTTCTCCGCGGCGTCGACGATCGCGACACCGATGCGGTCCTTGACGCTGCCGGCCGGGTTGTAGAACTCGAGCTTGGCGAGGATCGTCGCGTCGACGCCCTCGGTCAGCCGGTTGAGGCGGACGAGCGGCGTACGGCCGACGGCCTCGGTGACGTTCTCGTAGATGTGACCTGACATGGCCTGTTCCTCGTGCTCTCGTACGGTGGATGACGACAGGGGGATGCGTGATCGCGTCTCCACTCTAGACGCCGTGCGCCAGCCGCTAGGCTCTTCTGGCGATGACCCCCACCACCCCTGCTCCTGGCGCATCCTCTGGCGCCGTCTCCGTCCGATCCGCACGGGAGGATGCCGTCGCCGCACTGTCGCGCGCGGGCGTCCCCGACCCGGAGGTGGATGCCGAACTCCTCATCGGGCACGTGCTCGGCGTCGGCCGTGGCCGCGTCCAGGCGCTCGTCGTGATGGATGCGGAACTCCCTCCCGAGGACGCCGCGACGCTGCGGTCCCTCGTCGAACGCCGAGCCGCCCGGGAGCCGCTGCAGCACATCACGGGCCGCGCCCCGTTCCGCTCGCTCGAGCTGAACGTCGGGCCGGGTGTCTTCGTACCGCGGCCCGAGACGGAGCAGGTGGCGCAGTTCGCGATCGACGCACTCCGCGCCGTCCCCTCGCCCGAGCCGGTCGCGGTCGACCTCGGCACCGGGAGCGGCGCGATCGCGCTGGCCCTCGCGACCGAGGTGCCGCACGCACGCGTGTACGCGGTCGAGAACTCGCCGGAGGCGTTCATCTGGGCGCGCCGGAACATCGACGAGGTCGGCGCCACGAACCTGACGCCGGTGTTCATCGACCTCGCCGACGCGCTCCCGCAGCTCGACGGGACGGTGGATGTGGTCATCTCGAACCCGCCGTACGTGCCGGACGACGCCATCCCGCGCGATCCCGAGGTCCGGCTGCACGATCCGCACGCCGCGCTCTACGGAGGCCCGGACGGGTTGGATGTGGTGCGCACGATCTCCCGGGTCGCCCAGCGTCTGCTCCACCCGGGCGGCACCCTCGTGCTCGAGCACGGCGAGCTGCAGGGCGCGGCGATCCGCGACCTCCTGACCGCTGACGGCTGGCGCGCTGCCGCGACGCACCGCGACCTCACGACCCGGGACCGCGCGACCACTGCGCTCCGCTGACACCCAAGCCAACAGCTCCTGAGTTTTTCGGCCTCCGACCGCGGGTCGGGCCGAAAAACTCAGGAGCTGTTGGATTGGGCCGTTAGTCGGTGGCTAGGTCGGCGAGGCGCGATTCTTCGTCGGCCTGGATGTTCGACTCGATGACGGGGTCGAGGGCGCCGTTCATGACGGCGTCGAGGTTGTAGGCCTTGTAGCCGGTGCGGTGGTCCGCGATCCGGTTCTCCGGGAAGTTGTACGTGCGGATGCGCTCGGAGCGGTCCATCGTGCGGATCTGGCCCTTGCGGAACTCCGCGGCCTCGGCGTCCGCCTCCTCCTGCTGCCGGGCCAGCAGCCGGGCGCGGAGCACGCGCATCGCGGCCTCGCGGTTCTGCAGCTGGCTCTTCTCGTTCTGCATCGAGACGACGATGCCGGTCGGCACGTGGGTGATCCGCACGGCCGAGTCCGTCGTGTTGACCGACTGACCGCCGGGGCCGGACGACCGGAACACGTCGATCTTGAGGTCGTTGGGGTTGATCTCGACCTCCTCCGGCTCGTCCACCTCCGGGAACACCAGGACGCCGGCGGCGGACGTGTGGATGCGGCCCTGCGACTCGGTCGCCGGCACGCGCTGGACGCGGTGCACACCGCCCTCGTACTTCAGGTGCGCCCAGACGCCCTCGGCGGGATCGGTGGAGCTGCCCTTGAACGCGACCTGGACATCCTTGATGCCGCCGAGGTCGCTGGAGGTCTGCTCGATGATCTCGGCCTTCCACCGCTTGGAGTCGGCGTAGTGCAGGTACATGCGCAGCAGGTCTCCGGCGAAGAGAGCGGACTCGGCGCCGCCCTCCCCCATCTTGATCTCCATGATCACGTCGCGGCTGTCGTTGGGGTCGCGCGGGATGAGCAGGCGGCGCAGCTTCTCGGCCGACTCGGCGACGCTCTGCTCCAGACCGGGGACCTCCTCGGCGAACGCCGCGTCCTCCGTCGCCAGCTCACGGGCGGCGTCGAGGTCGTCGGACAGCTGCTTCCACTCGTTGTACGCGGCCACGATCCGGCTGAGCTCTGCGTAGCGCCGGTTGACGCGCTTGGAGCGGACCGGGTCGCTGTGCAGCTCCGGGTCGGAGAGCTGCTGCTGGAGGTCGTCGTGCTCGGCGATGAGGCTGTTCACCGATTCGAACATGGGGTCTTCTTTCTGGAGGGGTGCTGCCGGGGAACGACGAAGCGCCCGCCCGCCATGCACGGTGGCACGGCGGGCGGGCGCTGATCGCAGCTAGCGGTGGTCGTTCTCGTGGCCGTGCGAGTGCGCGTTGCCGTGGCCGTTGGTCGGCGCCGGCATCGACTTCTGCACCTGCATCAGGAACTCGACGTTGCTCGAGGTCTCCTTCAGGCGGCCGAGGACGATCTCGAGGGCCTGCTGCTGGTCGAGCCCGGCGAGGGCGCGGCGCAGCTTCCACGTGATCTTGACCTCGTCCTGGCCCATGAGCATCTCCTCGCGGCGGGTGCCGGAGGCGTTCACGTCGACGGCCGGGAAGATGCGCTTGTCGGCCAGCTGGCGCGACAGGCGGAGCTCCATGTTTCCGGTGCCCTTGAACTCCTCGAAGATGACCTCGTCCATCTTGGAGCCGGTCTCCACCAGCGCCGAGGCGAGGATGGTGAGCGAACCGCCGTGCTCGATGTTGCGCGCGGCGCCGAAGAACCGCTTCGGCGGGTACAGCGCCGAGGCGTCGACACCACCGGAGAGGATGCGGCCGGAGGCCGGCGCGGTCAGGTTGTACGCGCGGCCGAGGCGGGTGATCGAGTCGAGCAGCACGACGACGTCGTGGCCCAGCTCGACGAGGCGCTTCGCACGCTCGATGGCGAGCTCGGCGACCGTGGTGTGGTCCTCGGCCGGACGGTCGAAGGTGGAGGCGATGACCTCCCCCTTCACCGTGCGCTGCATGTCGGTGACCTCTTCGGGACGCTCGTCCACCAGCACGACCATGAGGTGGACCTCAGGGTTGTTGGCGGTGATCGCGTTCGCGATCTGCTGCATCACGATGGTCTTGCCGGCCTTGGGCGGTGCGACGATGAGACCGCGCTGGCCCTTTCCGATCGGGGCGACCAGGTCGATGATCCGCTGGGTGAGCTTGCTGGGCTCGGTCTCCAGGCGCAGGCGCTCCTGCGGGTACAGCGGGGTAAGCTTGCCGAACTCCACACGGGTAGCCGCCTCGTCCGGGGTCTGCCCGTTGATCGAGTCGACCTTCACCAGCGCGTTGTACTTCTGGCGGCTGTTGTTCTCGCCCTCGCGCGGTTGGCGGATGGCGCCGACGACGGCGTCGCCCTTGCGGAGGTTGTACTTCTTGACCTGGCCGAGCGAGACGTACACGTCGCTGGCGCCCGGGAGGTACCCGGTCGTCCGCACGAACGCGTAGTTGTCGAGCACGTCGAGGATGCCGGCGACGGGGATGAGGACGTCGTCGTCGGACAGCTCCGGCTCGAACTCGTCACCCGGGGCGCCGCCGCGGCGCTTGCGGTTGCGGTCGCGGTAGCGGCCGCGGTCGCCCTCGAGCTGCTGCTGGGCGTTCTGGCCGCGGTTCTGCTGGCCGTCGCCCTGCTGGCCGCCCTGTTGCAGGTCCTTCGGCTGGTTCTGGCCCTGCGCCTGGCCCTGCTCGTTCTGCTGGCCGTTGTTCTTGTTGCGGTTGCGGTTGCGGCGGTTGCGGCCCTGGCCCTGCTGCTCGCCGGCGTTGTCGCCCTGCTCGCCCTGCTGGACGTCGCCCTGCGGCGCGTCGGCCTGCTGGCCCTGCTCCGCCTGCGGCTGCTGGACGTCGCGCTGCTGGCCGTCGCGCTGCTGGCCGTCGCGGTTCTGGTCGGCGCCCTGGTCGCCGTTCTGGCCGCCCTGGCCGCGACCGCGGCGACGGCGTCCGCCGCCCTGGTTCTGGCCGTTGCTCTGCTCGTCCTGCGCGCCCTGCCCGTTCTGGCCGCGCGCCTGCTCGCGGGAGGCGAGTGCGGAGTCGAGCAGCGCATCCACATCGGGGATGAGCGACTCGACGCCCGTGGCGCCGGAGTTGACGTGCGATCCGGCGGCGACGCCGGATCCGGCGGTGGCACCGGCGATGCCCGTGCCGTCGGGGCTCGACACGCGGCGCGAGCCGCGGCGACGTCCGCCGGTCTGCTCGGCGGAGGCGTCCGCCTGCGGGAGCACGGGGTCGCCCACGGTGGGCTCGACGCGCTCGGCCCCTGCGGGCTCGGCGATGAGCGGCTCAGCGATGAGCGGCTCGGTGAGCACCTGGGAGGCGGCGGCCGGCTCGGCGGCCGGCTCCTCGGTCTCGGGAAGCTCGAGGGTGTCGGCCGGTGCGGAGGCGGCGCGCGCTGCGGCGATCGCCTCGACCAGCTCGCCCTTGCGGAGCCGGGTTGCGCCCTGGAGCCCGAGCCCGGCGGCGAGAGCTTGCAGCTCTGCCACCTTGAGGCCGGTCAGGTCGCTGGTGTCCACGCCCCCGGCGTGGAGTTCGACATCAGTCACGGAAGAGGATCCTTTCCCCCGGCGCGCCTTACGCGCCGTCTGAAGCTTCGTCACATGAACTGCCGGGAACGTGCTGCGTTCGGATCCGCGCTACGTCGCCGCCCGGGTTCTCCGGAAAGGGAGAGCCGGGAAGGCAGGCAGGAGTGACGGCATGATTGCTAGGAGATCACCCGGAAGCGGAATTCGCTCGTGACGCGGGTTCTTCACGGGTGCGACTGCAGTTTACCACCTCGCGGCGGGGCCGTCCGACGCTAGGCCGCTGGCGTGTCCGTCCGTGTCGTCGCGGCCTCGGCGGCGACACGGCTGACCGTCGCGCCCTTGAAGTCGACGGCGAGCATGAGCGGCTGCCAGCGGGTCTCGGCCGACTGCTCGACGAGGCGCGCGGCGG
This sequence comes from Leifsonia sp. 466MF, assembly GCF_900100265.1. Classification (NCBI taxonomy): domain Bacteria; kingdom Bacillati; phylum Actinomycetota; class Actinomycetes; order Micrococcales; family Microbacteriaceae; genus Leifsonia; species Leifsonia sp. 466MF. The sequence goes on from NZ_LT629696.1 coordinate 2,447,929, forward strand.
CCAGACGCTGGCTCGGGTCGCTCCCGAGCACGAGGATGGACGGGCCCGCGCCCGACACGACGGCGGCGAAGCCGTTCTCGCGCAGCAGCGTGATCAGCCGGTCGGTCTCGGGCATCGCCGAGGCCCGGTAGCTCTGGTGGAGCTTGTCCTCGGTCGCCGCGTGCAGCAGCTCGGGGCTCTGGATGAGAGCCGCGACCAGCAGGGCGGAGCGGGAGACGTTGAAGACGGCGTCCTCGTGGGGCACCGACTGCGGCTGGAGGCTTCGGGCGAGCGCGGTGGACATGACCGTCTCGGGCACGAGCACGAGCGGCGAGACGCCGCGGTGCACGATGAGCTTCTTGAACCGCGGACCCTCCGGGGTCACCCACGCGATCGTCAGGCCGCCGAACAGGGCGGGCGCCACGTTGTCGGGGTGTCCCTCCATGTCGTTCGCGAGCGCCAGCAGCGTCTGCGCATCCAGGTCGACGACGCCCTCCAGCAGCCCCTTCGCGGCCATGATGCCGGAGACGATGGCGGCGCCGGAGGAGCCCATCCCCCGCCCGTGCGGGATGCTGTTGCGCGCCCGCAGATTCAGGCCGGGAAGCGGGATGCCGACGGCCTCGAAGGTGTGCGCGATCGCGCGGACGACGAGGTTGCTCTCGTCGGTCGCTACCTCTCCTTCACCCACACCGGTGACCTCGACGGTCGCACCGGGCTCGTCGCGGACGGAGACCTCGAGCTCGTCGTACAGCGCGAGGGCGAGGCCGAGCGTGTCGAATCCCGGTCCGAGGTTGGCGCTCGTCGCCGGGACCTTGACCGCGACGGTCCGGCCGCGGAGGTCGGGCGTGGTCACGCGGTCGCCTCTGCGGCCGAGGTCTGCCCGGCGGGCGCCAGGCCGAGCACGTCGGCGATGGCGGTCGTGTCGACCGGGACGACGGTCGGCTGGACGTCGGAGCCGTCGGCCGTGCGGAGGGCCCACTGCGGGTCCTTCAGGCCGTGGCCGGTGACGGTGAGGACGACGGTCGCGCCGGCGGGGATCACTCCGGCCTCCGAGCGCTCCAGGAGCCCGGCGACGCTGATCGCGGACGCCGGCTCGACGAAGATGCCGACCTCGGCGGAGAGGATGCGGTGCGCCTCGAGGATCTTGGCGTCGCTGATCGCTCCGAACCAGCCGTCGCTGTCGTCGCGGGCGTTCAGTGCGAGCTCCCACGACGCCGGGTTGCCGATGCGGATCGCGGTGGCGATCGTGTCGGGGTCCTTCACGGCGTGGCCGAGGACGATGGGGGCGCTCCCCGCGGCCTGGAAGCCGAACATCCGGGGCAGCTTGGTGGACTCGCCACGCTGCAGCTCCTCGGTGTAGCCGCGGTGGTAGGCCGTGTAGTTGCCGGCGTTGCCGACCGGGACCAGGTGGAAGTCCGGGGCGTCGCCCAGGGCCTCGACGACCTCGAAGGCGGCGGTCTTCTGCCCCTCGATGCGGTCGGGGTTCACGGAGTTCACCAGGTGCACCGGGTAGTTGGTGGCCAGCTCGCGCGCGATGTCGAGGCAGTCGTCGAAGTTGCCCTGCACCTGCAGCAGCTGGGCGTTGTGCGCGATGGCCTGGCTGAGCTTGCCCATCGCGATCTTGCCCTCTGGCACGAGCACGACCGACTGGATGCCCGCGTGCGTCGCGTAGGCGGCGGCCGACGCCGAGGTGTTGCCGGTGGAGGCGCAGATGACCGCCTTCGCACCGTGCTCGACGGCCTTGGAGATCGCCATGGTCATGCCGCGGTCCTTGAAGGATCCGGTCGGGTTCATGCCCTCGAACTTCACGTACACGTCGGCGCCCGTCCGCGCGGACAGCGCGGGGGCCGGGATGAGCGGCGTGCCGCCCTCGCCCAGCGTGACGATCGGAGTGGCATCGGAGATGTTCAGGCGGTCCGCGTACTCGCGGAGGACGCCGCGCCACTGACGACTGTAGGCCTTCGGCTGGGGCATTACGATCCTTCGACTCGGAGAACGGAAGAGATGGCGGTCACGACGTCGCTCGCCGCGAGAGCCTCGACGGTGGCCGCGAGTGCGGCCTCCTCGGCTTCGTGGGTGCCGATCACCAGGGTAGCGGTGGCCGTCCCGCCGCCGTGAATCGGCCCGGTCGCGGCGGATGCCGCTCCGGCGATCGCGACGGGTCCTGTTGCGGTGTTCGGCACAGACTGCTGCACGGTCTCGACGCTGACGTCGCCGTCGCTCAGGATGCGCGCGACCGCGGCGAGGACGCCCGGCTGGTCCTCGACGTCGAGGGTGATCTGGTAGCGGGTGACGACGCGGCCGATGTCGAGCACCGGCAGGTCGGCGTGCGTGGACTCGGCGACGCCAGGGCCGCCCACCACGTGCCGCCGCGCGGCGGAGACGACGTCGCCGAGCACGGCCGACGCGGTCTCGACACCGCCGGCACCCGCGCCGTAGAACATGAGGTCGCCAGCGGCGGCCGCCTGGACGAACACCGCGTTGTGGGCGCCGTGCACGGCGGCGAGCGGGTGGTCGCGGCTGATCAGCGCCGGGTAGACGCGGGCTGAGACGCCCTCCTCCCCCGTCTCCGGGTCGGTCAGACGCTCGCAGATCGCCAGGAGCTTGATGACCGCGCCGGCCTCGCGGGCCGCATCCACCTGCGCCTTGGTGACGCTCGTGATGCCCTCGCGGTAGACGCGCTCCAGCGGCACGACGGTGTGGAAGGCCAGGCTGGCCAGGATGGCCGCCTTCTGCGCCGCGTCGTACCCGCCGATGTCTGCGGTCGGGTCGGCCTCGGCGTATCCGCGGTCTGTGGCCGTCGCCAGCGCGTCCTGCAGCGTCTCGCCGTTCACGTCCATCCGGTCGAGCACGAAGTTCGTCGTGCCGTTGACGATGCCGAGGATGCGGTTGATGCGGTCGCCCGCGAGGCTGTCGCGCAGCGGCCGGATGATCGGGATGGCGCCGGCGACGGCCGCCTCGTAGTAGAGCTGCGCGCCGACCTGCTCGGCGGCGTCGAACAGCTCGGGGCCGTGCGTCGCCAGTAGCGCTTTGTTGGCGGTGATGACGTCGGCACCGGAGTTCAGCGCCTCCAGCACGTAGCCGCGGGCCGGCTCGATGCCGCCCATCAGCTCCACGACGATGTCGGCGCCGAGGATCAGCGAGGAGGCGTCGGTGGTGAACAGCTCGCGCGGCAGGTCGGTGTCGCGCGGCGCATCCACGTCGCGGACGGCGATGCCCACCAGCTCGAGGCGTGCGCCGATGCGGGAGGCGAACTCGTCGCCCTGCGAAAGCAGGAGGCGCGCCACCTGCGATCCGACGGAGCCGGCCCCGAGCAGGGCGACACGGAGGTTGCGGTACTCGATCATGCCTGGCTGCGCTCCTTCGACGCGGAAACGGTGGATGCGGGCGCCGTGTAGCCGGCGTCGCGCGCGAGGAGGTCCTCGATGGTCTCGCCGCGGACGATCACCCGCGCCTCTCCGTCGCGCACCGCGACGACCGGAGGCCGCCCGATGTGGTTGTAGTTGCTGGACAGCGGCCAGCAGTAGGCGCCCGTCGCGGGCACGGCGAGCAGGTCACCGGGCTGGATGTCGCCGGGCAGGTACTCCGCGTCGACGACGATGTCGCCGCTCTCGCAGTGCTTGCCGGCGACGCGCACGAGGGCCGGAGCGGCCGGCGAGACGCGGTTCGCGATCCTGGCCGAGTAGTCGGCGCCGTAGAGCGCGGGGCGGGCGTTGTCGCTCATCCCGCCGTCGACGCTGACGTATCGGCGGACCGCGGTCTCGCCGTCGTCCTGGAACGCGACCGGAACGTCCTTCGTGGTGCCGACGGTGTACAGCGTCAGACCGGCGGTGCCGATGATCGACCGGCCCGGCTCGAACGCGACGACCGGCGTCGGGATGTCGAGCTCCTCGCATCCCGCCGCCACCGTCTCCGCGATGCGCCGGGCGAGCTCGCCGATCGGCGCGGGGTCGTCGGCGGACGTGTAGGCGATGCCGAAGCCGCCGCCGAGGTTCAGCTCGGGCACGTCGCCGCCCGCGAGGAGCTCCTTGTGGAGCGTGAGCAGCCGGGCGGCCGACTCCGCGAAGCCGTCCGCGCCGAAGATCTGCGAGCCGATGTGGCAGTGCAGACCGCGGAACGCGAGGGAGGCGTGCGACCGGATCAGCGCGACGGCTTCTGCCGCCTGCTCCAGCGCGATGCCGAACTTCTGGTCCTCGTGGGCGGTCGCGAGGAACGCGTGGGTGTGCGCGTGCACGCCGCTGTTCACCCGTAGGCGGACGCTCTGGACCACGCTGTGGCGCTCGGCTGCGGCGGCGACGCGGCCGATCTCTTGCACGCTGTCGATGATGATGGCGCCGATGCCGGCCTCGACCGCCCGGTCGATCTCGGCGAGCGACTTGTTGTTGCCGTGGAAGCCGATGCGCTCCGGGTCGACCCCGGCGGCCAGCGCGACGGCCAGCTCGCCCCCGCTGCAGACGTCGATGTTGAGGCCGGCCTCCGACATCCACCGCGCCACCTCGATGCTGAGGAACGCCTTGCCTGCGTAGTAGACCTTCGCGGCGGTGCCGATCTCGGCGAACGCGCGGTCGAAAGCCTCGCGCACCTCGACGGCGCGCGCCCTGGCGTCCTCCTCGTCGATCACGTACAGCGGCGTGCCGAAGCGGGCGGCGAGCTCGCTCGCCGCGAGACCGCCGACGACCAGCTCTCCCGCGTCGCGATCGACCGTCCGGGACCAGAGGCCCGGGGCGAGCGCGTTCACATCCGCGGGCACGTGCAGCCACGGCGGGGCGAGCGGGTTGGACGCAGCGACAGGATCAGCCATAGGGAACCTCACGGGTGGCGACGAGTGGGGGTCTCCTAGGCGAGCGGACCCGGATTGGCCCCTGAAGCCGGTGGAGATGACAGCAGAAGTCTATCCAGGCCGCACGACACGCTCGGTGCGTGTTACGAACAGCTCCCCTTGCTGGCCATGAACTTCTGGTCGAGGACGAAGTCGCTCGCGGTCAGCTCGACGGTGGCGTGGCCAGGGGTCACCTGGATGTCGGACACCTCGACGCCGTCGGGGAGGTACTGCGCCGCGCACACCGGGAACGGGCCCTGCGAGGTCAGCGCCTGCAGCAGACGGCTGAGGTTGACGTCGCCGGCTCCGGTCGTCAGGTTGGCCTTGTCCGGCTTCAGCAGCACCTGCTTGCCAGCGGCCTCGGGCGTCGCTGTCACGGTGTAGCCGACGGGGAGGCCGAGCAGGTCGATCTTCCCGTCGTAGCCGATCGTGCCGTCGCCGAGGGTGATGTCTCCGGTCGCTCCGGGGATCTTCACGAGGGTGTTCAGCGACTCCTGGCTGATGCGCAAGGTGCCGGTCGCGTCGGCGATGGGCTTCGAGAAGTCGGCCGGGACGCCGGTGGCGACGACGGTCGCGCTCAGCGGGGCTCCCTGCACGACGAGCTTCGGCGCATCCAGCTCGACCCTCTGGAAGGAGCCGGACAGGTACTGCTGCAGCACGGAGAAGCCGCCGATGTGCGTCCTCACCTCGCCGCGGATGTCGGCCGGCAGGTTCTTCTCGATCTCGTCGGACACCCGCTGCTCGGCGTAGGCACGCGCGGCCGTGTCGACCACGACGAGCAGCACCACGATCACGACGACCGGGATGCCGATGGCGAGCAGGAGGCGCAGCCACCGCGGACGCCGGCGACGTGTCGCTGCGGCCTGCGGCTCGGGGATCACCTGGGTGGTGTTGTCGCTCATCCGGTCGTCATCCGTTCGCTACATGCGGTCCGGCGCGGAGACCCCGAGCAGGCCGAGGCCGTTGCGGATCACCTGGCCGGTCGCGTCGTTCAGCCAGAGGCGGGTGCGGTGCAGGTCGGTCACCGGCTCCTCGCCGTGCGGCAGCACGCGCGTCGAGCCGTCGCGGACGGCGTACCAGGCGTGGTAGAGGCCGGCGAGCTCCTCGATGTAGCGGGCGACGCGGTGCGGCTCGCGCAGCTCGGCCGCCTGGGCGACCACGCGCGGGAACTCCTGCAGACCGCCCAGCAGCGCCGACTCGGTCTCGTGCGTGAGCAGCTCCGGCGCGAAGGCGCTGTGGTCGACTCCCGCCTTCTCGGCGTTCGCCGCCACCGAGCGGGTGCGCGCGTGGGCGTACTGCACGTAGTAGACGGGGTTCTCGTTGCTGCGCTTGGTCAGCAGGTCGAGGTCGATGTCGAGCTGCGAGTCGGTCGACGAGCGCACCAGGGCGTAGCGTGCGGCGTCGACGCCCACCGCATCCACCAGGTCGTCGAGCGTCACGATGGTGCCCGCGCGCTTGGACATGCGGACGGGCTCGCCGTCCTTCACCAGGTTGACCATCTGGCCGATGAGGATCTGCAGGTTCTCGTTCGGCTTGTCGCCGAACGCCTCGACCATGGCCATCATGCGGCCGATGTAGCCGTGGTGGTCGGCGCCCAGCATGATGATGTTCTGCTCGAAGCCGCGCTCGCGCTTGTCGAGGTAGTAGCCGAGGTCGCCGGAGATGTAGGCGGGCTCGCCGTTGGAGCGGATGATCACGCGATCGCGGTCATCGCCGAACGTCGTGGTGCGCAGCCAGATGGCGCCGTCGGCCTCGAAGATGTGGCCCTGCTCGCGCAGTCGTGCGATGGCACGGTCGACCGCACCGGACTCGTGCAGGGAGTCTTCGTGGAAGTAGACGTCGAAGTCCACGCCGAACGAGTGCAGGCGGTCCTTGATCTCCTGGAACATCAATTGGGTGCCCGCCGAGCGGAACACCTCCTGCTGCTGCTCGCGCGGAAGGGCGGCGAGGTCGCCGTCGAATCCCTGCACAACACGCTCGGCGATCTCGCCGATGTAGCCGCCGCCGTAGCCGTCCTCCGGCGTCGGCTCGCCCAGGTAGGCGGCGAGCAGGCTGCGCGCGAACCGGTCGATCTGCGAACCGTGGTCGTTGAAGTAGTACTCGCGGGTCACGTCGGCGCCCTCGGCCTGCAGGATGCGGGCCAGGCTGTCGCCGACGGCCGCCCAGCGCGCGCCGCCCATGTGGACGGGGCCGGTCGGGTTGGCCGAGACGAACTCCAGGTTCACGGTCAGGCCGTCGTAGACGTCGCCGCGACCGTACGCGTCGCCGGACTCGACGATGGTCTTGGCCAGCTGCCCGGCGGCCGCGGCCTCCAGGCGGAAGTTGATGAAGCCGGGACCGGCGACCTCGGCGGACGCCACACCGTCGATGCCGGCGGCGGCCGCGGCGATCTGCTCGGCGAGCTCGCGCGGGTTCGCCCCGACCTTCTTCGCGAGACGCATCGCCACGTTCGACGCCCAGTCGCCGTGGTCGCGGTTCTTCGGGCGCTCCAGCGGCACGTCGTCGACCGTGAGAGCGAGCTCGGGGATGTCCGCGCCGGCCGCTCGTCGCTGCTCGACCACCGTCGTCACGATGTCGAGGAGGGCGGCGGAGAGGTCAGCGGGAGTCATGAGGATCGATTCTACCGGGCGGCCGCAGGGCACGGCGTCGGCGGGGCACGGCGGGCCGTCGGGTTCGCGGCGCGCGAATTGATAGGGTCATCGCGACGCGCGCTCCCGCACGGCGTGCCGAACAGAGAGACGAAAAGCCGAATGCCTTCATCCACCCGCCGTTTCGCCCTTCTGACCGCGACCGTCGCGGCAGGCCTCCTCGCATCCGCGGCGCTCGCCGGCTGCACACCGACGCCTACGCCGTCGAAGACGCCGACCGCGTCCGCGTCGGCCACCAAGACGCCGACGGCGACGCCCGTTCCGGTGGTGACGCCGACCGCTCCCCCGACGCCCGTCGGCATCACCTGCGATCAGGTGCTCACCGCGGACCAGCTCTACGCGTTCAACCCGAATTACGGCCCGGATCCGGACTATGCGCCCAAGGACGGCACCCTGGAGAAGAAGATCGTCGACTGGCAGGGCGTCTCGTGCGCCTGGAAGAACCAGACCAGCGGCGACGTCGTGCAGATCGCGGTCGCGAAGCCCCCGTCGGACGCCATGGAGAACCTGAAGAACGTGGCGATCACCGACGCCAAGCCGGTGCCGACCTATGGCGTCCCGCCGGAGATCGAGGGCTACTTCAAGGCCGGCAGCAGCGGCCAGGTGCAGATCTTCCGCGGCCCGTACTGGATCGTGTCCGAGTCGGGCGCGTTCTTCGAGCCGGGCGACGCGGCACCGCTGATGCAGAACGTGCTGGCGAACATCCCCGCGTCCTGACCGGGCACCCGTTCTCAGCGAACACCCGCCGGCCCCGCCGATTTCGCGGCGGCGGCCGACGGGATGCTAGCCTGGAGAACACCCTGGCCCCCATAGCTCAGGGGATAGAGCGTCTGCCTCCGGAGCAGAAGGCCGTAGGTTCAAATCCTACTGGGGGCACCATGCGACTCCTTCGGGATCGAGCCCGTTCCTAGACGGCGTCCAAGTCCGTCTCGAGCAGCTCCACGAGCTCGTCGAGGGCTCCCTCCGCGCCCGGTGTGTCCGAGCGCAGGGTGACGACCGTCCCCTTGCTTGCGGCGAGGCCCATGAGCGAGAGGATGCTGCGCGCATCCAGCTCGGGTCCGTCGCCGACGGCGATCGTGACCGGGATGGCCTTCTCCTGCACCGACTGGACGAACAGTTTGGCGGGTCGGGCATGGAGTCCCGAGGAACTGGCGATGGTGGCGTGACGTTCGGTCATGGGATGTGTCCTCGTTCTGAGTGTCGGATGGTTACGCGGCCACGGTCTCCCGGACCGGCTGCTCGGCGGTGGTGTCGGCCGGCGCCGACTCGACCCTGCGGCCGGGAGCGGTGAACCGCTTCAGAGCCGTCACGATCAGGGCGGTGGTGACCGTTCCGGCGACGAGAGCCAGTAGGAAGCCCCACAGCGGGTCGATCGCGAAGAAGACGAAAACGCCGCCGTGCGGGGCGCGCGACTCGACGGCGAAGGCCATCGCGAGGCCGCCGGCGACCGCTCCCCCGACGAGGTTCGCGGGGATGACGCGGAGCGGGTCCGCCGCGGCGAACGGGATGGCGCCCTCGGAGATGAACGAGGCGCCCAGCAGCCAGGCGGCCGCGCCGTTCTCGCGCTCCACCTCGGTGAAGCCGCGCCGGTACAGGACCGTGGAGGCGAGGGCCATGCCCAGCGGGGGCACCATTCCGGCGATCATGACGGCGGCCATGACCTGGAAGCTGGCGTCCGTCTGCTGCGCCAGGCCGGCGACGGCGAACGCGTAGGCGACCTTGTTGACCGGGCCGCCGAGGTCGAAGCACATCATCAGTCCGAGGATGATGCCGAGCACGATCGCAGCGCCGCCGCTCAGACCGTTGAGGAAGCCGTTCAGCTGGGTCATCAGCCAGGCGATCGGGGCACCGAGGATGAGCAGCATCAACCCGGACGCGATGATGGACGCCCCGAGCGGGATGATCACCACCGGCATCAGGCCGCGCAGCCACCGCGGGACGGTGGGACGCCCGATCAGCCACGCCGCGAATCCGGCGAGCAGACCGCCGACCAGGCCGCCGAGGAATCCGGCGTTCATGAAGACCGCGATGGCGCCGGCGACGAAACCGGGAGCGATACCCGGCCGGTCGGCGATGGCGAAGGCGATGTATCCCGCCAGCGCGGGCACCAGGAAGCCCAGGCTCACGCTGCCGATCTCGAACGCGATCGCGCCGAGGTAGTAGCCGAGCCCCTCCGGCGGGAGGTTCCAGATCGCGAAGTGCTGCAGCGTGTACACGGCGTTGTTCACGCCGGAATCGCCGTGCGCCAGCGCGATGCCGTACCCGCCGAGGAAGGGCAGGAAGCTGATCGCGACGAGCAGCCCGCCGCCCGCGACGAACGGGATCATGTAGCTGACGCCCGTGAGCAGGATGCGCTGGAGGTTGCGGCCCCACGACACGTTCTGGGACGGCGCGGACGATGCCCCGGACGTCGTGTTGGCACCGGCCTGGACGCGGGCACCGTTCGGGTCCTTCGCGACGGCGACCGCCTCCGCGACGAGTGCCGCGGGCTGCTCGATGCCGCGCTTGACCCCCGAGCGGACGACCGGCTTGCCGGCGAAGCGCGCCTCTTCGCGCACATCCACGTCGTTGGCGAAGATGACCGCGTCGGCGGCATCGATCACACTCTGCGGGAGCGCCTGGTAGCCGCTCGAACCCTGCGGCTCGACGACCAGGTCGACACCGGACTTCTTGCCGGCCGCGGTGAGCGCGTCGGCGGCCATGAACGTGTGGGCGATGCCGGTCGCGCAGGAGGTGACGGCGACGATCCGGGCCGGGCGGCCGTCGATGAGGAGGCCGTCGGCGACGGCGGCATCCGGGCGGGCCGTCTGCGGCGCGGCGGCGGGCGCCGCAACAGTGGCCTCCCCCTCGCCGATCGCCTCGTCGACGAGCGCGACGACATCCTGCGGCGTCTTCGCGGCACGGAGGCCGGCGGTGAACTCCTCCAGCATCAGGCTGCGAGCGAGCTTCGAGAGCACCGCGAGGTGCGTCTCCGCCGCGTCGGCGGGGGCGGCGATGAGAAAGACGAGGTCGGCCGGGCCGTCGGAGGCGCCGAAGTCGACGCCGGGCTTCAGCCGGGCGAACGCCAGGGACGGCACGGTCACGGCCGCGCTCTTCGCGTGCGGGATCGCGATGCCGCCCGGTAGCCCGGTCTCGTCCTTCTGTTCACGAGCCCAGGCGTCCTCGTAGAGGGCGTCGGCGTCCGTCGCCCTCCCCTGCGCGACGACGTGCGCGGCGAGCTCGCGGATCACCTCGCTCTTGTCCGCGCGGCCCACGTCGAGCTCGACGAGTTCGGGGATGATGGTCTTCGATGACACGGTGTCCTCCAGGGTGGTTCGGGGTGACAGGTGGATGGGGTTCAGGGATGCAGCGCGGCGACGCGGATGTCGCCCGGCGGCAGGTCGAGGGGGCGCGGGGCCTGGGTGCCCGGCAGGGATGCGGCGGCCGAACCGTAACGGACCGCGTTGACGAGCCGTTCCGCGGGGGCGGCGTCGGCGAGGTCGGCCAGCAGGTAGCCCGCGAGGGCGCTGTCGCCCGCTCCGACCGTGCTCCGCACCCGGATGCGCGGCGCCTCGGCGACGAACGCGCCGTCGGCGGTGACGAGGACGGAACCCTCCGCGCCGAGCGTGATCAGCGCCGCGCCGACGGTCTCCGGGACGAGGGGGCCCGCTGCGGCGAGGACCGCGTCGACCAGCCCGTCCGGATCCGGCCGGCCCGTGCCCGTCAGCTCGGCGAGCTCCTGCTCGTTCGGCTTGATCAGGTCCGGTTGCGCGTCGAAGACGGCGGCACGCAGGGCGTCGCCCGACGTATCGACCGCGATCTTCGGTGCATCGTCCCGCCACCGGTCACGGACCGCCCGGATCACGGTCACGTAGAAGTCGTCCCCCGCACCGGGCGGGAGTGATCCGGCCAGGACGAGCCAGCGTGCGCCCGCGCACGCGTCGACGACGGCCGCGACGAGTGCCGCGCTCTCCGCGCGCTCGAGGATCGTGCCCGGCAGGTTGAGCTTGGTCGTGATGCCGGCCGGGTCGGTGATGGTGAGGTTCGCGCGGGCGTGGCCGTGGATGGGGACGGGACGCGTGCGCACACCGGCCGACTGCAGCGCGACCCCGAACGGGTCGTCCGCGGCGAGCGGCAGGACGGCGAGAGCTGGGACGGCAGCGGCGGCGATCACCCGGGCGACATTGATGCCCTTGCCGCCCGCATCCTCCCGCGCCCCGACCGCACTCTGGACCTCGCCGGGCAGCAGCGGGGCGCCGAGCGTGACGGAGCGGTCGAGCGACGGGTTGGCGGTGAGCGTGACGATCATGCGGACCACACCTCGACATCCGCCGCGGCCAGCGCCTCGGCCAGGGCGCCCTCCGGCGCGACATCCGTCACGAGCAGGTCGATGGCGTCGAGCGGCGCGAAGGCGACGAGCGACTCCTGCTGGAACTTGCTGGAGTCGGCGACGACGACGACACGGCGCGCAGCGCGGACGATGGCCTCCTTCACGGCGGCCTCCTCCGGGTCCGGCGTGCTCAGGCCGAAGCCGGCCGAGACGCCGTTGGCGCCGACGAACACGATGTCCGGGCGCAGCGAGTGGATGGACCGAACGGTCCCGGCGCCGACCGCGGCGGCGGTGACCCCGCGGATGCGCCCGCCGATCACGGTCAGCGACACGCGCTCGGTTCCGGCCAGCGCCGGCGCGACGGCCAGCGAGTGGGTCACGACCTCGGCCTCGCCGCGTGTGCCGGACAGCCGGTCGGGCAGGAGTTCGGCGACGGCGGCGGTGGTCGTGCCCGCGTCGAGGTAGAGGGAGCCGCGGAAGCCGTCTCCGAGGATGTCCAGCGCCCGCGCGGCGATGCGCTGCTTGGTGTCCGCCCGCAGCGCTGTGCGCTCTGAGACGGAGACCTCGGAGGTGCTGACGCGGTCGATCGCGACGGCTCCGCCGTGCACCCGCCGGAGCGCACCGGACTGCTCGAGCGCGTCCAGGTCGCGGCGCACGGTCTCGGTCGTGACCCCGAATCGCTGGGCGAGGTCGACGACGGCGACGCGGCCGTCGTCGAGCAGCATCCGCTCGATCAGCCCCTGGCGCTCCATTGCGTACACGCGGTGTCCCTCCGTTGGTTTCCCACACGTTACAACACGTTCACAGAGAAAACAACATGCAGATGTGGTTTTCTGTTGCCGTCCTCGGGCGGCCCGTAGAATCGACACTCCGATGGACTGCTCCTACTTCGACGCCGGCGTATGCCGCTCGTGCACGCTGATGGGCGTCCCGTACGCGGAGCAGCTCGACGGCAAGGACCGCCTGGCCCGTGAGCTGCTCGCCCCCTTCGGCGACGCCACCTGGCTCGCGCCGGTCGCGAGCGCAGAAGCGGGATACCGCAACAAGGCCAAGATGGTGATCGGCGGCACCGTGGAGCGGCCGACCATCGGCATCCTCGACGAAGCCGGCCGCGGCGTCGACCTGCGCGAATGCGGCATCTGCTCCCCCGGCATCCGCGCTGCGCTGCCCGTGCTCGCGGGGTTCATCACGCGGCAGCGGCTGGAGCCGTACCGCGTCCCCGAGCGCCGCGGCGAGCTGAAGTACGTGCTCGTCACCGAGTCGCCGGACCACGAGCTCATGGTGCGCTTCGTCGCCCGCTCGGGGCAGACGGTCGCGCGCGTCCGCGCCGGCCTCGGCCGGCTGCTGGGCGACCTGCCGAACGCCCGCGTCGTCACGGTGAACGTGCAGCCCGAGCACAAGGCGGTGGTGGAGGGCGACACGGAGGTCGTGCTCACCCGGGAGTCCACCCTCACGATGCGTCTCGGACCCGTGTCGCTGCGCCTCCGGCCGCAGAGCTTCTTCCAGACCAACACCGACGTGGCCACCGCCCTCTACGGGCAGGTCGCCGCCTGGGTCGACGAGATCGGCCCGGCCTCGGTGTGGGACCTGTACTGCGGCGTCGGCGGGTTCGCCCTGCATGTCGCTGCTCCCGGACGCCGGGTGGTCGGCGTCGAGACCAGCCGGGAGGCCGTGCGCAGTGCCCGGGCGACGGCGGCCGCCGCCGGACTGCCGCAGGTGGCGTTCCGTGCCGGTGACGCGACGGCGTTCGCCGTGTCCGCAGCGGCGGCGCCGGAGCTCGTGATCGTGAATCCGCCGCGCCGCGGGATCGGAGCAGAGCTCGCCGGGTGGCTCGAGGGATCCGGAGTCGGCAGCGTCGTGTACTCCAGCTGCAACCCGAAGAGCCTCGCACACGACCTCGCACGGATGCCGTCGTACCGGGTCCGGGCCGGCCGGGTGCTCGACATGTTCCCGCAGACCGGACACATGGAGGTGGCGGTGCTGCTCGAGCGCCGCTGAGCGACGCGTCCGCTCAGGCGTCCTTCCGCTCAGGTGTCCTTCCGGATCCAGCGGAACGTGATCCGGCTCGCCAGCAGACCGACGACCAGCCAGACCGAGAGCACGATCGCGATCCCGGCGAGCTGCCAGCTGCCTCCCGGCTCCCGCGCCTCGAAGTCCGGCGGCAGGAAGACGCTGCGCATCCCCTCGGCGATCCACTTCAGCGGGAACACGCTGGCCACGTTCTGCAGCCACGTCGGCAGCACGTTGAAGGGGATGTAGACGCCGGAGATGAACTGCAGGATCAGGACGATCGGGATGATGACGGCCGTTGCACTCCGACCGGTGCGCGGAATGGAGGACAGCGCGATCCCGAGCACGGCGGATGTCACTATGCCGAGCAGGTAGATCCACGCGAAGCGTACCCAGAGCTCGGCTTCGGTCGGGAGCGCGACGTCGAACGCGAACCGGGCGACCACGAGCAGCAGGCCGATCTGCAGCACGCTCGTCGCGAGCACCTGGCCCATCTTCCCGATGAAGTACGAGATCACCGGCAGCGGGGTGCCGCCGAGGCGCTTCAGGGTGCCGTCGCTCTTCTCCCCCGCGATGTCGACGGCCAGGTTCTGGACGCCGGAGAGCAGGATGCCCGCCGCGATCATGGCGGGCAGGTAGTAGGCGGCCTGGCTGATCCCTCCCGTGCCGTCCGGCGCCGCTCCGACGTCCCCCATCCCCTGGAACGCGACGGAGAAGATGCCGAGCATCACGACCGGGAACAGGAAGGTGAAGAAGATCGTGTCCGGCTGGCGGAAGTAGGTGATCGTCTCGTACCTGGCCCGCTCGATCCCCAGGCCGAGGGCGCTCACGACTCCGCTCCCGCCCGCTGGACGAGGTCGAGGTACACATCTTCCAGGCTCGGCCGGATGACCTCGAGGTCGGAGGGCTCGCCGCCGGTCTCCGCGGTCAGCCGTGCGACGACGGCCGCGGGCGTGTCGGTGCGTTCGGAGCGCGGGATGCCGTCCGCGTCACGCCAGCGCACGATCGGGACGCGGGCCGCCGCTCCCCCGAGCTGGTGGATGGCGCCCATGTCGACGAGCCGTCCCTCGGCGATCACGGCCGCGCGGTCGCTCAGCTGGGCGGCCTCGTCGAGGTAGTGCGTGGTGAGCAGGATGGTGGTCCCCTCGCGTTTCAGCGAACGGATCAGCTCCCAGAACTGGTGCCGCGCCTCGGGGTCGAAACCGGTGGTGGGCTCGTCGAGGAACAGCAGCTCGGGCCGGCCGATGACGCCGAGCGCCACGTCGAGCCGCCTGCGCTGGCCGCCGGACAGGCTGCGGACGCGCGCCTTGGCCTTGTCGGAGAGCCCGACCGCCGCCATCACCTCGTCGACGTCGCGCGGCGTCGGGTAGAACCGTGCGAAGTGGGTGAGCTGTTCGCGGACGGTGACGTTCGTCGCCTCCGCCCCGGTCTGGAGGACGATTCCGAGTCGTGCTTTCCACTTCGTCCCGCCTTTGGCCGGATCGACACCGAGGACGGACACGTCGCCCGACGACCGGTCACGGTATCCCTCGAGGATCTCGATCGTCGTACTCTTACCGGCGCCGTTCGGGCCGAGCAGGGCGAACGTCTCCCCCGCGTGGATGTCGAAGTCGATCCCCCGCACGGCGTCGAACGATCCGTAGGACTTCCGAAGCTCCCGGACCGTCACCGCGCTGTCGCTGCTCACGGCCTCAGTATGGCAACCGGCCGGTGGACGTGTGTCCACCGGCCGGTGGTGTCGCTCAGATCGCTCGGATAGCTCGGATCGCTCAGCTCGCCGCGGTCTCGCGCTTCGGCAGCTTCCAGCCCGGGCGCACGAAGTGGCAGGTGTAGCCCCACGGGATGCGCTCCAGGTAGTCCTGGTGCTCCGGCTCGGCCTCCCAGAAGGGACCGGCGGCGGTCACCTCGGTGACGACCTTTCCGGGCCACAGCCCCGACGCGTCCACGTCGGCGATGGTGTCCTCGGCGACGCGGCGCTGCTCGTCGTTCTCGTAGAAGATCGCGGAACGGTAGCTGGTGCCGACGTCGTTACCCTGGCGGTTCTTCGTCGACGGGTCGTGGATCTGGAAGAAGAACTCGAGCAGGTCGCGGTAGGTGGTCCGCTCGGGGTCGTACTCGATCTCGATCGCCTCGGCGTGGGATCCGTGGTTGCGGTAGGTGGCGTTGGGGACGTCGCCCCCGGTGTAGCCGACGCGGGTGCTGGTGACGCCGGGGAGCTTGCGGATGAGATCCTGCATGCCCCAGAAACATCCGCCGGCGAGGATGGCCTTCTCAGTCATTTTCTGTGTCCTTACTTCTCGAAGAGCTTCGTGTAGTCGCCGTAGCCGGCCGCGTCGAGCTCGGAGAGCGGGACGAAGCGGAGGGCGGCGGAGTTGATGCAGTAGCGCAGGCCGCCTGCCTCGGCGGGCCCGTCGTCGAACAGGTGACCCAGGTGGCTGTCGCCGTGGGCCGAGCGGACCTCGGTTCGCACCATCCCGTAGGTGCGGTCCACCTTCTCGACGATGTTCGCGGGCTCCACCGGAACGGTGAAGCTCGGCCATCCCGAGCGACTGTCGTACTTGTTCACGGACGCGAACAGCGGCTCCCCCGACACGATGTCGACGTACAGCCCCTCCTCGTGGTTGTTCCAGAACTCGTTGCGGAAGGCGGGCTCGGTGGCGGCCTCCTGCGTGACCGCGTACTGGCGCGGCGTCAGCTGGGCGAGGGCCTCCGGGTCCTTGCGGTAGTCCTGTGTCACGTTTCCTCCTCGTGCGGCGCGCTGGCTGCGGCGCCGTCAGTAGATGGAACACCCGAGCACTCCGGGATGGTCCCGCTGATCCTGTGAGTTCGCCGAGTGCGCGAAAGCCGAACGGAAAGGGGTAGACGCGCGCCGAAGCCGCCCCCTAGCCTGGCGGCGTTCCGAGAGCGTCACCCACCCGTTCACAGCACAGAGCGAAGGAACATCCATGCCGAATCCCACCATCGTCCTCGTCCACGGCGCCTGGGCGGACGCCTCCAGCTGGAACCCCGTCATCTCGGATCTCCGCGCGCGGGGATTCACCGTGTACGCCCCGCCGAACCTGCTCCGCGGAGTGACCGGGGATGCCGCCTACGTCGCCGCCTTCCTCGCGCAGCACACCGAGGGGCCGGTCGTTCTCGCCGGGCACTCGTACGGCGGCGCCGTCGTCAGCGGCGCCGGGCTCGGCGGCGGCGATGTGCGGGCCCTCGTCTACGTGGATGCGTTCATCCCCGACGAGGGAGAGAACGTCGTCGGTCTGCTCGCCGGCTCCGGCTCCGCCCTCGACGTCCCCGACCCGACGACGGTGCTCGACATCGTCGGCTACCCCGGGGCGCCGGAAGGCGATGCGGACGCGTACCTGAAGGCATCGACGGTCCGCGATTTCTTCGCCCAGGACCTCTCCGAGACCGACCAGGACCTGATCGCCGCCGGTCAGCGGCCGATCGCGCTCGCCGCCAACGTCATCGCGGCCGGCCCTGCCGCGTGGCAGAGCCTCCCCGTCTGGTCCGTCGTCGGCACCGAGGACCGCATCATCCCTCCAGCGCTCCAGCGGCGGATGTCCGAGCGCGCGCAGGCGACGATCGTGGAGACGGCCGCAGGGCACGTGTCGATGCTGGCCGCCCCGGATGTCGTGACAGGCACGATCGTCGCGGCGGCCGAGTCCCTCTCCTGAGTCACGGGCGGGCCTCGTGGCCCGGTTCGCCGTGGGTGCGCCGCTGCTCCTTGAGCTCCGCCTCGTAGAGGTGGCGGCGGCCCCCGGCGAGCCGGTCCCGCGCCTCGCGCTCGAGGTCGCGGAACAGGGCGTAGTAGCCATCGTCGTAGTCCTCGACGATCTGGAACGTCCACCGTCCCTCGATGACGTTCCGGCCGAGCAGCTCGCGCTCGATGCGGTCGGCGAGGTCGGCGTGGCCTGCGTCGCGCAGCTTCTCCACGGCCTCGCCGAGCGTGAAATCGGCCTTCCCGGTCAGGCGGTGGAAACCGTAGAGGAGTCCGCGCGCGTGCTCGACCACCTCGAGCGCCTCGCTGAGGCTGCCGAGCGCATCCACCGTCGCGTCGTCCAGGCCGCCGGGTCGCGTGTGGGGTTCGTCGGGTCCGTCGGTCATCGGTTCTCCTCGTCTCTCGGGCTCGCCGCCTCGGCGGCCGCGGCGGTGCGGTCGGCGTCGGCGTCGAGGTCGCCGTCGCTGTCCCGGATGATCGGGATGGCGTCGGTGAACTGCTGCGCGCGCTGCTCGTTCTCGGGGCTGCCGCTGAACAGGCGGCCCTCCTCCTCGCTGCGGGCGCGCGCCGGCCGGTCGCGCGGTTCCGGCGGCTCGACGAGCTCCACCCGCTGTCGCGGGAGCGACGTGGGAGAGTACCGCTGCATCCAGTCGATCAGCCGCTCGCGGACGAGGCAGCGCAGGTCGAACAGCGTCGGTGCGTCCTTCGCGGTGACGAGCACCCGAACGCGCACCCAGCCTCCGATGGCGTCGGTGACCTGGAGGATGCCGGTGCGGTGGTCCCATAGATCCGTGGTGGCGAGGATGCGGTTGAGCTCCGCGCGCATCCCGCCGGTCGACACCCGCCAGTCGAGGTCGAACTCGATCGAGCCGAGCAGCTCGCTGTGCTGCCGCGTCCAGTTCTCGAACGGCTTCGTCGTGAAGTAGGTGGATGGGAGCACGAGTCGGCGGTCGTCCCAGACGTGCACGACGACGTAGGTGAGCGTGATCTCCTCGATGGTGCCCCACTGCTGCTCCACCACGACGACATCGTCGATGCGGATGGCGTCGGAGAACGCGAGCTGGATGCCGGCGAACAGGTTCGCGAGGCTCGACTGGGCGGCCACACCGGCGATGATCCCGATGACGCCTGCGGAGGCCAGCAGGCTCGCGCCCGCCGCCTGCAGCGCGGGGAACGTCAGCAGCACAGCTCCCAGGCCGATGACGACCGCCGCCACGATGGTGAGCCGCCGCAGGATGAGCACCTGGGTGCGCACGCGCCGCGCGTAGCGGTTGTCCGGCACGTCGAGCCGGTAGCGCGCGAGCCCGAGGTCCTCCACGAAGACGACGAAGGCGGCGACGAACCAGACGCCGGTGGCGATGCTCAGGATGAGGAACGTGTGATTGATGCCGCTCCGCCAGGCCGCCGTGACCTCCGGCGGCATGCTGACGGCCACCGCGATCCACAGCACGATCACGACGAGGAACAGCCGGAAAGGCACGCGGACGTGGCGGATCAGCAGCTCGGGCCACTGTCTCCTCCGGCCGATCAGACGCAGCACCACCGCCAGGATGGCCGTGACGGCGACCGCGACGACGACGGCCAGGAGGCAGGCGACGGCGAGGCCGGGCCAGCTGTGGAGGGGGAACACGGGTGGGAGGACTCCTCGGGGTCGAATTCGCGAAGGAGTGTACGCGCGCACCGCCGGAGGGTCGACCCGCCCTCGCAAGCGCGGGGCCAGCGGACTAGCCTGGCCATTCGGGGCGACGTCCGCCGATCGGCGACGCAGGACGCGTAAAGGAGCGGGAATGGCAGCGACACGGACACTCTTCATCGGCGGGACGGGCGTCATCAGCTCGGCGTGCGTGGCGGAGGCCCTCGAGCAGGGCCACGAGGTCACGGTGGTGAACCGCGGGAACAGCTCGACCCGTCCCCTCCCCGATGGCGTCGAGGTGCTGCACGCCGACATCCGCGACCCGGAGAGCGTGCACCGCGCGCTGGGCGAGCGCAGCTTCGATGTCGCCGCCGAGTTCCTCGCCTTCACGCCCGAGCACATCACGACCGACTTCGACCTGTTCGAGGGCCGGGTCGGGCAGTACGTCTTCATCAGTTCCGCCTCCGCCTACCAGAAGCCGCCGTCGCGCGTGCCGGTGACCGAGTCCACCGCGCTGCGCAACCCGTTCTGGCAGTATTCGCGCGACAAGATCGCCTGTGAGGATGCGCTGATGGAGGCGTACCGCGACCGCGGCTTCCCCGTCACGATCGTGCGGCCGTCGCACACCTACGACCGCACGATGATCCCGACGTCCGGTCACTGGACCGACCTCGAGCGGATGCGCCGGGGCGCCCCCGTCGTCGTGCACGGCGACGGGACGAGCCGGTGGACGATCACGCACAACACCGACTTCGCGGTGGGGTTCGTCGGACTGCTCGGCCGCCCGGAGGCCGTCGGAGACGCCTTCCACATCACCGGCGACGAGGCCCCGACGTGGGATCAGATCTACTGCTACCTGGCGGAGGCGCTCGGCGTCGAGGCCGAACTCGTGCACGTGTCGAGCGAGTCGATCGCCGCCGTGATCCCCGAGGTCGGCCCCGGCCTCCTCGGCGACAAGGCCCACTCGATGCACTTCGACAACAGCAAGATCAAGGCGATGGTTCCCGGGTTCCGTGCGCGGGTGCCGTTCGCCCGCGGCGCCGGGGAGATCGTGGAGTGGTACCTCGCCGACCAGGAGCGGCAGCGTGTCGACCCCGACCTGGATGCGGCGTTCGACCGCCTCGTGGAGCACGCCCGCGCGCTCGGCTGAGCACGCGGGCGCGCTGCGTCACTTGGTGTAGCCGCTGCCGGAGGTCGGCGTGGACGACGAGGAGGTGATCTTCGTGCCGTCCGGTGCGACGACCCACCAGATGCCGCCGAAGCCCTGGCCGGTGACGTCGCCGGCCGAGGAGTCGCCGGCGTAGGTGTACAGCGGGTGCCCATCGAGGGTGACCTGCTTCTTGCCGTCGACGCCGGTGATCGTTCCGACGGTGCCGGTGACCCCCTGCACGGTCGGGTGGTCGCTCCCGGCCTCGATGGCCGGCCACTGGGTGGCGCACTGCCCGGAGCAGACGCTCATCCCGGAACCGGCGGTGTCCTTGTCGAAGACGTAGGCGGTGAGGCCTTTCCCGTCGACGACCACGGTGCCGAGCGTGGTCGAGCCGGTCTTCAGGGCGGTCGCGCCGGACGCAGAGGCGCCGGACGACGTGGACGTCGACGGACTGGACGAGGCGGGCGCCGAGTATCCCCCGCCTCCCGTGGTCGAGCAGGCGGCGAGCGCCAGGAGGACGGCGGCGGCTCCGGCCGCCAGTGCCGCGAAGCGCGTGGGTGAGGTGATGTTTCTCATGAGCGGATGCTCCCTTCCACCCATGGCACGCTGCCCGAAGGGCGGATGGTTCACTTCCGGAGAGGACCATCAGGCGCCTATTCGGAAACAGGAGCTTTACTATAAAGAAACTTTCCTGATACATTTCCGCGAGAGCATCGTTCCGACGAAGGGATGAGGATGACCGGACCGGTTCGGGGCACCCCCGGGTGGCTGCGCGAGACCAACGATCGCACCGCCCTGTCGTTGCTGCTGCAGCACGGCGTCCTCACCCGCAACCGCATCGGCGAGCTCTCCGGGCTCTCCAAGCCGACCGCCGCGCAGATGGTCGCGCGGCTCGAGACGGCGGGGCTCATCCACGTCGTCGGGGAGGTCTCCGGCGGCCGCGGTCCGAACGCCGCCAGCTACGCGGTGCGGACCGACCGGATGCTCGCCGTGGCCATCGACATCGACGCCGAGGCCCTGCACTCGACCGTCGTCGACGCCTCCGGCTCCGAGCAGCCCATCGCCGTCACGCCCCTCGCCGGACGTTCCCCCGAAGAGGATGTGCGCGCGGCGATCGACGCGGCCTGCGCAGTAGCGGGCGCCGATCCGCAGCAGGTGCGCTCCGTCTGCATCGGCGTGCAGGGAGCACTCGACCCGCGCACCGACGAACTGACCTACATCGAGACGCTCCCCGGCTGGCCCAAGCAGGGCATCGGCCGGCGGCTGCGCGACGCCCTCGGCATCGAGGTGCGCATCGACAACGACGTGAACCTGGCCGCGCTCGCCGAGCGCACGGACGGCGCCGGGCGCGACACGGGCGGCTTCGCGCTGCTCTGGATGGGCGACGGCCTCGGGCTATCGGTCGACCAGGGCGGCAGCGTCCACCGCGGCGCGTCCGGGGGCGCCGGCGAGATCGGCTATCTGCCCATCCCCCGCTCCGCCGCCGAGCTCGACCCCGAGGCAGGCGACCTGCAGGACCTCATCGGAGGCCCGGCGGTCGCCCGGCTCGCGGCCCGCCACGGGGTCTCCAGCGACGGCGCCTTCGCCGGCGACCCGCACGCACGCGAGGCGTTCCTCGGCGAGCTGGCCAGCCGGGTCGCCGTCGGCGTCGTCCCCGTCCTCGCCCTCCTCGACCCGGAGCTGGTCGTGCTGGGCGGCCCCACCGGCTCGGCGGGCGGCGACCGGCTCGCCGAACTCGTCACCTCCGAACTCCGCCCCGCCTGGGGCGAACGCAGCGTCGTCGCGACCGGCGTCGACGCCCACCCGGTGCTCCGCGGAGCCAGGGAGCACCTCATCGGCGAGGTGCGCGACGCGCTCTTCGCCGAAGTGTCGCGGATCGCACCGTAGCGACCCGCGACCGCACCACCGCATCCACCCGCACCACCCCATCCACCCACATCCCGCACCACCACACCTGCACCCACCGACAGTGAGGGAGCCACCCGTGAAACACCGCCATCTCATCGCCGCGGCAGCGGTCACCGCCGCCGCCGCGCTCGCCCTCTCCGGCTGCTCCGGCGGCGGAGGCGGCACCGACTTCGCCGCCAGCACCCCGAAGGACCTCAGCGGCACCGTGTCGTTCTGGCACTTCTTCTCCGACCGCGAGGCGAAGGTCATCCAGTCCGTCGTCGACGACTTCGAGAAGAAGTACCCGAAGATCAAGGTCGACGTCCACTCCGGCCAGGACGACGAGAAGCTCCAGAAGGCCATCGCCACCGGCAGCAAGGTCGACGTGGGCCTCTCGTACTCCACCGACATCGTCGGGAACTTCTGCTCGAACGGCGCCTTCCGCAGCCTCAACAAAGTGATCGAGCGCGACGGCGTCGACATGAGCCAGTTCTCCGACACCGTGAAGTCGTACACCGAGTTCAAGGGCACCCGCTGCGCGATGCCGATGCTCGCCGACGTCTACGGCCTCTACTACAACACCGACCTGCTGAAGGCGGCCGGCTACACCGCGCCGCCGAAGACGCTCAGCGAGCTGGAGTCGATGGCCGAGAAGCTGACGACCTTCAACCCGGACGGCTCCATCAAGACCCTCGGCTTCAATCCGACCATGGGCTGGTACGAGAACTCGGCCGCCCACGTCGGTCCCGCCGCCGACGCGAAGTGGCTGAAGTCCGACGGCACCAGTGCGGTCGGCTCCAGCGAGGGCTGGAAGGAGCTGATGACCTGGCAGAAGAAGTTCGTCGACACCATCGGCTGGGACAAGCTCAACGCCTTCACCTCCGGGCTCGGTCAGGAGTTCTCGGCCGACAACGCGTTCCAGACCGGGCAGGTCGCGATGAACCTCGACGGTGAGTACCGCACGGCGTTCATCGACGACCAGGCGAAGGACCTCCACTACGGCACCGCGCCCTTCCCGACCGCCGATGACCAGACGCAGCTGTACGGCGGCGGCTACATCACCGGCAACATCATCGGCATCTCCAAGGGGTCGAAGCAGCCCGAGCTCGCCTGGGCGCTGCTGCGCTACCTGACCACCGACACGGACGCCGTCGTGAAGCTCGCCAACGGCCTCAAGAACGTGCCGACGACGAAGGACGCGCTCGCCTCGCCGAAGCTGGAGGTCTCGGAACAGTTCAAGACGTTCCTCGACATCGCGTCGAACAAGAACGTCCAGACCACGCCGCCGAGCCCGCTCGGCCCCGGCTACCAGCAGTCGCTCCAGGACTGGTGGAACAAGTATCAGAGCCAGGGCGGCGACCTCGACGCCGGACTGAAGTCGGTCGACAAGCAGATCAACGACGCGCTCGCGCTGAGCACCGGACCGTGAGCCGGACGCCATGACCGCGACCGCAGAACGCGTGGGGCGGGCCACCGCCCGCCCCACGCGCCGCTCCCCGGCCCGCCGCAAGCGCTCCCTGGTGACGCTGGCGCTGCTCGCGCCGGCCCTCCTCGGGCTGCTGATCTTCTTCGTCTACCCGCTGATCGCCTCCGTCTACTACTCGTTCACGCGGTTCGACCTGGTGTCGCCGCCGCAGTGGATCGGCCTGCGCAACTACCAGTACCTGTTCACGCAGGACCCGAACGTCTGGCTGGCGACGCTCAACACGCTGTGGTTCGTCGTGATCTGGGTGCCGGTCAAGACGGCGTTCGCGCTGATCGTCGCCGGGCTCCTCGCCCGGGCGCGCCGCGCATCCGGCTTCTGGCGGACGGTGTTCTACCTGCCCGCCCTAGTGCCGCCGGTCGCGAGCGTCGTCGCGTTCGTCTTCCTGTTCAACCCGGGCACCGGACCGGTGAACCACATCCTCGGCTTCTTCGGCATCCAGGGACCGCTGTGGTTCAACGACCCGGCCTGGTCGAAGCCCTCCCTCGTGCTGCTCGGAATCTGGGTCATGGGCGACGTGATGATCATCTTCCTCGCCGCCCTGCTGGATGTGCCCCGCGAGCAGTACGAGGCGGCGTCGCTCGACGGCGCCAACGGCGTGCAGAAGGTGCGCTACGTGACCATGCCGTCGATCGCCCCCGTGCTGCTCTTCGCCGTCGTGACCGGCGTCATCGCGGCCATCCAGTACTTCACCGAGGCGGCCGTGGCCTCCTCGGTGGCGTCGGGCAAGGCCGTGGTCGGGCAGGGCATCAGCTCCAATCTCGGCTACCCGGACGGCTCGCTCCTCACGTACACGCAGTGGCTGTATGTGCGCGGCTTCGGCACCTACCAGCTCGGCTACGCCTCCGCCCTCGCGGTGCTGCTGTTCGTGGTGGCCGCGGTCATCCTCGTCCTGCTGCTCCACCGCTTCAAGGCGTTCACCCCGGAAGGCGCGCAATGACCTCGGCAACCCTCACCCCCGGCACGGCGACGACGGACCGTCCCGCCCTGCCGCCCCGGCGCATCCCGACCCCGCGGTCCGCCCGCGCCCGGCGCATCCTGAGCTGGATCGCCGAGCACGCGGTGCTCGTCGTGCTCGCGGTGCTGTTCATCGCGCCGGTGATCTTCGTGTTCCTCACCTCGCTGATGTCGAGCGAGCAGACCCTGACCGCATCGCTCTGGCCGCAGCCGTTCCACTGGGACAACTACGTCAAGGTGTTCACGACGGTGCCGCTCGCGCAGTGGTTCGCCAACTCCGCGATGTACGCTGTGCTCGCGACGGCCTTCATGCTGCTCTCGAGCGTTCCGGCCGCGTACGCGCTCGCCAAGATCCGGTTCCGTGGCTCCGGCGTGCTGTTCACCGTGATCATCATCGCCATGCTGCTGCCGCCCCAGGTGACGGCCATCCCGATCTACGTGATGTGGTCGCAACTGGGACTCACCGGGACGCTGTGGCCGCTCATCCTGCCGAACCTGCTCGGCGATGCGTTCTCGATCTTCCTGCTCCGGCAGTTCTTCCTCACCATCCCGAGCGAGTACGCCGACGCGGCGCGGATCGACGGCAACGGCGAGTTCGGGGTGCTCTGGCGGGTGGTGCTCCCGATGGCGAAGCCGGGGATCGCGGCCACCGCGATCTTCCTGTTCTTCGCCTCCTGGAACGACTACTACGGGCCGCTCCTCTACACCTCCGAGAACCCGGCCGCGTGGCCGGTCGCCTACGGCCTGGCGTCGTTCCGCGGCGTCCACGGCACCGACTGGGGGCTCACCATGGCCATGACGATGCTCGTCACCGTCCCGGTCGTCCTCATCTTCTTCTTCGCCCAACGCGTCTTCGTGGAGGGCATCACACTCACCGGCGTGAAGGGATAAACACGTGAAACTGACGGTCGTCGGAGGCGGCTCCACCTACACCCCCGAGCTCATCGACGGGTTCGCGCGGCTGCGCGACCTGCTCCCGATCGAGGAGCTCTGGCTGGTCGACCCCGATCCGGAGCGCCTGCGCCTGGTCGGCGGGATGAGCCAGCGGATGTTCCGCGCGGCCGGCCACCCGGGTCGCGTCGTGCCCACCTCGGACCTGGTCGCGGGCGTCTCGGACGCGGACGTCGTCCTCATCCAGCTGCGGGTCGGCGGTCAGGCGGCGCGCCACGGCGACGAGACCTGGCCGCACGAGTGCGGCTGCATCGGTCAGGAGACGACCGGCCCCGGCGGCTTCGCCAAGGCGCTGCGGACGGTGCCGGTCGTGCTGCGCGTGGCCGACGCGGTCCGCACGCACGCAAAGCCGGGCGCCTGGATCGTCGACTTCACCAACCCCGTCGGCATCGTGACGCGCGCGCTTCTCCAGGAGGGCCACCACGCAGTCGGGCTCTGCAACGTCGCCATCGGCTTCCAGCGGCGGTTCGCCGGGATGCTCGGCGTCGCCCCGGCACAGGTTCAGCTCGGCCACGTCGGGCTGAACCACCTGACGTGGGAGCGCTCCGCCCTCGTCACCGACGACTCCGGCACGCGCGACGCCCTTCCCGAGTTGCTCGGCACCCGGCTGGAGCAGCTCGCCGAGGAGGTCGAGCTCCCCGCGTCCCTGATCCGGCTGCTCGGCGACGTGCCCAGCTACTACCTGCGCTACTACTACGCCCACGACGAGGTCCTCCGCGAGCAGCTCGACTCCCCCACCCGCGCCGAGGCCGTGCAGCGCGTCGAGCGCGAGCTGCTGGAGCTGTACGGCGACCCGGCGGTCGACACCAAGCCCGAGCAGCTCTCGCAGCGCGGCGGCGCGTTCTACTCGGAGGCGGCGGTCGACCTGATCGCCTCGCTCACCGGCGACCGCGGCGACGTGCAGGTCGTGAACCTGCGCAACGACGGAGCGCTGCCGTTCCTCCCCGACGACCATGTGATCGAAGTGTCGGCGACAGTGGATGCGCGGGGCGTCACCGCCCTCCCGATCGACCCTCTGCCCGCCGATCACGCCGGGCTGATCTCCCACGTCGCAGGCTACGAGCGGCTCGCGCTCGACGCCGCGGTGCACGGTGGACGCGACCGCGTGCTGCGGGCCATGCTCGCGCATCCCCTCGTCGGTCAGTACGATCGGGCCGAGCGACTGACCGACCTACTGATCGCTCACAACCGCGACCACCTGGAGTGGGCCAAGTGACCGACGACAACGCGCCCATCGCGCCGCTCGTGATCGCCGTCGACGGCGGCGGATCGAAGACGGACGCGGTGGCGCTGGAGCTCGACGGCACGGTCGTCGCCGAGGCGAGGGGCACCACCTCCAGCCCGCACCTGATCGGGATGCGCGGCTCGGCCGATCTCGTCTCGGCACTGATCGGCCGCCTGCTGGAGCAGACCGGCCCGCGTCCGATCGCCGCTGCCAACCTGTACCTCTCGGGACTCGACCTGCCCACCGAGATCGACGACTTCCGGGCGAGCATCGCGGGGACGCCGTGGGCGGCGGCGACGGTCGACAACGACCTGTTCGCCCTGCTCCGAGCGGGAACCGACGAGCCGGACGCGGTCGCCGTGGTCTGCGGCACGGGCATCAACTGCGTCGGCGTCCGCGCCGACGGCGCCGTCGTCCGCTACCCGTCGCTCGGGACCATCTCGGGCGACTGGGGCGGCGGCTGGCACCTCGGAGAGCGTGCGCTCTGGCACGCGGCACGCGCGGTCGACGGCCGCGGTCCGGCGACGGAGCTCGCCAGGGCGGTCCCCGCGGCGTTCGGGCTGGACAGCGTCCAGGCGGTCATCGAAGCGCTGCACTTCGGCCGCCTCCCGAACCGCGACCTCGCGCTGCTCGCACCGACCGTGTTCGCGAGCGCGCGCGCCGGGGACGCCATAGCGGCGGCGCTGATCGACGAGCAGGCGGAAGAGATCGCCACCTTCGCGGTGACGACGCTGCGCCGACTCGACCTGCTCGACCGGCCGGTCCCCGTCGTCCTCGGCGGCGGCGTGATCGGCGGGCGCGACGAGCGGCTGCTCGGCACCATCGAGCGGCTGCTCGCCGAGCGGGCGCCGGCAGCGCGCATGGAGCTCGTCACCGCCGCGCCCATCCTCGGCGCCGCCCTCCTGGCACTGGAGTCGGCCGGAGCAGACCCGGCCGCGCTGGACGCTGCCCGACGCACTCTGGAGGAGCGACCCGCCGCGGTGGTTCAATAGCCGCACGGACCACGATCACGACTCGGAGCGGGCGCGGATGGTCGAGCAGCAGCTCGTCCCGCGCGGGATCGAGGACCAGCGCGTCCTCGATGCGATGCGACGTGTGCCCCGGCACCTGTTCGTGGAGCCGTCGGCCGAGCCCTACGCGTACGAGGACCATCCGATGCCCATCGGCGATGGCCAGACGATCTCGCAGCCGTACATCGTCGCGCTGATGCTGCAGGCGGCGCGGATCGGCCCGGAGGACGTCGTGCTCGATGTGGGCACCGGCTCGGGATACGCGGCAGCCGTCGCCTCTCTGCTCGCGCATCGCGTGGTCAGCATCGAGCGGCATCCTGGGCTGGCGGTGGGGGCCGCGGCGACGCTGGACGCACTCGGCTACCGGGTGGAGGTGGTGACCGGCGACGGCACGCTGGGCTGGCCGTCCGGCGCTCCGTACGACGTGATCCTGGCGGCCGCGACAGGTCCAGCCGTTCCCGGCGCCTGGCGGGCGCAGCTCGCGCCGGGCGGACGCGTGGTCATGCCGGTCGGGCGGCCGGGAGGCGCGCAGCACCTGGCCGCGTTCACGCGCGGCGACGACGGGTCGCTGCACGAGACGAACCTCGGCGGTGTGGCGTTCGTGCCCCTGCTGGGTGAGCAGGGCTGGCCGGTGCGGCCGCCCCGGGACTGAGCACCGCTCAGGCCGCGACGACCTCGCGAGCCGGGACGGCGACCCTCAGCGCTCGGAGCAGCGCGGTCAGCTGCCCGGCCGGGGCGGCGATGTCCTCGGGGTGCCACTGCACCGCGAGGAGCGGGGCGTCGGCGTGCTCGATGGCCTCGACGTGGCCGTCGTGGGACCGGGCGGTGACGACGAGGTCGGCGCCGAGCGCATCCACCGCCTGATGGTGGGCGCTGCGCACCTCGAGCGAACCCGCTCCGAGGAGATCGGACGCGCGGCTGCCCGCCTCGACCTGCACGGTGTGCGTGGTGAGCACCTGCGGGATGGGGACGCCGCGGTTGACGTGCGCGCACTCCTCGCCCAGGTCTTGGACCAGCGTGCCGCCCAGCGCGACGTTCACGATCTGGAGCCCGCGGCAGATGCCGAGGAGCGGAGTGCCGCGCACCAGGGCGGCGTGCACCAGGGCGATCTGCGCGGCGTCGGCCGCCGGCAGATGCCGGGACTCGTTGGGGTAGCCCGTCCGGCCGCCGTAGAAGTCGGGATGGATGTCCTCGCCGCCGACGATGACGACGGCGTCGGCCGGCTCGGTCTCGGCGAGCAGTGCGTCGGCGCCGCGGTCCGCCGCGAGCCGGTCGACCCTCCAGCCTTGCGCCTCGGCCTCGGCGATGACGTTGCCGACGAGCAGCTGGACGTAGTCGTGATAGGCCGGATCATGGCCGCGGAAGCGCGTGGCCTCGACGACGGCGAGAGTCGGCTGCTCGGACATGATCCCATCCCACCAGCAGGGTCCGTCGAGCGCACGGGTGGCCGTAACAGGCCGAAACAGTGACACTGTCGGAGAGCACCAATAGACTCGGCTGCGTATCAGCCGGACCCGAGAGAGTGGGTGGATGCGCTTGCGACGTCTGCTGACCGGAGCCCTGCTGGCGCTCGGACTCGTAGCGGGGCCGACGCTGCTCACGGCCTCGCCGGCCTCCGCACAGGACCCGGTCGATCTCGGTCCCAGCCACGTCGTCGATCAGGCGCAGGTGCTCAGCGGATCGGACGAGTCGACGATCACGGCGGCCGCGAAAAAGCTCTACGACGATCACCGCATCGACCTCTACGTCGTCTACGTCGACCGGTTCACCGATCCGACCGAGGCCGCCGACTGGGCCAACGAGACGGCCGCGCGCAACGGACTCGGGCAGCGCGACTACCTGCTCGCGGTCTCCACCGAGGGCCGCACCTACTACCTGTCGGGCGACGACAACGGCCCGGTGAGCGCCGACCAGCTCGACTCCATCGAGCGCAACGACATCGAACCGAAGCTGCACGACGGCGACTGGGCCGGGGCGGCCGTCGCCGCGGCGAACGGGCTCGGCGACGCCGTCGGCGGAGGTGGTGGCGGCGCCGTGTTCTTCTGGGTGTTCCTCATCGGCGTGCTGATCGTCGGCCTCGTCGTGTTCCTACTGGTCCGCTCACGCGGTTCCCGCAAGAAGAAGGCCGCCGCGGGGCCGACCACGCCGCAGAGCGAGTTGCAGACCATCTCCCTCCCCGACCTCGAACGGCGAGCCGGGTCCGCGCTGGTGCAGACCGACGACGCCATCCGTACGAGCGAGGAGGAGCTCGGCTTCGCCACCGCACAGTACGGGGCGGATGCGGTGGTGCCGTTCCAGTCCGCCCTCGACACGGCGAAGGGGCAGCTGCGCGAGGCGTTCACGCTCAAGCAGCGGCTCGACGACGCGGAGCCCGACACCGACGAGCAGCGCCGCGAGTGGAACATCCGGATCGTCCAGCTCTGCGCCACCGCCAATCAGGCACTGGATGCGCAGGCCGACGCCTTCGACGAACTGCGGGCGATCGAGAAGCGCATCCCCGAGGCGAGTGCCGAGATCGCCACCCAGGCCGCGGCCCTCCGGCAGCGTCTCGCGGCGACGCGCGGCACGCTCGACGGACTGGCGCAGCGGTACACCGACGCCTCCCTCGGGACCGTTCACGACAACATCGACCAGGCGACGCAGCGCCTCGACTTCACCGACACCGCGCTGGCGGGCGCCGCGCAGAAGGCGGCGGCCGGCGATGCGGGCGCCGCGGCGGTGGGCGTTCGCGCCGCCGAGGAGTCGGCGGACCAGGCGGGACTGCTGCTCGACGCGGTCGACCGGCTCGGCTCCGACCTGGCCGCCGCGCAGCAGTCGCTCGACGGCACCCTCGCCGAGCTGCGGAGCGACCTGGCGGAGGCGCGCGCGCTCGCCGCCTCCAGCGACCCCGGCGGCGCCATCGCCGCGGCGGTCGCCGGCACGGAGCAGACCGTGACCGACGTGCAGGCGGCCCTCTCCGCCGGACGCGTCAACCCTCTCGAACTGGCCCAGCGGCTCGACGCCGCCAACCGATCCATCGACGGGGTGCTACAGGGCGTCCGCGATGCCCGTGCCCAGGCGCAGCGCGCCCAGTCGGCACTCCAGCAGACCCTGATGACCGCGAAAGCGCGCGTGTCGGCGTGCGAGGACTTCATCACCGCCCGGCGCGGAGCCGTCGGCGCCGAGGCGCGCACCCGGCTGGCGGAGGCTGCCCGGCTCGTGGTCCAGGCCGAGCAGACCGCGGCGACCGACGCCGTGTCCGCCCTGGCCCAGGCCCAGCGCGCGGCGGAGCTCGCCGACCAGGCGACACAGCTCGCCCAGCAGGACGTGGGCGGATTCCAGCCGGACCTCGGCGGGATGGGCGGAGCAGGCGGCGGCCTCGGCGACATCTTCGGCGGCGGCACCTCCGGGCGCGGCGGCGGGAGCGGCACGATGGGCGCCATCCTCGGCGGCATCCTCATCGACTCGGTCCTGCGCGGCGGGATGGGCGGCGGCGGAGGCAACTGGGGCGGCGGCGGTTTCGGCGGTGGCGGTTTCGGCGGAGGCGGCGGCCGCACCCGGAGCGGCGGCGGCGGCTTCAGCGCAGGAAGCTTCGGCGGCGGGGGCACCCGCAGCCGGCGTGGCGGCGGACGGTTCTGAACCGCCGGACACATCTCACAAGCGCCCAACGGGGGCGGGAGCGAAAGGAAGAGCACATGGCGAAGCAATCCATCTTCGGACGGATCTCGCAACTGTTGCGAGCGAACATCAACGCCCTCCTCGATCAGGCGGAGGACCCGGAGAAGATGCTGGACCAGATGGTCCGCGACTTCACCAACAGCATCGCCGACGCCGAGAGCGCCATCGCCGAGACGATCGGCAACCTGCGACTGCTCGAAGACGACCACCGCGAAGACGTGGAGGCCGCGGCCGAGTGGGGCGACAAGGCGCTCGCCGCCAGCCGTCAGGCCGACCAGTACCGCTCCTCAGGCGACACCGCGAACGCCGACAAGTTCGACAACCTCGCCAAGGTCGCGCTGCAGCGGCAGATCTCGTCGGAGAACGAGGCGAAGGCCGCCGAGCCGCAGATCGCCGCGCAGACCGAGGTGGTCGAGAAGCTCAAGACCGGGCTCAACGCCATGAAGGAGAAGCTGGAGCAGCTGAAGAGCAAGCGCTCCGAGCTGATCGCCCGCGCCAAGAGCGCGCAGGCGCAGGCGCAGGTGATCGATGCCGTGAAGAGCGTCGACATCATGGACCCGACCAGCGAGGTCTCCCGCTTCGAAGAGAAGATCCGCCGGGAGGAGGCCAAGGTGCGGGGCGCGCAGGAGCTCGCCGCATCCAGCCTCGACTCGCAGTTCGAGCAGCTCGACGACCTCGGCGAGATGACCGAGGTCGAGGCACGGCTCGCCGCGCTCAAGTCCGGCGGAGGGTCGCAGGGGGCCGTGACCTCGGGCGCCCAGGGGTGAGCGGCGCGTCCTTCCTCGTCGTCCCGCAGTGGCAGGGGTCGGGCTCGTCACGGGCCATGCGCCTGATCGACGGCGCCGACGCCATCCGCGGCGACCTGCCGGGCACCCGCACCCACCAGGTGCCGGTGCCCGCCGCCGCGGGCGAGTCGCTCGGCAGCGGCGTCAACCGGTTCTCGTCCCTCGCGGCCGTCCGCGAGGCGACGCTGGCCGAGCTCGCGTTGCTCGAGGCGCCGGTCGTCACGGTCGGCGGCGACTGCGGTGCGGAGCTCGCGCCCATCCAGCACGCGCTCGCCGCGCATCCCGCCGGGTCGGTGGCGGTCGTGTGGTTCGACGCCCACGGCGACCTCAACGATGTCGACTCCTCGCCGTCCGGCGCCTTCCACGGGATGGTGCTGCGCGCGCTGCTCGGCGACGGACCGGACGGGCTCGCCTCGACCGGGCCGGAGGTTCTCGCTCCCGCTCAGCTGATCCTCGCGGGTGTCCGGGCGCTCGACGACGGCGAGTCGGCCTTCGTGGACCAGGCCGGCATCCGCGTCGTCGCACCCGGCGAGCTGGATGACCCGGAGGCGACCGTGAACGCGGTGGCGGCCACCGGCGCGACGTCGGTGTACCTCCACATCGACCTCGACGTGCTCGACCCGTCCACCATCGACGGGATCGGCTACCCGGAGCCGTTCGGCGTGCTCCCGGAGCGGCTCACCGAGGCGATCCGCGCACTCCGCCGGCGGTTCGAGCTCGCGGGCGCGGGCCTCATGGAGTTCGCGCCGGAGAACCCGGACGCCGCAGCTCACGACCTCCCGGTCATCCTCCGCATCCTCGGTGCGCTGACCGGCCCGACCGCGTCGCAGGCCGCGGCCGGCTCCGACGGAGCGCGGTAGCTTGGGAGCCATGAGCGAGCCCAAGATCCTGACCGAGCGGCGCGGGCACGTGCTGCTGATCGGCCTGAACCGGCCGGAGAAGCGGAACGCGGCCGACTTCGAGCTGCTGAGCCAGCTGGCGCTGGCCTACGGAGAGCTGGAGCGCGATCCCGAACTGCGGGTCGGTCTCGTGCACGCCGTGGGCGAGCACTTCACGGCCGGGCTCGACCTGGCCGACCTCGGGCCGCGCATCGGACAGGACGGGCTCTCCTTCGTCGGCGAGGACGGCATCGACCCGTGGCAGGTCTCGGGGCAGCAGCTGACCAAGCCGGTCGTCATCGCCGTGCAAGGCACCTGCCTCACCCTCGGGATCGAGCTCATCCTCGCCTCCGACATCGCGGTGGCGGCACGCGGGACGCGGTTCGGTCAGATCGAGGTCACGCGCGGCATCCTGCCGTTCGGCGGCGCCACCCTCCGCTTCCCCCGGGCGGTGGGATGGGGCAACGCGATGCGCTACATCCTCACCGGCGACCTCTTCGACGCCGCCGAGGCGCACCGCATCGGCCTCGTCCAGGAGCTCGTCGAGGACGGCGAGCAGTTCGACCGCGCCCTGGAGCTGGCCGAGCGGATCGCCGCACAGGCGCCCCTGGCGGTGCAGGCCGCGCTGGCCAACGCGAAGCGGGCCGTGCGCGACGGGGATGCCGCGGCGGAGGCCGAGTTGCAGCCCGCCCTCGTCCGGCTCGTCGGCAGCGAGGACGCCCGGATCGGCATGGAGGCGTTCCTGACCCGCA
Organism: Leifsonia sp. 466MF; assembly: GCF_900100265.1. NCBI lineage: Bacteria > Bacillati > Actinomycetota > Actinomycetes > Micrococcales > Microbacteriaceae > Leifsonia > Leifsonia sp. 466MF. The sequence goes on from NZ_LT629696.1 coordinate 2,481,777, forward strand.
CGGAGGCGCACTTCGTCGGCCGCTAGCCATCCGATCCGCGGGCGCGCGACGAACCCCACGGACGACACGACGCACCACATCCGACACACCATCGACAGCGGCAGGGAGAAGACATGAGCGAGATCAAGGACTACGACGTCATCGTGATGGGTGCGGGAGCCGTGGGCGAGAACGTCGCCGACAGGGCCGCTCAGGGCGGCATGCGGACGGTGATCGTGGAGTCCGAGCTCGTCGGAGGCGAATGCTCCTACTGGGCGTGCATGCCCTCCAAGACGCTGCTGCGGAGCGGGGCGCTGCTGCGCGCGGCCCAGAAGGTCGGAGGGACGCGCGAAGCGGTCACCGGTCCGCTCGACGTGGCCGCGGTGCTGAAGCGCCGCGACGACATGACAAGCAACTGGAACGACGACGGCCAGGTCGAGTGGCTGAACGGCGCCGGGATCGACCTGGTGCGCGGGTGGGGCGTCATCACCGCGCCGCGCGAGGTCACCGTGACGGCGGAGGACGGCACGGTCACGGTGCTCCGCGCGAAGCACGCGGTCGCGGTCTCCACCGGATCCGCCGCGCTCATGCCCGATATCCCCGGGCTCCGCGAGAGCGAGCCGTGGTCGAGCCGTGAGGCGACGAGCGCCCAGCGCGTGCCGGTCTCCCTCGCGATCCTGGGCGGCGGTGTCGTCGCCACCGAGATGGCCACGGCCTACGCCGGCTTCGGCACCGAGGTGCACCTGATCGCACGCAGCGGCCTGCTGGGCGGCGACGAGCCGTTCGCCGGCGAGATGGTCGCCGAGTCACTCACGAAGCTCGGAGCCACCCTGCACCTCGACTCCGGCGTCGAGCAGGTGGAGCGCACGGACGACGAGGGCTTCCGCATCCGCCTCGACGACGGCACGGTGCTCGAGACCGACGAGTTCCTCGTGGCCACCGGGCGCCTCCCCCGCACGTTCGGCATCGGACTCGACGCGTTCGGTCTGGAGGACGGCGCCTGGCTCGACGTCGACGACAGCATGCGCGTGCTCGGAGGCGACGGCCGGCCCGTCGACGGCGGCTGGCTGTACGGCGTCGGCGACGTCAACCACCGCGCGCTGCTCACCCACCAGGGCAAGTACCAGGCCCGCGCCGCCGGCGACGCCATCGCCGCTCGCGCCAAGGGACGCGACGTCTCGCTGGAGCCGTGGGGCGCCTTCGTCGCGACGGCCGACCACGAGGCCGTCCCCCAGGTCACCTTCACCGACCCGGAGGTCGCCTCCGTCGGGCTGACCGCCGCTCGCGCCGAGAAGGCGGGCTACCGCATCCGGGTCGTCGACTACGACATCGGGAGCGTGTCCGGTGCGCACGTCGTCGCCGACGGGTACGAGGGCAAGGCCCGCATGGTCGTCGACGAGGACCGCAAGGTCGTGCTCGGGGTGACCTTCGTCGGTCAGGACGTCGGCGAGCTCCTCCACTCGGCCACCGTCGCCGTCGTCGGCGAGGTGCCGCTGGACCGCCTGTGGCACGCCGTCCCGTCGTACCCGACGGTCAGCGAGGTGTGGCTGCGGCTGCTCGAGACCTACGGAAGACCCGAGAAGTGAGCGGTTTCGACCGCACGCCGCTCGGCCGCATCCTGCTCGATTCGCCGGTGAGCCGCGCCGGATACCTCTATGCGACCGCGGTCGGCCTCACCTGGGGATTCCTCTGGAGCACCGGGCGCATCGAGCGTCGCGCCGGGCTCACGGTGTTCCGCGGCATGCCGAAGGCGACCTTCGGCCGCGGCGGGTCGTGTGTGGGCGGCGTGTACCTCACCGACCACAACGTGAGCGACGACGTGCTCGAGCACGAGGCGATCCACAAGCGGCAGTGGCAGCGGTACGGGATGCTGTTCCCGCTGCTCTACTTCGTCGCCGGCCGCAATCCCCTCCGCAACCGATTCGAAATCGAGGCGGGCCTCGAGAAAGGCGGGTACCGATGACGCGCACCATCGTGATCACGGGCGCGAGCTCCGGCATCGGAGCCGTGGCGGCCGAGCAGCTGAAGGCGGGCGGCGACGAGGTCGCGGTCGTCGGCCGCAACCCCGAGCGCACCCGCGCAGTCGCGGAACGCATCGGAGCGACGCCGTTCCTCGCCGACTTCGAGCGCCTCGACGACGTGCGCGCCCTCGCGGCGGCCCTGCTCGACCGGTACGACACGATCGACGTGCTCGCCAACAACGCCGGCGGGCTCTACCACGAGCGCGAGCTGACGGTGGATGGGCACGAGCGGACCATCCAGGCGAACCACCTCGCGCCCTTCCTGCTCACCGCACTGCTGCGGCCGCGACTCGTCGAGACCGCGGCGTCCGGACGGGATGTGCGGGTGGTCTCCACCGCCAGCCTCGCCAACCGGTTCGGCAACCTGCGCATCGACGACCTGGACTGGGAGCGGCGCCCCTGGCAGGGCGGCTGGCGCGCGTACGGCACGGCGAAGCTGGCGACCATCCTGTTCGCCGCCGAGCTGGCCGAGCGCCTGACTGGGACCGGCGTGAGCGCCTACTCGTTCCATCCCGGAACCATCGCCACCAATTTCGGCAACTCGTCGCCGCTGATCCGTTTCGGCCACCTGGTGACGCGGAGCAGCTTCGGCATCTCGGTCGCGGCGGGGGCCGCTCCCCTGCTGTTCCTGGCCGGGCCGGCGCGGGTCGGTGCGCCGAGCGGCACGTACTTCGACCGCCTGACGGTGAACGGCCGCGTCAACCCGCAGGCGCGCAACGCGCAGCTCGGGCGCGACCTCTGGGCCGCGAGCGAGGCGCTGGTGGGGCTGGACGTCCCCGCCTGATCCCGCCGGCTGACCCCGCCGAGTTGACGCAACACGCCGCGCAATACGGACGCGTCGCGGCGTGCCGCGTCAACCAGCTCACCGACCTGGGGTGGGCGACACGGCGGACGCCCGGCGTCAGCGGAAGGACGGCGCCGCCACGGCCTCGGGGTGCATGCCGACCGTGTGGATGAGGTGGTCGCGCACCTCGGTCGCAAGCGCGAAGCCGCCGGTGACGATCGCACGCGTTTCGCCCGGCCCGTCGCACAGCATCTCGTCGCACCAGGCGCGCACGGCGCGGGCGCCGGCCTCGCCGCGGGCGCACAGCTCGCCGGTGCCGGGCCGACCGCTGCGGTGCGAGCGGATCAGCCAGGTGACGGTCATGCGCATCGGCGTCGCCAGCGGCACGACCTCCGAGGGCTCCCCGACCTCGACGAACACGCGGCCGCGCGCGCACAGCGGGAGGAGCGCGAGTTCGGCCTCCAGCTCGGTGAGCGAGGTCTCATCCCCGACGACCAGGAACTGCACGCGGTCGTCGTGGTGCGCGGTCGAGGCGGTGTGGGTGGCGTGATCGGGACGGTACATCTCGCGATCGAGTATAGGCGAGCCTTACCTAAGCTCCAACGGCTGTGAGCGCATCCTCAGCGTGCGACGCGGGTGACCGCATCCCTTCCCGAGGTCGGTCGTTCGCGGCATGATCGGAGCATGCAGCCCTCCGCCTCCTCCCCCATCGCCCCGATGCTCGCGAAGGCGGTCCCCGCCGTCCCGGAGCCCGACAGCGTGACGGGCGGCCTCAGCTACGAGCCGAAGTGGGACGGCTTCCGGGCCATCGTCTACGCCGAGGGCGACGGCGCGGTGGAGTCCGTGGAGATCGGCAGCCGCGGCTCGAAGATGCTCACGCGGTACTTCCCAGAGCTCGTGGAGGCGTTCCGCAGCATCCTGCCCGGCCCGTGCGTGCTCGACGGCGAGATCGTGGTGCCGACCGGCGAGCCCGGGAAGCAGCGGCTCGACTGGGAGGCGCTGTCGCAGCGCATCCATCCGGCCGCGACCCGCGTGAAGCTGCTGTCGGAGCAGACGCCGGCCACCTTCGTCGCTTTCGACCTGCTCGCCATCGGCGACGACTCGTACGTCGACCGGCCGTTCGCCGACCGGCGGGCGGCTCTGGAGGAGTTCGCCGGCGACCTGCCCGCTCCGATCCAGCTGACGCGCACCACGACGGATGTCGACCTCGCGCGCCGCTGGCTCGTCGAGTTCGAGGGCGCCGGGCTGGATGGCGTCGTCGCGAAGCCGCTGGCCGGGCCGTACGCGCCGAACAAGCGCACGATGCTCAAGATCAAGCACCACCGGACGGCCGATGTCGTGGCGCTCGGGTACCGCATCCACACCAGCGGCCGCGGCGTCGGCTCCCTGCTCGTCGGGCTGTTCGACGACGACGGCCAGCTGCGCAACGTGGGCGGCGTCTCGGCGTTCACCGACGCGAAGCGGCTGTCCCTGATCGACGAGCTGGAGCCGCTGGTGGAGCGCGACGAGAGCGGAGCGGCCGTCACCGGCGAGACCGACCGGAGCCGCTTCTCGGGCAGCAAGGACGTGTCGTTCGTGCGGCTGCGCCCCGAGCGCGTTCTCGAGGTGCGGTACGACCAGATGGAGGGGATGCGCTTCCGGCACACGGCGCAGTTCGAGCGCTGGCGGCCGGACCGCGAGGCGCGGTCGTGCACCTTCGAGCAGCTGGACCGGCCGATCGCGTACGACCTGGGCGACGTGCTGACCTGATCCGCCACACGACAGCGCCGTGAGGGCGTTGCGAGACACGCTCCCCGGTGGTTCCGTGATTCGCATGGCGGATGTCGAGCGACCTGGAGCCGACGAGTTCCTCCCCGAGAAACGCGACCTGCGGAGCCTGCGGGCCGCCGCGCCGGACTGCCGCGGCTGCGAGCTGTACCGGGATGCGACGCAGGTCGTCTTCTCTTCGGGTCGCGCGGGGGCCGCGCTCGCCCTCGTCGGCGAGCAGCCCGGCGACCGGGAGGACATCGAGGGCGAGCCGTTCGTCGGGCCGGCCGGGCGCCTGCTCGACCAGGCGCTGGAAGCGGCGGGGATCGACCGCGGCGACGTGTACGTCACAAACGCGGTGAAGCACTTCCGCTTCCACCGCCAGGGCAAGCGGCGCATCCACGAGAAGCCGGCCGTCGGCAACATCGTCGCCTGCCACCCGTGGTTGGAGGCGGAGTTCGCGGCGGTCCGCCCCCGGCTCGTCGTCTGCCTGGGCGCGACGGCCGCTCGGAGCGTCCTCGGGCGCCCGGCGCGCATCCAGGAGGAGCGGGGACGCGTCCAGGAGTCCGCAGAGGGCCGGCCGGTACTCGTCACGACGCACCCGTCCGCCCTGCTGCGGCTGCGCGACGATCCGGGATGGGATGCCGCGTTCGACGCGTTCGTCGCCGACCTGGAGACGGCGGCGAAGGCGGCCTCCGGTCTCGCGGCGGACTGACCCGCTACGCCTTCTTCGCGCGGCTCGGCTGCACGCGCGGCGGCTCCCCCGGCATCTTGGGGTAGTCCGGAGGGAACGGCAGCTCGCCGAGGCCGTTCGACAGGTCGCGCTCCCACCAGCCGAGCAGCACGTCGATCGTGCCGGGGTCCGCAGCGAAGTGCTCCCACGGGTCGCCGACCGTGCGCAGTCGCTCGGGCATGGTGAGCACCGTGAAGTCGCGCGGGTCGACGTGTTCCAGCTCTTCCCACGTGATCGGGGCCGACACGGAGGCGTGCGGGAGCGCCCGCGGGCTGTAGGCGCCGGCCATCGTGCGGTCGCGGTTGGCCTGGTTGAAGTCGACGAAGATGCGCTCCCCGCGCTCCTCCTTCCACCACGCCGTGGTCACGCGGTCCGGCATCCGTCGTTCGAGCTCGCGCGCGGCGGCGATCACGGCGTGCCGGACGTCGAGGAATTCGCGCTGCGCCACGATCGGCGCGAAGACGTGCAGTCCCCGATTGCCGGAGGTCTTGATGAACGCCGTGAGCCCGGCCTCCTGCAGCACCTTCCGCAGCTCGATGGCGGCGGGCACGGCGTCGGCGAAGCCGGTACCCGGCTGCGGGTCGAGGTCGATGCGCAGCTGGTCGGGGTTGTCCGAGTCCTCGGCGCGCGACGGCCAGGGGTGGAACACCACCGTGTTCATCTGCGCGGCCCACACGGCGGCGGCCGGTTCGTCGATCACGAGTTGTGGATGCGAGCGGGCGCTCGGGTACGTCACCGTGACGGAGCGCACGTAGTCCGGCACCCCGCGCGGCGGGTTCTTCGAGAAGAACTGCTCCCCGTCGATCCCCTCCGGGAACCGCTGAAGCGACACCGGCCGGTCGCCGTTCGCGCGGACGAATGCGTCGCCGACCTCCACGAGATAGTTCGCGAGATCGAGCTTGGTGATGCCGGCCCCGGGGAAGATCACCCGCTCGGGGCTCGAGATCCGCACCTCCCTGTCGCCATCGGGACCCGGGACCGTGAGGACTACAGCGCCGCCTGCCATGCGACCACCGTACCGCCCGAACCGCCGGTGTCCGTGATGTGAATTCCTTGTGGGATCACACGTGGTCGCTTGAGCGGTCTCACAAGTGGGACAGAATGGCAGAGCGGGCGCGCATCCGTGCCGCCCGCGAACGAGGTCCTTCGAGAAGAGGTGCATGACCCTGAGGATCGTGAGCTACAACCTCCGCAAGCACGCCGCGAGCGGGGAGCTGACGGGCATCGCAGAGGCGTACGACGTCGACGTCCTGTGCCTGCAGGAATGCGACAGCGACGCCCTTCCCGAACGCCTGCACCACCTGGTGCTCGCCGACACCACCCGGGCCAACCGGCTGGGCCTCGCGGTCTACGTGCGCGACGACCGCTACGAGATCCTCCACAGCCAGGTGTTCGCCGTGCAGAAGTCGCTGCACGACCGCGTGCTGGCGCCGGCCAACGAGCGCCTGCTGGCCGTGCACCTCCGCGACCGCGACAACGGTGAGGAGATCCTGGTGGGGTCGTTCCACGCCGCACCCCTCACCGCGCTGAACTCGCTGCGGCGCAAGCAGATCGCCGCCGCCCACGACGGGATGCGCTCGCTCGCCCCCGACACCCCGGCGGTCATGGTCGGCGACTTCAACTACCCCTGGTTCATCCGGGGCCTGGAGCGGCACCTCACGACTTCCGGCTACACGCTGAAGCGCACGACGCAGCCGACCTACCTGCGCTACAAGTTCTTCTCCGGCTACTTCGACTTCGTGACGTCGACCGGCTTCGAGATCGAGCGGGTGGATGTGCTGCCCGCCGGCGCCTCGGACCACCGGCCCATCCGGCTGGACGCCGAGCTCGCGGCCTGACGGCGCCGACCGCTGGCAGGATGGTGGCGTGACCGACACCGTGCCCTCCGCCCTGCTCGTCATCGACCTCCAGAAGGGCGTGCTGCCCGGCTGCTTCGACGCTGACGGCGTGCTCTCCCGCGTCCGGCAGCTCGTCGACCGCGCCCGCGCCGCCGCCACCCCGGTGGTCTGGGTGCAGCACGAGGCGGACGGTATGGAGGAGGGCAGCGAGCCCTGGCAGCTCGCCGACGGGCTCGTCCCTGTCGACGGCGAGCCCCGGATCCTGAAGCACTATCGCGACTCCTTCGCCGACACCGACCTCGACGAGGTGCTGGAGCGTCTCGACGTCGGTCGCCTCGTCGTGACGGGAGCGCAGAGCGACTACTGCGTGCGGACCACGGCGCAGAGCGCGGCCGTGCGCGGCTACGACGTGGTGCTCGTCTCCGACGCCCACACGACCACCGACAGCGAGTGGGGCGGCGTGGAGCTCACCGGTGAGCAGATCGTGGCGCACGCGAACCGGTACTTCGACGGCCTCCGCTACCCGGGCCAGCTGTTCGGGGTGGCCGAGGCGGCATCCGTTCCCCTCTGACCCGGCGGGGACTCGTCGTCCCGCCGCCCCGGGCGTACGGTGAGGGCGTTCGACGACTGGGGTGGTGTCGATGGAGTTCCCCGCGTGGCTGACCGACTGGCTGGCCGGCGACGACTACACGATCGCGCGCGAGATCCTGGAGCGCGGTGTCGCCGCGCTGTACCTGGTGGCGTTCGTGTCGGCGGTGAACCAGTTCCCCGCCCTGCTCGGCGACAACGGGCTGCTGCCCGCCCGGCGTTTCCTGCGACATCCCTACGCCCGGAAGCAGCCGACGCTGTTCCGCTGGCGTTACTCGGACCGGCTGCTGCGCACGGTCGCCTGGACAGGCGCGGCGCTCTCTGCGCTGATCGTCGCGGGCGTGGTGCAGCTTGCGCCCACCTACGTCTTCGTCCCCCTCTTCCTGATCGTGTGGTTCCTCTACCTCTCGATCGTGAACATCGGGCAGACGTTCTACGGCTTCGGCTGGGAGAGCCTGCTCTGCGAGGCGGGGTTCATCGTCGCCTTCCTCGGCGCGTGGGACACCGCTCCCCCGATCACGATCGTCTTCTTCATCCGCTGGCTGGTGTTCCGGCTGGAGTTCGGCGCCGGGATGATCAAGATGCGCGGCGACCGGTCGTGGCGCGACCTCACCGCGCTGTACTACCACCACGAGACGCAGCCCATGCCGAACCCGCTCAGCCGCTCGGCGCATCTGCTGCCGAAGTGGTTCCACCGGGTGGAGGTGCTGGGCAACCACTTCGCGCAGCTGATCGTCCCGTGGTTCCTGTTCTTCCCGCAGCCGGTCGCGAGCGTCGCCGCGGGCGTCATGATCCTCACGCAGCTGTGGCTGGTGCTCACCGGCAACTTCGCGTGGCTGAACTGGATCACGATCGTGCTCGCGTTCGCCGGGATCAGCGACCCGGTGTTCTCGTGGCTGTTCGGTGGAGCTGAGGTCGGCGGGATCGGCGCCGCCGACGTCCCGCTCTGGTACGCCGTGGTGGCGGTGGCGGCGACCGTGTTCCTGGTGGTCCTGAGCTGGCCGCCACTGAAGAACCTGTTCTCACGCCGCCAGCTGATGAACGCGAGCTTCAACCGCTGGCACCTGGTGAACGCCTACGGCGCGTTCGGCAGTGTCACCAAGGAGCGCTACGAGGTGGTCGTCGAGGGAACGACCGACGACCCGGGCGACCCGGAGGCGCGCTGGCTGGAGTACGCCTTCAAGGGCAAACCCGGCGACGTGCACCGCATCCCCCGCCAGTTCGCGCCGTACCACCTGCGGCTCGACTGGCTGATGTGGTTCCTGGCGCTCGGCTCGCGTGACTCGCCCTGGTTCGAGGTGCTCCTGCTGCGTCTGCTCGAGGCGGACCGGCCGACCCTGAAGCTGCTCCGGCACGATCCCTTCGGAGGGGAGCCGCCGCGGGCGATCCGCGCCCGGATGTTCCTGTACCGCTTCAGCACGCACGCCGAGAAGCGGGAGACGGGCGACGTGTGGGTGCGGTCGGAGGTCGGCGACCTGGTGCCGCCGGTGAGCCTGCGCAGCGGTCAGTAGCCGGTGCGCTCCTCTTCCAGTTTGGCGAGATCCCGCCAGATGAGCAGCTTGAGCCGCGCCGGCCTCTCGCGCTCGTAGTCGGCCTTCAGCGCCTCGGCGCCCGAGAACGCGTCCAGCCCCGCCTCGATGGCGCGCCCGACCTCGTCCCACGCATCCTGCCGGCCGCGCTCGACGAGGGCGAGCAGCTCCTCCTCCGAGTCGGCCTTCGCCCGCAGCGCCGCCGCCAGCTGGATGGCCGCATCCCGTCGCAGCCGCAGGTTGTCGGCATCGACCCGGCGGTAGTCGTGCGGGTGCTCGGCGTCGCCGCTCAGCTTCTCGGCCGCCTCCAGCTCCTCCTCGATCCGCCCGGCCGCGACGCCCTGCTCGGAGGCCAGCTCGCGCAGCATCGCCGCCGCCTCCATGGCATGCATCGCCGGGTCGTACGAGTTGCCGTACTGGATCGTGTCGACGACGATGTGGTTCTTTACCGCCATGCGCGTGGCGTATTCCGCGAGCAGCATGCCTTCCTCGACGGACTGCTCGAGGCTCGGCGCGGGCGGCTCGGGCAGGGCGTGCTCGTCGAACGGACGCGTGCGTGTCGTCTTCTCGACACGCCTGCGGAACCACTTCGGCCAGCGCATGGGACTCCTCGAACCCGGCGCCCGTACGACGCCGTCCTCCCATTCTGGCCGATCGGCTCGCGGGATTCAGCGGCCTGTGAAGAACCCGTTCGCACGGCGCGTGAACAGCAGCACGATGATCAGCAGCGACCACAGGATCTGGACGATCCCGCTCGCGAGCTGACCGGAGAAGAGCAGGATGACGCCGTTCACGATGTCGACGATCATCACCACCGTCACCACGACGCGCGCGCCGGGGCTGCCGCGCAGCAGTCCGCGCGCCACGATGATCACGATGATGCCGAGCAGGATCGAGATGATGGCCGCCGTCGTGATGCCGGCGACACCTCCGCCCGCCGAGCCGGCCACCTGATCGCGCGTGATCAGCAGGATCACCCCGCCGATGACGTTCAGGATGCCGTTGATGTAGGTGAGGACGGCCACGAACGTGACCGACCCGGGACGTACCGCCATGCCGACCCCTCCACTCCGCCGCAGTGCTCTTCTCGCCCGGGCGCTTCACCGGTAGCTTGGCGGATATGGCCGGTTATCGCTATGAGTTCGAGGCGGAGCTGTTCCGCTGGGCCTCCCGCCGGGAGCTGTGGGTCTTCGCGCAGCTGCCCGAGGAGGTGTCGGAGGAGATCCGGCTGCAGCCGCATCCACCCGCCGGTTTCGATTCCGTCAAGGTGTCGGTGACGCTGGGCGGCTCGCGCTGGTCGACGTCGATCTTCCCGCAGGCGGACGGCACGTACGTCGTGCCGATCAAGAGCGCCGTGCGGCGGGCGGAGGGCGTGAAGCTCGGCGACCGGGTGCGGATCGGCGTCGAGACGCTGCTCTAGCGCTACCGCGCGCCGGACATGATCGTGTTCAGCGCGAGCACGATGATCAGCCCGTTGAAGAAGTAGCTCAGCACCGAGTGCCAGACGATGGTCCAGCGCATCCGGGTGCTGAGCACCTCCACGTCGGATGCCGCGAACGTCGTGCCGATGGTGAAGGCGAAGTACACGAAGTCGACGAACCGCGGCACCGGCGCCGGGGTGCCGTCGGGGTGCGGGAACCGCAGCATCGGCTCCGCGGCGGCGAAGTAGCGCTGGTAATAGATCTGCGAGAAGCCCCAGTGCAGGAACCCCCAGGCGAGCAGCATCGACCAGACGCCGACGAAGTCGGTGACCGACCCGATCTGCGGGTCGTTGTGGAGCGCGAGCACCTGGATCGCGGCAGCCAGCCCGATCAGACTCGAGAGGATCGTGGCCGTCATCGACACGACACGAGCGAGACGTCCGGTCTCCCAGCGGGCCGGGCGACCGCCGGGAGGGGCGGGGCGTCGCGCGACACGTCCGAGCACGATGAGCACGACGATGAGGTAGATCGTCCCGATGCCGCACCAGGTCGCGAGGAGCTCGAGCGTCGTGGCATCGTCCTCGGCGAGCACGACGAGCCAGACACCCACGACGATCATCGCCAGCTGGGCCAGGAGGCTCGCGGCCAGGCCGAGGACGACCCACGGCCGCCGCACGGGCGCGCTCTGCGACATACCTGGATGCTAGCGGTGCCATCCTCTATCGCTGCGCAGGGCAGGATGGAGTGGTGCAGCCTCTCATCGTCGTCGCGGCCGTCGTCCGCGACGGTGACCGCGTTCTGGCCTGCCGTCGGGCGCCCGGGAAGGATGCCGCCGGACGCTGGGAGTTCCCGGGCGGCAAGGTCGAGAGCGGAGAGTCGCCGGAGGCCGCGCTCGCGCGGGAGATCGCGGAGGAACTCGGGGTGCGCATCCACGTCGGTGCGCTGCTCGACCGCACGGTGACCGCGCGCGCAGGCGGCCGCGCGATCGACCTCGCCTGCTTCGACTGCCGGCTCGACGGGGACGCACCGGTCGCGAGCACCGATCACGACGAACTGCGCTGGATGCCCATCGAGCGTCTCGGCGAGCTCGACTGGGCGGAGGCGGACCTCGCCGCCGTCGCCGTACTGACCCGGGAGGTCACGTGAGAGCCCTGTACTACGAACGCTTCGGCGGGCCGGTGGAGGTCGCGGAGCTTGCCGACCCGGCCGTCCCCGACGGCGGTGCCGTCATCCGGGTCGAAGCGTCCGGTCTCTGCCGCAGCGACTGGCACGCGTGGGCGGGCCACGACGACTCGGTCGCCCTGCCGCACGTCCCCGGTCACGAGTTCGCGGGCGTCGTCGAGGCGGTCGGCAGCGGTGTCTCGCGCTGGCGGCCGGGCGACCGGGTCACGGCTCCCTTCGTCAACGGATGCGGCGAGTGCGAATGGTGTCGCGCCGGGCAGGCGCAGGTGTGCCCGGAGCAGACGCAGCCCGGCTTCACCCACTGGGGATCGCACGCCGAGCTCGTCGCCGTGCGCGCCGCCGACACCAACCTGGTGCGCGTGCCGGACGGCCTCTCCGCCGACGCCGCCGCGAGCCTGGGCTGCCGGTTCGCCACGGCGTACCGAGCGGTGACAGCTCGGGCGCGCATCCAGCCTGGGGAGTGGCTCGCGGTCTACGGCGCGGGCGGCGTCGGCCTGAGCGCGGTCATGGTCGCCTCGGCGCTCGGCGCGCGGGTGGTGGCCGTGGACCGCTCCCCCGCCGCCCTGGACCTGGCCGCGCGTCTCGGAGCGGAGCACACGGTCGTCGCCGCCGCGGACACCGCCGACCGCGTGCGCGACCTCACCGGCGGAGGTGCGCACGCCACGATCGACGCGGTCGGCTCCCCCGACACCGCGACGACCGCCATCCGCTCGCTGCGCCGCCTCGGCCGTCATGTGCAGGTCGGGCTGCTGGCCGCCGCCGTGCCCGAGCTCCCGCTGGATCGCGTCATCGGATGGGAGCTCGAGATCCTCGGCAGCCACGGCATGGCCGCAGCCGCCTACCCCGAGATGCTCGACCTGGTGGCCGCGGGCCGTCTGACCCCGCAGCAGCTGGTCGGCGGTGCCGTCGGCTTCGCCGAGGCCGCGCACCTGCTCGAAACGGCGGACACCGCGCCGCCGACCGGCATCGCGGTGCTTCACCCCGCGGGCTGACGCGGCGGCGGCTCCGCACGGCCTGCCCGCAGGAAAGGGAGGAGCCGAGCGGCCCGCAGCCGCCTGCGTCCTCCCTTTCCCGCGTCCGCCCGGCGTGTCCCGCGGGATCCCCTCCGTTTCCCACGACCCGCGGCCGCCGTCCCCGCGGCCGTCCCCGCCTCCGGAACCGGTCCACCGCGCGGACGGGAACGGAGGCGATCCGGCTTCACCCCGCCCGTTCAGGCGGGAAACGGAGGCGCTGGGAGGCCGAAGAACGCGGAATCGCCTCCGTTTCCGCGGAGCATCCGGACGGCGAATCCGTCGAGCCGGAGCGACCCCGCTACGCCCGCCAGCCCGCATCCCCCTCCCATCCGGCAGGATGAGCACATGCGCATCGCCGACTTCCCCCGCCCCGACACCAACGCCTCCCGCGCGGCCCTCGAGATCGCGACCGAATACCACACGCCCTCGCTGCTGAACCACGTGCAGCGGTCGTGGCTGTGGGCGGAGGCGTTCGCCGCTGTGCGCGGGTTCGAGCCCGATCACGAGCTGCTCTACGTGTCGGCGCTGCTCCACGATCTCGGCATCGCGCCGGAATTCGACAACAACACGCTCGCCTACGAGGATGCGGCCGGTCACGTCGCCATCGCCCTCACCGCGGGCGCGGGATGGCCTGCCGACCGCCGCGTGCGCGCCCATGAGGTCATCGTGCGGCACAACTGGCCGGAGGTCGACCCGGCGATGGATGTCGAGGGGCACCTGCTCGAGATCGCGACCGCCCTCGACATCTCCGGGGCGCGCCACAGTGAGCTTCCCCCGGAGTTCCTCCGCGAGGTGGTGACCGCGTACCCGCGGCTGGAGCTGGCCGCCGAGTTCGGCTCGTGCGTCGTCGACCAGGCCGAGCGCAAGCCGGACACGTCGGCCCGCCGGCTCGTCGACGGCGGGGTGCAGCGGAAGCTCCGCGACAACCCGCTGGAACGTATCCTCGAAGGGTGACCCTCTCCCTCGCCGAGCGCCCGACGCTGGCGCCCACCCGGCTGGCGGAGTCGGAGTGGCGTTCGCGCGAGCAGGCGCACATCGAGCGCGCCGACGCGCTGACGGCCGCGCACCGCGAACGGGCGGCACGCGGCGAGAAGCACCCGGTGTGGGACTTCCTGTTCACGTACTACTCGTACGCGCCGGCGCAACTGCGCCGCTGGCATCCGGGCCCGGGCGTCGAGCTGGAGGGAGCGGACCAGGATCCGCGTGCCGCCTGGCGCTGGTACACAGCCGGGTCCATGCCCGGCTCACTCGTCGTCGACCGCGTCGGCCTGGAGCACGAGAAGGCGACACTGCTGCGCGGCGTCGAGCGCATCCTCCGCTCGACGGCCGCGCGGCCGGGACGGTTCGGCTGCTTCGGTCTGCACGAGTGGGCGATGGTCTACCGGCAGGACGAGCACCGGCATCCCGTGCCGTTGCGTCTCGGTCAGGATGCGACGGATGCGGTGGTGGAGTCGCACGAGCTGCGCTGCACCCACATCGACGCGTTCCGGTTCTTCACTCCGGACGCGGTACCGCTCAACCGATTCGCGCCAACGCGCGAGACGCAGCCGGAGCTGGAACAGCCGGGATGCCTGCATGCCGGGATGGACGTCTACAAGTGGGCGATGAAGCTCGGCCCGCTGGTGCCCGGTGAGCTGCTGCTCGATGCGTTCGAGCTGGCCCGCGACATCCGGCTTCTCGACATGCAGGCCTCGCCCTACGACATGCGGCCGTGGGGCGCGGAGCCGGTCGCCATCGAGACGGCGGAGGGCAAAGCCGAGTACGTCCGGCGGCAGCGCGCGTTCGCCGAGCGCTCGAATGCACTGCGAGGCCGCATCCTCACCGCGTGGCGCGGCGACGAGGCCGAGGCCGCGCCCGACCCCGCGCGCGCGGCCGGCTGAACGCATCCACCCGGCCGCGCCTCAGTTCTCAGCTCAGCCGCCCTTCTTCTTCCCCGGCGACGTGGGCGTCGGTGTGCTGCCGCCACCCGGCGTCGGGTTGCCCGTCGCGGCAGCGCCCTGCCCGTTGCTGATCGTGAGCGTCACCGAATCCCCGTCTTCGAGCGACGCACCGGCGGCGGGGTCGCTCGAGGCGACCGTCCCGGCCGGCTGGTCGCTGGGCACGGGCGCGGAGTCGACGGTCACGTCGAGACCGAGGCCCTCGAGCAGCTTCTGCGCGACGTCCGGGGCCTTGCCCGTCACATCCGGCATCGTGATCTGGTCGCCGTAGAGCACGGCGTCCGTCGGCTCGGTGAAGTCGCCGCCGCCGTACGCCGCGTTCAGGGCCTTCAGGATCGGCTTGGCGATCGAGAACTTCACGTTGCCCCCTCCGATGCCCTTGAAATACAGCGAGCGGAGGGGCGTCGAGCCCGAGACGTTCCCGACCCACGTGGCCGTCGCGACCTTGGTGGTGGATGTGATGAGCCAGTTCTCCAGGGAGTCGTCGGTGGTGCCGGTCTTGGCCATGATCGGGATGTCGTCGTACGGGTTGGCGCTCGCCGCCGTCCCTCCGCCCTTGATGACGCCCTCCAGCGCGTAGGTCACGCCCGCCGCGATCTCCGGCTTGAGGCCCTGCGTGCAGGTGGTCTTGCTGACCTTGTGGTCGCTGCCGTCGGCGTTCACCACCCGGTCGATCGCCACGGGCGTGCAGACCACGCCGTTGTTGGCGATGCCCGCGTAGGCGGTGGCCATCGTCAGAGGCGAGATGTAGTTCGTCCCGAGGATCATCGACGGCGTCTGCACCCACGGGTTGCTCTTCGAGGCGGGATGCACGCCGAGCCCCTTCGCCGCGTTCACGATCGAGCACAGGTCGACCTTCGTGCCCATCTCGGCGAAGGCGGTGTTGACCGATTCGGCGGTCGCGGCCATCACCGAGAGCCGGCTGGCCGATCCCTCGTCGTTGGTCACCGGCCAGTCGGGGCCGTCGATGTTCGCGCAGGTGTTGGTGAAGTCGGAGGTCGGGAAGACGTGCTGCGAGGCGTTCACCGTCTCGTAGAGGCTGTGGCCGGCCTCCAGCCATGCCGCGAGGTCGAAGGCTTTGAACGTCGACCCGGTCTGGAAGCCCTGCGATCCGCCGTAGTCCTCGTCGGTGTTGTAGTTCACGGCCGTCGTGCCGTCGATGGGTGTGTCGGTGTTGTTGAAGCTGCGGTTCTGCACCATGGTCACGATGCGGCCGGTGCCCAGCTCCAGCGCCACGTTGCTCGCGCCCAGGTCGATGCCCGGACGGGAGCCCGGGATGTACTTGCTGAGGGAGGCCTGCGCCACCTGCTGCAGGTCGAGGTTGAGGGTGGTGTAGATCTTCAGGCCACCGCGGTTGAGGGTCTGCCAGCGATCGTCCGCCGTCGCGCCGTACGCGGGGTCGGTGAGGATCACGTCGCGCACGTAGTCGCAGAAGAACGCGGCGTTGTACTGCTGCGCCGCCGCGCATCCCTGGGTCGTCGGCGTGATCGCCGGCTGGATGGGCGTGGCCTTCGCAGCGTCGCGCTGCTGCTTCGTGATCGTGTGCGTGATGTACATGCGGTCGAGCACGTAGTCGCGCCGCTCCTTGGTGAGTTTGTAGCCGTTGGCGGCGCCGTTGTCCTTGCTGTCCGGCTGGTCGATGCGCAGGTTGGCCGGGTTGTTCAGGATGGCTGCGAGCGTCGCCGCCTGGGCCAGATCCAGCTTGGCGGCGGTGGTGTTGAAGTAGTACTGGGCAGCGGCCTGGACGCCATACACCTGGCCGCCGAAGCCGACGACGTTGAGGTAGCCGGTGAGGATGTCCTTCTTGGTGTAGGTCTTCTCCACCTCGACCGCGTAGCGCATCTCCTGCACCTTGCGCTGAAGGGTCACTCCGGCGGCGTCGGCGTAGCAGGCCTGCACCTTCTTCTGGCTGGTGAGCGCCTCGCACTTCTCCACTTCGACGTTCTTCACGTACTGCTGCGTGATCGACGACCCGCCCTGCACGTCACCGCCCGCGACCGTGGAGACGGCGCCGCGCAGGGTGCCCCAGATGTCGACGGCCCCCTCGGTGTAGAAGCGGGGGTCCTCGGCCGAGACGGTCGCATCCTTCACCGTCTGGGCGATCTGGTCCCAGGTGACGTCCTGCCTGTTCTGGGCGTAGAACGTGGCGATCGGCACATCCTGACCGCCCTGCTTCGCGTACACCGTCGAGTTCTGCGCGAACTGCTGGATGTGCAGGTCCGCCGGGAGCGCGTTGAAGTCGCTGGCGCCGGCCGCCGCCGCCACGCCGATTCCCAGGAAACCGGGCAGCACGAACAGGGAGCTGAGCACGGCTGCGACGAGCGCGAGACCGAGGAACTGCGCGATGAGCCCGCCGCGGGTGCGCGCGGGCTTCAGCTCGAAGCGCTTGACGGGCTCCAGCCGCTCGTCGATGGCGGCCAGGCGGGGATTGCGGGGTCGATCGGATGCGGGCACGCCCTCCAACAAACCAGCCGACCCTGGATGAGTCCAGGGGTTTGGGTGTGCGTCGCTTTGGAGACGTTCAGGATGCGCACATCCCGCCCCGCCCGGTGGGTCGCGACACGCCGTTACCGCGCCCGCCTCCGGATCCGTGGGTCGCAACACGCCGTTACGGCGCGCGCATTACGGCGTGTTGCGACCCACGGATGCGTGGCGGCGGACGCACGAAGCGCCGGCCCTGCGAACAGGACCGGCGCTTCGGTGGGAGGTGCGGGGCGGTTACGCCGCGAGCGGGAGTGCCGCAGGAGCCGCGGCGACCCGCAGGTCGCCGGCCTCGGCGTCCACGATCACACGGCCGCCCTCGGAGAGCTCGCCGCTGACCATGAGCTCGGCGATGCGGTCGTCGACCTCGCGCTGGATGACGCGGCGGAGCGGGCGGGCGCCGTACTCCGGCTCGTAGCCGGCGTCGGCGATCCAGGCGACTGCCGCATCCGTCGCCTCGAAGGCGATGTCGCGGGCGGACAGCCGGGAGGCCGTCGCGGTGAGCAGCAGGCGGACGATGTCGCGGAGCTGCTCGGCATCCAGCTTCCGGAACAGCACGATCTCGTCGATGCGGTTCAGGAACTCGGGGCGCATGGCCTCGCGCAGCTTGCCCATGACCCGGTCGCGGATGTCCTTTTCCGAGGAGAAGCCGTCCGAGCCGGCCGGGACGAAGCCGAGCGCGCCGCTCCGCGACGCCAGGAACTCCGAGCCCAGGTTGGAGGTCATGATGACGACCGTGTTCCGGAAGTCGACCGTCCGGCCTTGGCCGTCGGTAAGGCGGCCGTCGTCGAGCACCTGCAGCAGCAGGTTGAACACGTCCGGGTGGGCCTTCTCGATCTCGTCGAACAGCACCACCGAGTACGGGTTGCGGCGCACGCGCTCGGTCAGCTGACCGGCCTCGTCGTAGCCGACGTACCCGGGAGGGGCGCCGACCAGACGCGCGACCGTGTGGCGCTCGCCGAACTCGCTCATGTCGAAGCGCAGCATCGCCTTCTCGTCGCCGAACAGCGACGACGCGAGCGACTTCGCCAGCTCGGTCTTCCCCACGCCCGTCGGGCCGAGGAAGAGGAAGCTGCCGACCGGGCGGCGCTCGTCACCGAGGCCGGTGCGGTTGCGGCGGACGGCCTTCGCGACCGCGACGACCGCGTCGTCCTGACCGATCACGCGGTGGTGCAGCTCCGACTCGAGACGCGCGAGGCGCTCACGGTCGGCCTCACCGATGCGCGACACCGGGATGCCGGTCGACCGGGACACGATGGCCGCGATCTCGGGCTCGCCGACGACGGCCTCGACCCGCGGGGCGGAACCGAGCTCGTCCAGCGAACGCTGCACGGCCTCGATCTCGTCACGCAGACGCGACGCCTCCTCGTAGTGCTCGGCCGCGACGGCGGAGTTCTTCTCGGACTCCAGCGTGGCCAGGCGCTCCATCAGAGCGGACGTGTCGACGCGCTTGCCCAGCGACAGGCGCAGACGCGCTCCGGCCTGGTCGATCAGGTCGATGGCCTTGTCGGGCAGGAAGCGGTCGGAGATGTACCGGTCGGAGAGCTCCACGGCGGCGCGGATCGCGTCGGCCGTGTAGGTCACGCCGTGGTGCTCCTCGTACGCGGCACGGAGGCCGTCGAGGATGAGGACCGCGTCCTCCACCGACGGCTCGCCGACGGTCACCGGCTGGAACCGGCGCTCGAGCGCCGGGTCCTTCTCGATGCGGCGGTACTCCTTGAGCGTCGTCGCGCCGACCAGGTGCAGGTCGCCGCGGGCCAGGCGGGGCTTCAGGATGTTGCCCGCGTCCATCCCGCCGGACTCGCCGGACCCTCCCGCGCCGACCACGGTGTGCAGCTCGTCGATGAACACGATCAGCTCGTCCTTGCCGTCGCTGATCTCGTCCATGAGCTTGGTGAGCCGCTCTTCGAAGTCGCCGCGGTACCGGGTCCCCGCGACCATGCCGGCCAGGTCGAGCGAGACGACCTTCTTTTCCTGCAGCTGCTCGGGCACGTCGCCGGAGACGATCGCGCGGGCGAGGCCCTCGACGATCGCCGTCTTGCCGACGCCGGCCTCACCGACCAGCACCGGGTTGTTCTTGGTGCGGCGGGAGAGGATCTCGACGGTCTGCTCGATCTCGTCCAGGCGTCCGATCACCGGGTCGAGCTTGCCGTCGCGGGCGAGCGCGGTCAGGTCGGTGCCGAACTGGTCGAGCATCGGGGTCTGCGAGTCGTCCTGCGCGGCGTCCGCGTCGCCCGGCTGGCCGGCGCCGACGGTGGTGCTCTGACGCATCGCCTCGGTCAGGGCCTCCGGCGTCACGCCGGCGGCCTGCAGCACGCGACCGGCCGGGGCGTCCCGCCCGATCACGAGCGCGAAGAAGACGTGCTCGGGGTCGATGTAGGTCGAACCGGAGGCCTGCGCCACCTGGTACGCGTGGAAGAGGGCACGCTGGAGCGGCCCGGTGATGGATGCGCCGTCCGCCTGGATCACGTCGCCCGCAGCGGGCAGGCGCGACTCGGCGGCCTCGGCCACCCGGGAGGGGTCGACGCCGATGCGGCGCATGGCGTCGGCGGCCGGCTCCTGCTCGGCCATCACGCGCAGAACGTGCAGCGCGTCGAGCTCGCTGTGGCCGTGCTGCAGCGCGAACCGTCCGGCCTCCGCCAGGATCTCCTGGGTACGCCGACTGAGGAAGCGGCTGATGTCGATGGAGCGTGCGTTACGCGCACGCTCACCCGCGAGGTACCGGGCGAGGAACTCGTCGAACGAGTTGGCGCCGTCACCGTCGGGAGTGAAGTTCTCAGGCACGTGTTCTCCTGTTTCTGAAAGTTGAGCCTTGTGCACTCAAGTCCAACGCAGGAGGGGCGGCCTTATTCCCGTGTGCCCGATTCCGTCATGCCCCGAAGCCTCCCGACCCGTCACTCACCCGAATCGAGGGCGTCGAGCGCGGCCGCATCCTCCGCCGACAGCTCGAAGTCGACGTCGGCGTTCTCGCGGATGCGCTCGGGCGTCGTCGACTTCGGCAGCGGCAGGATGTCCTTCTGCAGCAGGTAGCGGATGCTCACCTGGGCCACCGACTTGCCGTACTTGTCGGCGATCTCCTTGATGTCGCGGTTGTCGAGCAGGCGCCCGGTCGCGAGCGGCGAGTAGCCCTCGACGAGGATGTCGTGCTCCTTGCTGTACGCCGTCGTCTCGGGCTGGGTGTTCCCGACGAACCAGCGGATCTGGTTCGCGTGCGGCACCACCTCGGTGGCGTCGATCAGCGACTCGAGGTCGGCGACTTCGAAGTTGCTGACGCCGATCGAGCGGGTGCGCCCCTGCTCGTAGAGCTCCTCGAAGACCTTCCACACCTCGATATTGCCCGCCCGGTGGTCGCTGCCGATGGCGTTCCACGGCCACGGCGCGTGGATGAGATAGAGGTCGATCGGGCCGAGGTCGAGCAGCGCGGTGGACCGGTCGAAGGCGTGCCGGGCGCCGTCCGCATCCTTGACCTCGGCGGGGCACTTGGTGGTGATGAAGAGCTCTTCGCGCGGGATGCCGCTGTCGCGGACCGCGCGGCCGACGCTGGCCTCGTTGCCGTAGGCGCGCGCGGTGTCGATGTGCCGGTAGCCCGCGTCGAGAGCGGTGCGGACCGAGTCGTACGTCTCGGAGCCGTCCGGGATCTGCCAGGTGCCGAACCCGATCTTCGGGATGGTGACGCCGTTCGACAGGGTGAAGGTGTCGGTGAGTGCGGGCATGCGTTGTTCCTCTCTCGGAAGGATGCGGTGCCGCACATCGTAGCCCGCGCGCGGGATCAGTCCACCGGCTCCGGGCTCCCGTTGCGCAGGTGCTCGTAGACGACGCTGGTGCGCACATCGGCGATCTCCCGGCGCTGCGTCAGCCGGTCGATCACGAACGCGTACAGGCTCTCGTTGTCGGCGACGGCGACGTGGACGATGAAGTCCTCGTTGCCGCTCGTGACGAAGACGCCGAGGGTCTCGGGAAGTGAGGCCACCCAGTCGCGAAACCCCTCGATGACCGGCCGGGACGGCGGGCGGATGCGCACAGCGATGAGCGCCTGAACGGGCCGGCCGATGGATGCGAGGTCGACATCCAGCACCGCCCCGCGGATGATTCCCTTCCGCCGGAGCGCCCGCGTCCGTTCCAGCGCGGTGCTCGGCGAGACGCCGACGGCCGCGGCGACGTCGCGATTGCTCTTCCGTGCATCCGACTGCAGTTCGCGCAGGATCGCCCGATCAAGTTCGTCCATGACGCCCAGGATAGAGCACGCGCCGAACGAAGTTCGGGGTTCAAGCGCTGTCTCCTCGGATTCTGTAGCTTCGACCCCATCTCACCGAACGAGAGGACTACGAATGGCGGATCAGGTCGGCTTCCTGCCCGACGAGGTGGACACGGCGGCGCCCACGCGCGCGGCGCGCCTGAAGTGGGTCGTCGTCGTCGACGAGTCCCTTCCGACGGGCATCGCGGCCAACGCGGCGATCTGCACCGCAGCGGCGACGGCTGCGGGCGTCACCGGGCTGCTCGGACCGGACGCGGTGGATGCGGACGGCAGCACGCATCCCGGGCTCCCGTGGGCGGGATGCTCGGTGCTTCGCGCGAGCGGTGAGCAGCTGGCGGCGATCCGGGCGAAGGCGGCCGCATCGGAGGGCGTCTTCGTTGCGGACATGCCCGCCGCCGCGCAGCTGACGCGGGTCTACGACGAATACCTCGAGACGGTCGCCGGGACAGCATCCGACGCCCTCCCCTGCTACGCGGTGAGCGTGGTGGGTCCCCGAAACCGCGTCGACAAGATCGTAGGGCGGCTCGCCCTGCTCTGAGTGCGCGCCCCTGCCCGATGTCGGTGCCCCGCGGTAGCGTCGCCCCATGCAGATGGTTCTCGTCCCCGGTTTCTGGCTCGGCGCCGACGCGTGGCGGGAGGTGATCCCGGCCATCGAGAGCGCGGGCCATACGGCGCATCCGCTCACGCTTCCCGGCCTCGAGTCGCGCGACACCGACCGCAGCCGCATCCGTGTGCGCGACCATGTGGATGCGATCGTGCGCGCCATCGACGAGCTGGGCGGCGACGAGCGGGATGTGGTGCTCGTCGGTCATTCCGGCGGCGGCCCCCTGGCCTATGCGGCCACCGGCGAACGTCCGGATCGCGTTGCGCGCACGGTGTACGTCGACTCCTGGCCGCTCGGGCCCGGCGGGTCCGTCGCACCCGACCTGCCGGCGGCCGACGGCCAGGTCGAGCTTCCCGACTGGGAGGACTTCGAGGATGCCGACCTCATCGACCTGACCGACGAGCAGCGCGACGAGTTCCGCCGGATCGCCGTGCCGGAACCGGCCGATGTCGTCGCCGGTCCGATCGAGCTCGCCGACGACTCCCGCCGGCGCGCGGTGCCGGCCACCATCGTCGCGTGCGAGTTCACGCCCGCCGACCTGCGCTCGTGGCTCGACGGCGGCGAGCCGGCCGTTGCCGAGGTCGGGCGCCTTGAGCGCTGGGACGTGGTGGAGCTGCCGACCGGGCACTGGCCGATGTTCACCCGGCCGTCGGAGCTGGGCGCGCTCCTGGCAGAGCTCGCGGACCGCTGAGCGCTGCGAGATCGCCGTAGCCATGACGGAGATGCTGGATCGCGACGAGGCGCGCCGCATCGCGGTGCGCGCGCAACGGCTCGACGCCGAACGGCCGGTCGGCCTCGTCCCGCTGGTCGAGCACCTGACCTTCCTGCAGCTCGACCCGACCGCCGCCATCGCCCCGAGTGCGGACCTGATCGCCTTCACGCGACTCGGGGCGTCGTATCGACCGGAGCAGCTCGCCGAGGCGGTCGAGCACGACCGCACCCTGTACGAACTGAAGGCGCAGGACGACCCTGTGCAGCCTCCGTTCGCCATGGTCCGCCCGGTGACCGATCTCGGGCTGAACCTGGACCGGATGGCGGCCGGTCCCATCCACCGCGGGTGGCGGGCGTGGCTCGAAGCGAACCCGAGGTTCCGGCGCGACGTGCTCGACCGGCTGCGCGACGCGGGTCCGCTGCTCTCGAAGGACATCCCGGACACGGCGGAGGTGCCCTGGCAGTCGAGTGGATGGACGCACGAGAAGAACGTCACCCACATGCTGGAACTGCTGCAGGGTCTGGGCGAGGTCGCCGTCGCCGGGCGGATCGGCCGCCAGCGCACGTGGGACCTCGCCGAACGGGTGTACCCGACCGGCATCGAGGTCGTCCCGGAACCGGAGGCAACCCGGCTGCGCGATGAGCGCCGCCTGCGCGCCCTCGGCATCGCCCGTCCGCAGCTCGTCGGAGACGCGGGCGTCCCCGTGCGCGTCGAGGGCAGCGACCGCGAGTGGCGGGTCGATCCCGCCGCTGTCGGCCACCCGTTCGCCGGCCGCACGGCGCTGCTGTCGCCCTTCGATCGGCTCATCCACGACCGGGTGCGGTCGCAGGAGCTGTTCGGGTTCGAGTACCTGCTGGAGATGTACAAACCGGCCGCGAAGCGCCGCTGGGGCTACTTCGCGTTGCCGATCCTGCACGAGGACCGCCTGGTCGGTAAGCTCGACGCCGTGGCGGACCGGAAGGCCGGAGTGCTGCGCGTCGCCGCGGTCCACGAGGACGAGCCGTTCGGCCCCAGCACACGCGACGCCGTCGATGCCGCGATCGACGACCTGGCCGCGTGGCTGGGGCTGACGGTCACCCGAGACTGACCGCCCGGCGGTGCCGGACCGCCCTGCGGCGCAGGGTCAGGCCGCGTCCTTGCCATGCGGGTCGGACGCGTTGAGCACCTCGACCACGCGGTCGTAGTCGCCGCGCGCCTCGCCGTAGCGCAGGAACTTCACGCGCTCCACCTGGAGCTCCTTCGCGTCGGGCTGCGTCTCGATGAGCGTCATGACCTCGCCGACGAACTCGTCGAGCGGCATGGCGACCGCGCTCTCCTCCTGGCCCGGCAGGAGGCCCGTACGGACCGACGGCGGCTCGAGCTCCACGATCCTCACGGTCGTGTCCGCCAGCTGCAGCCGGATGCTCTCGCTGAGCATGTGGATGGCCGCCTTGCTGGCGTTGTAGCTGGGCGTCGCGGCGAGCGGCGCGAACGCCAGGCCGGACGACACGGTGACGATGGTCGCGTCCGGACGGGTCTGCAGGTGCTCGACGAAAGCGGCGATCAGCCGGATCGGCCCGAGAACGTTGGTGGTCACGACCGACTCGGCGGAGGCGAGGAATCCGGCGGGCGTGTGCCAGTCCTCGACGCGCATGATTCCGGCCATCGCGATCAGCACGTTGAGGTCGGGATGAGAGGCCAGCACCTCGGCGGACGCGGTGCGGATGCTCTCGGCGTCCGCGGTGTCGATCCGGACGGTGTCGATGCCGGGGTGCTCCGCGGCGATCCGCTCGAGCAGCTCGGTGCGTCGGCCGCCGACGATGACGGAGTTGCCGCGCTCGTGCAGAGCCACGGCGAGGGCGAGCCCGATGCCGCTGGTGGCGCCGGGGATGAAGACGGTGTTCCCTGTGATGTTCATGCCTCCACTGTGCGAGCGCCGTGCCAGGCGAGGAAGTGGAGCGGTCATCCAGGGATCGCCGATCCCTGGTTCGCGGCAGCGGTCAGCGTCATCATGGAGAGATGGACCGTGCCGCACTCGCCGACTTCCTGCGCCGCCACCGCGAGACGCTGCGCCCGGAGGACGTCGGACTCCCGAACGGACTCCGCCGTCGCGCGCCCGGGCTCCGTCGCGAGGAGGTCGCCCTGCTCGCCGCGATGTCCACCGACTATTACACGCGGCTGGAGCAGCGCCGGGGGCCGCAGCCCAGCGAGCAGATGCTGTCGTCGCTCGCCCGGGCGCTCCGCCTCACCGACGACGAGCGCGACTATCTGTACCGGGTCGCGGGTCACAACACCCCCGACCGGTTCTCGGGCGGCGGCCACGTCTCCCCCGCGCTGCAGCGCGTGCTCGACCGGCTCGAGGACACCCCGGCGCTGGTGCTCTCCAATCTCGGCGAGACGCTCGTCCAGAACCGCATGGCGGTCGCGCTGCTCGGCGACCGCTCCGGCTACACGGGTCTCGCCCGCAGCGAGTACTACCGCTGGTTCACCGATCCCGACAACGCGCGAGCGCAGTACCCGGAGGAGGACCGCGCCCGCCAGAGCCGCGCACAGGTCGCCTCGCTGCGGGATGCGTACGGAGCACTCGGTCCGCGCTCGCGCGCCGGCGAGCTGGTCCGGGCGCTGCTGGCGGAGAGCCCGGAGTTCGCGGAGCTGTGGGAGCGTCACGAGGTCGCCCGTCGCTTCGAGGACCACAAGACCCTCCTCCATCCCGAGCTCGGCGCGATCGAGCTCGACTGCCAGGCGTTGTTCACCGAGGACCAGTCGCAGTGCCTGCTGGTGCTGACGGCCGCTCCGCGCACCGAGGCCGCCGAGAAGCTGGCGCTGCTCAGCGTGCTGGGCACCCAGTCGTTCGCCGCCGCGACACCGCGGGAGTAGCCTGGCCGCGTGGGCGAAGCGCGATGGAGCCGGGACGACGCGGTCATCCGCTGGCTGCTGGAGGGCGACCCCGCCATCCGCTGGCAGACGCTGCAGGATCTGCTCGGAGCGCCGGCGGACGAGGTGGCCGAGGAGCGCTCCCGCGTCGAGCGTGATGGCTGGGGCGCCGAGCTGCTGCGCCGCCAGGACGACCGCGGGACGTGGGGCGGGACGGTGTGGAAGCCGGAGGACCGCGACGCCACCGACAGCATCGTGCTGCTGCTCGGGCTGTTCGGCGCGGAGGGCGAGCGGACGCGCGAAGCCATCGACCGCGTGGCCGCCAACGTCGACTGGGGCGAGGAGTGGGATGACAGCCCTTTCTTCGACGGAGAGGTCGAGCCGTGCATCAACGGCCGGGTGCTCACCGCGGCGGCGGCGCTCGGCCGGCCCGCGGACGTTCTCGTCGAGAAGCTGCTCGACGGCCAGCAGACCGACGGCGGGTGGAACTGCTACGCCGAGACGAAGGATGCGCCCGGCTCGTTCCACAGCACGATCTGCGTCGTGGAGGGCCTCGCCGCCTATCGCGATGCGACCGGGCGCACCGATCTGGACGATCCGCTGAAGCGCGGTCAGGATTACCTGCTGGTGCGCGGGATGATGCGGCGCCGGTCCACCGGCGAGCTGATCGACGAACAGTGGCTGCGCTTCTCCTTCCCTTATTACTGGCATTACGACGTGCTGCGCGGACTCGACCACCTGCGCGCTTCCGGCCTCACGGCCGAGGGGTGGATCGCCGAGCGCATCGCCGAAGCGGTCGAGGCCGTGCTCTCCCGCCGCGGACCGGACGGTCGCTGGACGCTCGACCGGCTGCTGCCGGGCCGGCCGGCCATCCCGCTCGAGGAGATCGGCGAGCCCAGCCGCTGGAACACGCTGCGGGCCTTGCGCGTGCTCGACTGGGCGGGCGTACAGTCCAGGGCATGACCGCTCGCACCCTGCTCCTGATCCGGCACGGCGAGAGCACGGCGAACGTGGCCGCGGCCGCCGCGGAGGTGGCCGGAGCCGAAGTGATCTCCGTCGAGGCGCGCGACCCCGACATCACGCTCTCGCCGCTCGGCGAGCTGCAAGCCGCCGCCCTCGGCGCCCGGCTTCGCGACGCGCTCCCGTCGGACGCCGTTCTATTCAGCTCGCCCTACCGCCGTGCCATCCAGACCGCCCGGTTCGCGCTCGGCGAGGAGGTGCCGCTGCGGCTCGACGAGCGCCTGCGCGACCGCGAGCTCGGCATCCTCGACCGCCTCACCGCCCTCGGGGTGGAGCGGCGGCTTCCGCTGGAGGCCGAGCGCCGGCGCTGGGCGGGCAAGTTCTACTACCGCCCGCCGGGCGGCGAGTCGTGGACGGATGTGGCGCTGCGCATCCGCTCGTTCCTGCGCGATCTCCCGGAGACCGGCACGGTCGTCGTGTTCGCCCACGACGCCGTGGTCAGCCTTTTCCTGTACGTGCTGCTGCGCATGACCGAGGGGCAGCTCGCCGAGCACCTGCTGACGCATCCCGTCGCGAACGCCTCGGTCACCGAGTTGACCGGCGACGGCGCCGAGTGGACGTTGCGGGCATTCGCCGACGACGCCCACCTCGCGGTGGCCGGGCTCCCCGCCACCCAGCACCCCGGCCAGGCGCGCACCGATGCGTGAGCGCACGACGACGCCCGCACCGGAGCGCGTCACCCCCGAGCTGCTGCGCGCCTGGCCGCTGCCCCAGCCGTCCGGATCCAAGCGGTCCCGTGGCGAGGTGCTCGTGGTCGGCGGTGCCCTGCGCTCCCCCGGCGCCGCCTTGCTCGCCGGGCGTGCGGCCCTGCGGGTCGGAGCCGGGAGGCTGACGCTCGCGGTCGGCGCGTCCGTCGCCGCCCCGGTCGCCGTGGCCCTGCCGGAGTGCGGCGTCGTGCCCCTTCCCGAGACCTCGTCCGGAAGCGTGCGCGGTGCCGGTGTCCGCGCCGCGGCCGCCGACCTGGCGTCCGCAGACGCCGTCCTCATCGGGCCGGGACTGGACGACGCTGCGGAGACCGCCCGGATGCTGCCCCGCGCCGCACACGCCGCAGGCCACGACACCGTGCTCGTCCTCGACGCCTACGCCCTCGGAGCCCTCGCCGGGCATCCGCGGCTGGTCGGGAACGTCCCGCGCATCCTCACTCCCAACACCGAGGAGGCGGCGCGGCTGCTCGGCCGGGACACCGACGACCTGGATGCCGACACTTTCGAACTCGCCCGCCGCTACCGCGCGACCGTGAGCTGTTTCGGACGGGTCGCCTCCCCCGACGGCCGGTTGCTGACCGTCGGCAACGGGGACCCCGGCCTCGGCACCTCCGGCAGCGGGGATGCGCTGGCCGGCGCGATCGCCGGGCTTGCCGCGCGCGGCGCCGACCCTCTCCAGGCCGCCGTGTGGGGCACCTACCTGCACGCTTCGGCGGGCGACGCGCTCGCCGCGAGTGTCGGCCGGCTCGGCTACCTGGCCTCCGAGATCGTCGACCGCCTCACCGTGGAGCTCGACGCCCTCTCCTGACCCCGGCGGCAGTTCGGCATCAGCCGCGGAATATGTCTAGCCGCGCGAACAGGTGCGGCGTTACTCTCAGCCCACATCCAGGCTCGCCGAGCTGGAGTGGAGAGGGGAAACCGAACATGGACTGGAGCAACTTCTGGAGCGTCATCTGGCTCTTCTTCTGGAGCTTCGCCTTCGTGGCCTATCTGTTCGCACTGTTCGCGATCATCAGCGACCTGTTCCGTGATCACAAGCTGAACGGGTGGTGGAAGGCGCTGTGGATCATCTTCCTGATCTTCGTGCCCTTCCTGACGGCGCTGGTGTACCTGATCGCCCGCGGCCCCGGCATGGCGGAGCGCAACCAGAAGGAGGCCAGGCAGTATCAAGCGGCCACGGACGACTACATCCGGCAGGTCGCCGGATCGAGCCCGGCGGACGAGATCGCCAAGGCGAAAGCGCTGCTCGACAGCGGCGCGATCACTCCCGATGAGTTCGCGCACCTGAAGGCGCACGCACTCAGCAGCCACGGTGCGACGGGCGGGTCGGCTCCGGCCGCCTCCGCAGCGGCACCCGCGGCACCCGCCGCACCGGCCGGACCGGCGACACCGCCGCCGGCAGCGCCGACGGTCTGACCCCCGCGGTCGGGCGTTCGTCGTGACGAACGGGCGCGGCGCAGCAGTCGCCAGACGACTGCGGCGTCGCGTCCGGTCCGGCCACGCCCTCCCGGCGGATGAGCCGGCGCACACGCGGGCCGCTTCGCGGCTCTTGACGCAGAAATGGAGCGGCTCATGACCCAGGATGCCCCCATCCCGGCACCGCCCTCGGCCCCGGCGGAGCCCGACCACCGGACCGGCCGTCGCTGGCCCTTCTCGCGCAGGCGCAAGCACCCCGTCGCACCGGCGGAGCCCGTCGACCCGGACACCGAACTGGGGCCGGCCGGCGGCATGGGGCGCGGCGTGCGCATCCTGCTCGGCCTGGCGGCCGGTGTGGTGATCTCGTTCGGGATGGCCGCGATCGGCGGCATCCTCGCCCCGACCCTGCTCGCGCTCGTCCTGACGATCTGCGCCCAGCCGGTGCGGGTCTGGCTGGAACGCCACGGCACCCCGCAGGGCCTCGCCACGGGCGCGGTCGGCCTGACCGTGTTCGCCCTGCTCGCCGGGTTCATCGCCGTGCTGTGGATCGCGACCGCGCAGTTCATCGGGATGCTGCCGCAGTACAAGCCGCAGCTCCAGCAGCTCGGGACGGAGTTCACGAACTGGCTGCAGAGCATCGGCGTCGGGCAGCAGCAGGTGCAGCAGATCAAGGCGGGTTTCGATCCGGGAACCTTCCTGTCGTTCTTCGGCGGCCTCCTCGGCAATGCGCTGGGGCTGGTCGCGTTCCTGGTGATCGTGCTGACGATGCTCATCCTCATGCCGGCGGATGCCGCATACACGCCGACCCTGCTGCGACAGCTGCAGCCGACCCGGCCGAACCTGGTCTACGCGTTCGGCGGCTTCGCGCACTCGGTGCGTCGGTACATGGTGGTCACCACGCTGCTCGGCATCGTGCAGGGCGTGATCAACGGGGTGGCGTTGTGGCTGCTCGCAGTCCCGGCCGCTCTGCTGTGGGCGATCCTGTCCTTCCTGTGCAGCTTCATCCCGAACGTCGGCTACTTCATCGCCATCGTGCCGCCCCTCGTCTTCGGGTTCCTGACCGGCGGGTGGGGCACGGTCGTGGCGATCATCGTGATCTACGGGGTGATCAACGCCGTCGTGCAGTCGATCGTGCAGCCGAAGGTGGTCGGCAACGCCGTCGCCCTCAGCCAGACTCTGACC
Organism: Leifsonia sp. 466MF; assembly: GCF_900100265.1. NCBI lineage: Bacteria > Bacillati > Actinomycetota > Actinomycetes > Micrococcales > Microbacteriaceae > Leifsonia > Leifsonia sp. 466MF. The sequence goes on from NZ_LT629696.1 coordinate 2,511,775, forward strand.
TTCTTCTCCGTGCTGTTCTGGGCCGTGGTCCTCGGCCCGATCGGCGCCATCCTGGCGATCCCGCTGACATTGCTCGTCCGCGCGGTGCTCGTCGACTCCGACCCGAGGTCCCGCCTGTGGCGGCCGATCATCGGCGACCTCACGCACACGCGCGAGCTGATGAAGGAGCAAGCCGTCGAGCGGAAGACGGAGCGCAAGCAGCAGCACGCGCAGAAGTAGTGGGGAGCGGGGCTTCGCGAACCCGCGACGCCCCGGGGACGAGACGCCGGACTAGACCCCGCTGCCCTGCACGGACAGGTCGCCCCCGCCCTCGACGGTCAGGCGCCGGCCGATGCGGACCAGCTGCGGCTCCTCGGTGAACGCGCCCGCGAAGAGCGCCTCGCCCTTGCGGAAGGTCGGCGACTGCTCCAGCAGGTGGTGCGGCACGAAGCCGAAGACCTCGGCCAGCTCCGCGAGGTCGCGCGGCGAGTTCATGCGCATCAGGCCGAGGTTGTCGCACTGGGAGAGCACGTTCGGGTGGATCTTGGTCGGACGCTGGGTCGACAGGAACAGCCACAGCCCGAACTTGCGGCCCTCCGCGGCGATCTGGATGAGCTGCTCGGTGACCTGCGCCTCCACCGTGGTGCGAGCGACCGGCGGGCAGAAGTTGTGCGCCTCGTCGATGACGATCAGGAGCGGCCGCCGCTCCATCCGACGCTCCCACAGCTGTTCGAGGATGCCGAGGGCCGCCGCCTGCGGCTCCCCGGGGTGAGAGAAGCCGCCCAGATCGAGCACGGTGGCGCGCGGCCGCTCGTCGACGACCGAGGCCGCGGATCCACCGCCCATCGCCCACAGCGGCCAGTCGAGGATCTGCAGGTTGTCGATACGCAGCCCGAGCCGCCGGTGGGCGGGGTCGTCCGCCTCGAGCAGCGAGCTGAGGAACGTCCCGCGCTCGAAGTGCTCCGGCCGCGCCTCCAGATGCAGCAGCGCGTTGAACTCCTCCGCGTCCGCGATGGGGTCGAGCCGGCCGACGGCTCCCTTCGAGCGCACGCTGAGGTCGATGAAGCGGATGCGCACCTGCGGCTCCCGCGGAGTGCTGGAGTGCAGCACGCGGATGTCGAAGCCCTCCCACCGCTCGGCCGCGTCTCCGTCGGATCCGTCGCGTGTGTGCGCGAGCTCCACGAAGTCGGCGTTCGGGTCGAGCACGGCGACGGGCAGCTCGGTGTGGAGCAGCAACTGCTCCAGCACCACGCCCAGCGCGTAGGTCTTGCCCGAGCCGCTCTGGCCGCACCAGAACGTGTGCCTGTTGAAGCGCGAGCCGTCGATGATGGCGGGTCGTTCCGGTGTATCCACCGTGGTGCCGACAGTGAGCGGGATCATCCGGCTCGTCCCCCGTTCTGCGGCCGTGTCCCGTCCGCGTGGCGCCGATGCTAGCGCGGGGCCACCCGTCGCGGACAGACCGGAATCCGGCGGCCCATCACTCCGGGCGGAGGTTCTCCGGGAGGGGGAACGGCAGCGTGTAGACGATCTGGGGCGCGTCGATGGCGCCGAAGTCGTCCTTCTTGACCACGATGCGGTCGATGGAGACCTCGGTGATGCGCACGCGCATCCACCGGCCGTCGTCCAGGCGCAGCTGGTAGCGGTCGGCGAGGTAGCCGATGCCCGCAGACTCCAGCATCTCCTCGCCGGTGAGCCAGTCGGTCGGGCCGGATAGCTCGCGGCCGAGGAGGTCGATCGGCACGAAGCCGTCGCCGTCCGGGCGCAGCCAGCCCACGCGCTCGCCGTCCTCACGGCGGTGCTCGATCCACTCCTGCTCGATCTGTTCCCGCATCCTGCTTACCGTAGCGGCAGACCGCGACCTATGATGAGCGCGTGCTCGCCGGAAGAGCCGACGGCGAGGGCGGGCACGTCGCTCCCGAAGGAGGTGCGGCATGACTCTGGATGTCGCAGAAGCGGGTGAGCGCGCGGAGACCCCGCTCACTCCCGAGGAGCTGGCCGCGGCCGGGCGTGCAGCCCGGGCCACGCTGCCGCGCTCCGCCCACGCGGACTACGTGCCCCCGCCCGGGCGCGACCCGATGGGCATCCTCCGCTCCCAGCACGAGGACCGCCTGCAGAATCTCGTCGACCTGCGGGTGGAGCGGATGAGCGCCGACGCGTTCGCCTTCTATCGCGGCACGGCGGCGATCCAGGCCGCCGACCTGGCCGCGGCACCCACGACGGGTGCGGAGGTCGTCGTCTGCGGCGACGCCCACATCTCCAACTTCGGGATGTACCGCTCACCCGAGAACGCGATGGTGTTCGACATCAACGACTTCGACGAGTCGACGGTCGGGCCGTGGGAGTGGGACGTCAAGCGGATGCTCACCAGCATCGTCCTCGCCGGGCGGTCGCTCGGGATGTCGCCCGAATTCGTGCGGGACACGACGCGGTCGGCCGGGGAGGCCTACCGCCGCTGGCTGCAGGAGGCGCTGACCGAGCCGCTGACCGCCCGCTACTTCACGCCGACCTCCGTGACGTCCGGCCACGGACGGCTCAGCGCGGACATGGAGCAGCTGATCCGCCAGGTCACCAAGGAGTCGAAGAAGCGGACGACCGAGCATGCCGCCCGACGCACGCTCCGCGCCGACGAGGACGGTGTGCTGCGCTTCGTCGACCGGCCGCCGATCCTGCGGCGGGCGGAGCCGGAGATCCAGGCCCTGGCCCAGGATGCGTACGACCGCTACCGCCGCACGCTCCCGCCCAACACCGCCCTCCTCGCCTCGCAGCTGCGCGTCGACGACGTGGCCCGGCGCGTCGTCGGAGTGGGCAGCGTCGGCACGCGCTGCTTCGTGATCGCGCTGCGCGGGCCGATCGGCGAGCCGGTGATCCTGCAGCTGAAGGAGGCGAGCGCCTCGGTCGTCGAACGGTTCGGCGGGGTGGCACCTCTGCCCGGCTACCTCGACCTCTCCCTGCTCCCGGACGACCAGGGCTACCGCGTCGTCGCGTGCCAGCGCATCCTGCAGGCGGTGTCCGACCCGTTCCTCGGCTTCATCCGGGTCGAAGGATTCGCCTTCTACCTGCGCCAGTTCCGCAACCGCAACGCGTCGTTCGACATCCCGTCGATGAACGCCGCACAGTTCTCGGACTACGCCCGGGTGTGCGCCGTCGTACTGGCCCGGGCGCACGCGCGCTCTCCGAAGTCGGCGTTCGTCTCCGGCTACCTCGGCTCCGGACCGGCGTTCGCCCACGCCGCGACGACGTGGGCGGAGCGATACGCCGATCAGGCGGAGGCCGACTACCGCGAGTTCGTCGAGGTCGCCCGAGCGGGAGGGTTCGCGGTCAGCTGACGGCGGGGCGGAGTCCCGCGGCGCCACGGTCGAGGAATGCCCGCACGGCGTCCTCGACCGCCGGAGTGTCGAGGTGGAGGCCGTGGCGGGCGTCGAGTTCGAGCAGCGTCGCGTTCGGGATGCCGCCCGCGAGCAGGCGCGCGTGCTCCAGCGGGGTGAGCACATCCCGGGTGCCGTGGATCACCAGCGTCTCGGCGCGGATGCGTGCCAGCGCGTCCGTCCCGTCATGGTCCCTGCTGGCGGCGAAGTGCCCGCGGAGCGCCGGACGGCCGGCGACGCGCGAGAAGAAGCGGTCTACGTCGCCAGGATGCTCGGCCGCCCACGCATCGTCGAAGAACTGCGGCAGCATGCGGTCGCGGTCGCCGCTCAGAAGGTCGGCGATCGCCGAGGGATCGCGGCGCTGCGCTGTGCGGTCGCCGGCGGAGGTGGCGATGAGGACCAGCCGCCGTACACGCGCGGGATCCTCAGCGGCCATCCACTGCGCTACGCGGCCGCCCATCGAGTGGCCGATGACGTGGGCGGCGGCGACGCCTGCGGCATCGAGCACGGCGATCGCGTCGGAGGCGAACTCGCGCGTCGAGTAACGTGTGGTGTCGCCCTCGCCGCTGGCCCCGATCCCGCGATGGTCGAACACGATGACGCGAAAGTCCTGCGCCAGCGCGTCGGCGAACGGGCCCCAGCCGTGCATCCCGGTCGCCTGCCCGGCGATCAGCAGCACCGGCACCCCGACGCCGCGCTCGTCGAAGGCGATCGGCGTTCCGTCGTCGGCTGTCGCGAAGCTGCTCATGCGGGGATCGCGCGCTCCCGCACCGCGCGCGCACTCCACCGGCCGTCGGCCTTCTCGACCCGGATGCGGTGCTCGAAGGCCCGCGTGACGGTCTCCGTCGTGACCGCCTCGTCGATGCCGCCCCGCGCCACGATGCGTCCGTGCGCGATCAGCAGGGCGTGCGTCGTCGTCTCCGGCAGCTCCTCCAGGTGATGGGTGACCAGGACGCTGGCGAGCTCCGGCGCCGTGTGCGCGAGCCCGTCGATCGTCTCCAGCAGCTGCTCCCGCGCCGCGACGTCGAGGCCGGTCGTCGGCTCGTCGAGCAGCAGCAGCCGGGGCTCCGAGATGAGGGCCCGCGCGATCAGTGAGCGCCCGCGCTCGCCCTGCGAGAGCGTGGGCCAGCGCGCCTCCCGGCGTTCGTCGAGACCGACCGAGTGGATGAGATCGTGCGCACGGCGGACCTCCTCCTCTGTCGGCTCCCACCGCATCGGCAGTTCCAGTGTGCCGGTGATGCCGGTGAGCACGACCTCGGTCACGGTGAGCGGAGACCGGACGGGGTGCCGCGGGTTGACGTGCCCGATGTGCCGCCGCAGCTCCTGCAGCTCGACGCGTCCCAGCCGGCGGCCCAGCACATCCACGGTCCCGGAGGTCGGGAAGGTGAGGGCGCCGCAGAACCCGAGCACCGTCGACTTGCCCGCGCCGTTCGGGCCGAGCAGTGCCCAGTGCTCTCCCGCCCGGACCGTGAGGTCGATCCCGTCGAGGATCTGGGTGCCGTCACGGCGGAACGTGACATCGCGGAGTTCGAGGACGCTGTCTGCGGCGGTCGGGGTCACCGATTCACCCTATCCGGGGCGGCACCCTGTCCGGGGCGGCGCCTTATCGGGCGGCGAGGGCGTTGCGCATCCACCCGGTCGCCGTCAAGGGACTCGTCCGGACGCCCGCATCGTGCGACGGTGTGGATATGACGACCCCCACGCCGACCGCCCTCGCCGGATACGAGGAGGTCGCGGCGGAGTCGCCCGGCCGGGTGGTCCCGCTGCTGGGGGCCCTCTCGCACGTGCCACCGGATGCGGTCCCTCTGCCCGGCGGCGGGCGGACGGCGGAGCGGTTCGGCACGCTCTCGCGGATCGCGGCGATCGACCTGACGGCCGCGCGGGTGCTCGAACCGCACCTCGATGCGCTCGCGATCCTCGCTGAGGCCGGGCTCCCACACCCCGCGACAGGGACGACGTGGGGCGTGTTCGCGGCGGAGGCCCCGGGCACGGCCCTCGAAGCCGTGCGGAGTGCCGACGGATGGACACTCGACGGCGCCAAGCCGTGGTGCTCGCTCGGCGGTCACCTGACCCACGGTCTCGTCACCGCGACCGTCGGCGACGAGCGGAGGATGTTCGCGGTCGACCTTCGCCAGGACGCCGTCACGGCCGAGCCGGCCGCCTGGGTCGCGCGCGGGCTCGCCGAGGTGGAGAGCGGTCCGCTCCGCTTCGAGAACGCCGCCGCTGAACCGGTCGGCGCGGCCGGTTGGTATCTGGATCGACCTGGATTCCGCTGGGGCGGCATCGGCGTCGCCGCGTGCTGGTGGGGCGGCTGCCTCCCGCTGTTCCGCGCCCTGACGACGCGGGCCGCCGCCCCCGGGAATCCGCTCCTTGCCGCCCGGGTCGGGGAACTGTACCGCGCGCTGGAGTCGGGGCGCCTCCAGCTGGAGAACGCGGCGGGCCTGATCGACGCCGGAGTGGACGGCGACGAGGCGGCGGCGCTCGCCCACACCGTGCGCGGAACGGTCGCCGACGCGGTCGTGCTGACCCTCGCGGCCGTGCGCGACCTGCTCGGACCGGCGGCCCTCGCCTTCGACGAGGCGCACGCCCGCCGCGCCGCCGACCTCGAACTGTACGTGTCGCAGTACCACCGCGGCCGCGACGACGAGTCGCTCGCGAAGCGGCTCGCCCAGCTGGATGCGCGGTCCGTCTGGTGGTGAGCTTCGACCCGCGGACAGCCGTGACGGACCCGGAAGCGTGGGAGGCGCTGGACGAGTGGTCCGGTGTCCCCGCGTTCGACGAACAGCCGGACGAACTGATCGTCTTCTCCGCCCACCCCGACGACGAGACGCTCGGCGTCGGTGGTCTGCTCGCGCGTGCCGCCGGGGCCGGGTTCCCGGCCCGGGTCGTGGTCGCCGCCGCGTGCGATGACGGAAGGCTGGATGAGTTGGATGCCGCACTCGCGTCCCTCGGCCTCCCCACGACTCCCGCGGCGCAGCCCGTCGTGCCGCTCGGTCTGCCCGACGGCGCCCTGAAACACCACACGGCTGACCTCCGCGCCGCGATCGCGGAGATCCTCGACGCGCCGTCGGAGGCGCGGAACCGCCTGGTGCTCGCGCCGTGGACCGGCGACCGGCACGGCGACCACCGGACCCTCGGGCGGGAGGTCGTCGCGGCCGCCCGGGAGCGCGGACTGCGCATCCTGCTCTACCCGGTGTGGCTCTGGCAGTGGGGCACTCCGGCCGACGTCCCGTGGCGGCGGGTGCGCGAGGTCGTCCTCGACGCCGGCGAGCGGACCAGCAAGCGCACCGCTCTCGCTGCATTCCCCTCGCAGCTGCGAACCCCCGAAAACCCGGAGGGTGTACTGGAGCCGGGCTTCGTGGCGCGTGCGGCCGACGGCCGCGAGGTCGTCATCGAGCCGCCCGAGCCGGCGGATCAGCACTTCGAGCGGATGCACCACGAACGCGACGACCCGTGGCGTGTCCGCACGCGCTGGTACGAACGGAGGCGACGGGCGGTGCTCGCCGCCTCCCTCCCCCGCGAGCGGTACGGCCGAGCAGTCGAGCTCGGCTGCTCGATCGGGGAGACGACACTGGTGCTCGCCGATCGGTGCGATGAGCTCATCGCGGTGGACGGCTCCGCGTCGGCCGTGGAGGCCGCGGCGGAGCGGCTGCGCGACCGGCCGAACGTCGTGGTCGAGCGCATGCGCGTCCCGCAGCAGTGGCCGGTGGCCGCGGACCACGGCACCGACCTCGTGATCGTCTCCGAGCTGGCGTACTACCTTGCCGAAGACGAGTGGGATGCCGTCATCGACCGCATCGTCGGGTCCCTCGCGCCGGGCGGCGAGGTGCTGCTCTGCCACTGGACGGGCGACTCCGACGATTTCGCCCAGTCAGGAGAGGCAGCGCACGACCGGTTCCGCGAGCGCTCCCGTCTGCGGACTGCGGTCGTGCATCGCGATGAGGAGTTCGTGCTGGAGGTCCTGCGATGAGGCCCGCCATCCGTCGAGCGGTCGTCGTGATCCCCGCCCGCGACGAGGCTCCGACACTCGACGCCTGCCTCGCGTCGGTCGAGGCCGCCGGCGCGATCGTCGAGGTGCCGACGGACATCGTCCTCGTGCTCGACGCGTGCACGGACGGCTCGGCGGCGATCGCGGCACGGCATCCTGCTGTTCGCACGGTGACCGTGGAGTTCGGGAACGTCGGCCGCAGCCGTGCATTCGGCGTCGAGACGGCGCTCGCCGGCAGTAGACAGCGCCCGGAGAGCGTGTGGCTGGCGTTCACCGATGCCGACGGCACGGTTCCGCGCGGGTGGCTCGCCGAGCACCTGCGCGCGGCCCGGCACGCCGACGCCTACACGGGCGCCGTCGTCCCGGTGCTCGACGATCTCGACGCCGAGCGCCGCCGCGTCTGGGAGGACCGGCATCCCCCTGGCGCCACCCTCGGCCACGTGCACGGCGCGAACCTGGGGATGCGGGCATCCGCCTACCGCCGGGCCGGCGGCTTCCCGCCGCTCGCCACCGCGGAGGACGTCCGCCTGGCCGCGCGGCTGCGGGAATCGGGCATCGTGATGCTGTCGTCCGAGCACGAGCCGGTCGTCACCTCCGCCCGGCTGCGCGGGCGTGCACCGGAGGGGTACGCGGGCTATCTGGAGGCGCTGGCGGCCGACCGCTGACCGCGGTCACGGTTGGGTCACGTTCGGGCTTCCTTCGACCTACACCTAGGGGACGCACAGGCCGACTCCCTACGCTCGCCCGTTATGACGACGCAGCCGCTGAGACTCGGGCCGTTCGCCCGACGCCGCCTGGTCCGGCTGGCGCGCCGCGACGCGGCCACCGTCCATGACACCGAGGTGGATGCGGGCGACCGGACATCGCCGACCGTCGCCACCCTGCAGGCCAGGGCCGACGCCTTCGCCCGCCGGGAGGAGCAGCGCTTCTTTCGCAGCATGCGTCGCGAGCTCACCGAGCACCGCGTCCTCACCTCCGCCCTCCGCTCCGACCTCGACACGTACGAGGAACGGATCGACCGGCTTCCCGAGGGCGACCGGCTCCGCATCGCCGAAGGACAGGGCACCGCGTTCGAGGAGCTGCGGCGGCTGGAGCGGCGCATCCGCCGGGCACACCGGCGCAGCGACGAGCTCAGTGCCCTGATCAACGCGCGGTTCACCGCGGCGCAACTGCGGGCGGCACGGATGTTCGACCGCTCCGACGAGAAGGCCGCCGTGTACTGGGGCGCCCTCCGCCAGGCGACATCGGGACGCGTGTCCGCGCATCCACCCGCGCTGCAGCGTTCCGGCTGGCTCACCTCGCGCGGCACCGCCGTCGACGCCCTGCACCCCATCGCCGCAGCCCGCACCGCGGGTGAGGAGACCGCCGGCGTCGCCGCCGCCGGCAACGACGACCACCACAGGAGGACCGATGCCTCGGCGTGACCGACTGACCGACTACCGCGTCCCCGCCACCGGCGGCCTCCGCCGACGGCTGCTCCGACGGCTGCGCCGCATGCGCCACGCCGTCGACGTCGAGACCCTGGAGGTGTTCGAGCACGAGCTCGCCGCGTTCGAGCGCGCCGGGGTCGCCGAGCTCGAGCGGCAGCGCACCCGGAATGTCGCAGCGGCCTCGGCCCGCGTCGCCGAAGCGCAGGCGCGGCAGGAGCTCATCCGCCGGGCGCTGCAACGGGCCGAGGACGACATCCGCCGGGCCGACCAGGACGTCGAGCGGCTCGACGCCAAGCTGGCCGGTCACGACCCCGACTTCCACTCCTACGCCTGAGAGGCCGCCCATGGCTCGCGACATCGTCACCCGCCCTCCGCGCCTGCGTCCCCACGTCGGCCACGTCTCCCCGTTCGCCCACGTCATGGTCTACGTGCTGCTCGTCGCCATGATCGCGGTGGACTACATCCTGCTCGCCCAGGCGCTGACCCTGCTGCTGCGCAACGACAGCCAGTACGGGTCGATCGGGCTGCAGATGTACGTCATCACGCTCGGCATCTCGCTCGCGGTCGTCACGCTGCCGCACGTCGTGGCCATCCTGCTCCGCCGCGTCCAGGCGGGCGTCATGTCGCGCAGGTGGATCATCACCTCGGTCGTGCTCGGACTAGTCTGGGCCGCCATCCTCGCCGCCATCACGATCGCCCGGATCAAAGCGGGCATCGACGCGCAGAACGCGGGCGGACTCACCGGGCTCGTGGGCGGTGCGCAGACGGCAGCGCCTGCCGGGTTCTCGTGGACAGCGCCGGATACGATCATGGCGTTCCTCATGCTGGGTGTGCTGGCCACCTCTGGCGCCCTCAGCTTCGTCGTGGCGTGGCTGACGACGAAACCGCTCCTCACCGCGGCCGAGAAGGCGCACGCGCAGGCCGCGCGGCTGCGGCTGCTTCGCGATCGGCTGCACGGCGAGGCGGTCGCCGCGGAGGAGCGCACGCGCCTGGCCCTGCAGCTCGATGCGCACGACGCCGTCCGTTACACCGGCGCCCGCGTGACGTTCCACTCCCGGATGGATGTGGTGCGCGCCCAGCTCGCGACCCGTCTGGCGCAGCGCGAGCGCGACCCGGAGAGCACCAGCCAGATCATCCGCGAGCTGCGCGCCCGCCGCAGCGTCGAGACCCCCGACCTCGCCCCACCCCTGCCGCCCGGGGCCTCCGCATCCCCCACCTCCCCCTCCTCCCCCACCTCCCCGACCGCGTGAAAGGCTCCCACATGCCCCACCTCCCCCCGTCGAGTACGCACACATTGCACGCGACGCGCCACGAGAGCGGTCAGTCTTCGCGGACTCGACGGTGGGGGAAGCGCGGCATGCGGGCGGGAGCAGTTGCAGGGGTCGTCGTGGCGGTCGTCGCGGGACTCGCAGCGTGCGCGCCGGCGACGGCATCCGGCGAGGCGTGCGACCAGTCGCACAAGCGCAACCTCGGGGTCGTCGCCGGGAGCACGGCGAATGCGCCGGCCGTGAGCATCCCCGCATCCGCGTCCGCCCAGCTGCAGGCAGCAGGCAAGACGAACGGCAGCGTGACCGTCGTCGTGCCGTCCGGCACCCCGCAGGTCATGGGCACGACCGCGCTCGGTTCGTCGGCCCAGGATGCGATCGTCTGCCAGAACGACCAGCGCACCAAGCTCACGCAGATCACCTCCTACATCGACGGTCTCAAGGCGTCGGCGCCGGAGGTCGACTACCTGGGCGCCATCGACCAGGCGTCGCGCAACCTCGGCAGCGACCCGATGGGCGTCATCGTCGTCGGCAGCGGGCTGCAGACCACCGACCCGCTGAACTTCGCCGGAACCGGCCTGCTCTACGCCGATCCGGCGCAGGTGGTCTCCGACCTGACCTCCCGGAAGCTGCTCCCGACGGACCTGAAGGGCGTCACCGTGTACTGGTCCGGGATGGGCGACACCGCGGGCGCGCAGCAGCCGCTGACCGTCCCCGCGCGCAGCAACCTGGAGGCGATCTGGTCCGCCGTGATCACGGCGGCCGGCGGAACCCTCTCCCTGCTGCCCGAGCCGGCCTCTGGGAACGCGGCCGCCGGTCTCCCGGCCGTGACCCCGGTGACCATCGAGCCGGTCGCCACGAAGACGGACTGGTCGAAGCCCGTCGTCATCCGCAACAGCGAGCTGCTCTTCACCAAGGACACGGCGGACTTCTCCGACCCGGCCGCGGCCCAGAAGGTGCTCGCGACGCTCGTGCCCGCGATCGAGCAGAACGGCAAGCCGGTGACCATCACGGGCACCGCATCCAAGGACCAGGCGACCGACAACACCGCCGACACCGCGCTCTCGCTGAAGCGGGCGGATGCGGTCAAGGCGGCGTTGGTGGGTCTCGGCGTGCCCGCCACGCTGCTCCAGACCGCGGGGGTCGGCTTCGAATGGTGCGGCTGGAAGGAGGAGACCGACGCGTCCGGTGCGTACTCGGACGCCGTCGCCGAGCAGAACCGCACCGTCATCCTCACCTCGGCGGGCGTCGGGCTCTGCGGCTGATCGGGATGCGGCCGGCGGGAATCATCCAGAGCCCGTTCCGGTTCCGGCAGGTATGACGACAATCGGATTCATCGGTTCAGGACACATCGGCTCCCAGCTCGCCCGCCTCGCGGTCGCCCGCGGCTACGACGTCGTGCTCAGCAACTCGCGCGGCCCGGAGACGCTGAGCGGCCTCGTGGACGAGCTCGGCGAGCACGCCCGAGCCGCCACCCCGGCCGAGGCGGCCGCCGCCGGCGACATCGTCGTGGTCACGACCCCGCTCGCCGCCGAGGCGACGCTGCCGGTCGAGGAGCTGGCCGGCAAGATCGTCATCGACACGAACAACTACTACCCACAGCGCGACGGGCACATCGCGGAGTTGGACGACGAGTCCACCACCGTCGCCGAGCGCCTGCAGAAGGTGCTGCCGACGTCGCACGTCGTGAAGGCCTTCAACCACATCGGCGCCGCCGAACTGACCAGCCAGAGCCTGCCCGCCGGCACCCCGGACCGCCGCGCCCTCATCGTCGCCGGAGACGACCCGGCCGCCCGCGAGCGCGTCGCCGCGCTGATCGACGAGTTCGGATTCGACACCGTCGACGTCGGCGAGCTGTCCGAGGGATGGCGCGCCCAGCGAGACACACCGGCCTACGTCCGCCGCTACGACGCCGCCGGCCTGCGTGAGGCGCTGGCCGCCGCGAAGCGCTACCGCGACAGGTGACGAGAGCCGGGGCGCGTCATCCCGTCGCGCCCCGGCCCGTCAGCCCGCGCGCTGCGCGGTGACGAGCTCCACCGTCAGTGCGGTGTCGTCGGCCTCCGCAGCCGCACGCGACGACAGGTAGCTGCCGCTGACGAACGCGATCGCGGCGAACACCAGGGCCACCACGAGATCGGCCCACTCGGTGGGGGTCAGATGCTGCAGCAGGCCGCCCGGACCCTCGGTGGCGTCGGCGGCGTCGGGCGCCAGGAGCAGCCCCACGGCGATGGCGCAGACCGCCAGCGCGAAGCCCAGTACGTACCACGCGATTTCCTTCACCTTCCTAGCTAACCTCCGATCGCGGATCCTCTAAACCTCCTTGCGCATGACGGATCCGGAGTGCTAGTGGGCTCGCGCGGCACGCCCTCTGTACATTTGCACATCGAAGCAACACAATGACGTGACATGAGCCACCCTCATGTAATCCGCACGCCGGACCAGCGGCTGCGGATCTTCGTCTCCTCCACGCTGCAGGAGCTCGCCGCTGAGCGCCGGGCAGCGCGGACCGCCATCGAGCGGTTGCATCTCGCCCCCGTCATGTTCGAACTGGGCGCCCGGCCGCATCCTCCGCGCGAGCTCTACCGCGCCTACCTGGAGCAGAGCGACGTCTTCCTCGGTCTGTACTGGGAGCGCTACGGCTGGGTCGCCCCGGACGAGGAGGTCTCCGGCCTCGAGGACGAGTACAACCTCTGCCCTACCGAGCTGCCTCGCCTGCTCTACGTCAAGAGCCCGGCCGACAACCGCGAGCCGCGCCTCGCCACACTGCTTGCGCGCATCCGCGACGACGACCGTGCCGCATACAAGTACTTCGAGACGCCCAAAGAGCTCGCGCAGCTGATCGAGAACGACCTCGCCACGCTGCTCGCCGAGCGCTTCGACCAGAGCCGTGCCCTCATCACGGCCGATGTGGCGAGCGACGCCGACCGCGTCGTTGAGCCCGTGCGACTGCCGGTCCCGCTGACCGGGCTCGTCGGGCGGGAGGCGGACATCGCGGCGATCGGCGATCGGCTCGCGCGCGGCACCCGCCTCGTGACGCTGGTCGGCCCAGGTGGCATCGGGAAGAGCCGGCTCGCGATCGCGGCAGCGCGCGCCGCCGCCCAGCACTTCGACGACGGAGCGGTGTTCGTCGACCTCTCGGCGGTGCACGACCCGCAGCGGGTACCGAACCGCATCGCGCAGGCCCTGGGCGTGCGCGACACCGGAGACGCGCCCATCCTCGACAACCTCGCGACGGCGCTGCGCGACCGCAGCATCCTGCTGGTCCTCGACAATTTCGAGCAGGTGCTGGATGCGGCGCCCCTGCTGACCGGTCTGCTCGCGGCCGCCCCCGGCGTCGCACTGCTGGTGACCAGCCGGACGCTGCTGCGGGTGAGCGCCGAGCAGAGCTATGACGTCGGACCGCTCGCCGAGGACTCCTCGGTCAATCTCTTCGTCGAGCGGGCGCACGCCGTGAAGCCCGACTTCGAGATCACCGCGGAGAACGCCGACGCGGTCGCCCGTGTGTGCACGGCGCTCGACGGCGTGCCGCTGGCGATCGAGCTCGCGGCCGCGCGCATCCGGGTGCTCTCCCCCGCTGAGCTGCTGGACCGCCTCGACCGGCGACTCTCGGTGCTCGTCGGCGGGTCGCGCGACCTCCCGGAGCGGCAGCAGACGATCCGCCGCACGATCGAGTGGAGCACGCAGCTGCTGGCGCCGGAGCAGCGCCGTCTGCTCGCCCGCCTGGGAGTGTTCGAGGGCGGTTTCACCCTGGAGGCGGCGGAGTTCGTCGGCGCGGACGGCGACGATGCCGACGTGCTGTCCGATCTCGCCGTGCTCGTCGACTCCAGCCTCGTCGCCCAGCACGACAGCGACGACCGGCCGCGCTTCACGATGCAGGCGATCGTCCGCGAGTACGCCAGGGAGCAGCTCCACGGCGACGGCGAGCTCGAGAGCGCCCGCGACGCCCACGCCAGGTACTTCATCGACCTCGGCGCACGGGCGCGGCTGCCGCTGAAGGGCGGAGGGCAGCGCGAGTGGATGCAGCGGCTCGGCGACGAGCGCGACAACCTCCGCGCCGCCGAGCGCTACCTGCTGGACGCCCGCGACTGGGACCGGGCAGCCGAGCTCGCCTTCAACCTCTTCCTGTACTTCTGGGTGATCGGCCTGCTCGGCGAGGTGCGCACGTGGATGGACGAACCGCTCGAGTCGGGTGAGGCCCTCCACGACCGCACGCGCGCGGTCGCGCTCTACTTCACGCGGACCATCCGGTTCTGGAAGGACCCGGACGGACGCGTCGCCGCCGATCTCGCGGAGAGCGCCGACCTGTTCCGCCGCTGCGCCGACCGCTCCGGCGAGGCGATGGCGCAGATCTCCCTCGCCCTCGCGCTCCTCGCCGGCGAGAAACCGGATACCGACCGCGCATCGGACGTGATGGAGCGGAGCCTGCGGCTGTTCCGCGAGACCGGCGACGTGTGGGGCGAGGCGATGGCGCTCGTGCTCCTCGGCCGGGTAGCGCTGCTGCGGCAGGAGCTGCACGCCGCCTTCGAGCGGTTCGACGAGTCCCTCGCCCTCACGCAGCGGGCCGGGGATGCCGTCGGTGGCCGGATCGCCTCCTATCACCTGGGCTGGGCGCACCTCCTGCTCGGCTCGCCCGAGGACGCCAGGAAGGACTTCTCGCTGAGTGTGACCCTGTCCACGTCGCTCGGACACATCGAGGGGATCGCATACGGGCTCGAGGGCCTTGCGGCCGTGGCCGCCCTCGCCGGCGACGTCGAGCGGGCCGGGCGCCTCGCCGGGGCCGCACACGCACTGCGGGAGCGGTCGGGAACCCACAACGGGCCGACGTTCACCTTCCACCAGCGGTACCTGGACCGCCTCGCCTCCGTGGCGCCGGCCGGGCGGCTGGCGGCCGCGGTGTCCGAGGGTCGCGAGCTCAGCGTCGAGCAGGCCGTCGCCGAAGCCCTCGCGGAGCCGAGCCTGAACTGAGCGCTCGTTAACGATGGGAGCCCCGGCACCAGAGGAGGTGCCGGGGCTCCGTCGGATCCCGGTTGGCGCACCCGAAACGCCGGCCGGGATGGTTCAGGGGGTCAGGCGATGAGCGCCTGCTCCTCGGCCGGTGCCGGTGCGACCCAGGCGCCGTAGACGGCGACGCGTGCGGACTCCAGCGTCCCGTACACGCCCAGCTCACGGCCGGTGCAGTCGGTGGCGACGAAACCGTCGTGGTTGCGGTCCACCATGCCCACGTACGCGGTCGGCGTCGAGGCGACCCAGAGGGCGGCCGCCGGCGAGTGCCACGAGACGTACTCGGTGGGCAGGTCGACGATTTCTGCGAGGGACTCGGCCATGGCTCTTTCCTAACTTCTCTTCCGTCGTGGTGCGATTCGAAGATCTAGTTAGATGATCGAACTACCCGCTCGGTGAAGCAAGAAAATCGGGGGGCCTTGTTTTCGTGAAACGCTTCCGCTATAAGCGCTGGGCCAGCCTCAACCCCGGGGATTCGGGCGGATCTCGGACTCCTCCATCACGATCATCCCGGAGGCCCTGCTGGCGGTCTGGATCATGGCCTCGATCCAGTCCTTGTTGAGAGTCGGGACCTTGGAGCCGGAGAAGAAGATGTGCAGGGGGACGCCGTTGTCGACCCAGACGGTGTGACGACCGCTGCCGAGCTCGGCCGGCACCGGCCAGGTGAGGAAGAAGTTCTCCCCACGGCGGAGCTTGGTGCTGATCGCGATCTGCATGTGGAACAGCAGGCGGTCGTCGAGTTCGTAGCTTTCGCCGTCGTAGCGCAGTGTGCCCACGGATGCCTTTCCTCTGGTCGTTCGTGGCGCCTTGCGGCGCTGCTGCGAGCTTACCCGTCCGGAATACAGGTGTATCGTGACCGCGCGATAGTCTTCTACATCATCCCCACGGAAAGGATCGCCGCATGATCGTTCACCGCCTCACGGTCGATGGAAAGGACTACTTCCTCCCCGATCCGGTGGACGACCTGCGCGGGAAGATCCTCGAGGCCGTACGAGCCGGCGGCGGCTACGTCACCATCCCCCCGCTCCGCGGCGGCCCCGGCGTGGACGTGCTCTTCTCCCCCGGCATGCCGGTCACCTGGGCGCAGATCGAGGTCGACCCGCCCGCTCCCCGTCAGGAGGAGTCGCGCGTCGACATCGACTCGTTCGACGCACTCTGAGCACCGCTCACCGGACGACCTGGACGCGCTCGGCCTGACCACAGGCCGGGCGCGTTCTGTGTCAGGACTCGCGGGTGCGCATCCGGTACCACGAGAGCAGCGACGTGGCCGGCTGCGGGCGTGCGATCCAGTACCCCTGGGCACGGTCGCAGCCCGCGGCGGCAAGCCGGTCGAGCTGCCCGCGGCTCTCGACGCCCTCGCCGACGACGCGGATGCCGCGGCGGTGCGCCTCGCCGATGATCTGGGCGACCTCGTGAACCCGGTCATCCGCCTGCACCAGGCTCTTGTCGAGCTTCAGCTCGCTGGCATGCAGGGATTCGACCCGCGCGAACGACGAATGCCCTGTCCCGAAGTCGTCCACCGAGATCGTGACGCCGGCCGCGGCGAGCGCCTCCAGTGGAGCAGCGACCCGCTCGGGATGCTCGATGCTGTAGCTCTCGGTCACCTCGACGATGAGCGTCTCCGGGTCGCACCGGCCGGTCGCGAAGGCGCCCTCGAACATGTCGTAGAGGGAGGGATCCTCCAGCTGGGTCGCCGAGACGTTGACCGCCACATCGATGGTGCAGCCCGGGATGTACTCCGACGTCACGTCGGAGATGATCCGAGCCGTCAGCAGCGGGAGCAGGCCGGTCTTCTGCGCGATGTCGACGAAGACGTCGGGAGCGACCTCACCGTGCTCCGGATGCGTCCAGCGGGCGAGCGCCTCCACACCGACGACCGTGCCGTCGGCGACGTCGATCTGCGGCTGGTAGGCGGCCGTGACCTGGCGCTGCGCCAGCGCGATCTCGAAATCGCGGGCGAAGTCCTCGAGGGTCCCGTCCACCAACGTCACCTTCGTGATGATTCCCACGCCAGGCTAGGTTGTCAACTTTTGAGGGACCCCTTGCGGAGAACAGGGGTGTGGCGCTAGCGGGCGCGTCGGCGGCGGTGCCGCTGACCTCCCGCGATGCTCAAGAACGTCGCTGCGGCCGCCCCCGCGACCCCGGCGACCACCAGATCCACCGCCTGGACGACAGGCGACACCGCCTCGCCCACGGGCGCGAGCAGCAGGACGATCGCCGCGACAGCGACCGCTGCGGCGAATGCTCCCGCCGATGACAGACCGTACATGGCCCTTCCCCCTCCGGATGGCCTTCCCCCCGAACGATCCGAAGCATAGCCAGTCCACAGCTTACGGGGCAGACCCGACTCGGCCTGTTCACCGAATCGTCATCACCGCATCCGTGGCGCTCCCCCGGTACTCCGCGGAGAGGAGGCGGTAGGAGCGGGTGAGGAACGCGCCGAGCGCCAGCGCGACCATGATGAGGCCGGAGACGAGGAACACCAGGGCGATCCCCCGCGCGCTGCCGTCGCCGAGGAGCCAGCCCCACGTCGCCGAACCCGACTCGGACGCCATGTACGGGATGATCAGGAACTGCGCCACCGGCGCGATCAGGAACGCGGTGATCGGGGCCGCGGCCGACTCCAGCGCCTGCGCGAAACCGAACACGCGACCCTGCCGGGCGAACGGCACGATCTTCTGGATGACCGTCTGCTCCGACGCCTCCACGGCCGGGATGAGCGCCATGTACGCCCAGATGCCGGCCGCGTACAGCAGCCACCACTCACGGAGGGTGAAGGTCGCGCCGAGCAGTCCCATGATGGCGACCAGGATCAGCATGGTCCGGATGGGGTTCTTGCCGAGGCCGAACTTCGCCACGACCAGCCCGCCGATGATGAACCCGGTGGAGGCGACACCGAGGACGATGCCCCACACCTCCACGGCGAAGAGCTCGAGACCGTACGGGTCCATCAGCGCGAGGTAGACGCCGCCGATCAGGTTGTTGAACGTCGAGAAGATGATGAGGGCGAACAGTCCGGGCGCCTGGCGGATCGCCGCGATGCTCCCACGCAGGTCGACGGCCGACGCCGACGCGTCGCGCTCCGGGAGCTCCTCGGGGATGCGCAGCATGAGCAGGTGGAGGGCGGCCAGCCCGGTCAGGACGATCGCGATGACGAGCGTCCACCCCATCCCGAGCAGGCCGATCGAGAGGCCGCTGAAGACGCTGGTGACGATGAAGGCGAGACCCTGGACGGTGCCGACGAGCCCGTTGGCGTTGGCGTGGCGCTCGACGGGGACGAGCAGGGTGACCGTGGTCGACAGGGCGATGTTGCGGAGGTTCTCGACGACGGCACCGAACAGGATGATGCCCGCGAAGATCCAGAACATCGGGCCGCCCAGGTCGAGCAGCGCCTCCTCGGGGAAGATCAGATAGAGCACACCGGCGATCGAGAAGGACGCGAGCGTCAGCAGCGAGGCGAGCATCATGACGGACTGCTTGCGATGCCGGTCGACGATCGTGCCGAAGACGATGGAGAACACCGCGACCAGGAGCATGTAGGCACCGCCCACGATGCCGGTCGCGAGCACCGACCGGGTCTCGAGGTAGACCCAGAAGGTCAGGGCGAACCAGAGGTAGCTCGTCGTGACGTTGGCCACGGCCGTGTTGACGAGCACCTGCGCGAAGGTGCGCATGCCCCGCTCCGGTGACGCCGCCGTCATACGCGAACCCTACCCGCCCCTCCGCCCCACCGTCGAGTACGCACAAACTGCACGCGGAACGCCGCGGGGATGTGCAAAGTTCGCGGACTCGACGGTGGGGCGGAGGGGCGCGAGGGGGTCAGGCGGCGGGCGGGAAGGGGACGGGGTAGGGCTCGGCGGCGTCGGCGGAGCGCGAGACAGGCGCCCACGCGAGGTCGGAGGCCAGGAGGCGACGGTCCTGCGCGACGCTCATCTCGGTGGCGTTCACCCCGAGCGGGAGGTTCTGCGGGATGTCGTCGCTCTTGGCGAGGCGGACGAGGATCTCGGCCGCGCGGTCCGGGTCGCCGGCCGGGCCCTCGTCGGACTGACGGACCCGGCGGTTCATCGCGCCGACGGTGCTCTCGTATCCCTCGGGGATCTCGCGCACCTCCATCGACGAGCCCGCCCAGTCGGTGCGGAAGCCGCTCGGCTCGACGACGAGGACCTTCACGCCGAACGGAGCCGTCTCCGTCCGGAGCACGCGGCTGAAGCCGTCGATCGCGAACTTCGCGGCCTGGTAGGAGGCGATGCCGGGCGACCCGCCGACGCGCCCGCCGACCGACGAGAACTGGATGACGAGCCCGCCGCCCTGCGCGCGCAGCAGCGGGATGGCCGCCTTGCTGATGTTGTACACGCCCCAGAAGTTGGTCTCGAACTGGGTGCGGAAGTCGGCGTCGTCCGTCGTCTCGATCGGCGACACGTTCGCGTAGCCGGCGTTGTTGACGATCACGTCGAGCCGACCGAACCGGTCGTGCGCCTCGCGGAGCGCCTCGGCGGCGCGGGCGGGGTCGGTGACATCGAGCCGGAGCGGCAGGATGCGGTCGCCGAACTCGGCGACGAGGTCGTCGAGCTGCTCTGGGCGACGGGCGGTGGCGGCGACGCGGTCACCGGCGCGGAGCGCGGCGACGACGAGGGAGCGGCCGAAGCCGCGGGAGGAGCCTGTGATGAACCATGTCTGTTCCATGACGTTAATGAAACACCGTTTCTTTAAATAATGCAACTCGGTTGCGCTAAACTGGCGGCATGACCCAGCAGGAGACGCGAGAGAGCGGGCAGCGACGAGCCCGATCCCCCGAGGCGAAAGCCGCCCGCGAGCAGGCGATCCTCGACGCCGCCCGCGCCCTCGGCCGCGATCGTGGCATCCGCACGGTCACTCTGACCGACATCGCCGACGCGGTCGGGATGCACAAGTCGGCCATGCTGCGGTACTTCGAGACCCGGGAGGAGATCTTCCTCCGTCTCACGGCCGAGGCGTGGCGGGAGTGGACGCCCGTGCTGTGCGAGCGGGTCCGTCGCGCCTCCACCGCCGACGGCGTCGCAACCGCCTTCGCCTCCACCCTCGCCGCGCGCGGAGCGTTCTGCGACCTGCTCGCGCAGGCGCCCCTGAACCTCGAGCGCAACGTCTCCGTCGAGGCCGTGCGCAGCTACAAGCTCACGAGCGGCGAGAGCCTCGCGGCGATCAGCGACGCGGTCCGGGATGCGCTCCCGGCCCTCTCGGACACCGCCGCACGCGATCTGGTCGCCGCCGCCACCTCCCTCGCCGGCACCTTCTGGCAGATCTCCACCCCGCCGCCGGAGATCGCCGAGCTCTACCGGACCGACCCGCGGCTCGGGCACGCGCTGATCGACTTGGAGCCGCGGCTCCGCCGCATCCTCCGCGCATACCTGACCGGAGCGCTCGCCGACTGAGCGGGGCGTACGGTGTCGGCGTGACCGACGTTTCACAGGGCCCCTCCGGAGAGGACACCGCTCAGGGAACCCGTGCGGCGCGCGGTCCGGCCTTCGCGGTCTGCATCGCCGTGGGCGCACTGACCATCCTCGATCTCTCCGGCGTGAACGTCGCGCTGCCGTCCATCCAGCGCTCCCTGCACGCCGACTCGACGCAGCTGCAGCTGATCGTCGCGGGCTACGCGCTCGCCTTCGGCCTCACGCTCGTGCCCTCCGGGCGCCTCGGTGACACCCGATCACGCCGGGCGATGTTCGTCATCGGCCTGGTCGGCTTCAGCCTCGCGAGCGCCCTCTGCGCGCTCGCCCCGAACATCCTCTGGCTGACCATCGCGCGCTTCGTGCAGGGGGCCGCGGCCGGCGTCCAGATGCCCCAGGTGCTCGGGATGATCCAGCAGCTCTACCGCGGACCGGAGCGCGGGCGCGCGTTCGGGGTCTTCGGTGCGATGGTCGGCATCGCCACGGCGATCGGCCCGAGCCTCGCCGGCTCCCTGATCGCCCTCGGCGGCGCGGAGGAGGGCTGGCGGCTGCTCTTCTGGTTCAACGTGCCATGCGGAGCCGTCGCGCTCTTCTTCGCTCTGCGGTTCCTGCCGCGCAGACAGGAGAGGCCCGCGGGAGGGACGCAGCTGGATCCGGTCGGGCTGATCCTGCTGGCCGGGGCCATCCTCGGCCTGATGCTGCCCTTCCTGCTCACCACGGGCTCCCCCACCGACGACCCGCTCCGCTGGCTGTGGCTCATCGCGTTCGCGGCCTTCGGGTCGGCATTCCTCCTCTGGGAGCGCCGCTATGCGAAGCGCGGGCTCTCGCCGATCGTCCACCTCGACCTGTTCCGGCTGGCGTCGTACCGCAACGGCATCCTCATCGCCGCGGTGTATTTCGCCGGTCTTCCGGCGAGCTTCCTCGTCACCACCCTGTTCCTCCAGGAGGGGCTGCACGCTCAGCCGCTTGCCGCGGGTCTCGTCAGCGTCCCCTTCGCCCTCGGCGCGGCGGTATCGGCGTTCATCGGGGGCCGTCTCGTCCAGCGCTTCGGACGCGCCCTCGTCGTCGTGGGGCTCGTCATCGTGATCGTGGGCATCGGCGCGCTGCTCGCCTCAGCGACCCTGGCACCGCCGGCCGCGGCGGAATGGCTGATGGCCGCATCCACTCTGGTCGGCGGCATCGGCGGCGGGTTCGTCATCTCCCCCAACCAGACGCTGACGCTCTCGGAGGTGCCGCCGGAGGAGGGCAGCGCGGCCGGGTCGATCGCGCAGCTGGGCCAGCGGGTCGGAACGGCCGTCGGCGTCGCACTGGTGACGGCGGTGTTCTTCGCGACCGTCCCGGGCGGCGGCAACCATCCGATCGATCAGTACCACCAGGCGGTCCGGGACGGCTACCTCGTCACTCTCGCGCTGCTCGCGGTCGCCCTCGTCGTCGGGTTGGTCGACCTCCGTGCCCGCAAGAAGGCAGGGAAGACCGGCGTCTGACCCGGCAGCCGTTCCCCGCAGAGCGCGCGTCACTCCGCCGATCGGCGCAACCGACGCCGTAGCCTATGCAAGTATTTACGCCCGTTCGGGGATGGGGTGGTTCCGATGGTCTCGCAGCTCGGGCGCGTGCGCGCGCTCACCGTGGCGGCGGCCGTGCTCGCGCTGGCGCTGGCCGGTTGCGCGCCGAAGTCCGGCGCCGACGCCGGGACCCAGACGCCGTTCCCGACGCCGACGCTCACCGCCAGCCCGACGCCGACGCCGACGGCCCCCGCGACGCAGACTCCCGCGCCGACGACCGGCCCGGATGCCACAGACGCGCCGGACGCGCCCGCACCGACCGGGGCGCCCGTCGACACCGCCGGGGCGAAGGCGCTGGCCGTGCAGGCGTGCCAGCAGGTCGCCGACGGCTTCGCCGCGACGCGAGTCGCCGCCGCGACGCCCCTCGCCGCCGCTGCCGCCGAGAAGGACGGCGTCTGGAAGCCGCTGGCCGCGAATCTCGCCTTCATCAATGCCAACCCCATCAATCCGGAGACCGGCGCGGGCCCGCAGAAGACGGTGGACGACTCCTCCGCCGTCGCACGCGACTGCTTCACGCTCGCCGGCGTCACCGTGAGTCAGGACTGACATGCGCCGCCTCCGCCGAACGTCCCTCCGCGTCGCCTTCGCGCTGATCGCGTTGCTCGTGGTCGCCGGGTTCTCCGCCGCCGCGCCCGCGCCCTCCGCCCGAGCCGCCCTGGCGCAGCCGGCGGAGAGCACCTGTGTCGAGACGTGCGTGGATGTGCCCGCGACGGCGCAGGCCGCAGCACAGAAGCTGCTCGAGGACTACAACCAGGGAACGCTCATCATCGAATGGGCCGAGCGCGCCATCATCCCGAACGAGTTGCAGCCGATCGCCAACGGCACCATCGGGCAGACACCGCAGTGCAACATCGACAAGCGGACGCTGCAGACGCTGGTGATCATCATCCGCAACTACGGCTCGGTGCAGGTGAGCGACCTCAACCGGCACTGCGCCAACGACGGCGTCGCCACCTGCGCGAGCAACCCGACCTCCCGCCACTGCACGCCGCCGGGCGCCCCCAACGCGATGGACCTCACCTACATCGGCTCCGCCAGGACGCGCGGCAACGACGGGCCGACGAACATCCTGCTCCCGTTCCTCGACTCCTTCCTGCCGGCCGGATCGCGCGCGGGGCAGGCCTCGGGGGCCGACGGCTGCGGGGCGTACTGGATGCCGCCGCTGCGCAACATCTCGCGCTTCGCCGACTACTGCACGCACATCCACATCGACTTCGGATCGTCGACCGGTGAGCTCCGCGGCCTGACCCGCTCGGGGAGCTGACCCGACGCTACTTCACCGGGTCGACGGGGTTGGTGCGCCCGACGATCAGCGGATCGACCGGCGTGAACGGGAACTGCGGGAGCTGCGCCTCCGGCACCCCGAACGCCGACGACAGCACCTCCCGCGAGAAGGCGGATGCCGTGGCGCGGTATCCGATGTCACCGGGCGTGGGCTGGTCGAAGAAGATCAGGAAGTGGATGCCTTCGTCGCCCAACGCCTCGATGTGGTGCGGGTACGCGCGCGGGATGAAGTAGGCGTTCCCGGGCTCCAGCTCGTATGTGTCGAGCGAGCCGTCCGGGTCGAGCACCGTCATCCGCGCGTGCCCGCTCTGCACGTACCCGAGCTCGGCCGTGACGGGATGCCAGTGCGGCTCGCGCATCCCGGTGTTCGCGATCTCGAGCGAGTACATGGAGAGGTCGTCGAGCGCCGCCCAGAACTGCTTGCGCGCGAGCCGCGCGCTGCCGTACGCGTACGAGAGCGGCGGATTCTGCCCCGCGGCATCGAACAGGTGGGCGTTCGGCAGGCCGGCGGTGTCCGGGATGCGGGCCGGGCCCTCCCGACGCACGATCTGCTGCGCGTCGTGCCGGTCGAAGGCGGCGAACGCCGACGACGGGAGATCGTAGGTGTTGCCGAGCACCGCATCCGTCATCGCATTGAAGCTGTTCTGCAGCGAGAAATGCGCCGGACGCGAGGTGCGGAGGGAGGCGATGATCTCCGCGGTCTCCTCCCCCACGTTCTCGATGTGGTAGATCGCGCCGGACGCGACGTGGTACATCTGCCCCGCCTTCACGACGAACGACGCGAACTCGTCCGCGTTCGCCAGCATCGACACCAGCACCGTCCCGCGCACCACGTAGGCGATCTGGTTCGCGTTCACGTTCCACTGCGGCTCGCGGACGCCCCCCGGTTCGAGGACGATGCGCTTGAGCGACATGCGCTTCAGGATCGGGAAGTCGTCGGCGGTGAGCTGCGAGATGCTGCCGAAGTCGTTCTCGTAGGTGTCTGTGGCATCGGTGAGCGAAGCGACGTGCGGCGAGGTCGTGGGCATGCGGGTCTCCCTGTCGATGGTGTTGTGTCACCGTCACGCTAGGGGCGACCGGGCCGTCAGGACAACGCTTGTGTTGGCACGCCTACTGCGGGTAAGGCGTCTCGCCGCGTTCGAGCATCCCGATCAGCTTCGCCAGCCGGTTGCCGCGGGTGGTGGCGTTCGGTGCGGTGGTCACCCGCCAGAGCACGGCGTAGCGGTTCTGGGCGTTGAGCCGCTCGAACGTGGCCGTTGCCGCCGGTGACGCTTCGAGCGCGGCCACCAGATCCTCGTGCATCTCGATCCGCCCGGCGCCCGCGTACGCGCGTTCCCAACGACCGTCCGCCTTGGCCCGATCGATCTCCGCCTGCCCGGCCGGCCGCATCCGCCCCTCGGCGATCAGCGTCTCGACGATGCCGATGTTGCGCTCCGACCACAGCGAGGTCTTGCGCCGCGGGGTGTACCGCTGCACGAAGGTCGTGTCGTCGCGGGACCGGCGCTGTCCGTCGATCCAGCCGCTGCAGAGTGCCTCGATCAGGGCCTCCTGATAGCCGAGGGATGTCGGGTCGGTGACACCCTTCTTGGCGAGCACCAGCCACACACCGTCGGAGGTCTGCTCGTTCTCGTCGAGCCAGGCGCGCCACGCCGCCTGGTCGGCGACCACCAGGGGTTCGGGAGCTGTTCGCTGCGGGTCGTCGGCCATGCCCCGATCGTAGGGGCGACCGCCGACGCCGGGCGGCGGCGTGGCCGCTATGCCGGCCCGGCCAGGTGCGATCAGGGACGGCCAGGCGCGATCAGGGACGGGCAGGCGCGCTCAGGGCTGCGCGGTGGCCGCCGTGTCGGTGTCCTCGGTCGCCTGCAGCGCGCGGATCAGCGACTGGGCGTCGTACGGACCGACGTGACGGCGGCCGTTGATGAAGAAGGTGGGGACGGCCGTGATGTCCATCGCCTCCGCATCCAGCATGTCGTCGCGGACGCGCGCGGCCACCTCGGGCGAGCTCAGGTCGGCCTCGAAGCGATCGAGGTCGAGGTCGAGCTCCTGGGCACGACGCAGGATGTCGGACGGCAGCTGGTGCTCCTGGTCGGCGAAGAGGGCACGCTCGAACTCGAAGAACTTGCCCTGGCGCGACGCCGCCTCCGACGCCTCCGCCGCGGCGAGGGCGTTGGGGTGGTATCGCGTCAGCGGCGCGTGCCGCCACACGTAGCGCAACCGGTCGCCGAGCTCCCGCTGCACCTCGAACACCGAACCCGTCGCCTTCAGGCAGAAGCCGCACTGGAAGTCGCCGTACTCGACGATCTCGTACGGCGCGTCCAGCGCACCGAAGATGTGGTCGCGTGCCGGGTCCACCGGGCGCACCAGGGTCAGGCCCGCCTCCTCCTTCGGCCGGCGCGCGTCGGAGATCCGGAAGACGATGGTCGCGACGACGAACGCCACGATCGTCGCCGCGAGCACGCCGACGCGGGCGGCGTTCTGCGCCGCCTCATCCGGGACGCCCAGGTCGACGATGAACAGCGAGATCGTGAAGCCAATGCCGCACAGCGCCGCACCCCCGGCCAGGCGGTCGAGGGTGAGCCCCGGCCCGAAGTCGCCGATCTTGAGCAGGCGCAGCACCGCGGCCGAGCCGAACACGCCGACGAACTTGCCGACGACGAGGCCGGCGAGCACACCCCACGCGATCGGCGAGACGAGCGCGCCGGCGAGGATGTCGCCGTCCAGCCGCACGCCGGCATTGGCGAGGGCGAACAGGGGCAGCACGACATACGCCACGTACGGACCCCACGCCGACTGCAGCCGCTCGTTGATGGAGATGGACTCGCGCAGGCTGTTCGCCGCCGCCCGCGCGTACTCCGTGTTCGGTGACTGCCGGAAGGTGCGGGCGAGATCGAGGGCGTGCTCCACATCCCGCCGGTTGGGCCGGTAGACGGGCACGAGCAGGGCGATCGCGACACCGGCCAGCGTCGGGTGCACGCCCGAGGCGAGGAACGCGAGCCAGACGATGATGGCGAGGGTCGCGTAGACCGGGCCGCGGCCGCCGCGCAGGTAGCGGGTGAAGTAGACGCCGACCAGGCCGACCGCAGCGATGATCAACGGATACGGGTTGAAGTTCTCCGTGTACACGAGCGCGATGATGCTCAAGGCGCCGATGTCATCCACCACGGCGAGCGCCAGGAGGAACACCCGGAGACGGCCCGACGCGCGCGGGCCGATGAGGGCCAGGGCACCGACCAGGAACGCGGTGTCGGTGGAGATGACGACTCCCCACGCGTGCTCCATGCCCGTCCCGAGGGTGAACAGCACGAAGATGACCGCGGGGACGGCGAGCCCGAAGACGGCTGCGACCACCGGGACGACGGCGCGCGCCCAGCTGGTCAGCTCCCCGATCGCGAACTCTCGCCGCACCTCCAGGCCGACGGTGAAGAAGAAGATCGCCATCAGGGCGTCGTTGACGAGCGCGTGGAGGGTGAAGTCGAGCTGCAGGTCGCCGACCCCGACGATCAGGTGCGTGTCCCAGAACTGCTCGTACCCCGTGAACGAGATGTTCGCCCACACGATCGCGATGAGCGTCGCCGCGACGAGCAGCAGCGCGCCGATCCGGCTCCGGCCCATCGAGCGGAAGCGCTCGGCGATGCTCGGCCGGCGGTCGCGCGACTGCCCGACCGACTCCGGGTCGGGAGAACGCTGGATGAGCGTGAGCGGGGTGGTCACGGAAAAACTCTAGCGACTCCCGCGCCCGCGGTCACTCGGCGGCGAGGACGGCCGCGAGCTCGCCGAGGGTGAAGCTCCAGCCCTGCCGGTACGACTCGGCGGGCGACGCATCCGTCCAGGGCCCGGTGTGGCGAACGACGAGCCGTGTGCCGGAGCCGTCGTCGGTCAGCCGCAACTCCACTGCTTCGTCGGCCGTGGGCCCGTCGTCGTCGCTCCACCTCCATTCGAACGCGAGGCGCTCCAACGGCTCGACCGCGAGATAGTGCCCCTCCACGACGATGCTCGCGCCTGGTGCGACGATCCGGTAGGCGCCTCCGACCCGCACGTCCGCGACGATCGACACGTCGTGCCAGTGCCGCCACCACCACGTGCGCAGTCCATCGGCCGAGGCGATGGCGCTCCAGACCCGGGACCGGTCCGCATCGATCGTGCGCGTCAGTTCGAGGGGATGCGAGGCGAGCGTCCGCCAGACATCTCGCCCGGCCGCGCGTCCGGCAGAACCGCTTGCGTCATCCTCCCGGCCCGAAAGCACCCCGTCGAGTACGGAGAGCACGTCATCCCATCCGCCGCCCGCCGTCACGATCTCGTCTCGCCCTGCGAGCCGATGGTGCAGGGTCAGTTCGGCGCGTCCGTCGGCGGTGTCCCTCCACTCGGCGGTCACGATGCTCGGCGGCTCCCCATCGACGATCCAGGACACCCGCAGGGCGTCCGTGCCGCACTGCAGCACCCGGCCTTGCGCTCGGGTGTCTTCGTCGAGCTGCACGGTGAACTCCGACCCGACACCCGACGGTTCGCCCGCGACGACGCCGAACCAGCGGGACAGTCGTTCCGGCGACGTGCATGCGTCCCTCAGCTCCGCGGCGGTCGAGCGGTACTCGTGGCGGAGGATCAGCTCGGGATGGTCGTCGGTGCCGACGAGAGCGCGGATCGTGCGCGCATCCATCATCGTCCCCCGTCGGGCCGTGCGCTCCCGTGTCCGCCGCTGCTCTCGCGGGCGAGCTCGGTCTCCAGGGCGTCGAGCCGTTGAGACCACAGCCGCCCGTACCGGTCCACCCAGGCCGCGATATCGTCCAGCGCGCCGGGGACGATGCGATAGATGCGCTGCGATCCCTGACGCTCGGCCGAGACGATCTCCGCCTCCCGGAGCACGCGCAGCTGGTTCGAGACGGCCGGCTGGCCGATCCCGAACTCCGCCATGACGACGGCGCCGATCCGACCGGCGGGCGCTTCCGCCTCGGAGAGGAGTTCCACCATCCGGCGACGGACCGGGTCCGCCAGCACCGCAAACGAGTTCATGGGTGCATGATATCACCGCTCACTGATATGACGTAGGCATGCCTTGCCCCTTCGGCGGACACGTGGCAGCGTGCACGGTGAACGGGACGGAACGGAGCGCGCATGGCGAAGCAGAAGAAGCTCGAGAAGGCAGCGAAGAAGGCGTTCGAGCGGGCGGAGGCGGCCGTCGCCGACGCCAGGAGAGCGGCCGAGAAGCTCGACAAGAAGAAGGCGAAGAAGCGTGTTCGCGCCCTGGAGAAGGAGCTGGCGACGCTCGCCGGCGGCAGCAAGGCCGAGCACACCGACAGCGCTGCGGACACGGCCGACCTCGACCTCACCCCGCCGCTCCCCTCCGTCCGCGACGAGACCGTGGAGGCGACGGTCGAGTTCGCCGGATCGGTCACCACATCCGTCACGCACGACCCGGAACTCGACCAGCTGACCGTGCAGGCCCTGCGCGATGCGGCACGCGCCCGCGGCCTCCTGAACGTCTCCCGGCTGACCAAAGGGCAGCTGATCGAGCGCCTCAGCGAATGACCTGGTGAATCCCACCGCGCCGTTCGGCAGACGCGGACCGTTTCGGGGGTTACGTTTGCAGTCACGGAAGGAGACCAGGTGGACGACGAGGCACTCGAGGTGACGGAGCAGGACGCGGTGACGGCACCCGACGAGGCAGCTGCGGAAGAGCAGGCGGCGCCGGAGGAGATCACCTACGACGAACAGCTCTACCCCGCCCGGCCCCGCCGGCTGCGCCCGCGCGCCAACCTGCGCGGCGGCAGCATCCGCCGCACGTTCTCCGACCCCCGGGCGGCCAACGGCCAGAACCCGGCCTACGTCGAGTGGCTGGTGCGCCAATCCATGCTGAAGGATGCGGACGTGCTCAGCCGGCAGCTGTCCGGCTCACCCAGCATGTGGCGCAACCCCTACGCCCGGCCGGACGCCCGCCGCGCCGTCTCCACCTCGGACGTCTGGTTCACCGCGTACCCGATCTCGCTGATCACACGACCGGGCGAGTCGTTCCTCACGGCGCTCGCCGACCCGGAGCTGTGGCGGGCGTTCCAGCGGATCGGGATCAACGGCATCCACACCGGTCCGGTCAAGCGGGCCGGCGGCATCCGCGGCTGGCAGGAGACCCCGAGCGTCGACGGCCACTTCGACCGCATCGGCACCCAGATCGACCCCGCGTTCGGCGACGAGGAGACGTTCCGGCGGCTGACCGACGTCGCCGAGGAGCACGGCGGCAGCGTCATCGACGACATCGTGCCGGGCCACACCGGCAAGGGCGCCGACTTTCGCCTCGCCGAGATGGCCTACAAGGACTACCCCGGGATTTACCACATGGTCGAGATCCCTCCGGACGAGTGGCACCTGCTGCCGGAGGTGCCAGAGGGCCGCGACTCCGTCAACCTCGACGAGTCCACGGAGGCGGCGCTCGCCGAGCGCGGCTACATCATCGGCGAGCTGCAACGCGTCATCTTCTACGCCCCCGGGGTGAAGGAGACGAACTGGAGCGCCACCGCGCCCGTCATCGGCGTCGACGGCATCACCCGACGCTGGGTGTACCTCCACTACTTCAAGGAGGGCCAGCCGTCGGTGAACTGGCTCGACCCGACGTTCTCGGGCATGCGCCTGGTCATCGGCGACGCCCTGCACTCGCTCGGCGACCTGGGTACGAGCGCCCTGCGACTGGATGCGAACGGCTTCCTCGGGGTCGAGAAGAGCGCGGAGGGGATGCCGGCCTGGTCGGAGGGGCACCCACTGTCGCACGCCGCGAACCACATCATCGCCGGGATGGTGCGCAAGGTCGGCGGCTTCACCTTCCAGGAGCTCAACCTCACCGTGGAGGACATCCGCGACACCGGCGCTGTCGGCGCGGACCTCTCCTACGACTTCATCAACCGCCCGGCGTACCACCACGCCCTCGCGACCGGCGACACCGAGTTCCTGCGCCTCACGCTGCGCACCTCACTTGAGTTGGGCGTCGAGCCGGTGAGCCTGGTGCACGGGATGCAGAACCACGACGAGCTGACCTACGAGCTCGTCCATTGGGCGACGCTGCACCAGAACGACCTCTACACATTCCGCGGCGAGGAGATCAGCGGCGGCGAGCTGGCCCAGCGCATCCGCGCCGATCTCGTCGAGGCGATCACCGAGCCGACGGCCGACTACAACCTCGTGTTCACGACCAACGGGATCGCCTGCACGTCGGCCTCCCTCATCGCCGCCACCCAGGGGCACGCGACCCTCGACTCGATCACCGAGGACGACATCCCGGCGATCCGGGACGCGCACCTGCTGCTCGCCGCGTTCAACGCGTGGCAGCCGGGCGTCTTCGCGCTGTCGGGATGGGACCTGCTGGGCGCACTGACCGTGCCCCGCGGCGAGGTGGCCGACCTGATCGCGGAGGGCGACACGCGCTGGGTCGAGCGGGGAGCGCACGACCTGCTGGGGTCCGCCCCCGACGCCGAGCGCTCCGCCTACGGGATGCCGCGGGCGCGCTCGCTGTACGGGCCGCTCCCCCAGCAGCTGCGCAACCGCGACTCGTTCGCGAACCGGCTTCAGGAGCTGCTGCGCATCCGCGACCGCTGGGGCATCGCGAGCGCGCGCCAGGTCGACGTGCCGGATGTCGCGCACCCGGGCATGCTCGTCATGGTGCACGAACTCGAGACGCTCGACGAGCAGGAGCTGCCCATCGTCCAGCTGACCGTGCTGAACATGACCGACGCAGCGGTCGACGGCACCGTCCGCTCGGAGGCACTGCCGCATCGGGCGACGGTGACGGATGCCGCCGACGGCAGCGAGGTCGGCACGGTGGATGACCTGGCCAGTTTCCCGGTGAGCGTCCCCGCCTACGGCGCGCGCTTCCTCATCCTGAGCCGCACCCCCCTCGACCAGTAGCGCCCATCCCCTCGCTCTATCCCCCACCGTCGAGTCCGCAAATTTTGCACGCTCTGACGGCGCGTCTCGTGCAAAGTTTGCGGACTCGACGGTGGGAGGGGACGGGAGGGGGCGGGATGCGCGGGCGGCTAGAGGCGGACGGCCGCTTGGGCGGCGGCCTCGATGTCGGCGTCGCTCGCCGCACTGAGGTCGAGCTCGGTGAGCGCGGTCACGCGAGCCGCGACATCCGCGTGGGCCGCCCGCAACCGCTCCACGAACTCGGCCGCGACATCCGCCTTGCCCGACCCGTGCCCGATCACGACGAACGAGCGCTCCGGGGCGGTCGACCGGAGCGCCTCGGCGACGGCGTCGAAGAAGTGGCTGAGGTCGCGCTCGTCGTCGTGACCGGTGTGCCGCTCCACCGTGCGCAGGTGGTGGGCGTGACGGTCCTCGTCGGCGACGGTGTGCTCCGTGTCGCTGACGGTGCGCGCATCCAGGTCGAAGTCGAAGATGCGGGCATGCTCGGCGTCGATCGCGACCGCGAGCAGGTCGCCGTGGCCCTTCGGCTCCGGGGTCGCCGCCAGCAGGTGGCGTGCGCGCTCGATGTCCTCGATGGAGACGCGGCCGTCGTGCTGACGCCGGAAGACCTCGCGGTGCCCGTTGAGCTTCACCGCCAGACGATCGCCGGTCTCCTGCTCCACCTGGTCGGCGCGGTCCTGCCAGAAGCTGATGAACTCGGTCCACTCCAGGTCGCGCGGCGCCGGGGAGCCGGTGATGCGGGCGTAGGTCTTGTCGGCGTGCGTCGTCATGCGTCCTCCTGAGCTCGGTGTGTCGGTTGGGTGCAGGCTAGCAGCCGTCGAGTCCGCGAACTTTGCACGCGACGCGCCGTCGGAGTGTGCAAAAAGTGCGGACTCGACGGTGGGCGGATCCGCGAGGGACGCGGTCAGGCGAGGAGGCTGCGGACGCGCGGGACGACCTCGGTGCCGTACAGGCGGATCGCCGTGAGGAGCGACTCGTTCGTCATCCCGGGGATGCCGTACTTGAGGTCGAAACGGTTGGCGCCGACCACGCGCATGTTGGCGGCGATCTTCGCGGCGACCGTCTCCGGCGAGCCCACGTAGAGGCTGCCGTCGGGGCCCAGCTCGCGTTGGAACGACGCCTCGGTCGGGATCGCGAAGCCACGCGTCGCGCTGACCTTCGTGATCATGTCGCGGTAGTGGGGCCAGAACTCCTCGCGCGCCTGCTCGTCGGTGGCCGCCACGTGGCCGGGCGAGTGCAGGCCGATCTGCTGCGGCTCACGGCCGAACTGCTCCAGCGCCTTGTGGAAGAGCTCGCTGTACGGCGCGAAGCGGGAGGCCGGTCCGCCGATCACGGCCAGCATGAGCGAGAAGCCGTAGTGGGCGGTGCGGATGACGGACTCCGGGCTGCCGCCGACGCCGATCCACGTCGGCAGCGGTGTCTCGAGGTGCGGCACCACATCCTGCTCGCGAAGTCCGCTGCGTGTGCTCCCCTCCCAGGTGACCGGTCCGCCCTCACGCAGGTGCGCGAACAGGTTCGTCTTCTCCTCGAACAGCTCCTCGTAGTCGGACAGATCGAAGCCGAACAGCGGGAACGAGTCGATGCTCGAACCGCGGCCGAGGATGATCTCGGCGCGGCCGTCCGACACCGCGTTGAGGGTGGAGTAGCGCTGGAACACCCGGACGGGGTCGTCCGAGCTCAGCACGGTGACCGCCGACCCGACGTGGATGCGCTCGGTGCGTGCGGCGATCGCGCTCAGCACGATGTCGGCCGCCGAGAGGGGCATGTCGTCGACGTGGTGCTCGCCGATGCCGAAGAAGTCGATCCCCGCCTGCTCGGCGGCGACGCCGTGGCCGACGAGGTCGCGAACGGTCTGGGCGTGCGAGATGGGCCGAGCGTCGGCGTCGCTCGTGACGTCGCCGAAGGTGTTCAGGCCGAAGGTGAGCGGAAAGCTCTGGGGTGCGGTGTTCATTTGTGTGCTTTCGGGTGTGGATGCGAGGGAAAAGATGCGGTCGCCGCCGGGTCAGGCGGCGGCCTCGGCGGAGGCGAGTTCCGGCGCGTTCTCGCCCGCGACGGCGGCCCGGAAGCCGCCCGCGTCGAGGCGCGCGCCGAAGACCGGGCCGCCCGGCTCGAACGCGACGCCGTCGCGCAGGCTGTCGACGAGCACGGTGTCGTAGCCGACGTCCTGGATGAGAGAGGCGACGAGTGCGGCCGCTTCCGGGTCGTCCGAGGCCACGCCGAGAGCGCGGCGGTCCGGGTCTCCGGCGAGGCGGCGGTCCTCCTCCATCTCGTGGTAGCCGATGTGGTTGAACGTCTTCACGACGGTGGAGTTCGGGAGTTCTCGCTGGACGATCTCGCTGCTGGTGAGGGACTGGTCCTCGAACAGCGACTGCACGCCGTCGGTCGGCGCCCAGTAGTTCATGGAGTCGATGACCAGCTTGCCGGCGAGCATCCCGCGGTCGAGTCCGGAGAACCGGTGCAGCGGGATGGCGAGGATCACGACATCCGCCGCGGACACGGCCTCCGCGGCCCACGCCGGACGGGCGCCCGGCATGACGACCGAGGCGATGAGCTGGATGCGCTGCGGGTCGCCCGAGGCCGCCACCTCCACCTCGTAGCCGGCGTCGAGCAGGATGCGCGCGAGCGCCGAGCCGACATGTCCGACGCCGAGGATCGCGACGCGAGGTCGCGCGGTAGCGGTGGTGGTCATCGGCGGTGTCCTTCTGTCGTGTCGGTGTCGGTGTCGGTGTTGGTGTCAGGGTCGGTGTTGATGTCAGGGTCGGCCGCGGCGCGGTCGAGGTGGTTCTGGATGCTCTCGAGCGCGCCCGCGAGGGCGTCGAGCTGGTCGGGGCGGAGCGCGTCGGCGAAGAGCCGCTTCACGGCCCGCAGATGAGGTCCGGACGCGCGGCGGATGGCCTCGTAGCCGTCCTCGGTGAGGACGACGAGCGCCCCGCGGTTGTCGCCGGGACACTCGGTGCGGCGGATGAGGCCGCGCTTCTCCATGCGCCCCAGGTGGTGCGACACCCGGCTGCGCTCCCAGTCGATCGCATCGGCCAGCTCGGACGACCGCAGCGTGCGGTCGGCCGCCTCCGTGAGGGCGAGCAGCACCGCGTAGTCGCCGGTCGAGAGCTCCACGCGCTGCAGCTCGGACGACAACAGCCGGCGCAGCTCGCCGGTCGTGTCGAGCAGCGAGCGCCACACGGCGAGTTCACGGTCGGTGAGTCGCTCAGTGGCTGCGGTGGGGGTCATACGGTCCTCGTTCTCGATCACGCCAGCCGGATAGCTGACATGTCAATCAACCGCTGGCCGAGTGGATTTGTTCCCGCCATGGCGCGCGCCTTGTAGCGTTGCATCATGAGCGATCTGCCCGACGCCCTCCCCGCCGATTACGACCCCGCCCACGTCTTCCGCGTGGTCGCGATGCCGGTCTCGCAGGGCTGGGGCGTGTGGCTGCGCGCGGCGGACGACAGCATCATCCACAGCTTCGGCCTCGGCTTCCCGCCCGGCACCCCGTTCCAGCCGGACGTGCTCGATGTGCTCGGCCCGCTGCTCA
This sequence comes from Leifsonia sp. 466MF, assembly GCF_900100265.1. NCBI lineage: Bacteria > Bacillati > Actinomycetota > Actinomycetes > Micrococcales > Microbacteriaceae > Leifsonia > Leifsonia sp. 466MF. The sequence continues at coordinate 2,546,506 of NZ_LT629696.1, forward strand.
ACGTGCAGTATCGGCTGGCGTTCCACGGCCCCGAATCATGGGACGAGCTCGGCGACCACTGGTCCGCCGTCGTCTACGAGTACACCCCGCGCTGACGCCCGCGGCATTCGTGCCGAATGTGCGGAATGCGGCGCGCAAAGCGCACATTCGGCACGAATGTGCGCCGGCCCCTACGGCGATTCGCCCGGTCTCTGCGGCGCGAGAGTTGCGCCAAATCGCGGTTCTGCGCGTCACGTCCCCGCGAGATTTGCGCCAAATCGCGGTTTTAGGCGCCGCATTCCCACGATTTGGCGCAAATCCTTGGAGCTGATCCGTCGTCTCCGAGTGCGCACCTCTCGCTGATTTCCGTGAGATTCGTGCCGAATGTGCGGAATGCCGCGCGCAAAGCGCACATTCGGCGCGAATGTGGGCGCCCTTACGGCGTTCGCCCGACTCCGCGGCGCGAGATTTGCGCTCAATCGCGGGTGTGGGCGTCACGTCGCTGTGAGATTTGCGTCGAATCGCGGGTTTGGGCGTCACGTCACGGCGAGATTTGCGCCAAATCGCGGGTTTGGGCGCCGCATTCCCGCGATTTGCCGCAAATCTCACGCGGAGGTGGCGTGCGTTGCCTCGATTTGGCGCAAATCTCGCGACGGGATCAGGCGTCGGCGTCCTCGCGCGCGGGGACGGGGGCGTTGCGGAGGGGCTGCAGGCGGGCGAGCTGGGTGACGTGGTGCGGGCCGAGCTCGGCGAGCGAGGTGACCTGGAGGAGTTTCATGGTGCGGGTGAGTTGGTCGGTGAGGATCTGGATGGTGCGGTCGACACCCGCCCGGCCGCCGGCCATCAGCCCGTAGAGGTACGCCCGTCCGATCAACGTGAACTTCGCGCCCAACGCGTAGGCGGCGATGATGTCGGCGCCGTTCATGATGCCGGTGTCGATCGCGATCTCCGTGTGCCGGCCCACTTCCCGTGCAACGGACGGGAGCAGGTGGAACGGGATCGGGGCCCGGTCGAGTTGCCGGCCGCCGTGGTTGGAGAGCACGATCCCATCCACCCCATGGTCGACCAGGGTGCGCGCATCCTCCAGGGTTTGCACGCCCTTGATCACGAGTTTCCCGGGCCACATGTCCCGGATGATCTTCAGGTCGTCGTAGTTGATCGACGGGTCCATCGCCGCGTTCAGCAGGTCGCCGACGGTCCCACCGGTGGAGGACAGCGACGCGAACTCCAACTTGGGGGTGGTGAGGAAGTCGTACCACCACCACGGCCTAGGGATCGCGTTCACGATGGTGCCGAGGGTGAGCTGGGGTGGGATGGAGAACCCGTTGCGTTTATCACGCAACCGCGCCCCCGCGATCGGGGTGTCCACGGTGAAGAACAGGGTGTCGAACCCCGCCGCGGCCGCCCGCTCCACCAACCCGTAACTGATCTCGCGTTGCCGCATCACATACAACTGGAACCAATTCCGGCCGTGCGGGTTCGCCGCCTTCACCCCCTCGATCGAGGTGGTGCCCAGGGTGGACAGGGTGAACGGGATCCCCGCCGCCCCCGCAGCCCCGGCACCGGCGGTCTCCCCCTCGGTCTGCATCAACCTCGTGAACCCGGTCGGCGCGATCCCGAACGGCAACGCCGACGGCCCACCCCAAATCCGGCACGACGTATCCACCGTGGACACGTCCCGCAAGATCGACGGATGGAACTCCACATCCTGAAACGCCTGCCTGGCCCTGGCCAGCGACAGTTCGCCCTCCGCGGCGCCCTCGGTGTAGTCGAACGCCGCCTTCGGGGTCCGGCGGCGAGCGATCCTGGCCAAGTCCTCGATCGTGAGCGCCGACTCCAGCCGCCGTTTCTTCAAATTCAGCTCCGGCCTGCGGAACTGCATCAACTCCAACAACTCCGCCGGACGAGGCAACTGGCGATCAACCATGGGCAAGGATCCTAACGGGGTCATAGCGTGTGATCTGAGTGGTGCGGGAGACCAGGGCGCGGAGCGTCTCGAGGTCTCCGGTGAGGAGGCCGACGGCACGCGCCTGCACGAGCACATTGCCGATGGCGGTCGCCTCGACCGGTCCGGCGAGCACGGGCAGGCCGCTCCGGTCGGCGGTCGCCTGGCAGAGCAGGGCGTTGCGGGCTCCCCCGCCGACGATGTGTATGGTGTCCACACCCACGCCCGTCAGCGCGGCCACGCGGTGCACCGCGTCGGCGAAGGCAGCGGCGAGGCTCTCGACGATCACACGCACCATCCCAGCGGGCGACGCCGGCGCGGTCGACCCGTGCTCGGCGAACCACTCGGCGATGCGCGACGGAAGGTCGCCCGGCGCCATGAAGCGCGGGTCGTCGGGGTCGAAGAGGTCCGACGGCCGGGGCAGCTCGGCCGCCTCGGCGAGCAGCGACTCCAGGGTCACCCGCAGCCCGCGGCGCTGCCATTCGCGCACGGACTCGCTGAGCAACCAGAGGCCCATGACGTTGTGGAGGTAGCGGATGCGCCCATCCACGCCGCCCTCGTTGGTGAAGTTCGCGACCCGGCCCTCCTCCGACACGACGCGCTGAGGAAGCTCTACACCGACCAGTCCCCAGGTTCCGCAGGAGATGTACGCGGCGCGGGATGCGTCCATCGGCACGGCCACGACCGCCGACGCGGTGTCGTGCGAGCCGACCGCCGTGACGACCGGGCCCTCGCCGTCGAACGGCAGATCGCCGCGCAGGGACGGCAGGAGGCGCCCGACCGGCGTCCCCGCATCCACGAGCGGCGGGAACACGGACCGCGGAAGCCCGAGCCGCGCGATGAGGGCGTCGTTCCACGCGCCGTCGGCCGTGAGCAGCCCGGTGGTGGAGGCGTTGGTCCGCTCGGCCTGCGCGACCCCGGTCAGCCAGAAGGTGAGGAGGTCGGGGACGAGCAGGAAGCGGTCCGCGCGCTCCAGGGAGCCGCTCGCGGCATCCACCGCCAACTGGTAGAGGGAGTTGAACGGCAGGAACTGGAGTCCGCCCTCGCGGTACAGCTCCCCCGGCTCGACGGCGGCATGCACCGTCGAGACCCCGGCCGCCGTGCGCTCGTCACGGTAGTGGTACGGCTCGCCCAGCAGCCGCCCGTCGCGCAGCAGGCCGTAGTCGACCGCCCACGCGTCCACGCCGATGCTCGCGAGCGCCGGGTCGGATCGCGCGACCGAGCCGAGGCCGTCGAGCACGTTGGCGTACAGCCCGGTCAGGTCCCAGTGCAGCGCAGCGCGATCCCCCTCCCACACCCGCACGGGCGTGTTCGGGAACCGGGCGGCCTCGGTCAGCTCCAGCGTGTTCGCGCCGACGCGGGCGTGCATGACGCGTCCGCTGGTCGCGCCGAGGTCGACGGCGGCGACCGTGCCGGCCCCGAGAGGTGCGGCGTTCATCGGAGGAAGGCGGCTGCGACTCCCGCATCCACCGGGATGTGCAGGCCGGTCGTGTGGTCGAGGTCGCTGGTGCAGAGCACGAACACGGCGTTGGCCACGTGCTCGGGCAGCACTTCGCGTTTGAGCAGGGTGCGCTGGGCGTAGTACTGGCCGAGTTCCTCTTCCGGCACCCCGTAGACGGCGGCGCGTTTGGCGCCCCAGCCGCCGGCGAAGATGCCGGACCCGCGGACGACGCCGTCGGGGTTGATGCCGTTGACGCGGATGCCGTGCTCGCCGAGTTCCGCGGCGAGCAGCCGCACCTGGTGCGCCTGGTCGGCCTTCGTCGCCGAGTAGGCGATGTTGTTCGGTCCGGCGAAGATGGAGTTCTTGGAGGAGATGTAGACGATGTCCCCGCCGAGCTTCTGGTCGATCAGCACGCGCGCGGCGGCGCGGGAGACCAGGAACGACCCCTTGGCCATCACGTTGTGCTGCAGGTCCCAGTCCGCGTTCGTGGTCTCCAGAAGCGGCTTCGAGATCGACAGGCCGGCGTTGTTGACCACCAGGTCGAGCCCGCCGAACGCGAGCAGCGCCTCCCGGATGGACGCGTCGACCGCCTTCTCGTCGGTCACGTCCGCGGCGACACCGATCGCGACGTCCGCGGTCCCGATCTCGGCCGCCGCGGCCTGCGCCTTGACCAGGTCGAGGTCGGCGATGACCACGCACGCGCCCTCGGCGGCGAGCCGGGTCGCGATGGCCTTGCCGATCCCGGACGCGGCGCCGGTGACCAGGGCGATGCGCCCGGCGAGCGGCTTCGGCTTCGGCATCCGCTGCAGCTTGGCCTCCTCCAACGCCCAGTACTCGATGCGGAACTTCTCCGCCTCATCGATCGGCGCGTACGACGACAGGGCCTCCGCCCCGCGCATCACATTGATCGCGTTGACGTAGAACTCGCCCGCCACCCGCGCCGTCTGCTTGTCCTTGCCGTAGGAGAACATCCCCACCCCGGGGATCAGGACGATCGCCGGATCGGCCCCGCGGATCGCCGGCGAATCCGCAGTCGCGTGCCGGTCGTAATAGGCCTGGTAGTCGGCCCGGTACTGCTCGTGCAGGACCTCCAGTCGCGCCACCGAGTCCTCGATGGATGCGTCCGCCGGCAGGTCGAGCACCAGCGGCTTCACCTTCGTGCGCAAGAAATGATCCGGGCACGAGGTGCCGAGCGCGGCCAACCGCGGGTGCTCCGCCGCCGCCAGGAACTCCAGCACCACATCCGAATCGGTGAAGTGCCCCACCTGCACCCGGTCGGTGGATGCGATCGCGCGCAGGTGCGGAGCCAAAGCCGCCGCCTTCGCCCGCCGCTCGCCCTCCGGCAACGCTTCATAACCCGGCAACACCGGCCCGAACGGCTCCGGACGACCATTGGCGGCGATGTAGTCCGCAGCGGTCTGGATGATCCACAGCGAGTTGGCCTCCGCCTCCTCGCTCGTGTCCCCCCACGCCGTGATGCCGTGCCCGCCCAGGATGGTGCCGATCGCCTCCGGGTTCGCCTGCTTGATCGCCGCGATATCCAGGCCCAGCTGGAACCCCGGACGCCGCCACGGCACCCACACCACCCGGCCGCCGAAGACCTTCGCCGTCAGCTCCTCCCCGTCCGCCGCCGTCGCGATCGCGATACCCGCATCCGGATGCAGGTGATCCACGTGGGCCGCATCCACCAGCCCATGCATCGCCGTGTCGATCGACGGCGCCGCACCACCCTTCCCGTGCAGCGTGTAGTCGAACGCGGCAACCATCTCATCCTCACGCTCCACACCCGGGTACACGTTCTGCAGGGCGCGGAGACGGTCCAGCCGCAGCACAGCGAGGCCGGTCTCGGTCAGCGTGCCCAGGTCACCACCCGAGCCCTTCACCCACAGCAACTCGACCGGCTCACCCGTCACCGTGTCGATCTCGGTCCCCTTCGCGGACGTGTTCCCGCCCGCGTAGTTCGTGTTCGCCGGGTCCGACCCGAGACGGTTCGAGCGGGCCAGCAGGGATGCGACAGCGTCGTTCGTCATGCTCAGGCCCCCCATCCGGCCTGGGTGCCGCCGACGCGGTCGGCCTCGATCTTCTCCTGGTATCCGGAGGCCTTGTACGCGGCCATCGGATCGGCGGGCAGCCCACGCGACTCCCGCCATGCAGCCAGATCGGCGCGCACGTCGGTGTTGAACGCATCCATGAACACCGTGTTCGCGGCCAGCACGTCGTTCGCGGCCTGCGCGGCGGCCAGGGCCTCGGTGTCCACCAGCAACGCCTTCGCCGTAGCCTCCTGCACGTTCAGCACCGACCGGATCTGGCCCGGGATCTTCGCCTCCAGGTTGTGGCACTGGTCGAGCATGAACGCGACCTCCGGGTTCGCGTACCCGCCGCCCTGGATCACCTCGAAGATGATCCGGAACAGCTGGAACGGGTCCGCCGCGCCCACGATCAGGTCGTCATCGGCATAGAACCGGCTGTTGAAGTCGAACGACCCCAGCTTCCCGAGCCGCAGCAGCTGCATCACGATGAACTCGATGTTCGTCCCGGGTGCGTGGTGCCCGGTGTCTAGGCACACCACCGCGCGCTCGCCCAGCGCCTGCGTCTGAACGAAGCTGGTCCCCCAGTCGGGAACATCCGTGTGATAGAACGCCGGCTCGAAGAACTTGTACTCCAGCACCAGCCGCTGACCCTCGCCGATCCGCTCGTAGATCTTCTGCAGACTGTCCGCCAGGCGGTCCTGCCGGGCGCGCATCGAATCCTGACCCGGATAGTTCGTCCCGTCCGCCAGCCAGATCTTCAGATCCCGCGACCCGGTCTCGTTCATCACGTCGATGCACTCGAAATGGTGATCGATCGCCTTCTGCCGGATCCGGTCATCCGCGTGGGTGACCGAACCGAACTTGAAATCGTCGTCCTGGAACGTGTTCGAATTCACCGTCCCCAACTCGACCCCGTTGTCCTCCGCGTGCTTACGCAGATCGGCGTACGAATCGACCCGGTCCCACGGGATGTGCAGCGCGACCGTCGGCGCGAGCCCGGTGCGCTTGTGCACCTGCGCGGCGTCCGAGATCTTCTCGAACGGGTCGCGGGCGGTGCCTGGCGTCCCGAACACGCGGAACCGCGTGCCCGAGTTGCCGAACGCCCAGCTCGGCAGCTCGATCGCCTGCAGCGCTAGCTGGTCCCGGATCTCGACGGGGAGGGTCATGGGAGTTTCGCTTTCTCTCTGCCGCTGCGGGATGCGCGGCCGCGGTTGTGGTCGGAGCGGTCGCCGGTCAGCGGGCCACGTCGGCGACGGCCGGGAGGGCGGTCGTCTCGGTCGTGCGCCCGGCGCCGATGGTCTGGTCGTCGCGTCCGGGGAGCCGGAGCACACCCTCCACGCCGTCGGGAAGCTCGGCCTCGACGGTGAGGTCGTCGCCGTCGAGCGTCCACCGGACGCTCACGGTGCCGTGCGGGGTGGTCAGTGAGGTCTCGGCCTCGGTCAGACCGCCGCCGGGCTGCGGTGCGACGAGCACGCGGGCGTAGCCGGGTTCCAGGGCCGACAGGCCGCCGACGACGCGGTGCATCCAGTCGGCCACGGCGCCGAGGGCGTAGTGGTTGAAGCTCGTCATCTCGCCCGGGTTGATCGTGCCGTCCGGCAGCATCGAGTCCCAGCGCTCCCAGACCGTCGTCGCACCCATCGTCACCGGGTACAGCCACGACGGGCACTCGCGCTCGAGCAGCAGCCGGTAGGCGTCATCCAGGTGGCCGGTCTGCGTGAGGGCGTCGGTGATGAACGGCGTGCCCGCGAATCCGGTCGAGATGCGGTAGCCGGCCTCGGCGACCAGCTCGGAGAGCCGGGTGCCGGCGAACTCCTCGTCGGCGACGCTGAGCAGCCCGAAGACGATGGCGAGGGCGTACACGGTCGTGCAGTCGCTCTTCACGACGCCGTCGCGCACGTACTCGGCGTTGAAGGCCTGACGCAGGCGCGCGGCCAGGGCCTCGAACTCCGCCTGCTCCTCGGTGCGGCCGAGGAGTTTCGCGGTCTCGGCGACGATCGTCGCCGAGCGGTAGGCGCAGGCCGTCGCGACGACGCCCGTGTCGGCCTTCGCCTTCGCCGGGTCCTCCGGCGGAGCGTCCGGGTCGAGCCAGTCGCCGAACTGGAAGCTGGTGTCCCAGACCCCGGCGGGCGAGAGCAGCGACTCCACCCGACGGACGTGGGCGGCCATCGAGCCGAACTGCCGCCGCAGGACCGCGTCGTCGCCGTACGCCTGGTACAGCGTCCACGGCACCCAGACCGCTGCGTCGCTCCAGATCGCCGTCGAATCGACCGGTCCGAAGTCCGTCGGCTGGTCGATCATCTTCAGGATGTCGGGGATGACGAAGCCGACGATCCCGTCGTGGTGCTGCTGCTCCAGGTCGAGGTCGACCAGCCAGTCCGAGAGGAAGCCGTCGACGTCGTAGAGGAAGGCCGCGGTCGGCGCGAACGCGGCGATGTCGCCCGTCCAGCCGAGACGCTCGTCGCGCTGCGGGCAGTCGGTGGGCACGTCGACGAAGTTGCCGCGCATCCCCCACACCACGTTCTCGTGGAACTGGTTGAGCAGCGGGTCGGAGGTGCGGAACTCGCCGATCCGCGTCAGCTCGGAGCCGATCGCGATCGCCGTCAGGTCCTCCGCCTTCAGCTCGCCCGGCCATCCCTCGATCTCGGCGTAGCGGAAGCCGTGGAAGGTGAACGTCGGCTCGAACTCGTCGACCCCGCCGCTCAGGATGTAGCGGTCGGTGGCTTTGGCGCTGCGCAGTGGACGGGTACCCAGCTCGCCGTGCTCGAGCACCTCGGCGTGCCGGACGACGATCTCCGTTCCGGCCTCGCCCTGCACACGCAGCTTGATCCAGCCGACCAGGTTCTGGCCGAAGTCGACCAGGGTCTTGCCCGACGGGGAGGTCGTGATCCCCTGCACGGGCAGCGCCGCCCAGCGGGTCACGCGCGGGCCGATGTACGGCGTCAGGGACGCCGTGTCGAATTCGAGCTCGCGCACGCCGGTCCATCCGTCGCCCGAGAAGCCGGGGCGCTTCCACGCGTCGTCCCGCAGGCGGGCGTCGATCGTCTCACCGTCGTACAGGTCGTTGGCGAGCACGGCGCTCGGGCCGGAGGTCCACTCCTGGTCGGTCACGACGAGCTGCGTCGTGCGGTCGGCGAACTCGACCTCCAGCTGGGCGAACGCACCGAGGCTGTCGCCGTAGTACGAGCCGCCGCCGGCCCAGCCGAGGCGGCCCCCGAACCAGCCCTTGCCGAGGGCGAGCCCGAGCACCGACGTGTCCTCGAGCAGCTCGGTCACGTCGTAGTCCGCGTACCGGAGGCGCCACTCGTAGGCGCTCCATCCGGGGGTGAGGAGGTCTCCGGACACTGGACGGCCGTTGATCCAGGCCTCGACGATGCCGTGCGCGGTGAGGTGCAGCGTCGCACGCGTCACCGCCCCGTGTCCCGTCTCGAGCGCGAACTCGCGTCGGAGCAGCGGTGCTCCGTCGAAGGTCTCTCCAGCGGCGATCATGCGGGCGTGCCAGTTCATTGCGTTGTCTCTCCGGTTCTGTGTCGTGTCGTTCGCGGTGTCGGTGCTCATGGCGGTCAGCCTTTGACCGCGCCGCTCGTCATGCCGGCGATGATCTGCCGGTTGAAGAAGATGTAGGCGACAAGGGGCGGGATGGTGATGAGCAGGAAGTCCATGAAGAGCAGGTTGTAGAAGCTCAGGTTCTGCCCGGCAAAGCTGTACAGGGTCGTCTGGACCGTCGCGTTGTCGGCGCCGGGGAGGAAGTACAGCGGGTTCTGGAAGTCGTTGAAGACGAACACCGACTGCACGACGATGACCGTCACGATCACCGGCCGCAGCAGCGGGAGGATGACCTGGAAGAACATCCGGACCCGTCCGGCACCGTCGAGCACAGCGGCCTCGTCGACCTCGCGGGGGACGGTCCCGAAGAACGCGCGGAACATCAGGATCGAGAACGACAGCCCGAAGGTGGTCTCGATGAGGATCATGCCCGGCATCGTCTTGAACAGCCCGAGACCCTGCAGCACCCAGATGGTGGGCACGACCGCCGGCGGCACGATCAGGCCGGCGAGGACGAAGAAGTTGACGACCGGGCCCCACTTGCTGCGCTTGCGGGCGAGCACGTAGCCGGCCATCGCCGCGATGATCACCATCAGCGTGACCGAGAAGACGGTCAGGACGGCCGAGTTGAAGAACGCGCGCCAGATCAGGCCGTCGCCGCTCTCCAGCACCGCGACGAGGTTCGGGAAGAAGCTCCACTCCTTCGGCCAGGTGAAGGCGAGGCTGGATGCGTCGTCCGGCGTCTTCGCCGCCTGCAGGAGCACGAAGGCGAGCGGGACGAGGAAGACGATGACGGAGACCGCGATCGCGATGATCCCGATCGTCCAGGAACGGATGCGCTGCCGCTTCACAGCTCCACCTGCTTTCTGTTCAGGAAGTACGACAGCGGCACCATGATGATCGTCACGACCAGGAACAGCACCACGTTGCCGGCGGTCGAGAGGCCGTAGAAGCCCGCCTGGTACTGCTTGTAGATCACCGACGCGAGCACGTCGCTGGTGAAGCCCGGACCGCCGCCGGTGGTCGCCCAGATGATGTCGAACGAGCGCAGCCCGCCGATGAGCGAGAGGATGATGACCGTCGCGGTCGCACCGCGACTGAGCGGGATGGTGATATCCCGCAGGATCCGCCAGCCGCTGGCCCCGTCCATCCTCGCCGCCTCGAAGTACTCGCCGGGGATGGCGACGATGCCGGCCATGAAGATGAGCGTCGCGATGCCGACGCCCTTCCAGATGTCGACGCCGGCGATCGTGTAGAGCGCCAGGTTCGGGTCGGTGAACCAACCGGGCTGCGGGAGCCCGAAGAACCCGAGCACCCCGTTGACCATGCCGTGGAACGGGTCGAGCAGTGCCTTCCACAGGATGCCGACGCCGATCGTCGACAGCAGCACCGGGAAGAACACGATGGCCCGGAGGTAGCCGCGACCGACGACCGGGGAGGTCAGCAGCAGGGCGAGGAAGAAGCCGATGATGACCTTGGCTCCGGAGGTGAGGACCGCGTACACGAGCGTGTGGATGAAGCTGGTGTAGAGCTGCGGATCCTGGAAGAACTGGACGTAGTTCGCGAACCCGATGAACTGGGCGTCGAACAGCGACCACCGCGTGAGCGAGAAGTAGAACGACGACAGCGACGGGATGGCGAAGAAGACCGCGTAGAGCACCAGCGCCGGGATGAAGAACCAGGTCGGGTAGTGCGACCGCATGGCCTTGCGTGCTGTCTTCCGCCCGCCGGGCCTCCTCCCTCCTGGACTCTTCACGTCCGTCAGGATCTCGGCCGCCTGTGCCGCGGTCGAAGGGGTAGCCGTCGACATGTCCGCTCCTCGTCGAGTGTCTCGTGTGGCCGTTACCGGGTGCCTGCGGCCGGGCCGACGTCATCCGCCGACCCGGCCGGGCGGTTCACCAGCCCTTGAGCCCCAGCTGCTGGGCCTGGGCCTTGACGTCCTGGTCGTAGAGGGCGGCGCCCTCCTTGGCCGAGGAGATCCCGGAACCGACCTGGATCAGGATCTTCTCCAGGTTCGGGCCCTTGATCGGCGAGAGGAACTCGAGCGCGAGCCCGGTCTTCTTGGCGTCCTGGTAGGCCAGCTCGTCCTTGACGAGCGCAGGGGCGTCGTCGGGGATCGTGCAGGTGCTGATCGCGAACGGCCCGGCGGGGGTGCCCGCGCTGTTCTGGATGTCGCATCCCTCGGACGTGTTGATGAAGGCCACCAGCTTCTTCGCGGCCGTCAGCTTGTCGCCCGACGTCGACTTCGGGATGTACGCCGCGGTGGGCTCCCAGACGGTCGCGTGCGGCTCGCCCGCGTCGGTGGGCATCGCGAAGTAGCCGATGTCGTTGATCTGGTCCGGGTTGCTCTGCAGCACGTTGCTGATGACCGCGGTGATCATCGGATACTGCGCGCCCTCACCGGTCGCCAGCATCTTCAGGGCGTTCACGTTGGTGAGCGACGCGTAGTCCTTGTTCAGCAGGTCCTTGTCGAAGACCTCCTGGGTGTGCTCGAAGCCGGCGAACGCCGGTTCCTTCGAGTACTTGGCGTCGGCCTTGTTGGCCGTGTAGTCCTTCGCCCAGTTCGGGTCCTGCGCGCTCACGTTGGCGAAGTCGCCGAGCACGAAGAGCTGGCTGGTCCAGGTGTCGCCGTACGACTGGATGATCGGCGCGATTCCGGCGGCCTTGATCTTCTCGCTGTTCGAGATGAACTCGCTCCAGGTCTTCGGAACGGTCAGCCCGAGCTTCTCGTAGACCTTCTTGTTGTACATGATGCCGCCGTTGAAGGTGGTGCCGGTCGGCGCTCCGTACAGGCCCTTGTCGGTGCTGACGGAGTTCTTGAAGTCGTCCGTCACATCCTTCGCCCACGACTCGTCGGTGAGGGGCTGGAGCTGGCTGTCCGGGCGGAGGGCCTGGAACAGCGAACCGGAGTTGTACAGGAAGACGTCGTTCATGTCTCCCGTCGACAGGCGCGTCTTCACCAGGTTGTCGCCGTCGGTTCCGCCGGGGCGGGTCTCGACCTTGACAGTGATGGACGGGTTGGCTTTGTGGAACGCCTTGGAGAGGTCTTTCGCGAAGCTGGTGCTGGCCGGGTCGTTGCCCGCGGCGAGCAGGGAGATGGTGGTGCTGCCGGACCCGCCGGATGAGCTGCAGCCGGCCAGAGCAGCGCCGATGAGCGCGACGCCGCCGAGCGTGGCGGCGACCCGTGTCGCCGTCCTCCGAGAGAACATCAAATACCTCCTTGTATTTTGTGAGCGTCGACGCCCCGGGGGGAATTTTCGGGTCCGCTTGAAACGCTTCACTGACCATAAATGCATTCGTCGGCTCCCGTCAAGCGGGGAATATAACGATTCAAGACACGCGTTCCGATCCTGCAGGATTGATCGATTCAATGCATCCATCCGCTACGATCGCAGCCAGGGAGGAATCGCATGGCTTCCGCAAGCGTGAAAGACGTCGCCGCACTGGCGCAGGTCTCGGTGGGCACCGTCTCGAACGTGCTCAACCGTCCGGAGATCGTCGCGCCCGAGACCGTCGAGCGCGTGATGTCGGCCATGCAGAAGCTCTCCTACGTGCGCAACGAGGCCGCGCGACAGTTGCGGCTGGGGCACAGCCAGGCGCTCGGGCTCGTCACATTGAGCGGCGGCAACCCCTTCTTCACCGACCTCGCCACGGCGGCGGAGGATGCGGCCGCGGACGCCGGCTACAGCGTCATCGTCGGCAACAGCAACGAGAGCACGACCCGCGAGTCGGGATACCTCAATCTGTTCGAAGAGCTGCGTGTGCGCGGCGTGCTGCTCTCCCCCGTCGGCGATCCGGCACGCCGGCTGCGGCAGCTGCGGGATCGCGGGATCGCCGCCGTGCTGGTCGACCGCGTGAGCAGCGACGACTCGTTCAGCTCCGTCTCGGTCGACGACGTGGCCGGGGGCGCTCTCGCGGCGGCCCACCTCATCCGATCGGGACGGACGCGGCTCGCGTTCGTCGGCGGCCCACTGCAGATCCGCCAGGTGAGCGACCGCCTCGCGGGGGCTCGGCAGGAGGTCGAGAGGCACCCCGGCGTCTCCCTCGAAGTCGTCCCGGTCGACGCCCTCACCGTGCTGGAGGGACGACGGGCCGGAGAGGAGCTGGTCCAGCGGAGCGCGAACCGCCGCCCGGACGCCGTCTTCGCCGCCAACGACCTCATCGCCGTCGGACTGCTGCAAGGGCTCTTCATCAACGGCCGCATCCGCATCCCGGAGGACATCTCCCTCGTCGGCTACGACGACATCATGTTCGCGAGCGCGTCCGTCGTGCCGCTCACGTCCATCCGGCAGCCCAGCGCTCTGATCGGTCGCACCGGCGTCGAGATCCTCATCGAGGAGGCGCAGGACCCGGAGCTCGAACCCCGCCATGTGCTGTACCAGCCGGAGCTCGTCGTGCGCGGGAGCAGCTCGGCGGACGCGGTCGAGTAGCGCGTTCGTCCCGGCGGTTCTGCCCCGGCCGGCGCGTGGCCCGCTAGTCTCGACACGGACACCGCGACGAAGGGGGACGCTCGTGACCGAATCCAGGCTGCGACCGAAGGTGGTGCTGTGGTGGGGCATCGGCCTCTCTGCGGCCGGCCTGCTGTTGAACCTGCTGCTGCCGCAGGTCGGCTATGCGCTCACCGTGCAGGTGAATGCATCCACCCGTGTGGACCAGGGGATGCTCACGGCCTTGAGTGTGGTGCTCGACCTCGTCCGACAGACGCTGCTTCCGCTCGGGATCGCCCTGATCGCCGCCTCGGTGGTGATGGCGTACATCGCTCGCCTGCTTGGGGTGCGCGTGGATGCGGAAGCCGACGAAACCGGCGTCCCGGAGAGCTGACGTGGATCCGTTCAGCGCCCTCGCCCTATCCATTACCCTCTCCGGCGCTGCTCTGTATGCGCTCTACTGGCTGGTCCGCCGCGGGGTGGCGGACGGCATCCGGGATGCGCGCGGCGCGTCCGGCGATTCGCCGGCGAGCGACAGGGTGGTCGAGTGAGGGACGACACGTCGCCGCAGATCGGCTCGTACGATGTCGACGCGGCGGCGCTCACTGGCGATGGCGAACCGCTCGTTGACGTGCTGGCGCGGCTCGGGGTTTCCGAGTTCGAGGGCGGGGACGTCGTGCCGAACGGCTGGCGCGTTCTCGGCCCGCCGCCTGCCGCGCGGGTTCCCCTGCTGATCGGCGCACCCGTTTCCAGCGACCATCGGTCGTGGTCGGTTGGGCAGGTGTATGGCGCCCGGGACGGGGCTCCCGCGCGAGTCTCGTTCTATCCGCATGCGCTGCCGGTCCGCCCCAGCGTCGCCGAACGCCGCGGCGGCCTGGTGCTCCGCTGGCCGGCAGTGACGCGCGAACTGGCCGACGTCGATCGCCTGTCGATCGACATCGTCAACGAGGGGTCGACCCGCTGGCTGCCCACCGGCGACACGTTCAACACGTTCGCGTCGATCGTGCCCGTCGTCGGCGGTGCCAGCGACCTCTACTTCGGCTGGACCGGTGACGGCGGCACGGTCCCGCTCGATCCCGGCGACTACGCACGGGTGACCGCGCGCATCGAGAGCGGCCGGTGGCGCGACCTGAAGCCGGGGCCGCACGACATCGTGGCGTACACCCCCGATCTTCGGCTGACGTCCGAGCCGCTGCGGGTCGACCTCACAGCCGAGGTGATCGAGGCGCATCGTCCGCGGCTTCCCAATCCCCCTCCCGCGCCGCACGACCCTCGTCATGCGGCGACCGATTGCCTGCGCGTGCTGCATGCGATGCAAGCCGGGCGTGATGCGATCGACGAGGTCGTCGCCGCCATCACGGACGCGCCCGATGACGCGACCGCACTCTCCCGCATCTCCGCCCTGTTGGAGTGCGACACGGACGCCGCCCAGGCGGTCTACGCGATGCAGCTCCGGCGCTTGCGCGTCGGCAAGCCGGACGTCCTCTCCGGCGAGATCGAGGCCCTCGAGCGCCCTCTTTCGGAGGAATGACCGGCGCGCACCGGCCCCGACCGCCGCGAACGGAGGACACCCGCCGCTCCGCCCCGGTGACGTCCTCCCTTTCCGGCATCCGTTTTCGGGTCGCACCCGGGCGCGTCGCACGCGGTGACCTCCGTTTCCCGCGCGCCGCAAACGGAGGACTTCCGGGTCGCTCGGTCCGCCGGCCCCTCCGTTTCGCGCTCGGCGGCGGCGTGTCGGCCGCCGCGTCCTCCCTTTCCCACCGCGACGGAAACGGAGGACTTGCGATTCGACACGCCGCCGCCGAGCGGGAAACGGAGGCCCTCCCATCCCGTGCGGCGCGGATCGCCTCCGAAAACGACGAAGACGCGGCCCCCGTCGGATGACGGGGCCGCGCCCGAGGCTGTCGCCGCGCTCAGCTCTGCTGCTGCGCCGCCTTCAGCTCGTCGTACTGCTTCCGGACCTCGGTCATGTCGAGGGCGCGGATCTGCTCGATGAGGTTCTCGACGGCCTCGCCCGGGAGGGCGCCTGCCTGCGAGAACAGCGGGATGCCGTCGCGGTACGCGACGAGGGTCGGGATCGACTGGATGCCGTACGAAGCGGCGAGGGCCTGCTGGGCCTCGGTGTCGATCTTGCCGAACGTGATGTCGGAGTGCTGCTCGGACGCCTTCTCGAAGATCGGGGCGAACATGTGACACGGGCCGCACCAGTCGGCCCAGAAGTCGAGAAGCACGATGCCGTCGGCGACGGCCTGGTCGTGGTTGGTCGACGTGATCTCTGTGGTTGCCATGGTGGATGAAACGCAAGCTCACCAGGCAGTATTCCGGCTCAGCTCCCCCGCCGGCCTGTGAAGACGGTGAATGCGAGAGGCACGACCGACGCGATCATCAGCACCGAGCCGAGCACCGCGTCCGACGCGTGCACGATCGCTCCGGCGATGATCACCCCTCCGAAGACGACCGCCGCTACGAGACGCCGCGCCGCGCGTTCGAGCCGGCCGACCCGCTGCTCGAGCCGTGGCGAGGTGACCGCCACCGTGCCGTCCTCGACCCGGGTGACCAGCGCATCCAATCGTTTGGGCAACCGCCAGGCGATCCCGGCGATCTCGAGCGCCTGCTGCCCGAGGTCCTGCACCAGGTTGCCGCGCTCGTCGCGGAGGAGCTGGGCCGCGTACGGCTCGACCGAGTCCCACAGGTTGAACGCCGGGTCGAGCGCGCTGCACACGCCCGAGGTCAGCGACATCGCCCGGATGATGAGGAGGAAGTTCTCGGGCAGCTGGAACGGCAACGAGCGGACGACGTCGCCGAACTCGACCGCGAACTCCCGGAACTCGCGAGGGTCGACCTCGCGCAGCTCGGCGAATCCCATGCCGCCGAACCGGGCGAACAGGTGGGTCATCGCGCGCTCGAGCTCGGCCGTGTCGGCGGTCGGGAGGAGCACGCCCACGTCGCGGATCGCATCGACGAGGCCCTTCCCGTCGCGCGATGCGGCGGCGATGAGCAGTTTCCGGAGCCCGCTGCGGGTGCCCGCGGGAACCTCGCCCATCATCCCGAAGTCCACGAACGTGAGCAGCCAGGGTCGCTCCCCCGCCACCGCGGGCCGCGGCGTCACGAAGATGTTGCCCGGGTGCGGGTCGGCGTGGAAGAACCCGTTGGTGAAGAGCTGGTCGAACATCACCTCGGCGAACACCGGCGCGACCTCGGCGGGGTCGATGCCCGCGGCGCGCAACGCTTCGGCGTCGGTGATCTTGATCGCCGTCACGTCCTGGAGGGTGAGGACCCGGCGGGTGGTCCGTTCCCAGACCACGGCGGGGACGGCGACGCGGTCGTCACCGGCGAACTCTTCGGCGAACCGCTCGGAGTTCGCGGCCTCGTGCAGGTAGTCGATCTCCTGCAGGCTGGTGCGCGCGAACTCCTCCACCAGTCCGGGTGCGTCGACGCGGTCTGAGACCAGCCGGACATGGCTGAGCCAGCGGCCGACCCTGCGCAGGGCGGCGAGGTCCACATCCACGATGGTGTCGATGCCGGGACGCTGCACTTTGAGCACCACGGCGTCCTGCCCGGTTTCCGCCGCCACCTCGGCGGTGAGGCGCCCGCGGTGGGCCTGCCCGAGGGATGCGGCGGCCACCGGCGTCTCGTCGATGAACGCGAACGCGCTCTCCAGCGGCACGCCGAGCTCGGCCTCCGCCAGCGCCCGGATCGCTGGGAACGGGACGGCCGGCACCTCGTCCTGCAGCCCCTCCAGCTCGCTGGTGATCTCGGGCGGCAGCACATCCAGCCGGGACGACATGAACTGCCCGACCTTGATCATGAGGCCGCCCAGCTCGACGGCGAGCCCGTGGAACCGCTGCGCGAACCGCCGCATCCGCCGCGGCCGGCTGCGCGCGGCGACGCTGGCGAGCCCGATGCGTGGCAGGAACAGCTCGTACCACCAGGTCACGGCGAGATTCCAGCCGGCGAACCGGAGGATGCGGCGGTAGCGCGCGCGGGTGGCCGGCGTCCCCGCCGGCGCCTTCGACGGCGCGGCGGGCGCCTGGTCCGACGTCACCCCGGTCAGCCCTGGGCGAGGATCGCGTACAGCTTCCGGCGTGCCTCGTCGAGCACGTCGGCGGCTTCCTTGACCTGCTCGGGCGTCCCGCTGCGGTGCACCTGTGCGGCCGCCTGGGCGAGTTCGACGCCGGCCTTCGGGAGGTTGGCTCCGCGACGTTCTCCGGTCGTTGTTCCGGAGTCGCTCGCGCCGGTCTGCCAGGGTGTGGATGCCTCAGCCGCGGCGACCTCGCGCCCCGCCTCGGTCAGCGCGTAGGTCTTGCGCCCGTTGGATTCCTCGGCCGAGATGAGCCCTTCGTCGGCGAGCAGCTGCAGGGTCGGGTAGACGGAGCCGGCGCTGGGCTTCCAGCTGCCTCCGCTGCGTTCCTCGATCTCGCGGATGATCTGGTAGCCGTGCATCGGCTTCTCGCTGAGCAGCGAGAGGACGGCCGCGCGGACATCGCCGCGGCCCATGCGGGTGCCGACCTTCTTCTCGAACGTCGACCGCAGTTGTTCGAACGCCTGCCACATGGCGTCCGGGTCCATGCGGGCGCCGAACCCGCCGGTGGGGAATGAGTTGGACATGGTGCCTCCTCGATCAGATAGCGATAGTCAACGATATATCGCTGACGCTTCGACGGGAAGCGATTCACGCGGTTCCGAGCGAACATCCAGCGCGCGACTCATCGCGACCTCAGGTCAGGTCGAGCACACCCACGACCTCGCCGAACAGCTCCTCCCCGGTCGGGACGAACCCGCAGGCGAGGTAGAAGGCTTCAGGGCCGCCGTCGCCGCGCTCCCAGAGCACGGTGATGCGCGGGATGCCGCGCCGTCGCGCCTCCGCGGCGACCTCATTGACGGCGAACCGACCGACTCCGCGACCTTGCGCCTTCTCGTCGACGTTGAGCCGCCAGATGCCCGCGCGGAACGCCTCCAGCTCGCTGTCCGGATCCCAGTTCGCCATCACGAAGCCGACCACCTCGCCGTCGCCGACGATGGCCCGCGGCCACGCCGTCGGCGTGACGTACGCCTCAGCGATCGACTCGAGGACCGGAGCGACGAACCGCTCCTGGCCGGGCGCGAGCCGCAGGTCGCGCAGCCCGCGCAGGTTCGACGTCGACAGCTCTTCGATGCGCAGGTCCATGGGTGGACGGTAGCGCGATCCACCGACATAGGGCCGACCCCGTCATCGTCTCTTCTTCAACGCGCAACGCTGCCGAAATACCCCCTCCGTACCGTGGTCTCATGACCTCGTTCACGTTCAGGGAATGCGCACACTGCGGCGAGCAGCAGCCGGTGCTCGCGGACGGCCGGACGGCGATCCACTTCACCGGGAACGGCGAGCGCTGCGCCGGCTCCGAGCGCCGCAGCCAGAACGAGGGCGTGACCGCGCAGCAGGCGCGCGTCATCGAGGCCGAGCTGCGTCGGGCGCTGCGTCAGGTGATGCGGGAGCAGGCGTCGTAGGGAAAAGCGGACGGAGTCATCCGCCTGGCTTCTCTTCACGGAGTCCGCTCGTTGTCCGGCTGACAAATGCCGGCGGTATGGCGTCGGCAATCCAGATGAGTTCTCCACGCCGCTGGAATCGAACACCGGCCTGGAACGCTTCGCGGCTTCGAACGGTCAGCAGGACCGTGTCCGTCCCGTGCCGACGAGCAACCTCGTACGCCGTTGCCGAATCCGGCGAGAGGTGAACATGCTGGCGTTTCATCGGCAGGATTCCCGCCTCCAGGATGCTGCTGACCGCTTCGGCGACCGTGCCGTGGAAGAGCTCCACCGGTGGTTCCTGGTTGACGAGATCATCCGCAATGCGGATCGAATGACCATACGTCGCGCGAATCCGGTCGCCCACGACTTCGTGCCGGACCTTCGACGAGTTCGCGATCATCCGAAGGACCGCGTCCTCCGTCAGACCATCGAAGCCGGCCGCGCTCAGCGCGTTCACCAACGACCGCATCTCCACCCAGCCATCGTTGTCCACGGCAAGCCCGTACTCGCCCGGCGCATGACGCAATGCGTGGGTCACCGCCCGACTCAGTTGCGTTTCGCTGAACACCGATATGACCCCTCCCCGACGTTCGCCTCCATCGAGGCGGCCCCTCACCGTACCGCCAAGCCGCGGCGACTGCATCAGGTCGCCCGGACCTCCGCGGCCGATCTGCCTGCGGAAGATAGGGATGCGGCCCGCGGAACATAGGGAACCACCTCCGATGTGACAGCAGGGCGGCGCGCATGACCATGGATCCACTCCGGTGAACACCGGTCCAAGAGAAACGGATCCCTCATGAAAACCTTCCTCATCGAACGCGAAGTGCCCGGCGCCTCGACCCTCAGCCACGACGAACTTGTCGAGATCGCATGCACCTCGAACGCCGCCGTCGAGTCCCTCGGTGTCCCGTACCAGTGGATCACGACGTACGTCGCGGGCGACAAGCTCTACTGCCTGCACACAACCGACAGCGCCGAACTCGTCCGCGAGCACGCACGGCGTGGAGGCTTCCCGGCGAACCTGGTCGCCGAGGTCGTCACCGAGTTCGGCCCGCAGACGGCGGAGGACGCCGCATGAACGCCGTGCCCGCCTTCGCCTCGTCCGGCGCGCGCACCGAGCACCGGCCGGCCGGCCCCAGCCGGATGCGCATCTCGCTCGGCCGAGTGCTGCGCGCTCGCCTCGCGACGATCCGCTCATCGCGACCGTCGATGACGCACGAGACGGCCCGTATCCAGCGCGAAGAGGCCCGCGCACGCGACGCTCAGCGAGTGAGCACCGAGCGGGCGCGCGTCCTCATCGCGCGGCAGGTGCTCTGAGCCGGACGGTGGACGCCGCCACCCGCAACTCGAGGAGCGATGCGCTCGCGAAAACGATCGGCCCGCAACAGCCCCGTGGCGTCTACCATGCTGCCATGGGGCTGTTCGAGCGTGGCCTCGAGGCCGAAGCGCTGCGCAGAGAGCTCGCCGGACTGTACGAGGCCGGCCGCGTCGTCACGCTGACCGGCGACGCCGGATCGGGGAAGACCGCCCTGCTCGCCGCCGTACTCGGCGGCGGCGACGGACCGTCCGGTGCCGGTGCCCTCCTGGGCAGGGACGGAACGAGGGTGCTTCGCGGATTGTGTGACCCGCTCGGCACGCCACGGCCGCTCGGACCGATCCGTGACATCCTCGCGGAGCTCGACGGCCGTTCCAGGCCGAACCTCGACGACCCGTCGTCGGTCGAGCGTCGATTCCTCGACCGTGTCGGCGAGGAGCCGACAGTCGTCGTGATCGAGGACGCCCAGTGGATCGACGCCGGATCGGTGGAGGTGCTGCGGTTCGTCACGCGGAGGATCGACCGGCTCCCGCTTGTTCTGATCTTGAGCTACCGGGACGGCGAGGCGGATGTCGGCTTCGGGCATCCGCTGCTGCCGCTCCTCGGCGAGATCGCGCGCAGCGACCATTCCGCACACGTCGCCCTGCGCCCGCTCTCGGTCGACGGGGTCCGCGCCGTCCTGAGCGACGACGGACTGGATGCCGTGCGCGTCCACGAGGTCACGGGCGGCAATCCCTTCTTCGTCACCGAGATCGCACGGCACCCGGACGAGCGGATGCCACGCACTGTCCGGGACGCCGTGCTCGCCAGCACGTCCGGCCTGGCCCCGGAGGACGTCGAGGTCCTCCAGCTCATCGCCGCCGCTCCCGACGCCCTCGACGACCGCCTCCTGCCGAGCCTGGGCATCGATGTCCCGACTCTTCGCCGCCTGGAGTCGAGCGGGCTGCTGGTGCGCACGCGTCGCGGCATCGCCTTCCGGCATGAGCTCGCTCGTCTCGCGATCGTCGACGGCACTGCGGAGGCGGTCCGCCGGCTCTTGCACCAGCGTCTGCTCGAGGCCTTCGAAGCCGTCCGATCGACCGATCACGCGGTGCTGACGCATCACGCCGTCAGCGCAGCGGACCCGGAGCGCACCCTCCGATACGCGCGCCTCGCTGCCGCGGAGGCGACCCGTGCCGGGGCCCATTCCGAAGCGGTCGCCTTCCTCTCGCTGGCGCTCGAGCGGTTGACCGCCGACTCCGTCGATCGCGCGGAGCTGCTTGTCGTACTGAGCGACGAGCAGTACATGGTCGGCCGCCTCGCCGAAGCACGCGAGTCCGCCCGCGCCGCCCTGGACCTCCTCCAACGACTCGCCGATCCTGACGGCGTCGCCGCCGCGCACGAGCGACGCGCGATCATCGAGTACTACTCAGCGAGACGCCGAGAGGCGGAGGAACAGGCGGACCTCGCCGCGCACGCGGGCGGTGGAGCCGCCGCGGCCGCGTCCGCGCATGCCACACGCGCCTATCTCGCCTACCGCCGGCAGGACGTCGACACGGCGCGCACGATCGCATCGGCCGCACGTCGGCTCGTCCACAGCGCGGATGACGCCGCGGATGCCGCCCGCCGCCGCATCGAGATCACCGAGGCGGCGTCGGACCTGCTCGAAGGCTCGGTGGCGAGCCGAACGCGCCTTCTCATGCAGGCGGCCGCCGCGTTCCAGGTCTCCCTCGACGAGATCGGGACGACCGCGCACTCCAACCTGTCGGCGATCGATATCGAGCATCGTCGACTGGCGGAGGCGGAGGCGGTTCTGGCGGAGTCGATCCCGATCACGATCACGCGCGATATTCCGATCTGCAATCAGTGGCAGACCGGGATGCGCGCCCGCCTGCATTTCATCCGGGGACGCTGGACCGCCTCGGCGGAGGACGCGGACACTGTTCTCGAGGGACACGGCGCGCCCCTCGCGCTCGTCTGGCCTCATATCCTCTCTGCACTCCTCGCAGCCCGACAGGGCGGCGACCGGGCGATGATCGAGCGCCATCTGGAATTCGCCTGGGCGTACGCGACCGAGCTGGGCGAGGCACCGCTTCTGCTCGCGGTGCTCTCGGCCCGCGCCGAACTCGCGTGGCTCACGGGCGACCACGACCCACTGCTCGACGAGGCGCCCGCGTACGTCGCTGCAGCCGACGCGCGGCCCGGCAACGCCTGGGCCATCGGTGACCTTCTGGTGTGGCTCGACCGACTCGACGTGCACGTGTCCGCGAAGCAGATCGCCGAGCCGTACCGGATGGAGCTCGAGGGCCACCACCGCGACGCGGTGCAGGCCTGGCTCCAGATCGGCGCACCCTTCGATGCCGCACTGGCCGGCGTGCACGACGAGTCTCCTGAGGTGGCGGTCTCCGCGCTCCTCCGTCTGCAGCAGCTCCAGGTGGATGCCACTGCCGCCCGGGCGCGCGCACTGTTGCTCCACCGGGGTATCCGCACCATTCCCGCACCTCCGCGGCGCACGACACGCTCCAACCCGGCCGGCCTCACGAACCGCCAGCTCGACGTCGCACGCCTCATCGCCAAGGGCTTCACGAACGGAGAGCTCGCCGAGCGCCTCTACATCTCCCCCAAGACGGCTGACCACCACGTGTCAGCGGTGCTCGGCAAGCTCGGCGTCTCCAATCGCAGGGAGGTCGTGAGGGCAGCGGCCGAACTGGGACTGATCTGACAGTCACAACCTCATGAACCAGCTCTCCAGCCATCGATCGAACCGGTCTTGCAGATGCCGACGCGATGGGGAGTGAGCGCGAGGCGCCCACCTCGCCGGCCAGTGCACGAATGGCCAGCTCGTGGGGTAACGCTTCAGGATGCCGCCTGTGCGCGTGATCAGTGTTGCGCTACGCCGTCGGCACGCGGTGGGCTTCGCCGATCGACTCGCGAAGAACAGGCGGGCACGCGACGGTCACCAGTTCGTCGCGTCGGTGGTCGTCCACTCCCAGGAGCATCCGGACACCCTTTGCGCCCAGTTCGTAATGCGGGAGCGCGACCGTCGTCAGTGGTGGGCGCAGGTGAGCGGCGATGACTTCCTGGTTGTCGAAGCCGACAACGGCCATGTCCTCCGGAATCGAGAGCCCCCGGCGGCGCAGACCGTCGTAGAGCCCCATTGCGACGCGGTCGTTGTGGCAGAAGACCGCGGTCGCACCGCTCGCGAGGAGGGCGTCGACCGAGTCGTATCCGCCTTCCTGCTCAGGCAGCGCGTCGAAGACCAGGGACGGATCGAAAGCGATGCCTGCATCTTCCAGCGCCTCGCGATACCCGAGGAGGCGACCTTCATGCGCCGGCGACGGTGTCGTCGTGTTGATGATGGCGATCCGCGTGTGACCGCTGTCGATCAACAGCTGCGTCGCTGCCCGACCCCCTTGGACCTCATCCGGGACGACGGCGGGGGCGTCGCCGTCGGGCGAGAAGCAGTCGACGAGGACGAAGTCCGTCTCACGGAGCGGCTCAGGGACGGCCGCCGCCCGGTGGTACCAGGTGGAGTAGAGGATCCCGCGGACCTTGTGCTCGAGCATCATGCCGATCGCCTCGCGCTCGGCGTCGGCGTTGCCGTCGGTGTTGGCGACCAGGAGGACGTACCCGTGCTTCCACGCCTCGTCCTGAGCGCCGTGGATGATCTGGCCGGCGAACGGGGTCGTGGCGATCGCGTCGGCGACCAGGCCGATGAACTTCGAATGCCCGCTGACGAGGTTCTTGGCGAGAGCATTCGGCCGGTAGCCGAGGGTGCGGATCGCCTCACGGACGCGCCTGCGAGCGTCGTCGCCGATGCGGGCGTTCTTCTTGTCGTTGATCACGAGCGACACCGTCGCGATGGAGACGCCGGCTGCTTCGGCCACGTCGCGCATCGTCACCGGATGCCCGGAATGCTGGGTTGTCTCGGACGTCATTGCCCCCTCCTGCTTCAGCTTAGCGACGCGCACGCCGTCACCCCTTGGTCGCGCCGCTCTCCAAGCCGTACCGCATCGCCTTGTTGAGCACCAGGAACACCAGGAGCAGCGGGGTGATGGTGACGCAGACCGCGGCGAACGTCGCCGTCCAATCGACCTTCCCCATCGCGCCGATGTAGTTCTGCAGCCCCAGCGGGATCGTCTTCAACCCGTCGGAGAGGACGAACGTGTTCGCGAAGATGAAGTCGTTCCAGATGAAGATGCTGTTGACCAGCACCACCGTCACGATCGTGTTGACCGACAGCGGGAAGGTGATCTGGCCGAAGATCCGGTACGGGCCGGCTCCGTCGAGGGATGCCGCTTCGTAGGTCTCGCGCGGGATGTACTCGAAGAACGAGGAGAACAGGTACACGGACATCGGGAGGGCGAAACCGGCGAGCGGGATGATCATCGACTGGTACGTGTCCAGCAGGTTCACCGACGAATAGTCGATGAACAGCGGCACGAGGGCGATCTGCACCGGCACGATGATGCCGATGAGGAACAGCCCCCGCACCGCCCGGCTGAACCGGAATCCCAGGACCTGGATGGCGTAGGCGGCCATCATCCCCAAGATGACGATGAGGATGTTGGCGCCCATCGTCACGATGAAGCTGTTGAGGATGTTCAGGCCCAGATTGCCGGTGCCGAACGCGCGCGCGTAATTGTCGAGGGTGAACGAGGTCGGCAGGGCGAACGGGTTTCCGGTGGTGAAGTCGTGCTCGGTCCGGACGCTGGTGAGGAACAGCCAAGCCAGCGGATAGACCTGGACGATAACGATGACGGCGATGATCACGCCGTTGAGGCTGCGGTAGATGTTCGGCCGGCGCCGCCGGCGGACCGGTCGGCGCGGCGCCGCCGTCGCGGTCGGTGACGGAGCGGGGCGGGTCAGCTGGGCGGTCATGCGTCGGCCTTTCGACGAAGCAGTACGAAGATCAGACCGACGGCCACCAGGCACTCGACGACGATGAAGACGGAGATGCTGCTGGCGTATCCGTAATTGGTGCTGGTGAATGCGGTCTTGTACATGTAGGTGGTCAGGAGCTCGGAGGATTGGCCCGGACCACCGTTGGTGAGCAGGTACGGGATGTCGAAGCCGCGCAACGCGTAGGTGGTCGCCATGATGACCGTGGTGATCCACACCGGCCGGATGTACGGGAACCGGATCTTGGTGAAGATCCGCCACGCGTTCGCGCCGTCCAGCCGGGCGGCCTCTTCCAGCTCGGCGGGTACAGCGATCAGAGCCGCATAGATGATCAGCACATACAGCCCGGTGAACCGCCAGCCTTCCGGGATGGACACCGCGGCCAGCACCGTGCTCACATCCGACAGCCACGGCCGAGCCAGGTCGCCCAGTCCCACCCACTGCAGCACCTGGTTCAGCAGGCCGACAGGGTCGGACGAGTAGATGCGGGCGAACAGGAACGCGATCGCAACCGTGCTGATCACCGCGGGCAGCAGGTAGAGCGTCTTCACGAACTCCCGTCCCTGGCGGAGGGAGGTGAGCAGGCTGGCGACGACGAGGCCACCGCCGAGCTGGAGCACGAGGCAGATGAACAGGTAGCCGAGCGCGTTGAAGAACGCCCGCCAGAACACCGTGTCGCCCGTGAACATGTGGACGTAGTTCTCGACTCCCACGAACTGGAGGTCGCTGATCCCATCCCATTCGAAGAAGGAGAGGAAGAGCGACTGCAGGATCGGGAACAGCACGGCGATGCAGTACAGCGCCAGTGGTGGGATCAGGAAGACCAGCACCGAGAGCCGGGAGCGGCTGGGAAGCATGGGATGCCTTTCAGGGCTGGTGAGGGCGGCGCCGGGGATGCGCCGCCCTCACCGAGCTCGGGTTACTTGAACGCTTTCGGACCGTTCTGCTGAATCGTCTGATCCATCGTGCTGATGAACTCCTCCGGCTTGATGTTCCCCTGCACGAGGAGGGTCAGCTCCTGCTGCAGCCGGGTGTTGGAGGTGGGGTCGAGCTGTGTGTCCCAGGGCATGGCGATCTTGTCGCCGAGATCGTTCGCCTGGTCGACCGCCTTCTTGTACAACGGCGTCGCATTGTCCGGGATGGTCGTCTCCACGTTCGACGTCGGAGACAGCGCACCGGTCGCGGCGTACCGCTTCGGGTACTCGGTCAGCGCATACTTCAGGAAGTCGCGCACGAGCGGGTCGAACGTCTTCGCGTTCACGGCCATGCCGATGCCGGAGGGAGAGACGTACTCGTTCGCCGCGGTCACCGAGTTCTTCGTGGTCGGGAGCGTGAAGTAGTCGACGTCGGAGCGGACCGACGGGTCGAGTTTGTCGGTCGCAAGGCTGCCCAGCTCCCACGTGCCGATGTTGTACATGGCCGCTTTGCCGGAGGTGAAGAGACCCTGCGCATCCGAGTAGCCGGTGGAGGAGAACCCGTCCTCGAAGCACTTCGCCTGGCCGAGCTGGTCCAGCCAGTCGACGGCGGCGGTGCCGGTGGAGTCGCTGAGCTTGGCGTCACCCTTCTTCAGCTTGGTGATGTAGTCGGGGCCGGCGGTACGGAACGGGTGATAGGCCATGTATCGCTCCAGCGGCCACTGGTCCTGACCGTCGAGCGCGATCGGGGTGATCCCCGCCTTCCGCAGGGCGGTGCACATGGCCGGGATGTCATCCAGCGACGTCGGCACGGCCACGCCCGCCTTCTCCAGCAGCGCCTTGTTGTACCAGAAGAACTCCAGCTGGAACTCGAACGGAACCATGTACAGAGACCCGTCGTCGAAACGCTGATAGTTCAGCGCAGCCGGCCGGTAGTCGTCGTACAGGCCGAGGCTCTTTAGCAGCTTCTCCGCGTCGATCATCCTGCCCTGCTTCGCCAGCTTCGCCGCGAACGGTGTGGCGTCGGTGTCGAACAGTTCGGGAAGCTTGTTGGCTGCGGCGAGGGTCTCGTACTTCTGGATGTAGGAGGGGCGATCCGGGGTCGTGATCAGGTTCAGCGAGAAGCCGGGGTGCTTCTTCGCGTAGTCGGCTGCGATCTGCTTCATTGTGGTGATCACGCCGCCGTCGGCGGGGCGGGACAACAGCCAGGAGATCTGCCGCGGCTTGATCTCCCCGCTGGGGTTCACGTTGCCGGCGTTGCCTCCTCCTCCGCCGCTGCAACCGGCGAGCGCGAGGGCGACCGCCGCGGTCGCGGCGATGGTCCCGAGCAGTTTCTTCATGGTGTCTCCATCTTCTTTGATTGGAATCGCTAGGCGGTTCGGGTTACTGGTGCAGGGTGTCGGCGCGCTGGTACACGTGAAGCGCCTGGAGGGTCGCGCCGCCCTCTCCGGCGAAGAATCCGAGCCGCCCGTCCGGGTGGCCGTAGATGCGGGTGCTCAGCGACACCGCCCGATCGATGACGGCGACCAGGATGTCGTCGTCGGCGATGATCTCCACGGTGTGGCGACCGGGTTCCAGCGTGCAGGGCCGTTCCAGCTCGATCTCGAACGGGACGTCGCCGGAGATGTGCCACTGAGCATCGCCGGTCTGCTCCCGGGGCCACCGGTCGAACACGACGCGGTTCCGGCGGGGCTCCAACCGGAGGACGTAGGAGCGGTCGCCGTCATCGGTCGCCCTCAGCAGGAAGCCCGTCTCCGTCGTGTCCGGCTCGATGTCGATCTCCGCACGAGCGTAGAAGGTGTCCGGCAGCTCATCGATGGACACCGTGTCGGCGTACCCGTCCGGCGTGGAGAAGCCGACCGGCAGCGGCTCCGGGAAACGCAGCGGAACCTCCTCATCGAAGCTGTCGACGAGCTCCCGCGGGAATCCGAAGCCCAGCGTCCCGTCACCACGTTGCGTCGCCTCGAGGATCGACATGGTTCCGGCCCACTGCCAGGGCCCGTCGTCGACGTCGCCCTCCTTGGTGGCGATCCACCCGAAGAAGAACCTGCGGCCGTCCCGTTCCGCCGTCTTCGCCGCGTAGTACGCGCGGCCGTCGATGCTGTCGTGGTCGGGAACGACCCACGGACCGTCAGGGGTCCGGGCCATCCGGTACCGGGTGGTGAACGACTCCGAGAACTCCGAGTAGACGAGGTACCACCAGTCACCCCACTGGAACACGTCAGGGCATTCATGGGTGATGTACCGGCGCGGATCCCAGAACGGCGCTGTCGGCGTCCAGGTGTACAGGTCCGCCGATCGCAGCTCCGCGATGACGCCGCGGCGACGCTCCGCGCCGTCCGCGTGACGGGCGGCGACCAGCATCCGCCACAGCCCCTTTCCGTCATCCCAGAACACGAACGGGTCACGCCAGTCAGCGGGCTCGTATCCCGATGGAGCACCGAACGTCAGCCGGGGATGCTTCTCCCACGTCGCCATCCCATCCGAACTCGTCGCGTGTGCGACCAGCTGAAGCGGAAGCCCATCCGCGCCCAGCTTGTGTGGGTTCTGTGCGGTGTAGAACAGGTGGACGAGCCCGTCCGGCCCCTCCACGACACTTCCCGTGTACGCGTTGAAATCCGCATCCTCGGCGCTGCCGGCCGGAAGAGCGACACCGCGGTCGTGGAAAGTCACGAGGTCGTCGGTCACGACGAGGTTCCACGGCGTCCCCGGCTTCGGCGTCTCCCGGAGCTCATGGAGGTAGTAGAGGAAGAACCTGCCGTCCTTCTCGAACGGGATGATGTCTCCTACCCAGCCGTTGGCCGGGCGGAAGAAGACGGGGCGTGGCATCGGCGTCGATGACCTTTCTGAACCCACCAGCGAGTCCTGCTAAAGCGTTTGACCAGCTCACGATAACTCAGGCTACAATCCTGGTCAAGCGTTTAAGCAGACGACGATGTCACGAAAGGTTCACGATGTTCTCTTTGCCGGACTCCTGGGTGTGGGACTTCTGGTTGGCCGACGACGGCGAGCGGCACCACCTGTTCTTCCTCTACGCATCGCGCGCGTTGAAAGATCCCGAAGCCCGCCACTATCGGGCGTCCATCGGGCATGCGGTGTCCACTGACCTGACCGACTGGACCCGTGTGGAGGACGCCCTGGTGCGATCGGACGCACCCGCGTTCGACGACCTCGCCACGTGGACGGGCTCCATCGTCTGCGGCGACGACGGCCTCTGGCGCATGTTCTACACCGGGTCGACGCTCGCACCGGATGGGGTGAAGAACATCCAGTCGATCGGCGTCGCCACCTCGGAAGACCTGTACGGCTGGACGAAATCGGCCGCGAACCCGATTCTGACCGCCGACCCGCGATGGTACGAGACCCTCTCCCCCGACTGGCACGACGAAGCGTTCCGCGACCCCTGGGTGTTCCGGGATCCCGCCGGCGAAGGGTGGCACATGCTGATCACCGCGCGCGCGAAGACCGGCGACCCGTTCAGCCGAGGGGTCGTGGGACACGCGACCTCCACGGACCTGGACCGCTGGGTTCTGCAGCCTCCACTCACCTCCCCCGTCGACCACGGTTTCGGGCAGCTCGAGGTCACTCAGACCGAGTCGGTGGAGGGTCAGTCGGTGCTGATCTTCTCGTGTCTGGCGGAACACGCGAGCGCCGCGCGTCGCGAGCACACCGGCGGCGTGTGGGCTGCGCCGGCCGGCGGACTCGTCGGCCCATACGACATCGATGCCGCCTATCCGATCACGGATGCGAGCCTGTACAGCGGCCGTCTCGCCCGCCGCCGAGACGGCTCGTGGGCGATGCTCGCTTTCCGCCTCACGGGAGAGGACACACCCTTCGTGGGCGAGATCACCGATCCCCTGCCGGTGGCGTGGGACGGCGGCCGGCTGGTGGTGGCGACGGGACTCTAGCGCTCGCCACTCGGTGCGAGAGTCGGCAGGTTGCGCTCTGCGACGAACAACACGATGAGTACGCCCACCACGCTCGCAAGCGCGACCAGTGGGGAGAGCATGCCGAGCACGGGCGCGAGAGCGACGAAGGCCGCGGCGATCGCGAGACGGACGACATTCCAGCGGCCGAGAAGGCGTCGAGCGAACGCTGCGGTCCCCGCGAGATAACAGGCGACTCCCCCGCTGAGCGCGGCGGCGCCGAACAGTCCGAGGCCCTCGTTCGACTCGGCGTGTGCCATCGCGACCTCGAGGCCGAGCGCCGCGAGCACGATGCCGCCGACCAGGGCCAGGTGGAGGTAGGTGTACGCGTCGGTGGCAGCCCGGCCGCGGTCGACGGCGGGGACAGCCATGAGAGACCGCTCGGCGTCGCCGGCGAGCCGGGTGAAGTAGGCCCACCACAGAGCGATGCAGATCAGCATCGACAACACCACGCCGAGGAGGATGGCGAGGCTGATCGGCTCGGCTGATGCCCCTGTGCCGATTCCGAGAATGGACTCGCCGAGGGCGAGGATCACGATCAGTCCGTGTCGCTCCGTGAAGTGAGCGGTGGAGCGCACCGGCCAGGCGACGCCGACGCTGGTGCGGTAGGAGACGATCGGCTCGATCACGACCGCGGCGATGGTGCACCAGATCTGCCACGGGGCACCGAGCAGGGCTCCGGTGACCAGCAGTCCTCCGGACGGAACGACGGAGAGAGTGACGGTGATCAGCGTGCGTCGGCGGAGCTCGGGGGCGGCGAGCCAGACGAAGACGATCGCGTGGGTGATCCGAGCCACGAGGTAGGCGCCGACGAACACGAGGGGGCCGAACAGGCCGTCGGGCAGGTCGTCGTAGGCCTCCAGGACGACGATGCCCGCAACGAACATCGCCGTCATGCCGATGATCATGGCCACGCGGACCACGCCTTGGTCGGCGTGGGCGATGTTCGAGAGCCACCCGTAGGCGGTCCAGGCCCACCACAGCAGGGCGAGGATGACCAGCGCCTGAAGGATGCCGAGGGCATCGTGCTGCTGCGCCATCAGGCGGCTGAGCTGAGTGAAGGCGAACACGAACGCGAGGTCGAAGAAGAGTTCGAGCGTGGTGACGCGGTCGCCCTCGCGACTGGTGACGGCTCTGATCAGCGGATCACCTGAACCCTGTTGGCGCCCTCTCATGGCGTGGCCCGGACATCGCCGCGAACGACGAAAGGCGACAGCCGCTCCCGGAACACTGCGGCGAGCCGGGCGCGGTTGCCCGGATCGATGCTGTCGGCGCTGGGACGGACGACGTGGCCGTTCTCGAGGTAGCTGCCCGACGGAACCGCTGCGCGGCTCGCAGCGAGCACCAGCTCCGCGCCGCGCGACGCAGGGCCGCCGATGCGACCCATCATCGCGGCGCTGAGCGGGGTGTCGTTGAGCCCCGGGCACAGCGCGACGACATCGTGGGACGAGGCGGCCTCCTCCTCGGCGAGGAGCGACGACCACGTCACCATCGCCAGTTTCGCCCGCGCGTAGGCGGAGATCGGGGTGTAGTCGTGTTCCAGGTCGACGTCGTCGAAGTCGAAGTGCTCGACGCGGTGCGCCGAGGAGCCGACGTTGACGATCCGGGCGCCCTCGGCCAGTCGGGGGATGAGGAGGCGGGTGAACAGCGCCGGTGCGAGTGCGTTGACCTGCAACGTGCGCTCGAATCCGTCGGGGGTGACGATCCGCTCCGGAGCTCCAGGAACACCCGCGTCGTTGATGAGCAGATCGATCGATCGTGCCACCGTGCCGACCCGCTCCGCTGCCGAGACGACGTCGGTGAGGCGGGTGAAGTCCGCCGAGACATAGTGGACCTCGGCGCTCCCCGCCCGGCGGATCCGTTCGAGGGCGGGAGCGGCATCCCGCTCCGATTCGATGCCGAGCGCGATCAGGGTAGTCGCCATGCCGGCGAGTCGGAGGGCGGTCGCCTCGCCGATGCCGCTGGTCGCCCCGGTGAGGACGACCGTCCCGAACCCGGCGCTCACAGCGCGTACCCGCCGGTCGCCAGGATGTCTTCTCCCGTGATCCACGCCGAGTCGTCGGAGACGAGGAACGCGATGACCTTCCCGACATCGGCCGGCTCACCGATGCGGCCGAAGGCGGTCTTCGCTGCGAGCCCGTCGATCACCTCGGGGAAGCGCTCGAAGGCGTTGTCTCCGAGGCGCGTCCGGGTCGGGCCGGGGCTGATGGAGTTCACGCGGATCGACCGGCCGGCGAGTTCCTTGGCCAAGTACCGTGTCGCCGTGGTGAGACCGCCCTTCATCGCCGCGTACCCGGAGTAGCCGGGCTCGGTGTCGCCGGGGCGCACGGAGCTGCTGGAGGTGTTCACGATCGCGCCGCCGTCTTCGATCAGAGGCAGGAGGGCCTGGGTGAGGAAGTACGGGCCGCGCAGGAGCACCCGGTAGTACGCGTCGAACGCGTCTTCCGTCATCTCCTCGAAGCTCATCCCGCCGCCGAAACCGGCGTTGTTCACGAGGGCATGAATGCCATCCGCACCCCACTCGGTCCTCACCACGCGGGTGAGCGCGTTCGCGAAGTCGGGGAAGGTGTCCGTGCGGCTGATGTCGAGCGGCAGCGCGACCGCCGTGCCTCCGTTCTCCCGGATCTCCTCGACGGTCCTCTCAGCGCCCTCTGGGCGCACGTTGTAGGTGATGACGACGCCCATTCCGCGGGCGGCGATCTCAATGGCGGCGCCGCGCCCGATGCCGGAGCTCGCTCCGGTGATGACGACGATCTTCTGGTCGGATGTCTGTTCGCTCATGCTTCAACACAACCGTCAGCCCCCTGCGGCGAGTTAGGGGAATCCCATCGACTCCTTGCACAAAACTGTCATCTTCGACAGGAATGGATGCCTTCCTCGAGGGATGATGTTTCACTTTTGCCATGTCCTTCGATGAGTTCCGCGCCCTCGTGGCGCAACACGCCCCGGGTGGCGTCAGTTCGACGGCGATCCCCGGCGTGGTCGTGTCGCGGATGGACCACGGCGGTTCGCAGGACGAATCCACGACGGGCACGATCCTCGCCATCGTCGCGCAAGGCACCAAACGACTCTCGGTGGGAGGAACAGTCCACGACTACGGGGCCGGCCAATACCTGGTCGCCTCCGTGGACCTCCCGGTCTCCGGGCACTTCACCGACGCCACCCCCGAACATCCTGCGCTCGGATTCGGTCTGGAGCTGCGCTCGGAGGTGATCGCCGAACTGATGCTGACTGCTTCGGCGGCAGAGTTCCCGCGGCCGTCGCGCGGGGAGTCATCCCCTCCGGCGATCGCCGTAGGGGAGACCTCGCCGCGGCTGCTGGACGCGACCATCCGCATGCTGCGACTGCTCGACCACCCCCGGGACATCCCGGTGCTCGCCCCCATGATCGAGCGGGAGATCCTCTGGCTGATCATGTCGGGCGACCAGGGCGCGACCGTGCGACAGCTGGGACTCGCCGACAGCAGCCTCAGCCGCGTCCGCCACGTCGTTCGCTGGATACGGGAGCACTTCGCCGAGCCGCTCCGCGTCGACGAGCTCGCCGAACGCGCGAGGATGAGCCCCTCAGCATTTCACCGAGCGTTCCACGCGGTCACCTCGATGAGCCCGATCCAGTACCAGAAGAGCATCCGTTTGCAGGAGGCGCGGCTGCGCCTGATCGCGAACCCGGGCGACATCGGAGCGACGGCCTACGCGGTCGGCTACGAGAGCCCGTCGCAGTTCAGCCGGGAGTACCGGCGCGAGTTCGGGGCCTCGCCCAGCGAGGACGCGGTCGCGCTGCGTGGGGTGGCGCGGGTGTGATCCTCTTCGGGATGATGTGGCGGGTCGCCAGGTGAACTCGGGAATCCTTTCGTCGCGTCACGATCGGGTGACGTCTACGTCTCATTAGCTGGAGGGCACCCGCTTGATCCGACCAACCTGACCGCATGCCGTGGGTGAGAATCGAAAGGCGGGAAGCCACATGAGCGCACGCGAACATTGGTTTCGGGTGGCGTTCGGCCAGCCTCGGATCGTGCACGCGGTTCTCTGGGGAATCCTGGGCGTGGGAGGCATCGCGCTCTGCGTCGATTACGCGCTACGGGGCGTTCCTCACTGGTGGGTGATGATCCTGGCTGCCACCTGGGCGTTGGCGGTCGCTGGGCTCTACCTCGTCGTCGCGCTGCGGGATCGGCGACGCCGGACGGGTGCCTATGGGCCGCCTCGTCCTCACCGGATGGGCGACGATTAGGTTGACTTGTGGGGATCGCTCCGCGTCCGGGGCGCCGTGCGCGATCTGCGTCGGGCTGCGCCCCACCCGCTCCCCCAAACGCCGAGCCTCGCAGAGCGAGGCACGGCGCCCGGGGCCGGCAGTCATGGAACCTCTTCCTTTGCTCCGTCGGCCCGGTTTTTTTCTCCGGCGTTTCATCTCGAGCGGTCAGCGTGCTGCGCGGGCCATCGGGTGCGATTGTGCGAACCTTCTCATGTGAAGCCGGCAACTCTAACGCCACTGCTCGACCTTTCCGAGTCCCCAGCGGGATCGCGCGTTTCATACTTCATTGGGGGAGCTAACCTGGCGGAACCTGCTCGCGAAGTCGCCGCCCAATTGATTGCGGATGACGGGATGCGTGTGGCATGCGGCAACGCCCCCGTACTCGGCAGCTGGCGTGCGCGACGGGACGGTGGCGCACCACACCCTCCTGTGCGCAGGCAGGCCGTGGAGACGTATGCCTCCATCGCCTTCGGCCTACCCGGAGCTCCGCCAAATACCGACCACCTTCAGGGGCATGTGGCGGAGTTGATCTGGAATCGCGTACTCGGCGAACGCGAGACGTGCGTGGATGGTCGCCGACTAGTGAAGGCGCACTCAGTTAAGGCCGACCCAACCGAACCCGGTGGCGATGGGCTGGTCATCTACCGAGATTCGGACGGTGATTTGGTCTTCCGCCTGTGGGAGATCAAGAAGCACGCGGCAACTGCACGGATTTCGGCGACAATCAACCGGGCAAGTTCACAGTTGGAGGGGCGCGGTCACGAGTACCTCGCTAAGTTAGCCGCTCCCGAAACTCTCACCGCCGAAGGTGAGCTGCTCGACCTGTACGGCGAGATGGTGGAACTTTGGTTCGATCGAAGTGTCAGGGCTGGTGTCGGAGTTGCTGTCGGCACCACCAAGGACAACGCACCCCGAGACGGGCGAACTTTTAGGTCCATCCGAACAAGGTTCCCCGCGTTCACATCAGCGACTCAGACCGAAGGACTGGTCGTGGCGCTGCCTGACTTTGCGGGTTTCGCCGACCGTGTGAAGGAGATCGTGTGGAGCGGGCTTTAGACGCAGCCATCCTCGCCGAGGCTTTGGGTCGAGCCCACAATGGCCTCCCATCAGCCGAAGAACTCCAGGAGATGCTCGCACAGGTCGAGATAGCGCTAGTGCTTCGGCGAGCCTCGATGGAGCCAAAGCTCATCGAAACGGCGTGGTATTTGCACGCCGTTGCGTCAGTAGAGGAAGCTCGCAACCTCTACTCCTTCGCTCAGCAGCGCCGTGCCTTTCAAGTAAGCGCCCACATTTTCGACCTAGCGTTGAGTGTTGCCGACGCTTCAGTGTACGAGCGCCAGAGTTGGGGCTTCGCCGCAGCGATTGGTTACCGCCGTGGCGGCTTGGACCCCAACGCAGCGGCTATCGCCCAGCGGTTCGGGGAAGATTTGTATCAAGTCGCCGACAATATGTCCGGCATAGAGCTGCTGCCAAGTCGGATAGGACTGGCCTTCCTCACCCTCAACGCCAGACGGTTGTTCCCTCTTCTGTCCGCATGGAGACGCCAGCTTGAGTTCCTCGCTGATGCATCCGACTTGGTTGATCTGAGCGTTACCTCGCTGGGCAGCCTGCAGTTCTTGATTCTCGGAGCCGAGGATCTCCTCTACTACTTCGCACGCGGTAATGCTGAACGTTACGAACGCGGCATGAACCTGTTGCGCCTCGCAGCATCGGACGACGTCAAGACCAACTCCCTGGACGCTCGGTGGGTAGCCGCGCACCTTTTCGCCTTCGGTGAGGCAGCGCTACAAGGTTCCCTCTGGAACCCCTCGGTGTTGCCTGACTCGGCTGCGTCGATTGTAAGAAGCGCTTTCACCACGGGCGGCTCGCCTGTCTTCACTCTCTGGGAGCCGCAAAGAGAGCTACTCACGTCGAGTCCCAGTCCGTACGACCCGCAGACAACGCGCATGGTCCTGGCCGTGCCTACCAGTGGTGGAAAGAGCCTGGTTGCTCAGATACTCGCTGTCGAGCAGCTAGCCAGAACCGGTAGAGGTGTCTGCTACGTCGTGCCAACACGCAGTCTCGCCCGAGAAGTTCGCGCCGGCATGTCGAAGAGGGTGCGGGTATTGCAGCGCGAAGTAAAAGCTGAACAGCCCGATTACAACTCGTTGTGGGATCTAATCAACGCTATGGACGAGCCGTTCGGAGACGTCGAAGTCATGACGCCCGAGCGGCTGGCGCACCTTCTAAGGCACGATGCAGACGGGGTCTTACGAACATTCGGGATGTTCATCTTCGACGAGGCCCAACTCCTCGCAGAGCAGGGCCGCGGCTTCATCCTGGAGTCTGCCATCTCGCTCCTGCACGTCCTGACACAATCCACCGAACACAAGATCATGCTTATCTCGGCGGCTATGGGTAACAGCGGGGGGATTGCTCAATGGGTCGCCCAAAACCAGACTCCCCTGGTCTTCCGTTCGGATTGGCGCGGTCCTCGACGACTGCACGCGATCTTCTCGACCGAGGCTGAATGGTCTACCACGAAGATAGAAAAGACCTCGGGGACCGTCTGGAAATACAGGCACATCACTGAGCTGAAGGGTGTCATTCGCGTGCGCCTGGCAAACGGACGTGTGGAACGGTTGGTAACTCAAGGCGATACTGGATGGCGGCTCGTGCGCAAAGCCCGCGAGCTATCATCTCCGGCTGCGTCGTTCAGCACAGACGCCACGTCGACGAAGCAGTACGTCATCGCGGCGGAAATGATTGAGGCGTTGGGTCATGCTGGCTCGGTCCTAGTCGTGACATCGACGAAGGCTGATGCGCAACGTTTGGCACGTGAACTCGCCCGGCTGAACGGCCCCCAGGATGGCCTCGATGGGCTTGTAGAGTTCGTTCGCCAGGAACTGGGGGACGCGCATCCGCTAGTCGCTTGTTTGCGAAGTGGTGTTGGTTTTCATCACGCTGGCCTGCCCGTGGAAGTTCTGGAGGCGCTCGAAACAGCAGTACGCGACGAGCGACTTGCATATCTAGCTTGCACCTCAACGCTTACAGACGGAGTCAACCTCCCCGTCCGAACGGTCGTGATTTACGACGCGCCATACCCTGGGCAGCCAGAGGAAAGCCGCTTCGCTGGCGCGCGACTCGTGAACGCCATCGGTAGAGCCGGTCGTGCGGGCATTGAGACCGAAGGCTGGATTGTCCTGATACGAACTCAATCCC
This sequence comes from Leifsonia sp. 466MF, assembly GCF_900100265.1. Taxonomy (NCBI): domain Bacteria; kingdom Bacillati; phylum Actinomycetota; class Actinomycetes; order Micrococcales; family Microbacteriaceae; genus Leifsonia; species Leifsonia sp. 466MF. Next base: position 2,583,864 of record NZ_LT629696.1, read on the forward strand.
CGTCGGATGACCATTTCGACGAGTTGAACCCTACGGCCGATCGGCTGGAGGTGCGGTCTTCTCTCCTAGTCGACTCGTCTCTGGCCGCGCTCGCGGCCGCGGAGACGAGACTTAGCGCCGACGCCGACGCCATCTTCAGTGAACAAGATGTTGCCGCAGACTTCATCAGCTTCATTTGGACGACGCTAAGCGTCGTCGAGCGGCGTGCTCTGGATCCGGCCTCTTTGGACATTTCGAATATTGTGGCGGAGACCCTAGCTGGGAATCAGGCCGACCCCGCGCAATTACAGTTGCTTCAAAATTCAGCTCGAGCGGTTCAGCGGCGCTACATCACCGCGCCGGCAGCGGCACGGCTTAGATGGGCACAACCCGGAACATCAATCGGGTCGGCTCGGATCCTCGACCAAATCGCGGAGTCCGTGGCCCGCGAACTCTCCCGAGATACGATTGTCGTTGGAAGCCCAGGGAGAGCCGTTGACTACCTCTCCGACGTCATTCGGGATCTGTATAGCTTGCAGGAAGCCCCCCCGTGGAAGTTCAAGCCGACCTCGCGCTCACCTCGCGACATCGATGTTGACCCGGTCGCAATGTTGGGCGCCTGGATCGATGGGGCGAGCTTGCCATCAATCGCCAGCAGGTTCTTGAAGGAGGTGGAAGACGACGAGTTTCGCTCTGAGCAGGTCGTCGGTGCTGTATCGCAACATTTCGAGCACTACTTAGCTTGGCTACTGGGAGCGCTCGTCGAACTGGTCAACAGCCGCCTCGAGGAATTGGGCTCGGAGAACTTGATATGCCCAGAGTTGGGCTCATTCGTCCGATTCGGGGTCTCGAACGAGGCCGCTCTCCGCCTTCTGCGCGCAGGGCTGAGGTCGCGTCGCCTTGCAAACACGATCGCGATGCGGCTACCGGAAACACGAGATTCTGACGAAGCTGCACTTCGAAGCCGTTTGGCGCTGATGACGATCAGCGACTGGAGAACTTACTTTGACGCCAACTCCTCGGATTTGATTGACCTCCTGGAGTTCACCCGGAGGAGGAAGCGCAATCTTCTGACCGAGCTCTTGGAATCTGGTGTGACGTACATCGCCCTAGCCGCGTTCGAATGGCCTTCGAGTTTCAGTAACTTGCAAATCCGCGAGGCGAAAGATGAACCGGATCCGAGGCCGTTTGGTGTGTATGCTGCGGGCAAGCTATTCGCATACGTCGCCACAGAAGACCATGCAGACGTCGCCAGCATTATCGATAGTGGCTTTGCGCTTACGGTTGAGCTGGACTTGTCTGCCACGAAGCAACGGCTGAGGGTGAGCCTAGAACCTTAGAGGTCGCATGTTCGAAGCTAGCCCTGAGGGTCAGCCGACGTTCACATAGACCCGCACGATGCGCCCGTCATGCTTCTCTGCATACACCGGGTATCCCCCGTCTCCCCAGGCAGTCCTAAAAGCGACGCCCGCGCCGGCGTGGCCCATCGCGTACCCAAGCTGACCGTGGCCCACGCCGTTCAGGGTTGCATTGCATGCCCCGTTATATGAGTAGGGAAATATGGCATCGACGGAGTGTTCCTGATCACGCGCGACGCTGAAAGGCTCGCGCTTCCACTCTTGATCGATGTAGCAGGGATCAGTGACCATGAGTTGGCCGCTGTCGACGCCGACCTCGCCGATGTAGACCACCTCGACACGCTTCGAGGTCTCATCGACGGCCGACTCAACCGCGTCGCTCGGCTCACCGTCGCCTTCGTAGCCGTCTTCGAGCGCTAGCATCGCGCGGAATCCCCGCGTCCGGAACAAATCCCGCTCTAGCTCCGCCTTCTTCACCTCCAACGCCCGAAGCGCAATCTGGTCGAACTCCTTGTCCGCTCTGAACCGCGTAATCTCAGCGTCCCTAATCTGGATGCGCTCCGCGAGGCTCTTTTCGACCGCTTCGGGGCTGCGCTTCTCCAGCTCTTCAGCTATCTCGCGCCAGTGGTCCCGGCTCTTCTCGACACTCTGGATCGTCGCGTCCTTCACCGCGCTAGCCGCCTTGAGATTGTCCACGTACAACTTCCAAATGATCGCACCCCCGATCAGAGCGCCGGCGTTCAGTAGGAGCTGCAGGACAGGCACCCACTCCTTTACCCACTCCGGCATGCGAACCACCCTTCCTGCGCTGTTTCCATCCTCATCCTGGACGATGCCGCCGACAGCGCCCTTCGAACTGCGAGTCAAGAACGTTCAGCAGCCTGACCGGGGAAGCCAGTCGTTGTAGCTGAGCAGCAGCACTTTGTCGGCTGCGCGGCGCTCGTAGATGTCGCAGAATCGCCCCCGGAGGTTACTCCGGGGCGATTCTCTTTTTGCCGGCTTCGTAAACAGTTACGCAAACGGCGCACTGCGTCGGGCTGCGCCCCACGCGCTCCCCCAGACGCCGGCCCTCGCTTCGCTCGGGTCGGCGCCCGGGGCCCCTCGCGCGCGGGGACCCCAATAGACAGCAGCGAGCAACGAAAGAGCCGGTGGGCACGTGGTCGCTTTGCGACCTTCGTGCCCACCGGCTCTTTCGTTGCGTCGGGCTGACAGGATTTGAACCTGCGACCCCTTGACCCCCAGTCAAGTGCGCTACCAAGCTGCGCCACAGCCCGTTGTCGCCGCCCGAGCCGAGGCTCCGCGCGGGGCAACTCGACCATCCTACCGTGTCGGAGAGGTGCCCCGCGCACGCCGGGTCAGATGTCCTTCGTCGCCCAATCGATCAGCTTCGGCGAGCCCAGGGTGCCGCCGAGGTGACAGATGACGACCACGCTGCCCGCGCGTCGAGCGGGTCGTCGGGCGACGCGGTGGCCGGAGCCGGCGTCGCTGTGACGGTGGACGTCACGGTCACCGTCGGTGTCAGCCCCCGACGGGAGCGTTACCGCCTTCCTTTCGTGCCGGCAGGGATGCGGTGCGCCACCCGAAGGCACACGGATCCCCGCCGGCACTGCGCCGTCGCAGCGGCCGAATGACCTGTGCGAACGGGCGCCCGGACCGCCCCGCCCCGCAGCGGGTGTCCAGGTATGAGTCGGCGACGGGGCGCGAGTGGGGGGAGTCAGCGTCCCGCCGCCGAGCTGGGTTCAGCGGCTGGAGCCGCCGATGATCTGGTCGACCTCGTCCTGGCTGAGCGGGGTCCAGGGCGACGAGTCGGGGTTTGCGCTGGCGGCCTCGGGGCTGTCGCCCTGCGTCCACCACTTAGCTTCGTAGGGTACCCCGTCGAAGAGGACGCGCTGACCCTTGTCGTAGGCGCTGGTCCCGGCCCAGGTCGGGTACGTCCCGGCGGGCAGGGTCGGCTGCGGGATGGGCGTCTCGCCCGGGAGCACCGGGCCGACGAGCTCCCACGGCGTCTCCCACGCGTTCAGCACGGGGTTGTCGGGCACGTCGCCCTTCGTCCACCACTTCGCCTGGTACACATTGTGGTGCCAGACGACCTTCGTCCCCTTGAGGTACGAGTTCTTCGACGCCCACACCGGGTACGGCGAGTGGGCCGGGTCGTCCGCGGTCGCCGTGGAGGTCGGCTCGGCCGTCGTGACGGCGCCCTCCCCCAGCGCGATGTGTCCGTCGAAGCCCTTCGCCAGGACGGTCGCGAACGACTTCTTGCCCTGGTCGACGCCGCTGCACGCGTCGGAGACGACGGTCACATCCACATAGTTCGACCCGCAGGTCTTGTCGCGGTTCGCCGACCACATCGACATGCGCCCCAGGCCGTTCGACACCGCCCAGCTGTTGAAGGAGGCGGCGTCCGCGAGAGTGAACACCTCGCCCTCGATGTCGTTCTGGCCGATCATCGGGGTGGCGCCGAGCTTCGCCCACAGGCTGGGGTCGCTCTGGTGCAGCTTCGCGCGGTCGTAGAGGATGCCGAGCTGGCGCTGGGCAGCGGACACGGCGGACTCCGCGGTCTTCGCCATCGAGGTCTTCGCGTCCTTGGCGTCGCCGAAGTCCATGGTCATCACGTTGACGCCGGCGATATCGACCTTCGCCTTCAGCATGGCGGCGATCGCATCCGTGCCGTCCGAGGTCATCCCGGTGGGCGCCACGGGCAGGGTCAGCCACACGGCGAGGCTCTTGCCTGCGGCACGGCGCTCCTGCTGCAGTGCGGCGATCGCCTCGGCGCGGCGAGCGGCGGCGCTCTTGTCGGAGAGTCCGCCGCCCTCGAGGTCGAGGTCGATCGTTCCGATCTTGTAGCGGTCGACGACAGACGCGTACGCGTTCTTCAGCGCGGACGGGTCGACGCAGTGCACAGCCAGCTCGTCGTTCCGCTGGCCGCCGAACGACACCGCGACGGTGCCGTCCTGCTGCTGGAGGCGCGCGATGCGGCGGTCAAGATCCAGGGAGCCACGAGCCTGGTCGAGCGAGTAGGCGCCGCCCCAGCTGGGCGCGCACGGGTCCGACGGCGACGACACGACGAACGAGAGGACGGCATCCTTCGTCGTCGTGCCGCCCAGGTTCTCGAACGCGAACCGGGGCGTCGCCGTCACATCCACGTAGGAGGCGAACCACGGCTTCGCGTCGACCGCGGCGCGGGCGCTCCACCACTGCAGGCCGACCGCGCCGGCGGACACGACGACGATGGCGACGAGAGCGGCGCCGATCACGCGCCACGGCGACAGGCGGCGGCCGCTCGCGGACTCGGGAGCCTGCGCGCGCTCGACGGCGTCCGCCGAGACCTTCTTCTGGGATGCGCGAGCCATCAGGCGGCCTGCCTCTCGCCGGAGACGGACTCGGCCGGAGCGGATCCGTTCGTGGCAGCCGCTGCTTCGGAGCCCTCGGCGCCGGACGCCTCCACCGCCTGGGCGGCAGCGCCATCCACGGCGACCTCCGAGCCCTGCAGCGACACCTCGGCGTCCTCGGTCCGAGCGTCGACGACCGCGCCCACCCGGGCGAGGTGCGGCACCTCGCCGCCCGCGTGGCCGTGGTAGAGCACGGAACGCCAGTCGATGGATGCGGTCTGCGGTGCGGCCTCCTCGGTCGAACGGCGGCGCGACTTGTCCACGTAGAGCGGCTTCGTCATCCCGATCCAGATGTCGACGATGGTGTTCCAGATGCCGATGTAGGCGACGATCGCCCAGATCGCCAGGGTGGCGTTGAACGCGGCGAACGCGGCGTTGCCCCAGTTCTGCGCGTTGACGTCACGCCACAGCGTGAACAGCGAGAAGGCGACGATCGCGAGCGGCGCGATCACGTACAGCAGCGGGGACGCCGTGCGGTTCTTGACCTTCGGCGTGCGGGCGAACGGGATCTTCTTGCCGGTCAGCGACTGCTGGATCGACTTCAGCACACCGGCCAGGTTCACCGGCAGCAGGATGAGGTTGAAGCCGTAGATCCGGAAGATGTCGGTGGCCTTGTACCCGCTGTAGCGCAGGTCGGCCGCCTGGCTGATGAAGTACGGCAGCGCGGCGAGGAGCACCATCGGGCTGAGCAGCCGGCCGTCGTACGGGTACGCCAGCAGGAAGATCAGGCCGAAGCTCGCCCAGCTGATCGACGCCATGTAGTTGACGCGCAGCAGCAGCTCGATGCGCGAGACGGTCTCGCCGCGGCGCTTACGCTCCTTCACCTGGCGCCACAGCTTCGGGAGGATCAGCAGACCGCCGTTCGCCCAGCGGCGACGCTGCACGATCAGCGAACCGAAGTCCGGCGGGGTCGCGGAGTAGCTGAGGCGCTCCGGGTAGTTGGACAGCGTCCAGCCGTGGGTGCCCAGGTCGATGCTCGACTCGGTGTCCTCGATGACGGTGCGGTCCTGGATGTAGCGGCGCACCTCGAAGCCGCCGACGAACTCGGTCTCGACGATGTCGTCCAGCGCGCTCTTGCGGATCACCGCGTTCGCGCCCACCCAGAACGTCGCGCCGTAATACGACTTGCCCTGGTGCAGGATGTGCTGGATGTCGGTGGTCGCACCGGCGAGACGCTCGATGCGGGTGCCGGCGCCGCGGAACGACGAGTACGGCGTCTGCGTCACAGCGACGCGGGCGTTGTCGGGCTGCTGCAGGAAGTAGGTGAGCCGGAGGCAGTACTCGCGCAGCAGGATGGAGTCGGCATCCAGCGTCAGCAGGAAGTCGCTGTCCGGGATCTCGATGTCACCGGGGCGGCGCTGGCCGGCGGCGACCGGGCTGAGGATCTGTCCCTCCGGCGTCTCCTCGACGCGGTAGGTGCCGCCCATCAGGCCGATGTAGGCGTTGAGGTTCATCGCCTTGTTCGCCTCGTGCGAGAGGGACGCCCACTTCTTGCGCTCGAAGACGGCGAGGTCGGCGTCGAACGTCCACGACAGGCGGCGGTACAGCTGCGCCACGCGCTTGCTGGTGAGCGAGGCGCCCTCGGCGATCGCAGCAGAGACGGCCTCGCCGGTCAGCGCCAGGTCGTCGCCGAGAGCGCGGAGCACCTGGTCGGCGAAGAACACGTCGACGTGGTCCTCGACGGTGTGGGCGTCCGCCTGGGCGTACAGCCACTGGGCGGCCCAGCGGTAGTGGTCGGCGAGCTCCCGCGCGGCCTCGTCGGTCGCATACACGCCGGTGTCGCCGAGCTCGTAGCGCATCAGCGCGTCGGAGAACCGGAAACGGGGCTCGGCCAGCGTCGCGCTGATGTCGTGCGCGAGGTCGCGGGTCGCCTCGAGGCGCTCGCGAACATCCGGGTCGCTCGGGTCGGGGTTGTCGTCGAGGAGCAGCACGACGCGCTTGGACGGGAACTCCTGCAGGGCGGCGGAGAGCAGCGTCATCCGCACCACCTCGGGCTCCTCGGCGTACGACGGGACCAGGACGGTGATCGACGGCTGGTTGTCGGCGAAGTGGCGGTCGAGCTCGGCACGCGGCACGCGGACGTGCTTCTGGAAGCGCTGGAGCGCTCCCTGCCGGGCCACCAGATACATGAGGGCGGAGAAGGTGAGGAAGGTGACGACGACCGTGTAGCCGATGGCCTCCATCGTGAAGCGGAAGTTCTGGCTGCCGCTGTCGATGAACTGGCGGATGATCGTGGTCACCACGTAGATCGCCCAGAAGAGGACAGTCAGCACGATGGCGACGCGGCTCCAGGTGATCTTCCGGTCGGAGGGTTTCGGGTGGACCGTCGGAAGCGGTTCTGTGCGCTTCTCGGAGCCGAGCTGGCGCTTTCGGGCAGGGGTGTATGCGGTTGTAGAACTCATGATCGGGTATGCGTCCTTCAGAAGACGGGAGCCCGGCCCTCGGGTGGGCACGGTCGGGTGGCTCCCGGTTGTCCACACTAGTGAGGACAATCCGGGGTACAAATACCCCTTTTAGGGTCGCCCCCTCTTTGGGGTGGCTTCCCTGTCTCCTTTCTCAGATTCGGCCGGTGTGTCGCGCTTGCGCTGATCGATCTCCATGCATATGCATCAAAGGTCGGGAGCGTGTCGGAGGGTGCGGTCTAGGCTGGCCGCATGCCGTCGCAGCCGTCACCGCAGCTGTGGCGGGGGCGCAGCCCGGCCGGAACTCTGCTCCTGATCGTGGGCCTGGCGGTCGGAATCCCCGTGGCCCTGCTGTTCGGGATGCTGCTCCTGGCTCTCGGTGTGCTCGGCGGTGTCCTCGCGGCGGTCGGCTGGCTGCTCTCCGTAGCGGCGGCGTGGGTCTGGTACGCGGTGCAGCGCACCCGGCGCATCCCGTATCCCTTCGGCGCACCGCCGCCCACAACCCGACGTAACAGACGCGTCGCGCTCAGTGGCCTGTACCTGTCGCTCGTGCCGCGGACCGTCGGAGGCGTCGCACGCGTCACCGGGTGGCTGCTCTCGCCGCTCGCTCTGCTGGTGTCGCTGGTCGGGCTGTTCCTCCCCCGCTGGCGGGCGAAACCCTACTTCGCGGTGTTCACGCTGCCCTCGCTGCTGCGCAAGGTGGTCAACCTCGGCCGGAGGCGCGGACTGTTGCGTGACGGCCACGACGCGGTGCTGACCGGCTACGACGACTTCCTCGGGCGAGCGTTCCCGCTCATCCGTGACGTCCTCGACTGGTGGAACGACCCGCTCGCCGGCGACGACTACACACCGACGCCGGGACTGCCCGACGTGCCCGCGGGACTGCTGGGGCTGCCGCTGGGCCCTTCCCCCGATCCCTTGGGGCAGCCGGGCATCGCTGCCGGAGCCATGCGGCGACGGTCGATCCGCTCATTGCGGGATGTGCTGCTCAGCCAGCGCGAGATCGACGACCTCTGCGACCCGGACCTCGACGACCGCGCCGACGTCGCGACCGTACGGATCGTGGAGGTGCCGCCGTCCGGGCATTCCGGCCGGCGCTGGATCGTGCAGTTCGCGAGCACGAAGTCCTGGCACCCACGGGCCGGCGCGGCGCCCAACGACCTCACGGCGGACCTGCTGATCGGGGCAGGCGACGAGCCGACCGTGGCTCGCGCGAGCTTGGCGGCGATGCGGGAGGCGGGCATCCGGCTGGGCGAACCCGTGCTGCTGGCCGGGTTCAGCCTGGGCGGGATGGTCGCCGCGCAGATCGCCGCCTCGGCGGTCGCCGACGGGCTCGACGTCACGCATCTGGTGGTGGCGGGCTCACCGCTCGGGCGGATCGTCGTGCCGCCGACGGTGAGCGTGCTGGCGCTGGAGCATGTGCTCGATCCGGTTCCGCGGATCGAAGGGCGCGAGAATCCGCTTCGCGGGTCGCTCGGGGCGCCCTTCCTCACGGTGAAGGCGCGGCCGCCGCTGTCGCTCGGATTCCGGATCGGAGCGCTGCACCAGTCGACCGCCTACGCGGACACGGCGGCGATGGTGGAGGCCGACCCGCCGGATCCGTCGGTCGCCCTGCTGCTCGCCGGGCTGGCGCCGTTCTTCGGGCCGGGCCAGCGCATCCACGACCGGGCCGCCGTGCGGGCGGGCGGGCTGCCGCCGCGGCCGTCGGTGCCGTTGTACCTGCACAGCACGGTCGAGGAGGGCATCACGCGCGGGACGCTTCGGCAGACCGTTCGACGGCTGCCGGGCGTGATCGCGGTGGACGTCTACCAGTCGCGCAGCGGGTTCGCGACGACGATCCTGTGGAACGCCGACATGCTGGTCCGCGAGCTCGATCCGTGGCTGATCGCCGCCGGACGCACCGCGGTGTACCGGGGACTGCTGTCGTTGCTCGCGCGGCGGCGCGCTGTCGGCATCCACCTGCGGCTGCAGGCGCGGTCGACGCCCGGGATCACCTGGGAGGCGACGGTGCAGCGGCTCTCGGACGGGCGCTGGCGCGAGTCCATCGACATCACGGTCGACGACCGCGCCGATCCGGATGCGGTGCGCCGCCTCTTCCCGGGAGGAACCGCCCCGGTCGTGGTCGTCCACGCCCCCGACGCGTTCGACCCCATCCTCGACGTCGCCCGCCAGCGCTGACGTCGCCCCTCCGCGCCGCCACTCCGCCCCACAGCCCCAACGTCGAGTCCGCACAAACTGCACGCCGCGGGGCGGTTTTGTGTGCAGTTTTTGCGTACTCGACGGCGGGTGGGAGGGGTCAGCGCTTGCGCTTCTCGCGGACGCGCATGTTGAGGACGATCGGGGTGCCCTCGAAGCCGTAGACCTCGCGGAGGCGGCGGATGATGTACCGCCGGTAGCCCGGGTCGAGGAACCCGGTCGTGAACACCACGAATGTCGGCGGGCGGCTCGTCGCCTGCGTGCCGAAGAGGATGCGCGGCTGCTTGCCGCCACGGACCGGGTGCGGATGCGCGGCCGTGAGCTCGGCGAGGAACGCGTTGAACTTGCCGGTCGGGATGCGGGTGTCCCACGACTCGAGCGCGAGCTCCAGCGCAGGGACGAGCTTCTCGAGGTGGCGCCCGGTGCGCGCGGAGATGTTGACCCGCGGCGCCCAGGAGACGTGCGCCAGATCCTGCTCGATCTCCCGCTCCAGGTACCGGCGACGGTCGTCGTCGAGGAGATCCCACTTGTTGAACGCGAGCACGAGCGCGCGGCCCGACTCGAGCACGAGGTCGATGATCCGGACGTCCTGCTCGCTGATCGGCTCGCTCACATCGAGCACGACCACGGCGACCTCCGCCTTCTCCAGCGCGGTGGATGTGCGCAGCGACGCGTAGAAGTCGGCGCCCTGCTGCAGGTGCACGCGGCGGCGGATTCCGGCGGTGTCGACGAACCGCCAGATGCGGCCGCCGAGCTCGACCTGCTCGTCCACCGGGTCGCGCGTTGTGCCCGCGAGCTCGTTGACGACGACGCGCTCCTCCCCCGCGGCCTTGTTGAGCAACGACGACTTGCCGACGTTCGGCCGACCCAGGATCGCGACGCGGCGCGGGCCCCCGACCTCCTGCTTAGCGACCGCAGAGACCTCCGGCAGCGCTTTCAGGAGCTCGTCCAGCAGGTCCGCGACACCGCGGCCGTGCAGGGCGGAGACGGGATGCGGCTCGCCGAGGCCGAGCGACCACAGTTCGGTCGCATACGGCTCCTGGCGTGCGTCGTCGACCTTGTTCGCGGCGAGGAAGACAGGCTTCTTGGTCTTGCGGAGCAGCCGGACGACGTGCTCGTCGGTCGAGGTCGCGCCGACCGTCGCATCCACGACGAAGAGCACCGCATCTGCGAGGTCGATGGCGACCTCCGCCTGCGCGGCGACCGAGGCGTCGATCCCGCGGGCGTCGGGCTCCCAGCCGCCGGTGTCCACCAGGGTGAACCGGCGACCGTTCCACTCCGCCTGGTACGAGACGCGGTCGCGCGTCACACCCGGAGTGTCCTCGACGACCGCCTCGCGGCGGCCGAGGATGCGGTTGACGAGCGCGGACTTGCCGACGTTCGGCCGCCCCACGATCGCGAGCACCGGCAGTGCCGGCAGGTAGGTGATGCCGTCGACGTCCTCGCCGGCGACCTCGAGGATGTCGAGGTCGCTCTCGTCGAGCTCGTACTCCTCGAGACCGCTGCGCAGCGCGTTTGCACGCTGGACGGCGAGTTCCTCGTCGAGCTCGGAAAGCCGGGTGACGAGGTCGTCGTCGCCGGTCGGCTCGTTTTCGATGTCAGACATGTGCTGCTTTCTGTACGACCTGGATGACCGCGTCGACGGTCTGGTCGAAGTCGAGGTCGGTGGAGTCGACGGTGGTCACACCGTCCGCGGCGTTCATGAAGTCGACGACACGGGCGTCGGCCTCGTCGCGTCTCCGAAGTGCCTCGCCGACGTGGGCGGCGGAATGGCCGGCCAGCTCGGCGGAACGCCTGGCCATTCTAACGGCTTCGTCGGCGGTCAGCAGGATGCGCACCGGCGCATCCGGGCAGACGACTGTCGTGATGTCGCGACCCTCGACCACGATCCCGTCGCGGTCGGTCGTGCGGATGATGTGCCGGAACAGCCCGGTGAGGAACTCGCGCACCTCGGGGACCCGCGCGATCGCGCTGACGACGGCGGTCACTTCCGGCGTCCGGATGGCCTCGGTCACGTCGGAGTCGCCGACGAACACGTGGTACGTGTCGGGGTCGGTGCCGATCCGGTAGTCGAAGTCGGGAAGGGAGTCGATCACCGCCGCGCCGTCCGTCGGGTCGACCTGCCGCTCCACGACGTACCAGCTGAGCGCACGGTAGGCGGCGCCGGTGTCGAGGTAGGCCCAGCCGAGCCGCTTGGCGGCCGCCTTGCTCACGCTCGACTTGCCGCTGCCGGCCGGTCCGTCGACCGCGACCACGATCGTCTCGGTCATCCGGTGATCCTCCATCCACGTTCGGTCAGGTCTTCGACGGTGCGGTGCAGCACCTCGGGCAGCACCGCGATATCGGCGAGGCCGAAGGCCGCGCCGGGCGAGTGCTCCAGGCGCAGGTCCTCCATGTTCACGCCGAGTTCGCCGAGCTCGTGCAGCAGGCGCGCAAGTTCGCCCGGGCGGTCCTCCACCATCACCACGAAGCGCGAATATTTCCGGTCCTGGCCGTGCTTGCCCGGGAGCCGGGACACCCCGATGTTGCCGCCCGCGATCTCCTCCGCGATGGTGCGGCGGGCTCCCGCGGCGTCGACGTCGCCGAGGGCGATGAGTACGCGGTCGAGGTCGTCGCGGTAGGCGCGGAGGATCTCGACGATGGCGGGCGCGTTCGCCCCGAGGATCTGGACCCACAGTTCCGGCTCGCTCGCGGCGATGCGCGTGACGTCGCGGACGCCCTGCCCCGCGAGGGCGAGGGCTGTGTCCGGTGAGTCCGCCAGGCGCTTCGCCATGAGAGAGGAGACGAGCTGGGGCGCGTGCGAGACGAGAGCGACGGCGGCGTCGTGCTCGGCCGCATCCATCTCGACCGGGGTGGCGCCGAGGTCGAGGATCAGCGCCTCCACCAGGCTCACGGCCGGTCGCGGGTTCTCAGGGCGCGCGGCGACGACCCAGGGCCGGCCGATGAACAGATCGGCGCGCGCCGACGAGGGCCCTCCGCGTTCCCTCCCGGCGAGCGGGTGGCCCCCGACGTAGCGGGCGAGGTCGACCCCGGCATCCTGCAGTTCGGCGAGCGGAGCGACCTTCACACTGGCGACATCGGTGACGATGGCATCGGGATGCGCGGCCAGCTCTTCCGCCACGACCTTCCCGGTGAGGTCCGGCGGCACGGCGACCACGATGAGCGCGGGCTCCGCTCCCCCGTCGTCGAGCCGACCCGCCCCATAGTCCGCCGCCAGCCGCAGGTGCGCGGGCGACGCGTCGGCGAGCAGCACGTCGACGCCCCGGGCGCGCAGCCCGAGTCCGACGGATGCGCCGAGCAGCCCCGCGCCGACGACGCGGACGGGGCCGGAGAGGCGGGCGGAGATCTCAGTCACCCGTCCACCTTAGCCAGCGCGTGCCGCCCGTTTTCACACTCGACCGGTCTCGGAGGAGGCTCCGTCGATATCCGTCACGGATCCCCTCCGTTTTCGGCGTGCGCCCGGCGCGGCGCGGGAGAAGTCCTCCGTTCGCCACAGCTGAGGTGAGTACGCGCAAACGGAGGAGTCCGGGGCCGACACGCCGGCGCGCGACCACGAACGGAGGTCGTTGCGGCGCGCACGCGCCGAACCTCCTCCGTTCGCGCCGAGGCTGCCGCGATGAGCCGGAGAGCGCTCAGCGGTTCTCGCGCGAGATGGTGAGCAGCCGACCGAGTTCCGCCTTCGTGAGGTCGCGCAGCTGGCCGGACTTCAGCGTGCCGAGGTGCAGCGGGCCGAACTGCCGGCGAACGAGCTCGACGACCGGGTGCCCGACCTCCGCGAGCATCCGCCGGACGATCCGGTTGCGGCCCGAGTGCAGGGTGATCTCGACGAGCGAGTCGTCGCCGCGCGGGTTCGACTGCAGCAGTTTGGCTTTGTCGGCGGCGATCGGTCCGTCCTCCAGCTCGACGCCCTTCGTCAGCCGTCCGATGGTCTGCGGTGTGACGACGCCGCGCACGCGAGCGATGTAGGTCTTCGTCACCCCGAACGACGGATGCGCGAGCACGTGCGCCAGCTCGCCGTCGTTGGTGAGGATGAGCAGCCCGGAGGTCTCCGCATCCAGCCGGCCGACGTTGAACAGCCGCTCCGGGTAGTCCGCCGTGAAACGCGACAGGTCGGGCCGGCCCTGCTCGTCGCGCATCGAACTCACAACGCCCACCGGCTTGTTGAGCATCACGTAGCGGCGGGAGGTGTCGAGCTGGACGGCCGTGCCGTCCACCGCCACCTGATCCACCTCCGGGTCGACTCGCGTTCCGAGTTCGCGGACAACCTTCCCGTTGACCGTCACGCGGCCCGCCACGATCATGTCCTCCGACACCCGGCGCGAGGCCACACCGGCGGCCGCCATCACTTTCTGCAGGCGCTCGCCCTGCATCGACTCAGCGGACATCGCCCTCGAACCCGTCCGCGCCATCCGCGAGCAACGGAGAGATCTTGGGCAGCTCGTCGATCGAGTTGATGCCCAGCTGGCTGAGCAGCAGATCGGTGGTGCCGTAGTTGATCGCGCCGGTCTCGCTGTCGGTGAACAGCTCGGTGATCAGGCCACGGCCCAGCAGCGTCCGCACCACGGAGTCCACGTTGACGGCTCGAATGGATGCGATGGCGCCGCGGCTGATCGGCTGCTTGTACGCGATCACCGCAAGGGTCTCCAGTGCCGCCTGCGAGAGCTTGGTCGGGTTCTGCTGCAGCACGTAGTCGGCCACGACGTGGTCGAACTCCTCGCGGACGTAGATGCGCCATCCCCCGCCCACCTCGCGCAGCTCGAAGCCGCGGCGGACATCGCCGCCCTCGCCGTCGAAGTCGGCGACGATCGTGGCGAGCGCCGCCCGGACACGCTTCACCGGCGCTCCGACGGCCGTAGCCAGCGTGACCACACTCATCGGCTCGTCCGCGACCATCAGGATCGCCTCGAGGGCGCGCTCGATCTGCGCGTCCTCGACCGGCGCGGGCACTTCCGTGGTGTCGGTCACCTCGGTCGTCTCGGTCGCGTCCGCGACGTCCGTGTTCTCAACCGTCATAGTCGGCTCCCAGATTCGACAGGTTCTCTTCTGACCAGTGCTCGGCGGTCCACCTCAGCGTGAGCTCGCCGAGTGGCTCCAGCTGCTCGAAGGCGATCGCCGCCCGCCGGTACAGCTCGAGCACGGCAAGGAAGCGTGCGACGACGACGCCCTTCTGCTCGGCGCCGGCCACCAGCTGCCGGAAGCTCATCGGCTCGCCGTGGCGCAGCATCCCGACGACCACGGCGGCCTGCTCACGGATGCTGACGAGCGGCGCGTGCAGGTGGTCGAGCCCGACGACGGGGACCTCGCGCGGCGTCATAGCCAGGGTAGCGAGGGCCGCGAAGTCGTCGAGGCTGAGCGTCCAGACGAGCTCAGGCGTGCGCTGGCGGAACTTGTCCTCCAGACGCACCAGCCGGGCATGACGGGCGCCCTCGGCCTCCAACCGCTGCGCGAACCATGCGGACGCCTCTTTGAAAGCGCGGTACTGCAGTAGCCGCGCGAAGAGGAGGTCGCGGGCCTCGAGCAGGGCGACGTCCTCCGCATCCACCAGCTCGCCCTGGGGCAGCAGACCGGCCACCTTCAGGTCGAGCAGGGTCGCCGCGACCAGCAGGAACTCGCTGGCCTCGTCGAGGCTCTCGTCGGTGTCGAGCTGGCGGAGGTAGGCGATGAACTCGTCCGTCACCCGGCTCAGCGAGATCTCCGTGATGTCGAGCTCGTGCTTGGTGATCAGCGAGAGCAGCAGGTCGAACGGGCCCTCGAAGTCGCCGAGGGAGACACGGAAACCGGACGACTCCTCGGCGGGAAGGGTCGCCGCCGGTTCGGTCGTCCCCGGTTCGCTCGTATCAGGCGACGGCGCCACGGAACACCAGTTCCCGCGCCAGCTGGCGGTACGCCTCCGCCGCCTGGTGCTCGGGCGCGAACTGCGTGATCGGGGTGGCCGCGACCGACGCGTCCGGGAACTTCACCGTGCGCGAGATGACCGTCTCGAGCACGCGGTCGCCGAAGGCATCGACGACGCGCTCCAGCACCTCGCGCGAGTGCAGCGTGCGCGAGTCGTACATGGTGGCGAGGATGCCGTCCAGCTCGATCGCGGGGTTCAGCCGCTCGCGCACCTTGTCGATCGTCTCGATGAGCAGGGCGACGCCGCGGAGGGCGAAGTACTCGCACTCGAGCGGAATGAGCACGCCGTGGCTGGCGGTGAGCGCGTTGACGGTCAGGATGCCGAGCGACGGCTGGCAGTCGACCAGGATCACGTCGTAGTCGTTGGCGACCTTGCGCAGTACGCCGGCGAGGATCTGCTCGCGGGCGACCTCGTTGACGAGGTGCACCTCGGCCGCGGAAAGGTCGATGTTGGCGGGGATGATGTCGAGCCCGGGCGTCGACGTCGTCTGGATCGCTCCCTGCACGTCCGCGTTGCGGTTCAGCAGCAGGTCGTAGATGGTCGTCGCGTCGTGCGTGTGGGCGCCGAGGCCGGCGGACAGCGCACCCTGCGGGTCGAAGTCGACCGCGAGGACGCGACGGCCGTACTCGGCGAGGGAAGCGCCGAGGTTGATGCTGGTCGTCGTCTTGCCGACGCCGCCCTTCTGGTTGCAGAGGGCGATGATCTTCGCCGGACCGTGCTGCTTCAGCGGAGCGGGCACCGGAAACGCACGCTGCGGACGGCCGGTGGGTCCGGGCTTCGTGGCGATGGATGCGACATCCATGCCCGGCAGCTCGGTCTCGACCTCGTCGTTGCGCGTCACCTGGGTGTTCCTCGTCCCTCTCGTGGCCGGTCTTTCAAGGGGACAGTCTATCCGCGCCGTGCCCCGCTTGCGGGGCGCGCGCCCGGCGGTTCGGTACGCTGGCGGCGTGCAGCCGATGCCGTCCGCCCTCGAGACCCCGCGCCTGCGTCTGCGCCCGCGCGATGGGCGCGATGCCGAGTGGAACCTCGCACTGCTCGCCGAGCATCCCCTCGGCCGGGCTCCGGGCTCGGTGGAGGACGAGCGGGAGCGCCTGGATGCGCAGCACCGGCGGTTCAAGGAATCCGGCTTCGGCCTGTATGCGATCGAGCTCGCCTCGACGGGTGAGGCGGTCGGGTACTGCGGGCTCGTGGTCGGGCGGGCCAGCGCATCCCAGCCGGAGATCGCCTACGAGCTGCTGCGGGGCCATGTCGGGCACGGCTACGCGACCGAGGCCGCGGCTGCCGTCGCGGACGCGGCGTTCGACGCGGGGTTCCCGACCCTGTGGGCGACGGTGGCGACGTGGAACGCGCCCTCGTTCGGTGTGCTCGCGAAGCTCGGCTTCGCCGGGACGCGCCGCGCCGGCGGGGACGCACGCTCCGTGTTCGTGTGGCTGCGCTGCCGGGCCCCGCGCCGCCGGCATCGCACGGCTCCGTAGGCGAAGATTTGCGCCAAATCGCGGTTATCGCAGCGCCAAAACCGCTATTTGCGCCAAATCTCGCGACTCCCGACTGCGGGACGGAGGGCGGCTCGCAGGGTTCAGCGGGCGCGGGGATGGGAGGCGGTGTAGACGTCGCGGAGGGTGTCCGCGGTCACCAGCGTGTAGATCTGCGTCGTCGCGACCGAGGAGTGGCCGAGCAGTTCTTGCACGACCCGGACGTCCGCTCCCCCGGCCAGCAGGTGCGTGGCGAACGAGTGCCGCAGCGTGTGGGGCGAGATCTCCAGGTCGAGCTTCGCCCGCTCCGCAGCCGCCCGGATGATCAGCCACACGTTCTGCCGCGACAGCCGCGCCCCGCGCATCCCGAGGAACAGCGCGGGAGTGGCGCGTCCCTTCGCGGACAGCACCGGCCGGGCACGCACCAGGTAGGCGGAGAGAGCGGCCTGGGCGTAACCGCCCAGCGGCACGATGCGCTGCTTGCTGCCCTTACCGGTCAGCCTGACGACATCCGTGTCGATCACGTCGTCGACGTTCAGGTCGACGGCCTCGCTGACCCGGGCGCCTGTGGCGTACATCAGCTCGAGGAGCGCCTTGTCGCGGAGCGCGGCCACGTCGTCGCCGTCCGTCGCGGCGAGCAGCGCCGCCACCTGGTCGACGGTGATCGCCTTCGGCAGGCGGCTCGGCAGCTTGGGCGGGCGCAGGTCGCGGGCCGCGTCGGCCTGCACGCGCCCCTCCTCGAGCAGGAACCGGTGGAACCCGCGGACCGTGGACAGCATCCGGGCGAGGGAGGACGCCGTCAGCGGCGACTCCTCCCGCGTCCCGAGATGCAGGGCGAACTCCGAGAGGGTCGCCGGGGACACGACCGACACATCCCGGATGCCCTGCTCCTCCAGCCAGGAGGCGTAGACGGCCAGGTCGCGGCGGTAGGCGGCCACGGTGTTCGCCGAGAGGCCGCGCTCGATGGCGACATGCCTCAGGAAGGCGTCGACATCGGCCGCGACGGTCATCTCGCGAGCTTGGGGTGGCTCGGCCAGGGCTCGTCCGCCGAGCCGAGCGTGGTCCATCCGCCGTCGCGCGCGGTGCGGGCGGCGAGCAGGGCGATGATCAGCGGAGCGTTGTGGACGCGGCGCTGCAGCACCGCCTCCACCGCCTCGTCGAGGGGCACCCAGCGCACCTCGATGTCGGCTTCCTCGGCCTCGCGGGCGAACGCGGAGCCGGTCGAGTGGATGCCACGGGCCAGGTAGATCCGGATCGCCTCGTCGTTGCCGCCGGGGCTCGTGAACACGTCGGCGAGCACGTTCCACTCGTCGGCCTGGAGGTCGGCCTCCTCACCCAGCTCGCGCTTCGCGGCCTCCAGGGGGCTCTCGCCCGACATGTCGAGCAGCCCGGCCGGGATCTCCCAGTCGCGGTGACGGACCGGGTGCCGGTACTGGCGGATCAGCAGCACGCGGCCGTCGTCGTCGAGCGCGAGGATGCCGACGGCGCCGGTGTGATCGATGTACTCGCGGGTGATCTCGTCGCCGTTGTACCGGAAGACGTCACGGCGGACGTTCCAGATCGCACCCTCGAAAACCGTCTCGGACGAGACGATCTCCGGGCGGAAGGGCTGGTCGTTCAGCTCGGCTGCGGCGGTCTCGACGTTCTCCGTCATCAGGCTTCGGCGACCATCTCGGCGTCCGCCTCGGCGACCTCGAACAGGAGGCTGGCCTTCTGACGGTCGAGGGCGGCGCCGACGAGCCCGGCGAAGAGCGGGTGCGCGCGGTTCGGGCGCGAGCGGAGCTCGGGGTGGGCCTGCGTGCCGACGTAGAACGGGTGGACGTCGCGCGGCAGCTCGACGTACTCGACCAGGTGGCCGTCCGGCGACGTGCCGGAGAACCAGAGGCCCGCGTCGGCGATCTGCTCGCGGTAGTTGTTGTTCACCTCGTAACGGTGGCGGTGACGCTCCGACGCCTCGTTCGAGCCGTACAGCTCGGAGACCAGGGAGCCCTCGGCGAGGTTCGCCGGGTACAGGCCCAGACGCATGGTGCCGCCGAGGTCGCCGCCGGCGATGATGTCCACCTGCTCGGCCATGGTGGCGATCACGGGGAACTCGGTGTCCGGGTCGAACTCCGACGACGACGCGCCGCCGAGACCGGCCTCGTGCCGGGCATACTCGATGACCATGCACTGGAGGCCCAGGCACAGGCCGAGCGCGGGGATGCCGTTCTCGCGCGCGAACCGGAGAGCGCCGACCTTGCCCTCGATGCCGCGAACGCCGAAGCCGCCGGGCACGCAGATGGCGTCGACGTCCGACAGCTGCGCCGCGGCGCCCTCGGGCGTCTGGCACTCGTCGGAGGCGATCCACTTCAGCTTCACCTTGGTGCGGTGGGCGAACCCGCCGGCCCGCAGGGCCTCGGTGACCGAGAGGTAGGCGTCGGGCAGGTCGATGTACTTGCCGACCAGGCCGATGGTGACCTCGTGCTTGGGGTCGTGGACCGACTCCAGCAGGCGCGCCCAGCCGTCCCAGTCGACGTCGGCGGCCTTGTCGAGGCCGAGCTGGTCGATGATGTACGCGTCGAGGCCCTGCTCGTGCAGCATGGTCGGGATGTCGTAGATGCTCGGCACGTCGACGGCGTTCACGACGGCCTGCTCATCCACGTCGCACATCAGCGCGATCTTGCGCTTGTTGCTGTCCGACACCGGGCGGTCGCTGCGCAGGACGAGCGCGTCCGGCTGGATGCCGATGGAGCGGAGGGCGGCGACCGAGTGCTGCGTCGGCTTGGTCTTCTGCTCGCCGGACGCGTTCATGAACGGGACGAGCGAGACGTGCACGAAGAAGCAGTTCTTGCGGCCGAGCTCGTGACGCACCTGGCGGGCCGACTCGATGAACGGCTGCGACTCGATGTCGCCGACGGTGCCGCCGATCTCGGTGATGATGACGTCTGGCGCAGGCTCTCCGTCCGGTCCGGGCTGCGCCTGCAGCCGCATCCGGCGCTTGATCTCGTCGGTGATGTGCGGGATGACCTGGACGGTGTCGCCGAGGTACTCGCCGCGGCGCTCCTTCGCGATGACGTTGGAGTAGATCTGCCCGGTGGTGACGTTGGCCGACTGCCCGAGGTTGATGTCGAGGAAGCGCTCGTAGTGCCCGATGTCCAGGTCGGTCTCCGCACCGTCGTCGGTGACGAAGACCTCACCGTGCTGGAACGGGTTCATCGTCCCCGGGTCAACGTTGAGATAGGGGTCGAGCTTCTGCATGACCACGCGGAGACCGCGGGCCGTCAGAAGGTTGCCGAGGGAGGCTGCCGTGAGGCCCTTCCCCAACGAAGAAACGACACCACCTGTCACGAAGATGTGCTTGGTAGTGCCGTTCGATGTGCCCGCGTCTGAATAATCCACCACGGGCTTATAGCCTATCACCCGCCGGGACTCCGGCTGACCGTCAGCGCCGCGCGGCGGACGCCATGTCGACCAGCTCGCGGGCGTGGGCGAGGCCGCTCTCGGAATCCGGGAGGCCGGAGAGCAGGCGGGCCATCTCGGCGATGCGCTCGTCGCCGTCGAGGCGGCGGACGGACGACTCCGTCACGGCGCCGTCGCTCCCCTTGACCACGGTCAGGTGGTTGGTGGCGAACGCGGCCACCTGGGCCAGGTGCGTGACGACGATGACCTGCGCGGTCTCGGCGAGCCGCGCGAGGCGGCGGCCGATCTCGATGGCGGAGGCGCCGCCGACGCCGGCGTCGACCTCGTCGAAGATGAAGGTGGGCACCGGGTCGCTGCCCGCGATGACGACCTCGATCGCCAGCATCACGCGCGACAGCTCGCCGCCCGAGGCTCCCTTGCCGAGCGGGCGGGGCTCGGCGCCGGGATGCGGCTGAAGCAGGATGGCGACCTGGTCGCGGCCGCTCGCGGTGTAGGCCTGCGGGTCTGCGTCGTCGCGCTGCGTCACCTCGACGACGATGCGCGCGTCGGGCATGGCCAGCGCGGAGAGCTCCTCCGTGACCGCTTCGGACAGGCGTGCGGCGGCGGCCGTGCGCTCGGCGCTCAGGCCGGCGGCGAGCTCGGCGACCAGCGCGGCATCCGCCTCGACCTCCTGCGTCAGCTCTCCGATGCGGTCGGCGTCGCCGTCGAGCTCCAGCAGGCGCAGGCTGCCCGTCTCGAGCGTGCGGATGACGTCGTCGAGGGTCGGGCCGTACTTGCGGATCAGGATCGCGAGCTCCGAGCGGCGCTCCTGCACCACCTCCAGCTCGTTGGCCCCGTCGGCGTCGAGCGCCGCGAGGTAGGTCGACAGCTGCGCCGCGATGTCGGAGATCAGGTAGTTCGCTTCCGCGACCGACTCGGCGAGCGGCTGGAGGGCGCTGTCGTGGGGTGCGACGCGCTCCAGCTGGCGGCGTGCGTTGTCGAGCAGGCCTAGGGCGTCCGTGCCCTCGGACTCCTCGGCGCTCAGCAACTCCCGGGCGGCGCCCGCGGCGAGCCGGAGGTCCTCCAGGTTGGTGAGGCGCTCGGCGCGTTCGGCCAGCTCGTCGTCCTCTCCCGGCTGCGGTGCGACGGACTCGATCTCGGCCATCGCGACCCGCAGGTCCTCCGCCTCACGCGCGCGGCGGTCTTGATCGGCGATCAACTCGTCGAGTTCGGCGCGGTTGTCGCGCCAGCGGTGGAAGACCTGCTCGTAGGTGGCCAGCTGCTCCGCGAACTGCGGACCGGCGAACCGGTCGAGGGCGGCCCGCTGGGCGATCGCCGAGCGCAGCCGGATCTGATCGGACTGCCCGTGGACGACCACGAGCTGCTCGCCGAGCTCGGTCAGCACCGAGACGGGCGCGCTGCGCCCGCCGACGACGGCCCTCGAGCGGCCCTCGGCCGAGACGGAACGGCTCAGCACGAGCTCCGCCTCCGCGGTGTCGATGGGGTCGACGTCGCCGCCGGCGTCGCGAACACGTGCGACGACCTCGCCCGACGACGGCACGCGCCAACGGCCCTCCACCCAGGCCTGCGGACTGCCGAGGCGGACAGCGCCGGTGTCGGCACGCTCCCCAAGCAGCAGGCCGAGCGCCGAGACCACCATGGTCTTGCCCGCGCCGGTCTCGCCGGTGATGGCCGTGAATCCCGCGCCGAGCGGGAGGGAGGCGTCTGCGATGACGCCCAGGTCTTTGATCGAGATCTCCTCGATGCCTCCGCGTGCGTCAGTCACGACCGACCGGCCCCCTCCAACCCGTCACGGGGAGGTCGAACTTGTGCACAAGACGGTCGGTGAAGGGCCCAGGGTGGAGCCGAGCCAGCCGCACCGGGATGGGCGAGCGCCGCACGACGACACGCGCCCCCGGCGGGAGGTCGAACGGACGGCGGCCGTCGCACCAGAGGATGCCGGCGCCGCCCGCACGGTCGAGCAGCTCGACCGCGAGGGAGGAGTCCGCATCCACCACCAGAGGCCGGGAGAACAGGGCGTGTGCGCTCAGCGGCACGAGCAGCAGCGCGGCGACGCCGGGCCAGACCACCGGGCCGCCCGCGGAGAACGAGTACGCCGTCGAGCCGGTCGGCGTCGACATGACGACGCCGTCGCAGCCGAAGCTCGACATCGGGCGGCCGTCGACCTCGATCACGACTTCGAGCATCCGCTCGCGGCTGGCCTTCTCGACCGTGGCCTCGTTGAGAGCCCAGCTCTCGTAGACGACCTCACGGCCGACCTTCACCCGGGCCGACAGCGTCATGCGCTCCTCGACCTCGTAGTCCTTCTCCAGCCCGCGGGCGACCGCGGTCTCGAGGTCGTCGCGCTCGCTCTCGGCGAGGAACCCGACATGGCCGAGGTTCACGCCGAGGAGCGGGGCCGAGCAGCCGCGCACCAGTTCGGCCGCACGCAGGATGGTGCCGTCGCCGCCCAGGACGATGACGAGCTCCAGTTCGCTCGGGGCCACGTCGTCGCCGAGCACCGCCACCGCGTCGAGCGACGGATCGGCCTCCAGCAGATCTCGTCGCTCATCGGCGCTCAGCACCGGGACGACGCCCGCGTCGAGCAGCTGCCGGGACACCCGGACACCCGCCTCGAGGGAGTCCTGACGACCGGTGTGCGCGACGACGAGGATGTACCGCGTCGCTGCACCCATCAGTGTCACGTTCCCTCCTGTCGAAAAGCCGTTCTCCCATTCTGTCTGTTTTCACGCGCAGGGCGAGGCCACGCGGCCAGGTTTGTGGAGAACGTTCACCTAGCGCGAAAGTCGCACGACCTCGTCGCGCAGTCCGGACGGGTCCGGCGCGCCCGAGCGCAACCAGACCAGGAACTCGCGGTTACCGTGCCCTCCGGCGATCGGCGACGGGATGAGGCCCGCCGTTCCGAGGCCGACGTCGTGAGCCGCCCACAGCACGTCGGACACCGCGTCGGCCCGGAGGCCCGCATCCCGGACCACGCCCTCGCGGATGCCCTGCCGTCCGACCTCGAACTGCGGCTTGATGAGCAGGAGGAAGTCGGCGCCGCGGACGGCCGCGGCCACCAGTGCGGGAAGCACCTGCGTGAGCGAGATGAACGACAGGTCGGCCACCACGAGGTCCGGGCGCACGTCGTCGCCGGTCAGACCGGCGAGCACCTCGGGCGAGAGGGAGCGGACGTTGACGCCCTCGTACGATTCGAGGCGCTCCTCCCCCGCCAGCGCGGGCGACAGCTGGCCGTGCCCCACGTCGACGGCGATCACGCGGGCGGCGCCGCGTTCCAGCAGCACCTGCGTGAAGCCCCCGGTGGATGCGCCGGCGTCGAGAGCGATCCGGCCCGCCGGGTCCACTCCGAAGCCGTCGAGGGCGGCGATGAGCTTGTGAGCGCCGCGGCTGACGTAGTGGTCGGCTCCGGCGATCCGCAGTTCCTGCCCGTCGCCGACCTTCGCCGCCGCGCGGACCACCGGCTGCCCGTCGACGGTGACCAGCCCCTCCGCGATCAGAGCGGCCGCGTGCGACCGAGAGCGGGCGAGGCCGCGCTCGGCCAGGGCGACGTCGAGCCGCCGCTCAGCTCCGGCCATGGTCGTCGTCGCCTTCCAGGGTGCGACGGAGCTGCTCGTGGAGGTTCGCGTAGGCGTCGGCCCGTGCGGCCAGCGGCTGCTCCTCGATCACATCCAGCCGGTCGACGAGGCCGCCCTCGCCGACCGATCCCTGCGGTTCATCGGACATGGCTCAACCGTACGTCAGCGCCTCACGCGACGAAGACACCCGCGAGGGTCTTCTTTCCGCGTCGCAGCACCACCATGTCCCCGGGCAGCACCGAGGAGCCGATGGGCTGCTCCGCGTCCTCGACCTTTGCGTTGTTGACGGAGACGCCGCCCTGGGCGACCGCGCGCCGCGCCTCGCCGAGGCTCGACGTCAGCCCCGTGTCGACGAGCGCCTGCGCGACCGTCGTCGACGGCGCGGTGGTGGTCGTGTTGGGGAGTTCGCGGAGGGCGGCCTCGAGCGTCGCCGCGTCCAGGTCGGCCAGTTCGCCCTGGCCGAAGAGCGCCTGGGAGGCCGCGATGGCCGCCTCGGTCGCCGCGACGCCGTGCACGAGCGAGGTGACCTCGAACGCCAGCCGTCGCTGCGCCTCGCGCTTGAACGGCTCGTCGGCCACCTTCTGCGCCAGCTCCTCGATCTCGGCCCTGGACAGGAAGGTGAAGATCTTGAGCCGGTCGATCACGTCGGCGTCGTCTGTGTTCAGCCAGAACTGGTACATCGCGTACGGCGTCGTCAGCGTCGGATCGAGCCAGACGGCGTTTCCCTCGCTCTTGCCGAACTTGGTGCCGTCGCTGTTGGTGATCAGAGGCGTCCCGATGGCGTGAACGTGCGCGCCCTCGACCTTGCGGATGAGCTCGGTGCCGCTGGTCAGGTTGCCCCACTGGTCGCTTCCGCCGGTCTGCAGCACGCAGCCGTACTGGCGGTAGAGCTCGAGGAAGTCCATCCCCTGCAGGATCTGGTAGCTGAACTCGGTGTACGAGATGCCCTCGTCGGAGTTGAGGCGCGCGGCCACCGCATCCTTCTTGAGCATGGTGCCGACCCGGAAGTGCTTGCCGATCTCGCGCAGGAAGTCGATCGCCGACATCGGCGCCGTCCAGTCGAGGTTGTTCACCAGCCGGACGGCGTTGTCGCCCTCGTCGGAGAGGAAGCGGGTGACCTGCGCCTGCAGGTAGCCGACCCACTCCGCGACGGTCTCCTTGGTGTTGAGGGTGCGCTCGGCCGTCGGCCGGGGATCGCCGATCAGCCCGGTGGAACCGCCGACCAGCCCGAGCGGCCGGTGGCCGGCGAGCTGGAGGCGCCGCATGGTGAGCAGCTGCACCAGGTTGCCGAGGTGGAGGCTCGGCGCGGTCGGGTCGAAGCCGCAGTAGTACGTGATCGGGCCGCCGGCCAGGAGCTCCTTGAGGGCGGTCTCATCCGTCGACACGTGGATGAGTCCGCGCCACTTCAGCTCGTCCCAGACGTCGTCGAAGGACGCGTCGTTGGCCTGTGCGGCGAGCCCGTGCGCGCGGACGCTGTCTGCGCTGCTGCTCGGATCGCGGGAGAGGGCGGTTTCTGACACGCGTTCAGGTTATCAGCGGGTGTCCCGGCGGATGCAGCGGGGCGGGCGTCCCTCGATCAGGGCAGCAGACCTGATGTGCTGGTCATCAGGCTGAGAGACCTGATATCATGCTCATCAGGCCCACGGCCCTGATGAAGGAGGCCCGGATGTTCGTGATCACCGCCGACCAGGTCGACAGCCGACGGCGCGCCGACATCGTCGCCCCGACGCTCGACACCATCCATGAGCGCTACGGCGAGCGCCTCGCCCTGCCACCGGACCGCAACGCCGGAGACGAGCTGCAGACGCTGACGGCGGATCCGGCGACGGCACTCGACCTCGTCCTCGATCTCACCCGCGACGGGGCCTGGAGCGTGGGGCTCGGGCTGGGCGACGTGCGCCTCCCCCTGCCGGACAACACCCGGGAGGCCACCGGGGATGCGTTCATCGCGGCGCGCGCGGCGGTCACCCGCGCAAAACGCGCCCCCGCCCGATTCGCCGTCGAGGCGGTCGCCGCCGAGGAGCCCGCAGCAGATGCGGAGGCGCTGCTCACCCTGCTGCTGACCCTCCGCGAGGGGCGCACCGCCGCCGGCTGGGAGCTCTACGACCTCGTCTCGTCCGGACTCACCCAGGCCGAGGCGGGCGCCCGGCTCGGCATCACCCCGCAGTCGGCCAGCGATCGTGCGCGGGCCGGGGCGCTCCGTGCAGAACTGGCGGCCATCCCGGCGCTGACTAGGCTGTTGGCACGTGCCGACGCGGCCCAGGCCGATCGGCGGACAGCCGAGGAGGACGCATGACCACGTGGCCGCCGGTGCCAGTGCTGCTGAACCAGGTGGCGCCGCACGCGCTCTGGGTGCTCGCCCTCCTCCTGCTGCTCGCCTCACTCGGCTGCATCGTGGCCACGTTGCGGACACCGCGTCGCCCGCTGGTCTACTGCGCGACCGCATTGCTGGCCGCTTCCCTGGTGATCGTCCTCATCCCGGCGCAGCACGCGCCCTTCGTGCTCAGACTGCTGATCGGTGCAGCCACCCTCGCCCTGGCGGTGCTCGGCGGCTGGCCCGTCTCGCAACTGGTCCTCGCGCTGGCCACACGCAGCACGACCGAGCCGAGCGCCCACGGCGGCATCCTGGTGCGAGCGGTGACGCCGGAAGGCGGCACGACCACCCGCGAGGTACTCCGAGGCGGCACCACCATCGGCCTTCTGGAGCGGCTGGCCGCGGCCGGGACGATCATGGCCGGCTTCCCCGAGGGGCTGGCCGTCCTGGTCGCCATCAAGGGCGTCGGCCGGTTCACGGAACTCGAGGAGGCCGAGGCGCGCGAGCGCTTCATCATCGGCACCCTGACCAGCATCATCTGGGCGTGCGTCTGCGCGGCCGTCTTCCGGATCGTGGCCGGCTGAACCGCGCCGCCACGGCATCCCGTCAGTCGTCGGACTTGGGATGCCGCTTGTACAGCGAAACGGTGGGGTCGCCCGTCAGCCAGTAGCGCCACGGGTACGCGAGTCCGCCGCCCGCCCCGGAGACTCCCGTCCTCGGTCCGGTCGAGTACTCCGCCTGCTCCGTCGGCAGCAGCAGCTCGAACGGCGGGCCGAAGAGGTCGGCGCCGTCGTCGGCGAGGCTCATCCCGGCGGCGACGACGAGTCGTGCCGGTCCCCGCGCGAGGTCGCGGTGCGGGATGCGGCGGCCGCTGCCCCCGACGCGCCGCAGCTCGGCGAGGTCCTCCCCCTCGATCACCTCCGCCGCGCGCAGCAGCACGGCGGTCGCCTCGCCCTCGGGCGAGCACACGACGTTGGCGCACACATGCATCCCGTACGTGAAGTAGGCGTACAGATGGCCGGGCGGCCCGTACATGACGGCGTTGCGGCGGGTGCGGCCGCGGAAGGCGTGCGACCCGGGGTCGAGGCCGTCGCCGATGTACGCCTCCACCTCGGTGATCCGCAGCCCGACCGTCCCCTCCGGCGTCTCGTGCCGCAGAACGGCGCCGAGCAGCTGCGGCGCGACCTCGAGCGACGACGCCAGGAAGACGTCGCGCTCGGGCCGGTACAGCGTCACGTCAGAAGATCCGGCCGCCCGCGGCGACGGCGACGACCAGCCCGATCACGATGACCGCGACGGCGAGCACCACGACGGCCGGGATGATCCAGGGTCGCTTCCGCTCCGGTTCGAAACGCGCCATCAGACCAGGTCCCTTCTGGATGCGCGGAGGGCCAGCGCGGCCTTCCTCACATGGTCGGTGAGAGCCGCCAGCTGCTCGGCGACACGGTCGGGCGCGGTGCCGCCGACGCCGTCGCGGCTCGCCACCGATCCCTCCACCGAGAGCACGGAGCGGACCTCGGGCGTCAGCAGGGGTGAGATCGCCGCCAGTTGCTCGTCGTCCACCTCGTGCAACTCCAGCCCGTTCTCCTCGGCGAAGCGCACCAGGCTGCCGCTCAGTTCGTGGGCGGTGCGGAACGGAACGTGCTGCTTGACGAGCCACTCGGCCACGTCGGTCGCGAGCGAGAAGCCCTGCGGTGCCAGCTCCGCCATGCGGTCCGTGTGGAAGCGCAGCGTGGCGACCATGCCGGTGAAGGCGGGAAGCACCGTCTCGAGCGTCCGCACCGAGTCGAACACCGGCTCCTTGTCCTCCTGCAGGTCGCGGTTGTACGCGAGCGGCAGTCCCTTGAGGGTGGTGAGGAGACCCGTGGCGTTGCCGATGAGGCGACCGGCCTTGCCGCGCGCGAGCTCGGCGATATCCGGGTTCTTCTTCTGCGGCATGATCGACGAGCCCGTCGAGTAGCCGTCATCGAGGGTGACGAACCCGAACTCGCGCGTGTTCCAGAGGATGATCTCCTCGGCGAACCGCGACAGGTCGACACCGATCTGGGCGGCGACGAACGCGAACTCGGCCACCACATCCCGTGCCGCCGTGCCGTCGATCGAGTTCTCGGAGCTGCGGGCGAAGCCCAGCTCGCGCGCGACGAGCAGGGGGTCGAGTCCGAGGGTCGAACCGGCGAGGGCGCCGGAGCCGTACGGAGAGACGTCGGCCCGGCGGTCCCAGTCGGCCAGACGCTCCAGGTCGCGCACCAGCGGCCAGCAGTGCGCGAGCAGGTGGTGCGCGAGCAGCACCGGCTGGGCGTGCTGGAGGTGCGTACGCCCCGGCAGGATGGCGGCGGGATGCGCGTCCGCCTGGGAGGCGATGGCGTCGATCAGAGCGATGAGCTGCTCGGCGATGACGCCGGCGTGGTCACGCAGGTACATCCGGACGAGCGTGGCGATCTGGTCGTTGCGGCTGCGGCCGGCGCGCAGCTTGCCGCCGATCTCCGCCCCCGCCCGCTCGATCAGTCCGCGTTCGAGGGCTCCGTGCACATCCTCGTCGGTCTCGGCCGCGACGAAGGCGCCGGACGCGACATCGCGATCGAGCTTGTCGAGAGCGGCCAGCATCCCGTCGAGCTCCTCGGGCGTGAGGTACCCCGCCGCGGCGAGCGCGCGGGCGTGCGCCCGGGACCCGGCGATGTCGTACGCGGCGAGCTGCCAGTCGAAGTGGGTCGACTTGCTCAGCGCCGCCAGCTCGGGCGATGGACCGCCGGCGAAGCGGCCGCCCCAGAGGGACCCCTCGCCGGTGCGGCCGACTCCGCCGGTCTCGCCTGTTTCGCCCGTGTCGGTCATGCTGCGGTCTCCTCGTTCTTCGCGAGCAGCCAGGCGAGCAGCGCCTTCTGCGCGTGCAGGCGGTTCTCCGCCTCGTCCCAGATGACGGACTGCGGGCCGTCGAGCACCTCCGCGCTCACCTCGTAGCCGCGGTAGGCGGGCAGGCAGTGCAGGAAGACGGCGTCCGGAGCGGCAAGCCCCATCAGCCGCTCGTCGACCGTGTAGTCGCCGAAGACGGCGACGCGCTCCGCCTTCTCGTCCTCTTTGCCCATCGACACCCACGTGTCGGTGACCATGACGTCCGCACCGGCGGCGGCCTCGGCCGGATCGGTCAGCACCGTCACCGAGCCGCCCGTGCGCTCGGCGATGGCGCGCGCATCCGCGACGATCGCCTCGGCGGGCGCGTACTCCGCCGGCGCCGCGATACGCACGTGCATGCCCGCGGTCGTCCCGCCCACCAGGTACGAGTGCGCCATGTTGTTCGCTCCGTCGCCGAAGTAGCTCATGGTGAGCCCGGCCGTACGGCCCTTGTGCTCGCGCACGGTGAGCAGGTCGGCGAGGATCTGGCACGGGTGGAAGTCGTCCGACAGCGCGTTGATGACCGGGACGCGCGTCCCCTCGGCCATCTCCTCCAGTCCCGCCTGCGCGTAGGTGCGCCAGACGATCGCGGCGACCATGCGCTCCAGCACGCGGGCGGTGTCGGCCAGCGACTCCTTGCCGCCGAGCTGGCTCTCGCCGCTCTGGATGATCAGCGGGCTGCCTCCCAGATCGGCGATGCCGACGGAGAACGAGACGCGGGTGCGCGTCGACGTCTTGTCGAAGATCACCGCGACGGTCTGCGGGCCGGCGAGCGGCTTCGCCGAGAAGCGGTCGCGCTTCAACGCGGCTGCGAGGTCCAGGATCTCCGCCTGCTCGGCGGGCGTGAGGTCGTCGTCGCGGAGGAAGTGCCGGGTCATGCTGGCCCTTTCGTGGGTCGGGGGTGGTCGGCGCGGAGTTACAGGGTGGCGAGAGCCCGAGCGAAGCGGTCGCGGAACTCCGCGAGCTCGGCGTCGCCGACGATGAGCGGCGGAGCCAGGCGGATGCTGGACTCGTTGGGGGCGTTGATGATGAGACCGTTGGCGAGCGCGGCGTCGGAGAGGCGGTGCGCCTCGCCGTCCGTGAGGCCGATGCCGATGAGCAGCCCGTGGCCGCGCACATCCCCGATCAGAGGCGACTCGAGCGACCGGATGATCTCCTTCAGCTCCTCCCCGCGCCGGGCGGCGTTGCCGACCAGGTCGGAGCGCTCGATCTCGGCGAGCACGGCGTTGGCCGCCGCAGTCGCGAGCGGGTTGCCGCCGAACGTCGATCCGTGCTGACCCTGGGTGAACAGGTCGGACGCCCAGCCGACCGTCACCAGGGCGCCGATCGGCACACCGCCGGCCATGCCCTTCGCGACGGTGACGGCATCGGGAAGGATGCCCTCGTGCTGGTACGCGAACCAGGCGCCGGTGCGGCCGACCCCGGTCTGGATCTCGTCGATGATCAGCAGCGCTCCGTGCTGCTCCGTGAGCTCGCGCGCCCGCTTCAGGAAGCCCGCCGGCAGGTCGAGGACCCCGGCCTCCCCCTTGATCGGCTCGACGAAGAGCGCGGCCACGTGATCGTCGATGGCCGCTTCGAGCGCCGCGATCGTGGAGTCGATGTGCTGCACTCCCCCGGGCAGCGGCTCGAACGCCTCCCGCATCGGCGGCTTGCCGGTGAGCGCGAGCGACCCCATGGTGCGGCCGTGGAACGCGTTGTTGAGAGCCAGCACTCGCGTCTTCCGCCCGTGCGGGCCGCGGTTCAAGCGGGCGAGCTTGAACGCGGCCTCGTTGGCCTCAGCGCCCGAGTTGCCGAACAGCACTCGCCCGCGGTCGCCGGCGCCCGTGATGGTGCGCAGACGGCCGGCGAGCTCCAGCTGCGGAGCGGTCGAGAAGTAGTTGGAGACGTGCGCGAGCGTCGCGACCTGACGGCTGACCGCATCCACCAGCACCGGATGCGCGTGCCCGAGCGAGTTGACCGCGATCCCGGCGAGGAAGTCGAGGTACTCGTTACCGTCGACGTCCCACACCCGGCAGCCCTGGCCGTGCGAGAGCATCACCTTGGGCGTCGCCAGCGTGCGCATGATCGTCTCGCCGAACGGTGTGCGCCAAGCACCGTCGCGCCACTGCGCTCCGGGCGCCGGGCTCTCGGGCTCTTCCGTCATGGTCCTGTTCCATTCCTGGTCCTCGCTCACGCGGGCACCACCTCCGTCCCGATGCCGGACTGCGTGAACACCTCGAGCAGGATCGAGTGCGGCACCCGCCCGTCGATGATCGCCGCTTTCTCCACTCCACCGTCGACCGCGTCGAGGCACGCCGCCATCTTCGGGATCATGCCCGATTCCAGCGACGGCAGCAGGTCGCGGAGCTCGTCCGCACCGATCTTCGACAGCAGCGAGTCGCGGTTCGGCCAGTCGCTGTACAGCCCGGCGACGTCCGTCAGGATCACCAGCTTGGCGGCCCCCAGCGCGACCGCGAGCGCCGCCGCCGCCGCATCCGCGTTGACGTTGAGCGCCTGGGCCGCGTCGTCGATGTCCGGCGCGATCGACGACACGACGGGGATGCGTCCGGCGGCCAGCTGCGCCAGCACGGCCTCGGGATCCACAGCGACGACGTCTCCGACGAGGCCGAGGTCGACCTCTTCGCCGTCGATCACCGCCGCGCGGCGCCGGCCCTGGAAGAGCCCGGCGTCCTCGCCCGAAAGTCCTGCCGCGAGCGGGCCGTGCTTGTTGATGTTGCCCACGATGTCGCGGTTGATCTGCCCGGTCAGCACCATCCGGACGACCTCCATGGCCTCCGGGGTCGTGACGCGGTAGCCGCCGCGGAACTCCGAGTCGATGCCGAGCCGGTCGAGCATGGCGGAGATCTGCGGACCCCCGCCGTGCACGACGACCGGGCGGAGACCGGCGTAACGCAGGTAGACCATGTCCTCGGCGAAGGTGCGCTGCAACTCCTCGTTCACCATGGCGTTGCCGCCGAACTTCACCACGATGATGCGGTCGTGGAAGGTCTTGAGCCACGGCAGCGACTCGATGAGGGTCTCGGCCTTCGCCGCCGCGGCCGCGTGGTCGCGTTCGGCTGCGTCCGCAGCCAGGTCTCTCTCGGTCTGGTCGGTGTCCATGTCGTCCGTCGCGGTCATCAGCTGGCGTACGCGCTGTTCTCGTGCACGTAATCGTGCGTGAGGTCGTTGGTCAGGATGGTCGCCGTCTCCTCGCCCGCGTGCAGGTCGATGAGGATGTGGACCGCGCGCGGCGTCAGGTCCACCAGCTCGCGGGGCTGGTCGGGCTCGCCCGCCGTGCACACCTGCACGCCGTTGATCGCGACGTCGATCCCGTACGGGTCGAACTCGGCGTCGGTCGTGCCGACGGCGGCGAGCACGCGGCCCCAGTTGGGGTCGTTACCGAAGATCGCGGCCTTGAACAGGTTGCTGCGCGACACCGCCCGGCCGACGACGACCGCGTCGTCCTCGCTGGCGGCGTTCACGACCTCGATCGCGATGTCGTGGGACGCGCCCTCCGCATCGGCCTGCAGCTGCTCGGCAAGGTCGCGGCAGACGTCCGTGAGCGCACGCGCGAACTCGTCGTCGCCCGGCTCGACACCGCTCGCTCCGGAGGCGAGGAGCGCGACGGTGTCGTTGGTCGACATGCAGCCGTCCGAGTCGAGGCGGTCGAACGTGACGCGCGTCGCCCGGCGTAGGGCCGCATCCAACTGGTCAGAGGTCCGCACGGCATCGGTCGTGATGACGACGAGCATGGTGGCGAGACCGGGCGCGAGCATCCCGGCGCCCTTCGCCATGCCGCCGACCGTCCAGCCGTTCGGCGAGCGGAACTGCGCCTCCTTGGCGCGGGTGTCGGTGGTCATGATGGCCTCCGCCGCGCCGAGGCCGGCATCGCGGGCGAGCGCGTTGGCGGCCGTCGAGACACCGGCGACCAACTTGTCCAGCGGCAACTGGTCGCCGATCAGACCGGTCGAGCAGACGAGGACGTCACCGGCCGAGACCCTCAGTTCGGTGGCGACGGCCTCGGCGGTCGCGTGCGTCACCTGGAAGCCCTGCGAGCCGGTGTAGCAATTGGCCCCGCCCGAGTTGAGGACGATGGCGGAGACCACGCCGTCTTGGATGACCTGCTCGCTCCAGAGCACCGGGTTGGCCTTGCACCTGTTGGTGGTGAAGACCGCGGCCGCAGCGTTCAGCGGGCCGAGGTTCTTCACGAGGGCGAGGTCGCGCCGCCCGCTGGCCTTGAGGCCGGCGACGACGCCCGCCGCGGCGAACCCGGAGGCTGCGGTGACGCTCACGAGTGTGCTCCCGTCGCCGGCGGTTCCGCCGTCTGGGCAGGGCTCAACGTTCGCGTCACGGTGCGACTCCGTTCACGGTCAGGCCCGCGGTCTCGTCGAGTCCGAGGGCGATGTTGACGGATTGGATGGCCGCTCCGGCCGTCCCCTTGTACAGATTGTCGATCGCGAGCACGGTCACGACCCGGCCCGCTGCGGCATCCAGCGCCACTCCGATCAGCACGGTGTTCGCTCCGAGCACGTCGGAGGTGCGCGGCACCACGCCTGCCGGCAGCACCTGCACGAACGGCTCCCCGGCGTACGCCTCCTCCCACGCGGCCTGGACCTGGGCGGCGGTGACGCCGGGCTTCACCCGCGCGGTCGAGGTCGCGAGGATCCCGCGTGACATCGGCACCAGCACCGGCGTGAACGACAGCGTCGGCGATCCGGCGCCCGCCTTCCGCAGGTTCTGCTGGATCTCGGGGATGTGCCTGTGCGTTCCGCCCACCGCATACGGGTTGGCGGAGCCGAGAATCTCGCTGGCCAGATACATCGTCTTCAGCGACTTGCCCGCGCCCGACGGGCCGACCGCGAGAACCGCCACGATGTCCTCGTCATCGATCAGCCCGGCCTGGATGCCGGGAGCGAGGGCGAGAGAGACCGCGCTCGCGTTGCAGCCGGGAGCGGCGATCCGCCGTGCGCCGACGAGGTGGTCGCGCTGCTTGCCCGACACTGCGGCGCCACTGCCAACGGGCAGCTCCGGCACGCCGTACGCCCAGGCGCCGAAGTGCTCGCCGCCGTAGAACGCCGCCCAGTCGGCCGGGTCCTCCAGCCGGTGGTCGGCGCCGCAGTCGACCACGACCGTGTCGTCCGGCAGCTGCGCCGCGATCTCGCCGGACGTGCCATGCGGGAGCGCCAGGAAGACGACGTCGTGCCCGCTGAGCGTCTCCGGGCTCGTCTCCTGCAGGGTGAGGTGCGCGAGCGAGCGCAGGTGCGGCTGGTGCGCGATCAGCGGATGGCCCGCATTCTGGTGCGCGGTGACGGTGCGGACCTCGAAATCGGGGTGCCCGGCGAGGATGCGCAGCAGTTCACCGCCCGCGTATCCGGAAGCGCCTGCGACGGCGACCGAGAAAGTCATGCTTGTTCCTTGTTCGAGTGGACGACGGTTGTCTCGGCGACGGCGGCGCCCACGTCGATCCACTGGTCAGGACCGCCCGGAACGCCGCCTAGCTTCGGCGGTCGCGCAGGCGTCGGCGCATGGCGCGGGCGGCGAGAGCCGCACGCGTCGAAACGGTGCACCGGACGGAAAGCATGGGACAACCCTAGCGCTCCTGCCCGGGCGGTCACCAAATCCGGACCGGGATGCACGCGACCGGTATGCACGCGACCGGTCCGGGTCCGCGGCGAAGGGATGTGTCTCGCTGCGGTCCGGGACCGGTCGGGTGTGTCGCGTCGGGATCGCGTGACGGCTACTCGCGGATCGTGGCGCCGAACAGCTCGCCGGCGCGCGCGGCTCCGGCCAGCTTGGCCTCGCTCGCCTCGGCGGCGGTGAGGGTGCGGTCGTCCGCGCGGAAGCGCAGAGCGAAGGTCAGGCTCTTGTGCCCGTCCGGGAGTCCTGGGCCGCGATAGTCGTCGACCAGCCGGATGTCTTCGAGCAGCTCACCGGCACCCGCGCGGACGGCGCGAAGCAGCTCTCCTGCCGGGACGTCCTCGCGCACGACGAGCGAGAGGTCCTGCGTCGCGGCCGGGAAGCCCGCGATGACACCGGCGACGATGTCGACCGGTGCAACGGCGATCAGAGCGTCGAGGTCGAGCTCGAACACGGCGACGACGCGTGGCAGGTCGAGGTCGTGGGCCAGGGCCGGGAGCAGCTCTCCGGCGTAGCCGACCGGGACCTCGGCTCCGTCGGCGCCGAGGGCGACCAGGCGCGCCGTGCGGCCCGGGTGCAGCGCCTGGTGAGATGACTGCACGAGGTCGACCGTCACGCCGACGGCTGCGGCGGTCTGCCGCACCATGTCGAGCGCATCCACCAGTCCGGCCGGCACGGCGGTCAGGCCCGGCTGCTTCTCGACGGCGTTGCCGACGACGAGGCCCGCGAGGTGGCGCGGCTGCGCCGGGATGCCCGCGTTCAGCCCGGCGAGGATGTCGGCTCCGGGAAGCGCGGCGCCCGGCGGGAGCGTCTCGCTGCCGATCGACCCCTCCGAGGGGCGGAAGACGGTGCCCAGCTCGTAGACCTTGAGGTCGACGAGCCCGCGCGCGAGGTTGCGCTTGGCCGCATCCAGCAGGCCAGGCAGCAACGACGTGCGCAGGTACGGCGCGGTGGCGTCGAGCGCGTTCGCCAGCCGTACGGCGAGCACGCCGCCCGCCTCGGCGGAGCCGAAGAGGTCGTTCTGGGCCTCGCTCACGAACGGGAAGGACAGCACCTCGGTTGCGCCATTGTCGGCGAGCGTCTGCGCGACGGCGCGACGCAGGCGCTGCTCGCGCGTGAGCCCACGGCCGGGAGGCGCGACCGGCAGCACCGACGGGATGCGGTCGTAGCCGACGATGCGGGCGACCTCCTCCGCCAGATCGGACTTGTCGCGGAGGTCGGGTCGCCACGTCGGCGGCACGACCAGCAGGTCGTCGCCCGACTCGGTCACCGTCCCGCCGATCTCGGCGAGCGCTCCGCGCACCTCGTCGTCGGTGAAGTCGACGCCGATCAGCGAGGCGATGTACCCCTTCGGCAGGCGGATGGCCTCGGCGGTCTCCGAGGCGTCCAGCAGCGAGCCGAGGTCATCCGCGCGGCCGCCGGCGAGCTGCTCGAGCAGCTGGACGACGCGTGCCGCCGCGGCGACGGCGACCTGCGGGTCGACCCCGCGCTCGAAGCGCTTGGACGCCTCGCTGGGCAGCTTGTGACGGCGTGCCGTCCGCGCGATCGACACCGGGTCGAAGTTGGCGGCCTCGATGAGCACGTTGCGAGTGCCGTCGCCGATCTCGGTGGAGGCGCCGCCCATGACGCCCGCCAGGCCGATCGCGCCGGAGTCGTCGGAGATGACGAGGTCTTCCGGGTCGAGGGTGCGGGTCTGGTCGTCGAGGGTGACGAGCTTCTCCCCCGGCGTCGCGCGTCGCACGACGATGCCGCCGGACAGCTTGTCGAGGTCGTAGCCGTGGATCGGCTGGCCGAGCTCGAGCATGACGTAGTTGGTGATGTCGACGATGAGCGAGATCGACCGGATGCCGGCGAGCTTGAGGCGCGCGATCATCCACGGCGGGGTTGGGCGGGACCCGTCGACGTCACGGACGACGCGGGTCACGAAGACGCTCGCGCCGACACGGCCGCGGATCGGCGCGGTGTCGTCGACCGTCACGCTGAAGCCGCTCGGGTGATCGGCCACGGAACCGACGGGCACCGCATCGGCCGGGTCGCGGAAGGCCGCGCCGGTCGCGTGCGAGTACTCGCGGGCGATGCCGCGGATCGAGAACGCGTACCCGCGGTCGGGCGTGACGTTGACCTCAACGGCAGCGTCGTCCAGCCCGAGGAGGGCAACGGCGTCCGTCCCCACCTCCGGGTCGAGACCGAGCGTCGACAGGCGGAGGATGCCGTCGTGGTCCTCACCGAGGCCGAGCTCGCGGGCCGAGGCGATCATCCCGTCGGAGACGTGCCCGTAGGTCTTCCGCGCGGCGATCGGGAACGGACCGGGCAGCACGGCGCCGGGCAGGGTCACGACGACCTTGTCACCCTCGAAGAAGTTGCGGGCGCCGCAGACGATGCCGCGCACGTCGGCACCGCCGTCGGCGGCGCTCTGACCCTCGGGGGCGACGCGCACCTGGCACCAGCGGATGGTCTTGCCGTTGCTCTGCGGCTCCTCGACGAACTCGAGCACCTGGCCCACCACGATCGGGCCGCTCAGCTCGAAGGTGTGGATGTCCTCCTCCTCGAGTCCGACGGACACGAGGGCGGCGTGCACCTCCTCCGGGGTCGTGCCGGGCTCCAGGTCGACGAACTCGCCGAGCCAACTCAGGGGGACGCGCATCAGACCACCATTCCGAACTGCTGGGAGAACCGGACATCGCCCTCGGCCATGTCGCGCATGTCCTTGACGTCGTTGCGGAACATCAGGGCCCGCTCAACGCCCATCCCGAACGCGAAGCCGGAGTAGACGTCCGGGTCGATGCCGGCGGAGCGCAGGACGTTGGGGTTGACCATGCCGCAGCCGCCCCACTCGATCCAGCGGGCGCCTCCCTTGAACGTGGGATGCCACAGGTCGAGCTCTGCGCTCGGCTCGGTGAACGGGAAGTAGTTGGGGCGCAGGCGCACGCGCGCCTCGTCGCCGAACAGCGTCTTGACGAAGTGGTCGAGCGTTCCGCGCAGGTGGGCCATGGTGAGGCCCTTGTCGACCGCGATGCCCTCCGTCTGGTGGAACACCGGGAGGTGCGTCGCGTCGAACTCGTCGGTGCGGAAGACCCGGCCCGGGGCGATCCGGTACACCGGCAGGTCGTCGCCCAGCAGGGCGCGCAGCTGCACCGGGGAGGTGTGCGTGCGCATCACGAGGTGCGCGTCCGTCGGCTCGACGAAGAAGGTGTCCTGCATGGCGCGCGCCGGGTGGTCGGCGTCGAAGTTGAGCGCGTCGAAGTTGTACCACTCGCTCTCGAGCTCCGGGCCCTCCGCGACCTCCCAGCCCATGCCCACGAAGACATCGGCGATGCGCTCCTGGAGCAGGCTGAGCGGGTGCCGGGCGCCGGGCGTCCAGCGCGACGGGAGCGCCGTGACGTCGACGGCCTCGGCGGTGAGCTGAGCCGCCTCCTCCGCCGCGGCGATCTCGGCCTCCTTGGCGGTGAACGCCTGGGTGACGCGTGCGCGTGCGCCGCCGACGAGCTTGCCCGCGGCCGCCTTCTGATCGCCCGGGAGCGAACGGATGCTCGCGTTCAGCCGGGCGAGGGGCGAACCCTCGGCCGTGTGGTCGTGGCGCACCGCCTTCAGGGCCGCCGAGTCGTGTGCGGCGTCGATCGCGGCGAGCGCCGCGCTGACCGCCGACTCGACCGCGGATTCGGTGATCTCCGTGGAATCTGACACGGTCACCCAGTCTAGTCGGCGCGAGCCCGCGGTCTCGGCGCGGCGACCGGCCTGTGGATGGAGCCTGTCTGTGGAGAAATCGCGCTCAGGAGCGCTGTGCGAACGCCGACTCGTACAGGCAGACGGAGGCGGCCGTCGCCAGGTTCATCGACTCGGCCTTGCCGTAGATCGGGACGGTGACCACCCGATCCACGAGCTCGAGCAGCTCGTCGGCGAGCCCATGCGCCTCGTTGCCGAACACCCACGCGGTCGGCCGCGCCAGCTCGCCGTCACGGCGGGCGGACAAGAGGTCCTCCCCCTTGATGTCAGCCGCGAGCACCTGCAGGCCCGCAGTGTGCGCCCGTCCGACGACGTCGCCCAGGTCGGCGCCGACTGCGACCGGCAGGTGGAAGAGAGATCCGGTCGTCGAACGGACCACCTTGGGGTTGTAGAGGTCGACCGTGCGGCCGCTCAGCACCACCGCATCCGCCCCCGCCGAGTCGGCCGCGCGGATGATCGTGCCCGCGTTTCCGGGATCGCGCACCTCCTCGAGCACGGCGACGAGCCGGGGCGAGCCGGCGAAGATGTCGCGGATCGAGGTCGGGAACTGCCGCGCCACGGCCACGAACCCCTGCGGCGTGACGGTGTCGGCCATCGCATCCAGCACGTGCTCGGAGACGAACTCCACCTCGATCCCGGCGTCGGCCGCCGCGCGGGCGATCTCCGGGTACCGCTCGAGCGCCGTCGGCGTCGCGAACAGATCGACGACGAGTTCCGGACGGAAGGCGAGGGCCTCCTCGACGGCCTGCGGCCCCTCCAGGAGGAACAGCCCGGTCTCGGCACGGGCCGGGCGCTTGGCGAGCTTGGCGACGGCCCTGACGCGCGGTGAGCGCGGGTTGTCCAGCATGGCACCAGCTTAGGGGCGGACGGCCCCGCGCCCGTGGGTCGCAACACGCCGTTATGACCAGGCCATAACGGCGTGTTGCGACCCACAGCAGTCCCGCGGCACGCAGAACGGCCCGGCCGACGTGAGTCGACCGGGCCGTTCGTGGATGCGTGTGTTACGCCGCGGCGTCCGCCTTCGGGGCCGACGTGTCGGCCGGCAGTGCCTTCTTGGCGGTCTCGACGAGGGCCGCGAAGGTCGCGGGCTCGTTCACGGCCAGCTCGGCGAGGATGCGACGGTCCACCTCGACGCCCGCCAGGGCCAGGCCCTGGATGAAGCGGTTGTAGGTGAGGCCGTTGGCGCGGGAGGCCGCGTTGATCCGCTGGA
Source organism: Leifsonia sp. 466MF (assembly GCF_900100265.1). Classification (NCBI taxonomy): domain Bacteria; kingdom Bacillati; phylum Actinomycetota; class Actinomycetes; order Micrococcales; family Microbacteriaceae; genus Leifsonia; species Leifsonia sp. 466MF. The sequence continues at coordinate 2,623,279 of NZ_LT629696.1, forward strand.
TCCACAGACGACGGAAGTCGCCCTTGCGCTTGCGGCGGTCGTTGTAGGAGTAGACCAGGGAGTGGGTGACCTGCTCCTTGGCCTTGCGGTACAGGCGCGACCGCTGACCGCGGTAGCCCTCGGCGCGCTCGAGGATGACCCGACGCTTCTTGTGGGCGTTGACCGCCCTCTTCACTCTTGCCATTAGTCGATTTCCTTCTTAAGTGCGTGTCGGGGGTTACTTGCCGAGCATCCGGCGGATGACCTTGGCGTCCACCTCGGGGACGACCTGCTCCTGGTTCAGCCGGCGGGTGCGACGGCTGGACTTGAGCTCCAGGTTGTGGCGCATGCCGGACTGCTGCTTCATGACCTTGCCGCTGCCGGTGATCTTGAAGCGCTTCTTGGCGCCGGAGTGGGTCTTCTGCTTGGGCATTACTTCTCCTCGTTCGTCGCCTGGGCGGGCGAACTCTCGTCGGACTGAGCAGCGTCGGCTGTCTCAGCAACCGCGTCCTGGTCGCGCCCCTGGGCGCGCGCCTTGGTAGCGGCACGTACTGCGTTGGCCTCGGCCTTGGCCTCGGACTTGTTCTTCACCGGGCTGATGATCATCACCATGTTGCGCCCGTCGATCGTGGGGTTGGACTCCACCGTGCCGAGCTCGGCGACGTCCTCCGCGAAGCGCTGCAGCAGACGCACGCCCTGCTCCGGACGCGACTGCTCGCGGCCTCGGAAGAGGATCATGGCCTTCACCTTGTCGCCGGACTTCAGGAAGCCTTCGGCGCGCTTGCGCTTGGTCTCGTAGTCGTGCTTGTCGATCTTGAGGCGGAAACGGACCTCTTTGAGGATCGTGTTCGCCTGGTTGCGCCGGGCCTCCTTGGCCTTCTGCGCAGCCTCGTACTTGAACTTGCCGTAGTCCATGATCTTGGCGACCGGCGGCTTGGAGTTGGGCGCGACTTCGACCAGGTCGAGGTCGGCCTCCTGCGCGAGTCGCAATGCGACCTCGATCTTGACGACACCGACCTGCTCTCCGCTGGGGCCGACGAGTCGTACTTCGGGGACGCGGATACGGTCATTCGTACGGGGTTCGCTGATGTCTGTCTCCTCTGATCAAGCGATTCTTCGCGAGCCACGGGCCGTCGGTGACGGTCCGGCGAAAGAGGAGGTTCCACGCACCAGCGTGGCCTGCGATCTGACGATCACAGGCCTGGTACAGCACCCTGACTACCCTCGCGTTCGCACGCGGTGGCGGAGTGCAACGACCCGGTAACCTATAAAACGGTCAAGCGCGGGTGGGAGGAATCTCCACTTTCGTACCGGGACAGAAGTCCCGGAGCCCGAACGATTCTAACAGAGGAATGCAGTGAGCGACACATCCTTCACCTTCGACGACTCCGGCCACGACGAGGATGGTGTGGCCGAGGCCACCCGTGACATCGCCGAGGTGCCCGCCGTCGAGGTGATCACCACCACCGCAGTGCACCTGATGAGTGCCGCCGCCGTCAAGTGCGGCCTCGCGGACGACCCGGAGCACCAGACGGATCTGGATGAGGCGCGCAAGCTGATCGACGCCCTCGCCGGCCTCGTCACGGCGAGCGCGCCGCACGTGGGCGACCAGCACGCCAGGAGCCTCCGCGACGGACTCCGCTCGCTGCAGCTGGCCTTCCGCGAGGCGTCCGCGATCCCGGACGAGATCGGCGAGGGCCCCGGCGAGAAGTACACCGGCCCGGTCAGCTGACCATGGCGTTCACGCCGCCTCCCGCGTTCACGACGCGTCCCACCCTGCAGGGGACGTTCGGCATGAGCGCGTCGACGCACTGGCTCGCGACAGCGGCCGCCCAGGCCGTGCTGGAGCGCGGCGGCAACGCCTTCGATGCGGCAGCGGCGGGCGCCTTCGTGCTGCACGTCGTCGAACCGCACCTGAATGGCCCGGGCGGCGACCTCGTGGCGCTCTTCGCCACGGCGGAGGACCCGACGCCGGTCGTGCTGTCCGGCCAGGGCCCCGCACCCGCCGGAGCAACCCGCGAGCATTACCTCGCCGAGGGGCTCGAACTGGTGCCCGGTTCCGGCGCGCTGGCCACGGCCGTCCCCGGCGCGGTGGATGCGTGGCTCCTCCTGCTGAAGGACCACGGCACCTGGGAGCTCGCGGACGTGCTCGCGTTCGCCATCGGTTACGCCGAGGGTGGGCATCCCGTACTCGAGCGGGTGTGCGCGACGATCGAACGCGTCGCACCCCTGTTCACCGAGCACTGGCCGACGTCGGCCGAGCGCTGGATGCCCGGCGGCCGCATCCCGGTGCCCGGCGAGCTGATCGTCGACCCGGCGTATGCGCGGGTGCTGCGCGGCCTCATCGCCGCGGGCGACGGCGCAGCGAGCCGGGAGGAGCGGATCGAGGCGGCGCGCACGGAGTGGGCGACGGGATTCGTCGCCCGGGCCGTCGAGGAGTTCGTGCGCACCCCGCACCGCCATTCCGACGGAGGCGACCATGCCGGCGTCATCGCGGCGTCGGACTTCGCGGGGTACCGCGCGTCGTACGAGCCGGCGGTGACCCTCGAGTTCCGCGGGAACACCATCGCGAAGACAGCCGCGTGGAGCCAGGGGCCGGCACTGCTCGCGACCCTCGCCATCCTGGACGGCTTCGACGACGACCGCCTCGATCCGTCGACCGAGCTCGGCGCGCACACGGTGCTGGAGGCGCAGAAGCTCGCCTACGCCGACCGCGACGCCTACTTCGGCGACGACGATGTGCCCCTCGGCACGCTGCTCTCGCCCGCCTATGCGGCCGAGCGTCGCGCGCTGATCGGCGACCGGGCGTCCGCCGAGTTCCGCCCGGGGGTGCTCCCCGGCCGCGAGCCCTTCACACCGCCACTGCGCACGGCGTACACCCCGCCGTCCGGCGTCGCGGCGGAGGGCGTCGGAGAGCCGACGGTGTCGCGGACCGGCGAGACGCGCGGAGACACCTGCCACATCGACGTCGTGGACCGCTGGGGCAACATCGTCTCGGCGACGCCGTCCGGCGGCTGGTTGCAGTCGTCCCCGACCATCCCGGAGCTGGGGTTCTGCCTCGGCACCCGCCTGCAGATGACCTGGCTGGAGGAGGGCTCCGCGTCCACCCTGACGGCCGGGCGCCGGCCCCGCACGACGCTGACGCCGACCCTGGTGCTGCGCGACGGCGTCCCGGTGACCGCACTCGGCTCCCCCGGCGGCGACCAGCAGGATCAGTGGCAACTGCTGTACCTGCTGCGCACGATCGTGGGCGGCTACTCCCCGCAGCAGGCCGTCGACGCTCCGGCGCTGCACACCACCTCCATCGCGGAGTCGTTCTGGCCGCGCACCTGGGTTCCCGCCGGCGCGGTGGTCGAGGATCGCCTCGGCGACGACGTCATCGCGGGTCTGGAGGCGCGCGGCCACCAAGTCACCCGCGCCGGCGAGTGGACGCTGGGCCGCCTGTCGTCCGTCGGCCGCGACCCGCAGACGGGCGTGCTGAGCGCCGCCGCCAACCCGCGCGGCCAGCAGGGCTACGCGGCCGGTCGCTGACCTCGCGGCGCGTCAGGCCACGGCCTCGACCGCGCGACGGACGGCGGCGACCGTTCGGCCCGCCTCCTCCGCGTCGGTCAGCCAGTTGCTGACGGAGAAGCGCAAGACGGCCCGGCCCTGCCAGGTGGACGGGGAGGCGAGGGCGACACCATCGGTGAGGAGCGCCGCCCCGACCCCGCGAGTGCGGTCGTCGCTCCCGAAGGACGCGCACACCTGCGTGTAGACGACCTCGTTGAGCACCTCCGCACCGGGCATGCCGCGGATGCCGTGGGCGATCACCGTCGCCGCGTCCGCCAGCTGCTGGACCAGCTCGGCCACGCCGAGGCGGCCGAGTTGCGCGAGCGTCGCGTACGTCGTCAGCCCGCGGGCGCGGCGAGACAGCTCCGGGACGCGGTCGCTCGGGTCGGCCACGTCGGCGGAGGAGGCGAGGTACGCCGCGTGCTGGGCCATCGCACTGTGCAGGGCGGCGGGGTCGGCGACGACCGCGATGCCGCAGTCGTAGGGGACGCTCAGGGTCTTGTGCGCATCCGTCGCCCACGAGTCCGCACCCTCGATGCCGTCGGTCAGCGCGCGCAGGCCCGGGGCGGCGGCGGCCCAGAGCCCGAAGGCGCCGTCCACGTGCACCCAGGCGCCGGCGTCGTGCGCAATCTCGATCAGTTCCGCGAACGGGTCGAACGCGCCCGAGTGGATGTTGCCCGCCTGCAGCACGACGAGTGCCGGGCCATCGCCGTCCGCCAGGGCCTCGCGCAGGGCGTCCGGCAGCATCCGCCCCTGCGCGTCGGCCGCCACGACCCTCCCGCGCCCGAGCCCGGCGAGGTGGGCGGCACTGTCCACCGAGCCGTGCCGCTCGGCGCCGACCAGCACGCGGATGCGCGGCGACCCCGCCAACCCGTCGCCTGGGTCCCATCCGGCCCGTCGCAGCAGTTCGTCGCGGCCGCAGGTCAGTCCGACGACGTTCGCGACCGTCGCGCCCGTGACGAACCCCACTTCCGCGGTGTCGGGCAGCGCGAGCAGGTCGAGGAGCCACTCGGCCGCGAGCTCCTCCGCGCCGGCGACACCGGGCGTGACGGAGCGGAGACCCGTGTTCTGGTCCCACGCCGACGTCAGCCAGTCGGCGGCCAACGCGACCGGCTGCGCGCCTCCCATCACCCAGCCGTGGAACCGGGGCGAGTGGATGCGCATGAGCCCCGGCTCGATCGCCGCCGACATCCTGCGGATAACCTCGACGGGGGCCGGGCCGCGGTCGGGCAGGGCGCGGCCCAGCGCATCCTTCACCCGCTCCACGTCGGTCTCGGGCGGGATGCGCCCGTCGCGGATGCCGCCGAGCCAACGCTCCGCCGACCGCACCGCTTCGTCGAGCGGCTCCCGAAATCCCTCCGGATCAGTCACACGCGCATGCTAGTGCGGCCCGTGGTGCTCGTTGATGCTGCGTTTCGGGGGCCGAATGCCGCGCCGTCGAGCGCCTCGTCACCAGACGGGCGGGCGGCGATCCGTCCAGCGGAGGCGGCGCTCCAGCTGCGCGGCCAGCGAGAGCAGCGTCCGCTCGCCGCCGGGGCGCCCGATCAGCTGCACACCCATCGGCAGGCCGTCGGCGGTCTGCGACACCGGGAGGACGATCGCCGGGAGGCCGGTGACGTTCAGCATGGACGTGAAGGGCGTGTACTGCACCTGCTGCTCGAAGTTGCGCTCCCCGTCCTCCTGGTCGTACCAGCCGACCGGGCGCGGGGTGAGCGCCATCGCGGGCGTCAGCACGGCGTCGAACGACGACAGCTGGCGGATGAAGGACCGCTCGTACGCGGTGAGCGCCGAAAGGGCCTCGCTGAGCTCGCGGGCGCTGAGCGCGCGGCCGCGCCCGACCAGCCACGCCGTCAGCGGCTCGAGCAGCGCGAGCGTCTCCCCCTCGGCCGGGATGCGCGCCGCGCCCGCCTGCCAGATCGTGCGGAACGCCGGAGCGTATGTGTCGTCCGGCTCGAGCGCCGTCTCCTCGACGCCATGCCCGAGGGCCGAGACGGCATCGACGGCCACGGCGAGCGCCTCGCGCGCCTCCGGCGAGAGGTGGATGTCGTAGGCGCTGTCCCAGGCGGACGTCGTCATCACGCCGAGCTGGAACCTGCCCTCCCCGCGCACGGCGGTCCCGAGGAACGGACCATCGTCGTCGTAGGGCGCGCGCAGCGTGTAGTGGTGGTCGATCCGGCCGTTGCGCTTCGCTATGATCCCGTCGAGCAGCAGCGCCGCATCCGCCGTGGTGCGCGCGATCGGCCCGTCGACGACGAGCCCCGCGAGCGACTCGATCCCGCTGCCGGCGGGCACCAGCCCGCGGGAGGGCTTCAGTCCGACGAGTCCACACGCGGCGGCGGGGATGCGGATGCTGCCGCCGCCGTCGGACCCGGGGGCGAAGGGCAGCATCCCGGCCGCCACCGCGACCGCGGCCCCGCCGCTGGACCCGCCAGCGCCGAGGTCCGGATTCCAGGGGTTGCGGGCGGGCGGCGCGGCGAGCGACTCCGTGTAGGCCGGGAGCCCGAACTCGGGCGCGTTCGTCTTGCCGAGGCTCACCGCACCCGCCGCATCGAGGGTCTCGACGATCTCGTCGCTCGTGTCGGGAACGAAGCCGGCCATCGCGCGGGAGCCGAACCCGGTGGGAACGCCGGCGCGCATCCACAGGTCTTTGTCGCCGGAGGGCAGCCCCCACAGCGGGGCGGTCTTGGGCACGCGCTCGGCCACCTCGTCGGCCCGCTCGAGAGCCCGCTCGCGGGTGACGGTGACGAATGCTCCCAGCTCGGGGTTCAGGCGTTCGATGCGGTCCAGGTAGTGAGTGGCGAGCTCCCGGGGCGACACCCGCCCGGACTGGAGTTCCTGCCAGAGTGCGAGCGCCGTCAGCTCGTGGAGGTCGGCCATGGGGCCAGGCTAGCCGACCGCGCCGTCCTCCCGCGCCGGCTGCAGGAACTCGATCACGGCGACGTTGAACGCAGCGGGGTCGACGTTGTACTCCCACGTGTGCTCGGCGGGAGGGAGTTCCACGAGCCGGACCAGGCGCGGGTTGGCCATGGCGAACAGGAGGGACGACGACAGCGGCACTTCGCGGTCGCCATCGGAGTGCAGCACGAGTGTCGGGACGGTGAGTCTCCCCGGTCGCGACCAGTCGAGCAGGTCGAAGTCGATCGGCTCGGGCAGGCCCGACTTCGCGGCCGCGACCGGATCGGCGAGCGCCCGGATCGCGAGCGACCCGACCCACCCGGGAAGCCCGCGCTCGGCTGCCACGTTGCGGATCGCCGCGCGCCAGTCGGTGACCGGCGCGACGAGCACGAGCCGATCGATGGCCGCCCGGTGCGCGCTCCGCTCGGAGAGCTGCAGTGCGAGCGCTCCCCCGAGCGACCAGCCGACGAGCACTACCCGCTCGGCGCCGTGCGCGAGCGCGAAGGCGATCGCCGCATCCACGTCCTCCCATTCGCTCTGCCCGAGCTGGGAGGCGCCGCCCGGCACGGTCGGCCCCTCCCCGTCGCCGCGGAACGAGACGACCAGGGAGGTCATGCCGAGCGCGTCCGTCGCCGGCACGGAGCGGAGGGCCGTCACGCGCGTGCTGTTGTGCCCGTGGATGTGGATGGCCCAGGTGACCGGATGCCGGGGCTCCTCCGGCACGATCACCCACGCCGGCGCCGCTCCGCCCGGCACCGGGAGCAGAACCTCCCCGTATCGCCGCCGGAGCGCGGCCGGATCGGGGTGGAGGTGTCCCGTCCACACCCCCTCGTCCGCCGCCGACAGGTCGCCGGTGACCTCCAGCAGTTCTCGGGCGACGGTTCCCGCGTCGCGGTCGTAGGCGACGGCGTGACCGACGACGGCGTGCCCGCCGTCGCCGAACCAGAGGCCGAACTGGCCCCGGTGGAGCGTGCGCCGGTCGGCCTCGAGCGTGACGGTCGTGTCGGTGCTGCCGTGGATGCGGGTCTGCGGCCGCGGGCCGGGCGCGACGATTGCACGCGCGAGCGCGACTCGGGCACGCCGGACGCACCACAGCCCGCCGGCCCAGAGCAGGCCGGCCGCTGCGACGGCCACGAGAATCCACCCCATACCCGGGGGACGAGACGAGGTGCCGCTTCGTGACGCGGAAACCGGCTCTTGACATTGCCACTTCAGCCTGGTTGGTTAGTTACATGAGTAATGAACCGGTGAAGCTCGCGTGATCGACGAAGGCAAGCCGATCTTCGTCCAGATCGCCGAGCAGATCGAAGACGACATCATCGACGGGGTCTACCCCGCCGAGACCCAGGTGCCGTCCACGAACGAGTTCGCCGCCTTTTACCGGATCAACCCGGCGACGGCGGGCAAGGGCGTGAACCTCCTGGTCGACGACGGAATCCTCTACAAGAAACGAGGCATCGGAATGTTCGTCTCCGACGGCGCCCGCGAGCGGCTCGTCGCCAAGCGCCGCGACGCGTTCAGCGACGAGTACCTCCGCCCGCTGCTCGCCGAGGCCGCGAAGCTCGGCATCGGCGCAGAGCAGCTGACCCGCATGATCCAGACGGCCGCCGATGAGCGACCGGCCACCCCGCACATCCAGACGACGCCGACGGCGTCCCCGTCGAAAGGAGTGAGCGCATGAGCGCCGCCCCCGCCCCGACCTCCATCGCTCCGGCGGTGCAGGTGTCGGGCCTGACCAAACGGTTCGGATCGTTCACCGCGATCGACGACGTGTCCGTCACCATGAAGCCGGGCCGCATCCACGGCCTCCTCGGCCGCAACGGCGCAGGCAAGACGACGCTGATGCAGCTCATCACCGGGCAGGACTTCGCCACGCAGGGCGACATCCACGTCTTCGGCGAGAAGCCGACCGAGAACCCGCACGTGCTGCAGAACGTCTGCTTCATCAAAGAGAGCCAGCGGTACCCCGAGGACTTCCAGCCGAAGCACGTCCTGCGCAGCGCGCCCTGGTTCTTCGAGAACTGGGACGCCGAGTACGCGGAGCAGCTCGTGGACGAGTTCCGGCTGCCCCTCAACCGGCGCATCAAGAAGCTCTCCCGCGGGCAGCTGTCGGCGATCGGCGTGATCGTCGGACTGGCGTCGCGCGCGCCGCTGACGTTCTTCGACGAGCCCTACCTCGGGCTGGACGCCGTCGCGCGCCAGCTCTTCTACGACCGCCTCCTCGAGGACTTCTCCGAGCATCCACGGACCGTGGTGCTCTCGACCCACCTGATCGACGAGGTGGCGAACCTCCTGGAGCACGTCATCGTCATCGACCAGGGCCGCATCCTGATGGATGAGGACGCCGAGACCCTGCGCACCTCCGCCACCACCGTGGTGGGCCCGCGCGGAGCCGTCGACGAGTTCGTCCGGGCCCACGACGTGCTGCACCGCGACGGCGTCGGCGGCCTCGCCTCCGTGACCGTCGCCGGCCTCAGCGCCTCCGACCGTTCCCAGGCAGCGGCAGCGGGGCTCGAACTCGCGCCGGTGTCCCTCCAGCAGTTGATCGTCCGCAGGACGGATGTCCGTGAGACAGGAATCGAGCAGACCGCATGACCATCGCGAACCCCGCACCCGCGCTGATCGCCGCTCCCGCGCTGGGGCGCCGCGTCTGGCGCGTCGTGCGCCTCAATCTCGTCAACAAGTGGACCGTGATCTGGATCCCGGCCATGATCATGCTCTTCATCGGGCTGGTGAACTGGCTGATCTGGTGGATCATCTGGGCTGCGGCCGCCCCGGCCGACCGTGCGGACGCCGTCGACGGCACGCAGTGGAACGGCGGAGCGTTCTACATCTTCGTCTACATGCTGGTCGTGGCCGCCCAGGTCATCACGGGGACGTTCCCCTTCGCGCTCGGCTACAGCACAACGCGGCGCGACTTCGCACTCGGCTCCGGGCTGACCTTCCTGATGCTCGCCGCCGGCTATGCCGTCGGGTTCACCCTGCTGTCGGCCATCGAGGAGTGGACGAACGGCTGGGGCCTCGGCGGCCACCTGTTCACGTCGGTCTACTTCGACGGGGAGAGTCTGGGCGGCCGCCTCTTCACGGTGTTCGCCGCCATGCTGTTCTTCTTCGCCGTCGGTGCGTTCTCCGCTGCGCTCTTCATGCGCTGGCGGATGAACGGCATCCTCGCTGCCGGTGCGGTCTTCATCCTGCTCGTGGTCGGCGCCATCGCGCTGATCACCCTCACGCAGAGCTGGCCGGCTGTGGGCGACTGGTTCGCCGCGAACGGCCCCTTCGGTGTCTCCGCGTGGCTACTGCTCCCGACCGCGGTGGCGGCGATCGCCGGGTACGCGGTGCTCGGGCGGGCGACCCCGCGCAGTTGAGCGGACCGGCGGATGCCGGGCATGGACGTGGCCGGGAGTCTCGCGCTCCCGGCCACGGTTTCATGCCATCGGCCTCACTCGGCCGGCGCGGTCTCCACGCCGTCCGACGATGTCGTCGAGGTCAGGCTAAGCCGCTCCTGCGACGCGCGACAGAACGTGCGGTGAACTCATAGCGGGATGCGAGATCCCGCTCACCGTTCGCTAGCGTGTCTTCCGTGCTGGGCTACCTGTTTCTCGCCGTCGCCATCGCGACCGAGGTCGTCGCGACGACGTTCCTCAAGTTCACCTCCGGCGACAACCCGAAGTGGTGGGCCTTCGTCATCGTCGTCGTGGGCTACGTCGCGTCGTTCTTCGCGCTGTCCCTGGCTCTCGGCCGCGGCGTGCCCCTCGGCATCGCCTACGCGATCTGGTCGGCCGTCGGCGTCGCGGCGATCGCGATCATCTCCTGGGTGTTCTTTAAGGAGTCGCTCACCTGGGTGCAGATCGCCGGACTGGTGCTCGTGATCGGCGGCGTCGGACTGCTCGAGCTGGGCGCGAAGCACCCGGCCTAGCGGTCGGTCAGGCCGAGCCGACGAACGCGCCGAGCGCCTCGTCCAGCGTCCGGGCGGGGGCGATGTACTCGTAGCGGGCGCCCTCCCCGGACGGGATGTACTCCCCCTCCGGCGTAACGGTCACCGCGCCGAGCAGACGGCCGCGGCCGAGCTCCGCATCCTCGTCCGGGAACGAGTGGTCGTAGACGTCGTAGCGATCGCCGTCCTCGTAGACGGTCAGGTCTTCCAGCAGCGGCATCAGAACCTCCTCGTGAACGGCAGCGGTTTGCGCATCCGGATGAGCAGCAGCAACGGCACCAGCACGTACGGCCCGTTGTAGAGCAGGAAGACGACCGGGTTGGGCGTGCGCTGCCCCACCGGACCGAAGAACTCGACCCCGAAGATCGGGATGGCCGTGAGGCTGATGATCATCGTCGCGTAGATCACGGCGAACAGCTGGATCCAGTTGAAGCCCTTCACGAGGCAGATGACCAGGAGCACGTAGAACGGCAGATAGACGAAGGCGCTCGTCCCGGTGATGAACCGCAGCCAGAGCGGCTCCTGCATGTAGAGCGGGTCGTACTGCGACGAGTACGTGTAGTTCCACTGCGCCAGGATGTTCGTCGTCGTCGCGGTCTGCGGGATCCCGAGCGTCGGGATCGCGTCGCTGATGATGCAGGTCACGATGAACAGCGAGAACATCACGATGAAGAAGATGTCGACCGGACGCTTGCGCAGAGGCAGGTTGGCGGGCGTCACCGGTGCGGTGGCGACTCCGCTCGTCGCGGTTCCAGGGGTCACGGTGCTCACGCGGCGAGCCTAGCGCCCGTCAGCCGGTGTAGCCGACGTTGAGGAGCACCTGTTTCGCCAACGCCGTCTGCTGCTCGGGCGTGACGCCGTCGTAGCCGTGCACCTGTACCCAGCCGCCGTCCGCGATCACATTCAGCTCGCCGTCCGGGCTCCGGTACGCGGATGCCCCGACTCCCGGAACGTCGACGGATCCCGCTGGGCGCACCTTCTTCGCGTACTCCGCCCCTCCTGGCAGTACGCTGACGCTGATCGAGGCAGTGTCCGATGCATCCTCAGACAGCCACGTGCACCAGTACCCGCCGACCTGGCGGTCGATGTCGAAGAGCGACACCGAGTATTCCCCGGCATCGCTCTTGACCACCCGCGCGGAAGGCAGGCCGCCGAGAGAACCGAGCTGGTCCGCCGTGGCCAGCCCGTCGCATCCCGTCGCGCCGGTCAGGGTCGGAGACGGCGTCCACAGCGGACCAGGGGATGCGAGAGCGGAGACCACGCCGGAGACCTGGCTCAGGGCGATGGCGTCCGCGTCGGACGGGAAGTGTGCACCCAGGCCGGCCACGAGATTCGCGGCGACCCCGTAGTGCGGGGTCAGGAAAAGGAAGCCGACGGGCCTGTCCTGCACCCGCAACGTGTACGAGTCCGGTCCGCCCGCCGGGTAGTGGATCCCTGAGCCCTGCTCTCCGTTGAGGAATCCCTCGAAGCCCTCGCGCGTGACCTCGGGGCCGATCGTCACGACGAGTCGCAGAAGGTCGGCGCTGGAGTCGCCCGCACCGTTCGACCACGAACAGGTGAGCGCGCCGACGCGTTCGTTCATCCACGACGACAGGTACGGGGTGTGCGACGCCTCCTCGGGAACGAGACCCGTACCGATCCGCGCGAGCACTCCCGCCGGCACGAGCTGGTCGCACGTGGTCGGGACGCGGACGGGCTGCGTCGTGATGACCGGGGTCGGCGTCGGAGTGGGCGACGCCGTATGAGGCGTCGGCTGAGCCCCGGGAACGCTGTGTGCACATCCGGTCAGGATCAGCGCCAGCGCAGCGGAAACCACGAGACTTCGAGCAATGCGGCCGTTCATATTCCCCCCTCGGCATGCGCCCGGAACGGGCGCTCAGGAGAACGCTAGTGGATGCCCGAGCCCGTGATACCGGGCGTTGCCGAAGCGTTACTTCAGCGACTTCTGCATCAGCACCGTGCCGAGCCAGCGATCGAACTTGTAGCCGACGCGGCCCATCCGGCCGATCTCGGTGAACCCGAAGTTCTCGTGCATCCGGATGGACGCCTCTGCGCCCTTGTCGGCGATCACCGCGATGATCTCCTTGAGACCCGCCGCCTTGGATCGGTCGATCAGCTCCTGCATCATGACCGGACCGAGGCCCTTGCCGGTGGATGCGGCGCCCAGGTAGATCGAGTTCTCGACCGTGAACCGGTACGCGCGCTTCTGCTTCCACGGCTGCACCAGCGCGTACCCGAGGATCTGGCCGGAGGGCGACTCGGCGACGATGAACGGCATCCCGAGCTTCTTGAGGTAAGCGTACTTGCTCTTCCACTCGCGCAGCGTCATCGCATCCTCGTCGAAGGTGACGGTGCTGTTGGCCACATAGTGGTTGTAGATCTCACGGATGTGCGGGAGATCCTCGGGCCGCGCCTCGCGGATCGCGTACTCGAACGGCGCCTCCGTGGGCGCGGGCTTCCGCAGGTGCCGCGGCAGCACCCGACGTTCCTGGTATTCCTCTTCCAGCACCCGTCAAGCCTACGTCGCGCGTATTGCGTGCGGGTTACGGTTCGAGCGACCAGTCGACCGGTTTCTCGCCCAGCTTCGTGAGCAGGGCGTTGGCGCGCGAGAAGGGCTTCGACCCGAAGAAGCCGCGCGACGCCGACAGCGGGCTGGGGTGCGCCGACTCGATCACCGGGTTGCCGTCGAGCAGCGGAGTGAGCGTCGCCGCATCCCTCCCCCACAGGATGGACACGAACGGCCGGCCGCGCGCGACGAGCGAGCGGATGGCGTGCTCCGTCACGGCCTCCCATCCCTTCCCGCGGTGCGAAGCCGGCTCCCCTGGCCGGACCGTGAGCACCCTGTTGAGCAGCATGACCCCGTGGTCGGCCCACGCGCCCAGGTCGCCGTGCGGAGGCGGCACCACGCCCAGATCGTCGCGCAGCTCGCGGTAGATGTTCTGGAGGCTGCGCGGCAGCGGGCGCACGTGCCGGTCGACGGCGAACGACAGCCCGATGGGATGCCCGGGCGTCGGGTACGGGTCCTGTCCGACGATCAGCACGCGGACGTCGGCGAGCGGAGCGCGGAACGCCCGCAGGACGGCGTCGCCGGCGGGCAGGTAGGGGCGCCCGGCAGCCACCTCGGCGCGGAGGAAGTCGCCCATCGCGGCGATGCGGTCGGCGACCGGCTCGAGGGCGGCCGCCCATCCCGGGTCCATCGAACCGTCGGCGGCCAGCTCCGCCAGCGTCTTCGGCACGGTCCCGCTCAGTGGGTCGCGGCCGTCACCGGCGGGAGGGCGGACCACGGGAAGGTGATCCAGCGGTCGGTGCGTCGCCAGACGAAGTCGGGCTCGAGCACGGTCCGCGGCTTGGAGTAGAGGCACACGGTGCGGACGTCCGCGCCGGAGGCCGCGATCAGGTCGACGACCATCGCGAGGGTCCGGCCGGAGTCGGACACGTCGTCGACGAGCAGGACGCGCTTCGACTGCAGGGCCGCGGAGTCGAGCATCGGCGGGAGGACGACGGGCTCGGGGAGACGCGTGTCGACGCCCGTGTAGAACTCGACGTTCAGGGCGCCGCACGCCTTGATGCCGAGGGCATACGAGATGGCTCCGGCGAGCAGCAGGCCGCCGCGGGCGATCGCGACCACCATGTCCGGCTCGAACCCGGACTCGACGACCTCGCCGGCCAGATGACGTGATGCTTCACCGAACTCCAACCAGCCGAGGACCTCCCGTTCCGCCTCCTGAAGGACGTCTGCACCGGAATCGTCGAGTTCGCTGGCCATTGCTCTACCGTACCGGGGCCACCCGGGTGTTAGCATCCGCGCATGACTTCGGAGAAGACGTCGGCCCAACGCCGGGCGGCGGTCGTGATCGGCACCACGGCGGGCCTGATCGGCTGGCTCGCCCTCGTCGAGCTGACCAGCGGCATCCTGCAGGGGTACTACGTCCCGCTGATCTCCGACATCGTGAAGCATCTCGGCATCCACGACGCCGACTACAACTGGTTCGAGGCCGCCCAGCTGCTCGTCTCCGCCCTGGTGGTGCCCGTGCTGGCGAAGCTCGGCGACATGTTCGGGCACAAGCGGATCCTGCTCATCGCCACCGCCGTTACCGCCCTCTCGACGTGGTGGCTCGCCTTCGCGGGCGACTTCACGACCTATCTGCTGGCGTTCGCGCTGCAGGGCTTCTATGTGGTCTGGCTTCCGCTGGAGGTCGCCCTGATCTTCGACCGTGGACGCCGCACCGGGACGGCCGCGTCGGGCACGCGACGGGCGGCCGGTCTGCTCGTCGTCGCCCTGGAGGCCGGGGCGATCGTCGGCGCGGTGGGCGCCGGACTGCTCTTCGAGGCGCTCGGCGGGGATGTGACGCTCACCCTCCTGGTGCCGGCGGTGGCGGTCACGCTCGTATTCTTCGCGATCCTCTTCGGCGTTCCCGAGTCTGAGCCCGTCCCCGGCCGCAGCCTCGACGGCGTCGGCTTCAGCCTGCTGGCGCTCGGCCTGCTGCTGATCACCTCCGGGCTCACGTTCCTCCGCCTCAACGGGGTCGGGACGTGGTGGGTGTGGGTGCTCATCGCCGTCGGCGTGCTCGCGTTCCTCCCGTTCGGGCGCTGGGAGCTGCGCCAGGCCGACCCCGCCATCGACCTGCGCGTCCTCCGGCGCCCCACCATGTGGCCGGTGCAGCTCACCGCCGGCCTGATCGGGATCAGCCTCCTCGGCGCGCAGGCGCCGCTCAGCACGTATGCGGGCACGGATCCGGCGAACGGCTACGGGCTCGGGCTCTCGGCCGGCCAGCGCAGCATCCTGATCGGCGCGTACCTCATCTCGATGATCGTCGGAGCGCTGCTGTTCCCGCTCGTGTCGTCCTGGCTGACGCCGCGGGTGACCCTGATCGGCGCCGCCTTCCTCGTGGCGATCGGGTACCTGATGTTCCTGCCGTTCCACCTCCAGACCTGGGAGGTGTTCACCAACATGGCGATCGCCGGAATCGGCTCCGGAGCGCTCGTCGGCGCGCTCCCCGCCGCAGCCGCGGCCGCCGCACCGCGCGGGCAGACCGGCGTCGCCACCGCCCTGACGAACACCACCAAGACCATCGGCGGATCGTTCGCATCCGCCGTCTTCGGCGTCGTGCTGCTCGCCGGCGCCGCCACCGTGACGGCCACGGCCGCCAGCCTCTTCGGCTACATGCTCGTCTGGACCATCTGCGGCCTCGGCGCTCTCGTCGCCGCGGTGCTCCTCTTCTTCGTGCCGCGGCTCGCGTTCGCGGATCCCGAACCCGCCCTGGAGTGACCATGTCCGAGCAGCAGCTCCCGCCCGCCGTCGCCGACGCGCTCACCGCGTTCCTCCTGGAGCAGAGACGCCTCGCGCCCGGACTCGTGAGCCGCGCGATCGTCACCGGATCCGCTGTGGCCGGGGACTGGCATCCGGGGGTCAGCGACATCGATGTGGTGTTCGTGGTCACCCGCGACCCGGTCGACGACCTGCCCGCCCTCGCGGAGCTTCACGCCTCCTCCCAGCCGCACATCGACGGCGTCTACCTGACCGAGTCGGAGATCGCACGCGGGCCGGATGTGGTCCAGACCGCTCCCCAGGTGGTCGAAGGCGTGCTGGTCTCCGCGCTCGCGGGCGCGCAGCTCAGCTGGATCACCTGGCGGGAGCTGGAGTCTGGCGTTCAGGGCATCGTCGACGGCGGCGACGTCATCTGGTCGCCGGTCGCCGACCGCCACCCGCAGACCGCGGAGGGGGTCGTCGCGTTCTCGCGCGACAACCTGCTCGACTACTGGCAGCGGATCGGCGACGGCCTTGAAGCCGAGCTCGCCGACAGGCCGGACGACGGCCCCGTGCGCGCGGAGACCGTGCGCTGGGTGGCGCTCGGCCCCATCCGGCTGGTCGCCACCATCGAGACGGGCGAGGTGCTCTCGAAGACCGCCGCTGCCGCGTTCGCCGCCGAACGCTGGCCGGAGCACGCCGAGCTGCTGGAGCGGGCGGTGCGCGACCGGGCGGGCGAGCGTCAGGAATTCACGGTGCGGGACGCGCGCCAGGCCATCCAGCTGCTGCGGGCGTGCGTGGCCGTCACCGACGGCTGACGCGCGTGGGCCGCGGCGTCAGCGCGGGGCGTCGTTCTGCTCCTCCGGGCCAGGATGCGCGTCGTCCTGCCGCGGCTCGTGGCGGCGCAGGTGCTGCGTGCGGTCGTTCAGGTAGCTGACGATCGTCGCGCTCGCGGTTCCGACGATCGCGACGCCGCCGATCATGAGGACGACCGCGAGGACCCGGCCCGGGATGGTGACCGGGTAGTAGTCCCCGTAACCGACCGTCGCCATGGTCACGCACGCCCACCACACCGCGTCGCCGAAGGAGCGGATGTTCGATCCCTGCGCGTAGCGCTCGGCTTGAAACTCGGCCAGCGCGATGACATAGATGAACATGACGATGAAGCTCGATGCGATGATGACGATGCGACGCCGCAGGTGAGACCCGCTGTTGCCCTGCAGCCCGTTCAGATGGCGTAGCCCGGTCAGCAGGCGGAAGGGTCGCGCCATCGGGATGAACACCGACAGCAAGTCGACCGGATTGCGGCGGACGAACTCTCGCTTGTGCTTGGCAAGCAGCAGGCGCATCACGTAGTCGATCAAGAAGAACAGCCACACCGCAACGAGCACCACGATCAGTGTCGCGTGCACGGCGGTCGATTGGGACTCGTCCAGGATGTTCCAGGAGTAGGCGACGAGGAAGAGCGCGCTGGCGGCGATTCCGGGCCAGGCGGTCGCGCGCTCCCAGCGGAGGCGCTTCGCGTCGTCCTCGTCGGTCATGTCAGCCGCGGACCGTCAGCTCGCCCTTGTGCAGCCGGTACGGCGCCGCCTGGGCGACCGGCTTGACCACGATCAGGTCGAGGTCGACGTGGCGGGGGCGGGTGAGCGCGTGGACGATCGTGTCGGCGACGTCCTCGGCCGAGAGCGGCTCGGGCACATCCTCGTAGACCGCGTCCCTCCTGGCCTTGTCGCCGCCGAAACGGACCAGCGAGAACTCCTCCGTCGCCACCATCCCCGGCGCGATCTCGACGACGCGGATCGGCTCGCCGTTCAGCTCCAGCCGCAGCACCTCGGTGAGGGCGTGCTCGGCGAACTTCGCGGCGTTGTACCCGCCGCCGCCCACGTACGTGGTCAGGCCGGCGATGGAGGTGACGACCGCGATGTCCGCGTGGCCCGTCTCGGTCGCGCCGTCCCGCAGCAGCGGGAGGAGGGCGGAGATGACCCGCTTCGTGCCGATGACGTTGATCTCATACATCCACACCCAGTCGTCGACGCTGGAGGCCTCAACGGAGTCGAGCCCGTGCGCGCCTCCCGCGTTGTTGACGAGCGCGTGGATGCCGCCGGTCGACGCCAAGTGGTCGCGGAGCGCATCCACGTCATCCTGCTTCGTCAGGTCGGCGACAACGAATTCGGCGCCGGTCTCGTCGGCCAGCGCCCGCAGGCGGTCCTCCCGGCGGGCCACCGCCACCACGTCCCAGCCCTCGCTGCGGAAGGCGCGGACCGTCGCCGCCCCGATGCCCGAACTCGCTCCCGTCACGACCACACGTCTGCTCATGCCCTCATTGTCGCGGGTTACGGCGTGTTTCGGATACGTTGCCCGCGTGGGACGGCGCGTCTAGCCTGCTGACAACGGCGGTGGCCGACCGCTCGCAGACCCTGCGCATCATGCGCTCACAGACCCGAAGGAGAGACGCCATGACCGACGCCGCAGACTGGCAGTTCGAAACCAAGCAGATCCACTCCGGCGCTGCTCCCGACCCGGTGACCAACGCCCGCGCGACCCCGATCTACCAGACCACGTCGTACGTGTTCAACAACGCGGAGCACGCGAAGAACCTGTTCGCCCTCGCCGAGTTCGGCAACATCTACACCCGCATCCAGAACCCGACCCAGGCGGTCGTCGAGGAGCGCGTCGCCGCGCTCGAAGGGGGCACAGGGGCCCTCCTCGTCGCCTCCGGTCAGGCCGCTGAGACCTTCGCGGTGCTGAACATCGCGCAGGCCGGCGACCACATCGTCTCCTCCAGCTCGATCTACGGCGGCACGTACAACCTGTTCAAGTACACGCTCGCGAAGCTCGGCATCGAGACCACCTTCGTCGAGAACCAGGACGACGCCGAGGAGTGGCGCCGCGCGGTCCGCCCGAACACCAAGCTGTTCTTCGCCGAGACCATCGGCAACCCGAAGATCAACATCCTCGACATCGCCCTCGTCGCCGAGGTCGCGCACGAGGCGGGCGTCCCGCTGATCGTCGACAACACGATCGCGACGCCGTACCTGATCCGCCCGTTCGAGCACGGCGCCGACATCGTCGTCCACTCGGCGACCAAATTCCTCGGCGGTCACGGCACGGTCATCGGCGGCATCATCGTCGACGGCGGCTCGTTCGAGTGGTCGAAGAACGTCGAGAAGTTCCCGGGCCTCACCGAGCCGGACCCGTCGTACCACGGCGCCAGCTACACCGCAGCGGTCGGAGACGCCCTCGCTTACATCATCAAGGCGCGCGTGCAGCTGCTCCGCGACCTCGGTGCGGCGATCGCACCGGCGAGCGCCTGGCAGCTCATCCAGGGCATCGAGACGCTGTCGCTCCGCGTCGAGCGTCACACGCAGAATGCGCAGGAGATCGCCGAGTTCCTCGAGTCGCACCCCGATGTCGCGTCGGTCAACTACTCGGGTCTGCCGACCAGCCCGTGGTACGCGACCGCCAACAAGTACGCCCCGAAGGGTGTCGGCGCGGTGCTCTCGTTCGAGCTCAAGGGCGGTGTGGATGCGGGCGCTGCCCTCGTCGACAACCTCTCGCTGTTCAGCCACCTGGCGAACATCGGCGACGTCCGCAGCCTCGTCATCCACCCGGCGTCGACCACGCACTCGCAGCTCACGCCCGAGCAGCAGCTGACCGCCGGCGTCACCCCGGGCCTCGTCCGCCTCTCGGTGGGTCTGGAGAACGTCGACGACCTGAAGGCGGACCTCTCCGCGGGCCTCGCCGCTGCGCGCTCCGTCGCCGAGGCCGCCCGCGCGTAACCCTCCGCCCCTCCGCTCGGCGCCCACCGTCGAGTACGCAAAAACTGCACGCGAAACTCCGGTTTCGCGTGCAGTTTTTGCGTACTCGACGGTGGGTGGGCGTGCGCGGCGTAACAGAGCGAGGGCGGAGCGCGGCGTCCGGGAGAATGAGCGGTATGGAGTGGCAGACATCCGCCGACACGGCGCCGTCGAGTTTCATCACGGAGGCGCAGGCGAGGACGCTGCTCGGGAAGCCGCCGGCGAGCGGCGCCTGGAAGGAGTCCGATCCGGCCGGCGACCGGCAGTTCGCGGGGATCGGCGCGTTCTCCTTCGAGAGCGGCGAGACCCTCCCGTTCGTCCGGGTCGCCTACGAGACCTGGGGCACGCTGTCGCCGGAGCGCGACAACGCCGTGCTCGTGCTGCACGCCCTGACCGGTGACTCGCACGCGGTCGGGCCCGCCGGCCGCGGACACCGCACGGCCGGCTGGTGGCAGGGCATCATCGGACCCGGCAAGGCGATCGACACCGACCGCTGGTACGTCGTGGCGCCGAACATGCTGGGCGGCTGCCAGGGCACGACCGGTCCCGCCTCCCTCGCCCCGGACGGCGCCGAGTGGGGCGCCCGCTTCCCGTTCACGACCATCCGCGACCAGGTCGCCGCGCAGGCCGCCCTCGCGGACGCCATCGGGCTGGACCGCTGGGCTGCGGTCGTCGGCGGCTCGATGGGCGGGATGCAGGCGCTGGAGTGGGCGGTCATGTTCCCGGAGCGCGTCGAGCGGCTCGCGGTGATCGCCGCTCCCCCGTATTCGACCGCCGACCAGATCGCCCTCAACTCGGTCCAGATCGAGGCGGTGCGCACCGATCCGCTGTTCCGCGGCGGCCAGTACTACGACGCCGAGGACGGCGACGGCCCGCACCGCGGACTCGCGCTCGCGCGGCGGATGGCCCTGCTGAACTACCGCAGCCCGTCCGAGCTGAACGAACGCTTCCAGCGGGCATGGCAGAGCGAGATCAGCCCGCTCGGCGGCGGCGGACGGTTCGCCGTCGAGTCGTACCTCGACTTCCACGGCAACAAGTTCACGCGCCGCTTCGACGCGAACAGCTACATCACGCTGGTGGAGGCGATGAACTCCCACGACGTCGGACGCGGCCGCGGTGGCCTCGCCGCAGCGCTGTCACGGGTGACGGCGCGCACCCTTGTCGTCGGCATCGACAGCGACCGCCTGTTCCCGGTCGAGGGACAGGAGCAGATCGCCTACCATGTTCCGGTCACGCTGGACGGTAGAGTTCCAGTGGTGATCCGGTCGGACTTCGGCCACGACGGGTTCCTGATCGAGGACGACGCCGTCAGCGCCCAGCTGAGGCGACTGCTCGACGTGTGACGGAGGACGGAGGGGCATGTCGCGCATCCAGAAGGAGCGTGATCGACTCCTCGCTGCGACGGCCCGCACCGTCGGGCTGACGGCCACGGTCACAGCGCTCTTCTGCCTGAGCATCCCGGGCTCCCTTCCGCTCCCCCTGTACCTCGCGTCGCTGGTGCTCATCGTGTGCCTCGGCTACGCGCAGTGGCAGCTGGCCGGCCTGCTGCGACTGACCCTGTGGATGTGGGTCATCGTGGTCGCGGGCGTCGCGCTCATCCTCATCCACCTGCTGCCGGGAACCGCGCTCGGGCCGTCCGCGATCAGCGCTGTCAGCGTGATCGGCGCGGCATCGGTCGCGTGCGTGTGCGTTGTCGGCGTGAGCTCCCGCAGCCGGCTCGTGCTGCTGGTGGCGGCCGCGGCCGTGACGGTGACCGCGCAGGGCGTCACTCTCGGGGTGACCCAATCCCGCATGGTCGAGACGCTCGTGTTCACGATGACCGGGTGGATCGCCCTGACCGCCACCGGCGTCTGGCTCTCCCGCACCGTCCCGCGGACCCTCAAGCGCATCTCGACGATGAGCCGCGCCTACCGGGTCGAACGCCAGGCGAGCGAGACGGAGGCCCGCCGTCGCCAGAGCGCGCGACTGCTGCACGACACGGTGCTGGCGACGCTCACGCTCCTCGCGCACTCCGGTGTCGGCGTCAGCCACGGCGCCCTCCGCGAGCAGGCCGCCGAGGATGCTGCTCTTCTGCGCCAGCTGCGGCTCGGCTTCACGCCCGACCCGGCCCGGTCCGGCGACTACAAGCTCAAGCCGGTCGAGGAGTCCACGCTGGGCAACACGCTCGAGTCGGTGAAGCAGCGCTTCCGCCGCATGGGGCTCGAGGTGAACTGGCACGGCGCCGGTCAGGTGCTGCTCCCCAGCGACGTCCTCGACGCGTTCCTCCTCGCCCTCGGCGAGTGCCTGGAGAACGTACGCAGGCATTCGGGCGTTCTCGAGGCGCACGTGACGATCACGGACGACGAGACGAACGTGCGCGCCATGGTGACGGACGCCGGCAAGGGCTTCGACGTCGCCTCCATCGACACCGGGAGGCTGGGCTTCACCGAGTCGATCGTGGCGCGCCTCCGCGATGTGGGCGGCAACGCCCGCCTGTTCTCGTCGCCCGGCAGCGGGACGACCGTCGTGCTGGAGGTGCCGAAGTGACCCGGGTCGACGAGCGGACCGTTCCCCGCAGCCCGCTGGCGCGCGGCGCCGCCGGGGACGAGCGGGATGCGCTCGGCCGCGCACGCCTCGACCTCGGCTTCAACGTGGCGACGGTCGCCTTCATCGCGTTCCTGCTCACGCTGTTCGGCCTGAACATCGCCGAGTACCCGCTGCTGGGCTTCACGGTGACCGCCTGGGTGCTGGTGGCCGTGACCCTCGTGGCCGCCCTCGTCCTCCGTTTCCGGCTGCCCGACGAGCTGCCGTCGTGGCTCTTCCTGGGCGCCTTGGGCGTCTGGGCCGCCGCCGTGGCGCTGGACATCGCGGGCACCTGGCCGATCGGCGGGGCCATCGTCCCCCTGACGGCGGCCGCCGCCGTCGGCCCGACGCTCCTGCTGTGCGTTCCGGTGCGCCCGGCGCGCGACATCGTCCTCGCCACGGCGGTGCTGGGCGTCGTGCTCGCCGTCGTCGAGATCTGGCGGTCGCTGCCGAACCTGCAGCTCCTCGGCCCGGGTCTGGTCACGGTCGCCATCGCGGTCGCGCCTCCGCTCGTCGGCGTGCAGATCGTGCGGTCGCTCCGCACACTGGTGCAGCTGGAGCTCGACCTCGTCCAGGTGCAGAGCACCGTGGTCTCCCCCGGCTACGCCATCGGGATGCTGGCCTCCGAAGAGCTCGCCCGCCTCGACCTCGCCGCCGAGCGACTGCTCGACGGCGTCGCCACGGGCCGCACGGCGCTGCCGCTCGACGAGGACACCGCCGACGCCGCGGCCTCGATCGCGACGGAGCTGCGCCTCCACCTCATCCAGGGCCGCCGGGAGACGTGGCTGTACCACGCCGTCACGGAGTCCGCCCTCCTCGGGCCGTCGGTGACGCTGACCGACCCGGACGGGCTCGCCGCCGGCCTCAACCGCGAGCAGCGCGACGGCCTCCTCACCGCGGTCTGGCTGCTCATCAGCGACCCGGTCCGCAGCGGGGCCGGCCAGCCGCGGACGCTGACGCTCGATCTGACACGACCGGTCGGCACCTACCCGAGAACGGCGAATCCTGGGGCCACAATGGCTATCGTGATCTCGACCAGCGGTGTGCCGCGAAACGGGGTAGACCCCGCGGCATGGCAAGCTATCCGTAAAGTGGGCCGCTACGTCGAGTCGTTCTCGGGTTCGACCCTGCGCATCGAGATCACGACGGTGAGCGACACATCAGCCGAGCTGGTCTGACCCAGCTGGTTCGATACAGAGAGAGGCACCCCATGGCCGAGGAACCCCCGATCCGGATCGCGATCGTCGACGACCACAAGATGCTGCTGGGAGCACTGACCGAGTGGATCCGCAGTGCAGCGGACGACATCAGCATGGTCGCAGCCGTCGCGAGCTGGCCGGAGCTGCTGACGCATCCCGAGTTCCCGGTGGACGTCGTCCTCCTCGACCTCGACCTCAAGGACAACATCCCGATCTCGCTGAAGCTCTCGACGCTGAAGACGACCGGTGTCGCCACGGTGCTGATGAGCACCTACTCGGAGCCCGCGGTGGTCCGGGAGGCGCTAGCGGCCGGAGCGATGGGCTACCTGGTGAAGAGCGAGGATGCGGAGATGATCGTCGAGGCGATCCGCGCCGCCCGCAAGGGCGAGTCGTTCATCTCGGCCGAACTCGACCTGGCGCTCAACGCCGGCGAGGTCGGCGGCGCCCCCAAGCTGAGCGCGCAGGAGCGTCGCGTGATGGCGCTCTACGGCGCCGGTGAGCCGGTCAAGGCGGTCGCCTTCCAGCTGGGCATCTCGGACGAGACTGCCAAGAGCTACCTCAAGCGTATCCGCGAGAAGTACCGCGTGGCCGGCTACGACGTCGGCACCAAGGTCGCCTTGCGCAAGCGCGCCATCCAGGACGGCATCCTGCTGCAGAACGACTGACGGAACCCGCGTCCGTCAGTCGACGGGCGCGGAGACCGGAGTCCGCTCCGGCCGCTGAGCCGCGACCGAACCGGTGGCGACACCGCGCCGGATGCGCGAGCGGTCGATGCCGAACGAGATCAGCGCCAGCGCGATGCCGCCGAGGGCGAGCAGTCCGCCGACGACGACCGGCGACAGGTAGCCGAGACCGGCCGCGATCGTCAGGCCGCCGAAGAACGCTCCGGCGGCGTTCGCGATGTTGAGCGCCGAGTGGTTGAGCGCCGCGGCGATCGACTGGCTGTCGCGCGCAACATCCATGAGCCGGGTCTGGATGGTCGGCGAGAGCGCCGAGCACGCTCCGGACACGACGAACACCGAGATCAGCAGGCCGGGGATGGTGGATGCGGTCAGCCAGAGGGCCGCAAGGCCGACCAGCAGGATCGCGAAGAACAGCAGCATGCTGCGCGGGACGCTGTGGTCGGCCGCACGCCCGCCGAGGATGTTGCCGACCGTCATTCCGAGGCCGGCGAGCACGAGGACCAGCGGAACGGTCGACTCGGGCATCCCGGTGATCGTCGTGACGATGGGCGCGATGTACGTGTACACGGCGAAGAAGCCGCCGAAGCCGACAGCGCCGATGAGCAGCGCGAGCCACACCTGCAGCCGGGTGAACGCCCGCAGCTCGTTCTTCATGGTCGCCTTGGCGTCGCCCGCCTGCCAGGGCACCAGTAGCGCGACGGCGACGAACGTCAGCGCGAAGATCGCGGCGACGACGAGGTAGGCGATGCGCCATCCACTGTGCTGGCCGATCCAGGTGATCGTCGGAACGCCGATCACGTTGGCGATCGTCAGGCCCGACAGCACGAAGGCGACCCCGCGCCCGCGCTTGCCCGGCCCCATCAGCGAGGCGGCGACGAGCGAAGCGATGCCGAAGTAGGCGCCGTGAGGCAGCGCAGAGATGAAGCGCGCGAGCATCACGAGCTGGAACGTCGGGGCGACCGCCGAGGCGAGGGTGCCGACGGTGAACGCCACGAGCAGCCAGAGCAGCAGCTTCTTACGCGGCCAGCGCGCGGCGACCGCCGCGATCGTGGGCGCGCCGACGACCACGCCGAGCGCGTACGCCGAGATGATCCAGCCGGCCTGCGCGTTGGCGTCGGTCGGCGAGGCGGCGTACAGCTGCGGCAGCAGGTCGTGCGCGATGTTGGGCAGCAGGCCCATCGCGACGAACTCGGTCGATCCGATGCCGAATCCACCGAGGGCGAGCGCCAGCAGCGCAAGACGGATACGGGCCGACGACAGCTTCGTCGGCCCGTCGATAAGCGGGGTCACCGCACCAGCCTATATCGAATCGTTTCGACCCGCGGCGGTCCCCCTCGCACATTCGGCACGAAAGTGCGGAATGCGCGGCGCAAAGCGCACATTCGGCACGAATCTCGCGACCGCGGGAGAGGAGGAGGCGGAGGAGGCTAGGCGCGGCGGTCGCCGGCGGCGGCGGCCGCGGCCGTCTGCTCCTCGAAGAACTGGGCGACATCCACGTCGCGGGTCTCCTCGGGCTTCGACACCCCGGCCCGCACCGCGCCGACGATGGCGACGACGACGCAGCCCAGCAGGACGCCGCCCACCAGCACCGCGACGATGATCAGGAAGGGTCCGAACTGCACGAACAGGCCGAAGAGCAGGAGCAGGAGGGTGTCGACATCCACGTCAGTCGCCTCGCTCCAGCGCGGCTTCGAGCCGCTGGACCTTGCCGTCGAGCTCGCCGGAGTACCCGGGACGGATGTCCGCCTTCAGCACGAGGGAGACGCGCGACCCGTATCGGCCGACCGCCTCGGTGGCGCGGCGGACGACGTCGAAGACCTCGTCCCACTCCCCCTCGATCGTCGTGAACATCGCGTCCGTACGGTTCGGGAGGCCCGACTCGCGCACCACGCGCACGGCCGCGGCGACCGCGTCGTGCACCGACGCGTCCGCTCCCTCACCGCCGCTCGGCGCAACAGAGAACGCCACCAGCATGTCTTCCTCCATCTTTCAGCGTGCGCTTCCGCCGACCGGCTCGGGATGCGCTCCCGGGGCCGAGCGGAACGGCCACGCGTGGGCCGGAACCAGGTCGCCTGCCGCCTCCTGGCGGTGACGCCGGCGCCAGAGCGCCGCAACGGTCCACCCCAGTATCACGAAGTACATGACGTTGCGCACGGTCAGCACGGCGACCATCCCCGGGTCCGGCACGAGCAGCCAGTCGTACAGGAACGGATAGAAGACCTGGGTGAGCCCCGCGGTGACCAGCACCAGGAGCGCCGGGATGCGGAACCCCCGACCCTGATAGACCAACCCGATGACGACCGGTGCGGCCAGCCACACGACGTACTGCGGTGAGCCGACCTTGTTGAAGGCGATGAATGCGGTCACCAGAGCGAGCGACAGCTCCGGGAGGATGCGCGTGTACGGGGTGCCCCTCCGGTACGCCCGGACGCCGATCAGCAGCACGACGATCGCGGTCGCCGCGAACAGCGGGTTCATGAGCGCGCCGGCCGCGGCGGTCCCCTGACCGCTGACCTGGAACGTGAGCAGCTGACGGTCGTAGTAGACCTCCGCACCTGGCACGTGGAACGCGGCCTGCCACATCCAGAACGTGCTGACCGGCGCCTCGATCTGGAGCCCGCGGTCGGTCTGCATGGTGATGAAGCTCAGGATGTGCCAGCCTGCACCGAAGATCAGCGGCACCGCCGCGATCACCGCGGAGGTTGCCACGGCGACGAGCACGATGTGCCGGCGCGAGCGGAGGGCGACGACCGCGGCGAGCAGGACGGCGGCCGGCCACACCTTGATCCACGTGGCCGCGGTGAGCACGACGACCGCCGCGCGCTCGTGCAGGGTCAGCCAGAGCAGCCCGACGATCGCGAGCGACGCCGAGACCGAGTCCAGGCGCCCGACGGCGATCGGCCCCAGCAGGAGCAGGAAGGCCAGCCACCACCAGGCCGCGATCAGCCGGCGCCGCTCACGCCCGACGATCAGCACGGCGAAGGCCGCCGCGTTCAGCAGCAGCACCATGTTCAGCCACGCCCAGACATAGCCGTCCGCGCCGAACAGCAGCGGCAGCATGACCGGCACGATCGCGCCGAAGGGATACACCCAGTCGGAGTCGACGCCGACGATCTGGGTGCCCTGCGCCGCGAGCTGGGCCCAGGGCTTGTAGACGAGGAAGACGTCGCCGAGGCCCTTGCCCTGGTCGAGGGCGAGGCCGCTGATGATCAGGTGGACGGCGAGGAACGCGATCCACAGGGACAGCGGGCTGTAGGCCACCCGCTGCAGCAGGCCGGGCTGTGCCCGAGGGGTCGGCGCGGCGCTCAGCGGCACCGCATCCATCCCCATAGCGCCACATCCTAGGGGATGCGATGGGCGCCTTCCTGAACCGCGCTGCGCGGTCTCTCAGCCCGCCGCACGCACCAGCTCGCGCACCACCCCGGGGAGCTCCCCAACGATGTCGAGGGCGACGATCGGCCCGCCGTCGGACGCCCGCTCCCCCGCCCGGCCGTGCACCCACGCGGCGGTCGCGGCGAGCGCGGCGAGCGCCGTGTGGCCATCCTCGTCGATCTCGCGGGCATGCGTCGCCACGAGGGCGCCCAGCACGCCGCCCAGCACGTCTCCGCTCCCGGCCGTCGCAAGCCACGCAGGACCGGCGGTGACGGCGTACCGCGGGCCTCCGGGCGCCGCGACGTAGGTCGTGTGGCCTTTGAGCAGGACGGTCACGCCCAGGCTCTCGGCGGCACGGATGGTCCAGCCGGCCGGGTCGGCCGCGATGTCGTCGGCGGTCACCGCGTCCGAGTCGTCGTCCGCCCCGGCGGCGAGCACCGTCGCCAGCTCGCGGAAGTGCGGCGTGACGACCACCGGTGCGGAGGCGCGACCGACGAGGTCGAGCGCTCCCGCGTCGATCACGAGCGGCGTCCCGTCGCGGAGAGCCGAACGCAGGCGCTGGGCGTCATCCGCTGGACGACTGGCCGCATCCATGCCGGAGCCGATCAGCCAGCCCTGCACGCGTCCGGGGGCGGTCACGACCTCCGGTCGGCGGCGCATCACCTGCTCGGCCGGGCGGTCGGCGCCGAGATAGCGGATCATGCCGACACCGGTGCGCGAAGCGCCCTCCACCCCGAGCACCGCCGCGCCGGGGTAGCGGTCGGATCCGGTCACCACCCCGAGGACACCGCGCGAATACTTGTCACTCGACTCCTGCGGCACGGCGATCCATGCCGCGGCATCCCGTTCGTCCCAGTTCTGCCAGTCGGTCATCGGCGCCTCCCGTCGTCACTCCTGTCGGCCGCACACCGGCCCAGGCCCATCGAACCCCTACCGACCTCACGATAGGTTGTGAGCATGGCGATCAGCATCCCCGGAAAGGTGATCGTGTTCGACTACGGCGAGGTCATCTCGGTGACCCCGTCCGACGAGGACCGCGCCGCCCTGACCGAACTCGCGGGCGGCGACCCGCACGTGTTCTGGCCGGCGTACTGGCGACACCGGGATGCGCTCGACCAGGGCACGCTGAGCATCCAGTCGTACTGGCGCGGCATCGAGCGCGAGCTCGGCGAGAACTGGGGCGACGCGAAGATCCACCGGCTGTGGCTCGCCGACTTCCGGAGCTGGCTGACGATCGACCACGACACCCTCCAGGTCCTCCTCGACCTCAAGCTGGGCGGCACGCGGATGGCGCTGCTCTCGAACGCCGGCCGCGACTTCGGCTCCTACTTCCGTCATGGGACCCTCGGCGACCTGTTCGAGAAGGTGTTCGTCAGCGGAGAGCTCGGCACGATCAAGCCCAGCCCGGAGATCTTCCAGCACGTCCTCTCCGAACTCGGGGTGACGCCGGAGCAGACGGTCTTCATCGACAACAAGGAGGCGAACGTCCGCGGCGCCGAAGCGCTCGGGATCTCCGGGCACGTGTTCACATCGCCGAGCGGCCTCCGGGCATATCTGGAAGGTCTCGGCGCTTAGATGGAGGTATGCCCTCTCTCTTCGATCCCCTGACCCTGCGCGGCGTCACCGCCCGCAACCGCATCTGGACCTCGCCGATGTGCCAGTACTCGGTGCTCGACCAGTCGGGCGTCCCCGGCACGTGGCACCTGATCCACCTGGGATCGTTCGCGACCGGCGGCAGCGGCATCGTCTTCACCGAGGCCACCGCGGTCAACCCGGAGGGGCGGATCAGCCCGCGCGACACCGGCATCTGGACAGACGAGCAGCGGGACGCCTGGAAGCCGATCACCGCGTTCATCGAGAGTCAGGGCGCCGTTCCCGGCATCCAGCTCGGGCATGCCGGCCGCAAGGCGTCGTCGTGGCCGGCGTGGGGCTTCGAGGGCCGCACCGGCTCCGTCCCCGAGGCGGAAGGCGGCTGGCGGACGGTCGCACCGTCTCCCATCGCGTTCGACGGGCTCGACACTCCCGACGAGCTGGATGCGGCCGGTCTCGACACGATCGTGGACGACTTCCGCTCGGCCGCGCGCCGGTCGGTTGAGGCGGGCTTCCGCGTGATCGAGCTGCACGCGGCACACGGCTACCTGCTGCACCAGTTCCTCTCCCCGATCTCCAACCGGCGGACCGACGAGTACGGCGGATCGCTGGAGAACCGCGCTCGGCTGCTCCTTCGCATCATCGCGGCGGTCCGCGAGGAGGCGCCGGACGCGCCCCTCTTCGTCCGCTTCTCCGCGAGCGACTGGACCGAGGGCGGATGGGACGAGGACCAGACCGCGACGGTGGCCGCGTGGGCCGAAGAGGCCGGAGCCGACTTCTTCGACATCTCCAGCGGCGGCATCCAGGCCGGCATCCGCATCCCGCTCGGCCCCGGCTACCAGGTGCCGTTCGCTCACCACGTGCGCAGCACATCCGACGTGGATGTGAGCGCGGTCGGGCTCATCACCTCGCCGCAGCAGGCGGCGGAGATCGTGGAGAGCGGCCAGGCGGACGCGGTCATGCTGGCGCGCGAACTCCTGCGCGACCCGCACTTCCCGCTGCGGGCCGCTCACGAGCTCGGCGTCGAGATCGGCTACTGGCCGCCGCAGTACCTCCGCGCGCGCTGGCGCTGAGCTGCGCGCCGGCCGGCGTCAACCGTCGGACCGACGGTCAGGCCGGTTCTGTGAGGCAGAGGTAGTTGCCCTCGCTGTCCTGGAACCACGCCGACCGGCCCATGTCGTCCGTCGCGATCCCGTTCTCGGTGTGCAGACCGGGGAAGTCGTAGTCCGCGAACGTGACTCCCCGCTCCCTCAGGTGGGCCATCGTGGCCTCGATGTCCGGCGTCAGCCAGCACATCGCCGTGTTCTGTGCGGTGCCGGCGTTCCCGGTCTCATACACGAAGATCTTCGCCTCAGACCCGGTGCCGTACAGCACACCGCCCTCGGTCGTCCGCTCCGGTTCGAGTTCCAGCTTGTCGCGGTACCACTCGATGGCCCGCTGCAGGTCGGAAGCAGGAAGGACGGAGTACGTCACATAAGACTCCAACATGGGGATCCTCCTTCATCCAGGCGGCACCATACGCGCGTGCGTCGCGTTCGGGGCCACTGGAATCGCGGGTCTACGCCGCCTGGGAATCCGCCCCGGAAACCCCGGCTCCAGCGCTCTCCGCCTCGATATACTGGCGGGCAAATGGACGACCCTCCCTCTGCCAGCCCGTTGCCCGTGTCGAGCCCGCTGGGATGCGAGCGAGGTGACGGCCGTGCTCTATGAGTGGATCATGCTCGCCGTCGGCCTGCTGCTGACGGTCGGGACCGGGCTCTTCGTCGCCAGCGAGTTCGCCCTCGTCAACCTCGATCGCGGTGATCTGGAGGCACGTCGCGAGCGGGGCGAGTCGCGCCTCAGCATGACCATCGCCGCGCTGAAGATCACCTCGACGCACCTGTCGAGCGCACAGCTCGGCATCACGCTGACAACGCTGCTCACCGGTTACACGATGGAGCCGGCCATCAGTTCTCTGCTGCGCGGACCGCTCACCGCGACCGGGCTGCCGGAGGGCGCCGTCACGCCGATCGCGTCCGTCGTGGCGATCGCGGTCGCGACCCTGCTGTCGATGATCCTCGGCGAACTCGTGCCCAAGAACTTCGCCCTCGCCCTTCCGCTCGCGACGGCCAAGCTGGTGATCCCGTTCCAGACGGTGTTCACGACGGTGTTCCGGCCGTTCGTCGCCCTGCTGAACGGCACCGCGAACGGGATCCTCCGTCTGCTCGGCATCGAGCCGAAGGAGGAGCTGTCCGGTGCGCGCACCGCCGACGAGCTGTCGTCGCTGGTGCGCCGGTCGGCGAGCGCGGGTGTCCTCGAGGAGGACACCGCCACCCTGCTCAGCCGCACGCTGGCCTTCTCGAGCCGCACCGCCTCGGATGTGATGACGCCACGGCCGCGCATCGAAGCGGTGCAGCGCACCGATCCGGCCCAGGCGGTCAGCGAGCTGGCGAGAAAGACCGGATACTCGCGGTTCCCGGTGATCGGCGACGACATCGACGACGTGCTCGGCGTCGTCCACGTCAAGCAGGCCGTCGCCGTCCCCCGGCAGCGACGCTCGCGTGTGCCCGCTTCCGCCCTGATGACCGACCCACTGCGCGTTCCCGAGACGATGGGTCTCGACACGCTGCTCGGCGAGCTGCGCGCCCGCGGGTACCAGCTCGCGGTCGTCGTCGACGAGTACGGCGGCACCTCGGGCATCGCGACGCTGGAGGACCTCGTCGAGGAGATCGTCGGCGAGGTGGCGGACGAGCACGATCGCACGCGAGCGGGCGTCATCCGAGGGCGAGACTCGATCACCTTCCCCGGCATCCTGCGCCCGGACGAGCTGGAGGAACGCGCCGGCGTCACCGTCCCCGAGGAGGGGCCGTACGAGACCGTCGCCGGCTTCGTCATGAACGAGCTCGGCCGGCTGCCGAAGGTCGGCGACGAGGTCGTGATCGACGGCGGCACCCTGCGCGTCGAGCGCCTGGACGGCCGCCGGGTCGACCGCATCCGCTACACGCCCGATCCGGTGCCCGTCACAGAGGGCATGAACGGAGAGGGGGCGGCTCATGAGTGACTGGGCCGGAATCGCCTGGCTGGTCGTGCTGCTCGCGGTCAACGCCTTCTTCGTCGGCGCCGAGTTCGCCGTGATCTCCGCACGCCGCTCCCAGATCGAGCCCCTGGCGGAGCGCGGGAAGCGCAGCGCCAAGACCGCTCTGTACGCCATGGAGCACGCGACGCTGATGCTCGCCACGACGCAGTTGGGCATCACCGTGTGCTCGCTGCTGATCCTGAACGTCTCGGAGCCGGCGATCCACCACCTGCTGGAGGTGCCGCTGCACGCGACCGGGTGGTCCGAGGAGGTCATCGGCACCATCGCGTTCATCGTCGCGCTGATCGTCGTGTCGTTCCTGCACGTCGTGTTCGGCGAGATGGTCCCGAAGAACATCTCGTTCTCGATGCCCGATAAGGCCGCGCTGCTGCTGGCTCCGCCGCTCGTCGGCATCGGCCGTGCTGTCCGCCCGATCATCGTCGCCCTGAACGCGACGGCGAACGCGGTGCTGCGCCTGTTCCGGGTGGAGCCGAAGGACGAGGCGGCCAGCACGTTCACCCTCGACGAGGTCGCGACGATCGTGTCGCAGTCGACCCGGGAGGGCGTGCTGACGGATCGCACCGGGGCCCTGACGGCGGCATTCGAGTTCACCGAGAAGAAGGTGCGGGATGTCGCGGTCGCGCTCGACGCGCTCGTGACCCTTCCGTCCGCCCCGACTCCCGCCGACGTGGAGAAGGCCGTCGCCAAGCACGGCTTCTCGCGCTACGTCGTGCCGGACGCCGACGGCGAGCCGACCGGCTACCTGCACCTCAAGGACGTGCTCGACCTGGAGGAGACCGGCTTCGAGCTCCCCGTGCCGGCCAAGCGCATCCGTCGCCTGGTGACCGTCTTCGCCGGCAGCGACCTGGAGGACGCCCTGGCCACCATGCGCCGGTCCGGCAGCCACCTGGCCCGGGTCGTCGACGCGGAGGGCGCCACCGCCGGAGTGCTGTTCCTGGAGGACATCATCGAGGAGCTCGTCGGCGAGGTCCAGGACGCGACCCGGCGCACCTGAGCCGGCTCTCCCCCACAAACTTCTTGACCTCGTCGCAAGAGTGAGTGTACAGTCACTCACATGGCACGAACACTCTCCACCGCAGACGACCGCCGCGAGGCGGTGCTCGACAGCGCCATCGCAGTTTTCGCCGTCGGCGGTTACCTGGGCACCCCCATCGCGGCGGTCGCCAAGGATGCGGACATCTCCCCCGCCTACGTCTTCAAGCTCTTCCCGAGCAAGGAGGGTCTGTTCGTGGCCGCGCTGGAGCGCTGCTTCGAGCGGATCGAGAACGCGCTGGAGTCCGGCGCCCGGAGCGCCGACGGCGAGACGCCGACGGTGATCCTCGACCGGATGGGCGACGCGTACGCGGAGCTCATCGGAGACCGCTCGCTCCTGATGCTGCAGGTGCACGCGCAGTCCGCTTCGGACGTCCCGGAGATCCGGGAGGCGCTCCGGCGCGGACTCGCCCGGATCACCCGCTTCGCCACGATCCGATCGGGCGCCGAGCCCGACGCCGTCCAGCGCTTCATCGCCTACGGGCAGCTGTGCCACCTAGTGGTCACGGCCGGCCTGGAGGACGTGCCCGAGGAATGGGCACGAACGCTCACGAACGGCATCCAGCACCCCTGATCCCCCCTTCGACCCCACCGCCATCACCCGGCTCCCAAGAGTGATTGATCGATCACTCACAACGAAAGGACAGTCCCATGGAAACGTCTCTCGCCACCGCGGCGGCACCTGCCGCCGCGACCACTCCCCGCAGCACGCACCGCTGGTGGGCGCTCAGCGTGCTCGCCCTCGCACAGTTCCTGGTGGTGCTGGACGCATCCATCGTCAACATCGCACTGCCGACCGTCGGCACCGCCCTCGGTCTCGACACCGCGGCGCTCGCCTGGGTGGTGACCGCCTACGTCCTGCCCTTCGGCGGTCTCCTCCTGCTCGGCGGACGTCTCGCCGACCGGTTCGGGCACCGCCGGGTCTTCCTCATCGGCGTCGCCGGCTTCGCACTGGCGTCGCTCGCGGCCGGTCTCGCCGTGAACGGCACCATGCTCCTGGGTGCACGAGCCGTGCAGGGCGCGTTCGCCGCCCTGCTGGCGCCCGCATCCCTCGCTCTCCTCACGCAGCTCTTCCCCGACGCCGAGGCGCGCGGGAAGGCACTGGGCCTCTGGGGTGCGGTGGCCGGGATGGGCAGCGCGGCCGGCGTTCTGCTCGGCGGTGTGCTCACCGCGGCCTTCGGCTGGTCCGCCGTCTTCTTCGTGAACGTGCCCGTCGGCATCCTCGTGCTCGCGGTCATCCCGTTCCTCATCAACCGCGACCCGGCCGGCGATGCCGAGCGGATGGATGCGGCGGGAGCCGCGACCGCGACCCTCGGACTCGCGGCGGCCGTCGCAGCCCTCAGCGAGGGCGGCACGCTCGGCTGGACGAACCCGATCGTCCTGGGGCTCGCTGTCGCCGCGGTGGTCCTTCTCACCGCATTCGTGCTGATCGAACGCCGCACCGCCCACCCCCTGCTGCCGTTCTCCTTCTTCCGCAATCGCGACGCCCTCGCCGGCGACATCGTGATGCTGCTGGTCGGCGGCGCCACGGTCGCGCTGTTCTTCGCGCTCTCGGTCTACCTGCAGGAGGTGCTGCACCTGGATGCGCTGTCCGCCGGACTCAGCCAGCTGCCCCTCGCCATCGCGCTCGTCGCGATCGCCGGTGTGATCCCGGCCGTCGTCGCCCGGGTGGGCCTCCGCACGACGCTCGCCGGTGCGCTCGTCGTGCTCGCCGCCGGGGTCGTATGGTTCGCCCTCGCCGGGAGCACCGGATTCATCGCCGGGTTCATCCTGCCGAGCATCGTGATCGGTCTCGGTCTGGGCGCCTCCTTCGTCACTGTCACCCAGCTCGCCGTCCGTGGTGTGCCGGAGTCGGAGTCCGGCCTGGCCAGCGGTCTGGTCAACACCGCGCAGCAGATCGGCGGCGCGCTCGGCCTCGCCGTCCTCGGCGGCATCGCCTCCGCCCGGACCTCCGCGCTGTTGGACGCGGGAAGCAGCGGGTCCGACGCCGCCGCCGGCGGATTCCTCCTGCTGTTCCTGGGCACCGCGGTTCTCGCGGTCGTCGGTGCGGCGATCACGGCACTGGTCCGCTCCCGCTCCAACTGACCCTCCGGCCTCCGTCCCTCCGTCGAGTACGCACAAACTGCACGCCAGCCACACGCTCGGCGTGCAGTTTGTGCGTACTCGACGGGGGGGGATGGAGGCGCCGGGGGCTACCAGCTGACGGGGAGCGCCTTGCCCTCCTCGTAGCCGGCGGCGGACTGGATGCCGACCAGCGCGCGCTCGTGGAACTGCGCGAGGGTACGTGCGCCGGCGTACGTGAACGAGCTTCGCACACCGGTCGTGATCATGTCCAGCAGGTCCTCGACGGACGGCCGCAGCGGGTCCAGGTAGATGCGCGAGCTCGAGATGCCCTCGGCGAAGAGCTCCTTTCGGGCGAGCTCGTAGGCGTCGAGCCGCTCGAACCGGCCCTTCACCGCCTTCGTGGACGCCATGCCCCAGCTCTCCTTGTAGAGGCCGCCGTTCGCGTCGCGGTCGAGCATGCCGGGCGCCTCGATCGTCCCGGCGAACCAGGAGCCGATCATCACGGATGCGCCACCGGCGGCGAGCGCCAGCGCGACGTCGCGGGGGTAGCGCACACCGCCGTCCGCCCAGACGTGCGCCCCGAGCTCGCGCGCGGCGGCGCTGGTCTCGAGCACCGCCGAGAACTGCGGACGGCCGACGGCGGTCATCATGCGCGTCGTGCACATCGCGCCGGGGCCGACGCCGACCTTCAGGATGTCGGCGCCCGCCGCGACCAGGTCGCGGACGGCCTGCTCGGTGACGACGTTCCCCGCGACGATCGGCAGGCCGAGACCCAGCTCCTTGACGGTGCGGATCGCGCGGATCATTCCGTCCTGGTCGCCGTGCGCCGTGTCGATGACGAGCACGTCGACGCCCGCTGCGGCGAGCGCCTTCGCCTTGCCGGCCACGTCGCCGTTGATGCCGACCGCCGCGGCGACGCGGAGCCGGCCGTGCGCATCCAGCGCCGGCGTGTAGATGGTGGAGCGGAGGGCGCTGCGCTTCGACAGCGTTCCGACCACACGGCCGTGGTCGAGGACCGGCGCGAAGTCGATGCCGGCCGCATCCATCACCTGGAACGCCGCGCGCCCATCGGAGAGGTCCTCCGCATCGAGCGAGGTCAGGGCGCCGTGCAGCAGGTCGCCGACCCGCGCATCGGCGAGCGCCGACCCGAGCTGGACGGCCGCGAGGCAGCCGAGGTACGCGCCGTCGTCGCCGGTGACGACGATGCCGTGCCCTTCGACGGCCGGGATGCGGCGGAGCACGTCGGCGACGCTCTCATCCGGGTGGGCCTCGTACGGGGTGTCGAACATCACCGGCTGCGCCTTCACCCAGCGGATCGCCTCGTCGAGGTCCTGCAGGTGCATGTCCTGCGGGAGGACGCCGAGACCGCCGCGACGGGCGAGGGTGGCGGCGAGCCGCTTCCCGGTGACCGAGTTCATGTTCGCGGACACGATCGGGATGGTCGCGCCGGTGCCGTCGTTGGGGGCGAGGGACACGTCGAGACGGCTCGTGACGTTCGACCGCGACGGCACGAGGAAGACATCCGAGTAGGTGAGATCGTGGCGCGGCGATGTTCCATAGAACTGCATGGGAATAACGCTATCCCGCTCGGCTGAGCGCCCGCACGCGAGTACCGATGGGATTAGGCTTGAGGATCGGATGGAAGCGGGCGGTGACAGGCCGCCCGGTCACGACGAAATCGATGGAGAGAGTGGGCGATCGGCTGTGTCGAGCCAATTGACCGGAGTAGGGACCGAAGACGGCGCCGCGGGCGAATTCGGAGCCAACGAATGGCTGGTGGACGAGCTGTACGAGCAGTTCGTGCACGACAAGAACTCGGTCGACAGGTCGTGGTGGCCCATCCTCGAGAACTACCACCCGGCGGTGAAGGACGAATCCATCCCGTCGCCCGGTGAGACCCCCACGGAGACGCCGTCGGAGCCCACCATCCCGACCCCGTCGGAGCCGACGGCCCCGAGCCCGGCCGAGCCGACGGTCCCGACCCCGTCGGAGCCGACAGCGCCCGGCCCGTCCGAGCCGTCGACACCGGCTCCCCCGGCGGGCGGTGCCCCCGCCCCGCACCCGAACGAGCCGAAGCCCGTCACCACGCCCATCCCGGTGATCGGTCAGCAGCCCGTCGCCCGCACGACCTCGGTCGCGCCCAAGCCGCAGCCGGTTCCCGCCGACGCCCCGGTGACCGCCCCGAACGCCACCGTCGAGGCCGCCGAAGAGGACAAGGTCACCCCGCTGCGCGGCATGTCCAAGACGCTCGCCACCAACATGGATGCGTCGCTCACGGTGCCGACCGCGACCAGCGTCCGCACCATCCCGGCGAAGCTGATGATCGACAACCGCATCGTCATCAACAACCACCTGAAGCGCGCCCGCGGCGGCAAGGTCTCCTTCACCCACCTCATCGGCTGGGCGCTCATCCAGGCGCTCAAGGAGTTCCCGAGCCAGAACGTCTACTACGACGAGGTCGACGGGAAGCCCTCCGTGGTGGCCCCGGCCCACATCAACCTCGGCATCGCGATCGACATCCCGAAGCCCGACGGCACGCGCGCGCTGCTCGTCCCGAGCATCAAGCGGGCCGACACCATGCGCTTCGGCGAGTACCTCGCCGCGTACGAGGAGCTCGTCAGCAAGGCCCGCAACAACAAGCTCGCCGCCGGCGACTTCGCGGGCACCACGCTCTCGCTCACCAACCCGGGCGGCATCGGCACCGTCCACTCGGTCCCGCGTCTCATGAAGGGGCAGGGCTGCATCATCGGCGCCGGCGCCCTCGAGTACCCGGCCGAGTTCCAGGGCTCCAGCGAGAAGACGCTCGCCGGCCTCGCGATCGGCAAGACGATCACGCTGACCAGCACCTACGACCACCGCGTCATCCAGGGCGCCGGCTCGGGTGAGTTCCTCAAGATCGTGCACGAGATGCTGATCGGGAAGCGCAACTTCTACGAGGACATCTTCGCCGAGCTGCGCATCCCCTACATGCCGATCCACTGGAACCCGGACATCAGCGTCGACCTGGCCAGCGCCGTCGACAAGACGGCCCGTGTCCAGGAGCTGATCAACTCGTTCCGCGTGCGCGGCCACCTGATGGCCGACATCGACCCGCTCGAGTACAAGCAGCGGTCGCACCCCGACCTCGAGATCGAGAGCCACGGCCTCACCTTCTGGGACCTCGACCGTGAGTTCGTCACCGGCCAGTTCGGCGGCGACAAGCGCAAGATGAAGCTGCGCGACATCCTCGGCGTGCTGCGCGACTCCTACTGCCGCACCGTCGGCATCGAGTACATGCACATCCAGGACCCGGCTCAGCGCAAGTGGTTCCAGGACAAGCTGGAGCGGCCGTACGAGAAGCCGACCCACGACGAGCAGCTGCGCATCCTCGGCAAGCTCAACGAGGCCGAGGCGTTCGAGACCTTCCTGCAGACCAAGTACGTCGGCCAGAAGCGCTTCAGCCTGGAGGGCGGCGAGTCCACGATCGCGCTGCTCGACTCCATCCTGCAGGGCGCTGCGGAGGCCGGGATGGACGAGGTCGCCATCGGGATGGCGCACCGCGGCCGCCTCAACGTCCTCACCAACATCGCGGGCAAGACCTACGGTCAGATCTTCCGCGAGTTCGAGGGGACGCAGGACCCGCGGACCGTCCAGGGCTCCGGCGACGTCAAGTACCACCTGGGCACCGAGGGCACCTTCAAGGGTGCCGGCGGCGAGGAGATCCCGGTCTACCTGGCCGCGAACCCCTCGCACCTGGAGGCTGTGGACGGCGTCCTGGAGGGCATCGTCCGCGCGAAGCAGGACCGCCGCCCGGCGGGCACGTTCCTCACCCTGCCGATCCTCATCCACGGCGATGCGGCGATGGCCGGTCAGGGCGTCGTGGTCGAGACCATGCAGATGTCGCAGCTGCGGGCGTACCGCACCGGCGGCACCATCCACGTCAACATCAACAACCAGGTCGGCTTCACCACCCCTCCCGGCGAGGCCCGCAGCTCGGTGTACTCGACCGACGTGGCCAAGACCATCCAGGCGCCGATCTTCCACGTGAACGGCGACGACCCCGAGGCCGTCGTCCGCGTCGCGGAACTCGCGTTCGCCTATCGCCAGGAGTTCAAGCGCGATGTCGTCATCGACCTCGTCTGCTACCGCCGCCGCGGACACAACGAGGGCGACGACCCCTCGATGACCCAGCCGCTGATGTACAGCCTCATCGAGGCGAAGCGGTCCGTCCGCCGCCTCTACACCGAGGCGCTCGTCGGCCGCGGCGACATCACCGAGGAGGAGTACGAGCAGGCGCACCGCGACTTCCAGGACCGCCTCGAGCGCGCGTTCATGGAGACGCACGCGGCTCAAACCAACTCCACGCCGGTGCTGAACTCCGACGAGTCCGCGGATCTGGAGAAGCCGGCGCAGTCGGACGCCAACGACAACGTCGGCGAGCCGGAGACGACGGCGGTCAGCGAGCAGGTCATCGGCATGATCGGCGACGCGTTCAACAACCCGCCTGCCGGCTTCACCGTCCACCCGAAGCTGCAGCAACTGCTCAACAAGCGCAGCGAGATGAGCCGCAACGGCGGCATCGACTGGGGCTTCGGCGAGTTGCTGGCCCTGGGCTCGCTGCTGGTGGAGGGCACCCCGGTGCGCCTCGCCGGACAGGATGCGCGCCGCGGCACCTTC
Source organism: Leifsonia sp. 466MF (assembly GCF_900100265.1). Lineage (NCBI taxonomy): Bacteria > Bacillati > Actinomycetota > Actinomycetes > Micrococcales > Microbacteriaceae > Leifsonia > Leifsonia sp. 466MF. The sequence goes on from NZ_LT629696.1 coordinate 2,662,915, forward strand.
GTCCAGCGCCACGCGGTGCTGCACGACCGGGTCAACGGCCAGGAGTGGCTGCCGCTCGCGAACCTCAGCGACAACCAGGCGAAGTTCTGGATCTACGACTCGCTCCTCAGCGAGTACGCCGCGATGGGCTTCGAGTACGGCTACTCGGTCGAGCGCGCGGACGCCCTCGTGCTGTGGGAGGCGCAGTTCGGCGACTTCGCCAACGGCGCCCAGACGATCATCGACGAGTTCATCTCCTCCGCCGAGCAGAAGTGGGGCCAGCGCTCGTCGCTGGTGCTGCTCCTCCCCCACGGCTACGAGGGACAGGGACCGGACCACTCCAGCGCCCGCATCGAGCGCTACCTGCAGATGTGCGCCGAGAACAACATGACCGTGGCGCGTCCGTCGACGCCCGCGTCGTACTTCCACCTGCTGCGCCGCCAGGCGTACGCCCGTCCGCGCCGGCCGCTCGTCGTCTTCACCCCGAAGGCGATGCTGCGACTGCGCGGCGCGGCGAGCAACGTGGAGGACTTCACCAACGGCCGCTTCGAGCCGGTGATCGACGATGCGCGCATCAGCGACAAGGGCTCGGTGAAGCGGGTGCTGCTGATGGCCGGGAAGCTCTACTACGACCTCCTCAACGAGCTCGAGAAGAATCCCAACCCGGAGATCGCGCTGGTGCGGGTGGAGCAGTACTATCCGCTGCCCGCCGCCGAGCTGAAGGCGGTCGTCGACTCGTACCCGAACGCCGAACTGGTCTGGGTGCAGGACGAGCCGGAGAACCAGGGCGCCTGGCCGTTCATGATCCTCGAGACGTCGAAGCTCGGCCCGCGGCCGCTCGGTGTGGTGTCGCGTCCGCCGTCGGCGTCGCCCGCCGCTGGGTCGGCGAAGCGTCACGCTCAGGAGCAGCAGGTGCTGATCCAGCGGGCGCTCACGCTGTAGTCCGCACGCGCGTCACGGGAGCCCCGGTCCGATCAGGACCGGGGCTCCCGCCGTTGCACCGCGTGCCGGCGACTCAGACGTCGGCCGCGCAGCGGAACCCGATATGGGTGGTCGCCGTGTCCTCCGCCTGCGGCGACCGTGCCGCCGGCCGGAAGCGGAGGCAGTACTCGGGGCTGCACAGGTACGAGCCGCCCTTCAGCACCCGGCGAGGGATGTCCGACCCGGGCTCCGCACTGCTCGCCCCGAGCAGGTTCAGCCGTCCGCCGGCGTCCGGTGCGCTCTGGCCGGGGATGACATGCCGCGGCGTGTAGTAGTCGCTCGTCCACTCCCACACATTGCCGATCAGGTCGTGCAGCCCATAGCCGTTCGTCGGGTACGACCCGACGGGCGCCGGGGTCGCCCCGAAGCGTCCCTGGTTGTCGTAGGGGAAGTGCCCGATCCACGAGTTCGCCTGCGCCTCCCCGCCCGGGTAGGCCTCGTCGCCCCACGCGAAGCGGGCGCCGTCCACGCCGCCTCGGGCCGCGTACTCGTACTCCACTTCGGTCGGGAGGCGCTTCCCGGCCCAGGCGGCGTAGCGGACCGCATCCTCATAGGCGACCTGCACGACCGGCCGGTCCATCCGCTCGTCGATGCCGGACGTCGGCCCCTCGGGATGCCGCCAATCCGCTCCCGGCTCCCATCGCCACCACTGCCGCCACTCGGAGAGGTCGACCGGCCCGTCCGTCGCCGTGAACACCAGAGCACCCGGGAGGAGGTCGTCGTCGGGCAGCTCAGGAAACTCCGCCGCGTCGAGGGGACGTTCGGCGACGGTGACGTAGCCGGTGTCGGCGACGAACGCGGCGAAGTCGGCGTTCGTCACCTCGAACCGGTCGATGCGAAACGCGTCGACAGAGCGCTCATGGACGGGCTGCTCGTCCGGATAGAACTCGGCGGAGCCCATCCGGAACCGTCCGCCCGGCAGGGGAACCATGTCGTCCATGGCCTCACGCTATCGACCCCGGAGGCTCGCGGACAGACCGCCGTCACCGCTGGCCGGTCCGGCGGCCTGCGGCGTATGGTGAGCGCATGACCGTCGTCACCACCCACCGCCTCGGCGAGCCCTGCTGGGTCGACTACACCAGCTCCGACGTTCCGCGCGCGACCGAGTTCTACACGAGCCTGTTCGGCTGGACGGCCGAGACCGCCGGCGAGGAGTACGGCGGCTACGTGACGTTCCGGCGAGACGGACGTACGGTCGCGGGCCTCGGTCCGACGATGGGCGACGCCCAGGCGAACACGTGGCTCACCTACCTCCTCGTCGAGGATGCGGACACGGCCGAGAAGGCGGCGCTCCAGGCCGGCGCACAGGTGATCGCTCCAACCATGACGGTCGGCGACCAGGGCCGGCTCGCGGTCATCGCCGACCCGGGCGGAGCGGTCGTCGGACTGTGGGATCCCGAGCAGCACCGCGGCTTCGAGCTGGTCGCCGAGGTCGGGGGCATCGCCTGGCATGAGCTCTATGCGCGCAACTACGCTGCGCAGGTCGACTTCTACACCCGGGTCTTCGGCTGGAGGACGCAGGTGCTCGGCGACACCGCCGACTTCCGGTACGTCACCTTCGGCGACCCGGACTCGCCCGCCGGCGGCGTCTACGACGCGGACGGGATGCTCCCGCCGGGCGTCCCGTCGCACTGGGTCGTCTACTTCGGGGTCGCGGACGCGGCGGCCGCCTCACAGCGCGTGATCGAGCTGGGCGGGACCGTCATCCGCGATCCGTGGGACAGCGAGTTCGGCCGCTTCGCGCAGGTCACCGACCCGCTGGGCGGCCTGTTCTTCCTCCACGAGGTCGGGACGGGCGGCTCCGCTTAGGCGGTCGCAGCCGGGCGCACCGCGCTGACAGCGCTGAATGGGCTCAGTGCACGCTCGCCTGGAACGAGCGGATGCGCAGCAGCACCTCGGTGCGCAGCGTCTCGGGCGCCGTCTCCTTGCACGCCCGCTGAACCACCTCGGTGAGCACCACATTCAGGTGCGCCTCGTCGGAGCACCCGGTGCAGTTCGCCAGGTGCTCGCGCACGTCGGCAGCATCCTCGCTGCACAGTTCGTTGCGCAGGTACTCTTCGAGTTCGGCCTTGGCCTTCTCACAACCGCAGTCGGTCATCTCTTGCTCCTGGGGGTCTGCACGGCCCGGTCCCCCTGGACGGCGGAGAGACCGCGCTCGTGCGCGTAGTCGGTCAGAAGCTCCCGGAGCATCCGACGGCCGCGGTGGAGGCGGCTCATGACGGTGCCGATCGGGGTCTTCATGATGTCGGCGATCTCCTGGTAGGAGAATCCCTCGACATCGGCGAGGTACACGGCCAGCCGGAAGTCCTCCGGGATGGCCTGCAGCGCGTCCTTGACGGCGCTGTCCGGCAGGTGGTCGATCGCCTCGGCCTCAGCCGAGCGGCTGGACGACGAGGACATGGACTCCGCGCCGCCGAGCTGCCAGTCTTCGAGCTCATCGATCGTCCCCTGGTAGGGCTCACGCTGCTTCTTGCGGTACGTGTTGATGAACGTGTTGGTGAGGATGCGGTACAGCCACGCCTTCAGGTTCGTGCCCTGCTGGAACTGGCCGAACGCCGCATAGGCCTTCACGAACGTCTCCTGCACGAGGTCCTGCGCGTCGGACGGGTTGCGTGTCATGCGCAGGGCAGCCGCGTACAGCTGGTCCATGAAAGGCAGGGCCTGATCCTCGAAGAGGTGGCCCAGATCCTCGGTCTCGGTGCTCATCACCGGCCAGTCTAGTTGCGACGCCAGCGACGCGCTGAGAAGGCCTTCGGGGTCGACGAGGTCGTGCGATGTGTCGCTGGGGGCGTCGAGCACGGCGGTGGCGGCCACGGGCGGATCCTTCCTGATACCGGGAACACGGATAATCTGGACAACAATGCTGATCTCGAAATATTCCGCCCCCGACTTCGACCCGTACGGCGACAACCGCGTCGAGGAGCCGAACACGCTGTGGCCCGCCCCGGTGGCCGGCGGTCCGGTCGCCGCGACCGTGTCCCTGCCCGGCTCGAAGTCGCTGACCGCGCGGGAGCTGGTGCTCGCCGCCCTCGCCGACGGACCGTCGCTGCTGCGGGCGCCTCTGCACTCGCGCGACAGCGCCAACATGGTGGAGGCCCTCCGCGCCCTGGGCGTGACGGTCGAGGAGAAGCCGGGCGACGGCGAGTTCGGCGCTGACCTGCTGGTCACGCCCGCGGAGGAGCTGCTCGGCAGCACGACGATCGAATGCGGTCAGGCCGGCACCGTGATGCGGTTCGTCCCGCCGATCGCGGGGCTGGCGCTCGGTCCGACCATGTTCGACGCCGACGACTCGGCCCGCGGCCGTCCGATGGGCGCGATCATCGCCGCCCTGCGCGCGCTCGGCGTCGACGTGAACGATGACGGCCGCGGCTCCCTCCCGTTCACCGTTCACGGCACCGGCCGGGTCGCGGGCGGCGCGGTCGAGGTGGATGCGTCCAGCTCCAGCCAGTTCGTCAGCGCGCTCCTGCTGTCGGCCAGCCGCTTCGACGACGGTCTCGATCTGACGCACGCCGGCGAGCGGCTCCCCAGCCTCCCCCATATCGAGATGACGATCGCGGCCCTCGCCGCCCGCGGTGTGACCGTCGAGTCGCCGGAGGTCGGCCGCTGGATCGTCTCGCCTGGCACGATCGCCGCCCGCGACGTCGACATCGAGCCGGATCTCTCCAACGCCGCCCCCTTCCTCGCCGCGGCCGTCGTGACGGGTGGGACGGTGACCATCACCGGGTGGCCCGCGTCCACCACCCAGGTCGGTGCGGACCTCGCCGACCTGCTGCCGCTCTTCGGGGCGACGGTCACGCGCCAGGGCGACCGCCTCACCGTCACCGGGCCCGACCGCCCGACGGGCATCACGCTCGACCTCACGACGGGCGGCGAGCTCGCGCCCGCCCTCGTGGCGATCGCCGCCCTCGCCGACGGCCCGAGCGAGATCACCGGCATCGGCCACATCCGCCACCACGAGACGGACCGCCTCGCGGCCCTCGCCGCCGAGATCAACGGCCTCGGCGGCGCCGTCACGGAGCTGGAGGACGGCCTGCGCATCGACCCGCGCCCGCTCCACGGCGGCGTCTGGCGCAGCTACGAGGACCACCGCATGGCGACGGCCGGCGCGATCGTCGGGCTCGTCGTCCCCGGCGTCGAGATCGAGAACGTGGCCACGACGGCCAAGACGCTCCCGCAGTTCACCCAGCTGTGGAGCCGGATGCTGCAGAAGGGCGCCGACGTCGCGTGACGGACAACAGCGGCTCCTGGTGGGCGGACGACGACGAGGACGACGACGAGCTCGACCTCTACGACGAGTCCAGCATCCGCAGCCGCCCGAACCCGAAGGGCAACCGCCCGCGGACGAAGACCCGGCCGGAGCACGCCGACGCGCAGATCGCTCGCGTGCTGGGCGTCGACCGCGGCCGGTACACGGTGCTGCTCGACGAGGACACCCCTGAGGAGCGGCAGGTCACCGCGGCCCGCGCCAGCGAGCTGCGGCGGAACCCCATCGTCACTGGCGACCGCGTGGCCGTCGTCGGAGACACCACCGGCGAGGAGGGCACGCTCGCCCGCATCGTCCGGGTGGAGCCGCGCACGACCCTGCTCCGGCGGAGCGCCGACGACACGGACGAGGTGGAGCGCATCGTCGTCGCCAACGCCGACCAGATGCTCATCGTCGTGGCAGCAGCCAACCCGGAGCCGCGCACACGCCTCGTCGATCGCTACCTGGTCGCCGCCTACGACGCCGGCATCGACCCGATGCTGTGCGTGACGAAGACCGACCTGGCCGACCCCGAGCCGTTCCTGTCGAACTTCGCCGGCCTTGACCTGCCCGTCTTCACCAGCCGCCAGGACGACATCCCGCTGCACGACATCACGGCGGCGCTGATCGGGCACGACACGGTCGTCGTCGGGCACTCCGGGGTGGGCAAGTCGACCCTGGTCAACGCGATCGTCCCGAGCGCGCACCGCGCCACCGGTCACGTCAACGTGGTCACCGGTCGCGGACGGCACACGTCCTCGTCGACCGTGTCCCTCCGCGTCGAAGACGACGAGGGACGCCACGGCTGGGTCATCGACACCCCGGGCGTCCGCTCGTTCGGGCTCGGGCATGTGAACACCGACAGCATCCTGAAGGCCTTCACCGATCTCGCGAAGCTCGCCGAGGACTGCCCGCGCGGGTGCACACACCTTCCCGATGCGCCGGACTGCGCGATCATCGAGGCCGTCGAGGCCGGGAAGCTCGGCGAGGCCGGGCGCGCGCGCCTCGACTCGTTGCAGCGCCTGCTGGAGACCTTCGCGCGCTGAACCGCCGACTCAGGGCGTCGAACTGGACTGAGCGTCCGTCCGCGATCCGCGGAACGCCGCGCGGTGTACCCAGACGCCGCGCCCGAGTCCGGCCCAGAAGACCGCACCGAACGGGATGACGTAGAGCAGGAACGACAGCACGGCGCGCCCCGCCGCCGCTCGCGCCGCCGAGACGAGCACCAGGGCGAGGATGCCGGAGACGGCCAGGGCCAGCACGACGATCACCAGCCACCAGAGGCCGAACGCGATCGCGAGCACGAGCAGGATGAGCGCGACGACGGGTGCGACGACCAGTGCGACGAGGACCAGGTTGCGGAGGAGGCTGGTGCCTGCGTAACTGTCGACGAACAGCGTGCCCCGCACGAAACCGTGACGGAGGAAGCCGCGCACCGTGATGCGCGGACGGTAGAGCGCACGGAAGCCCGGGTCGATGCGGAGGGCGCCGTGGTCGGCGACGTACCGCAGCAGCCGCGTGTCGTCCGACACGAGATCGGCGTTCTCCTCCGGCCAGGCCGCACGGCAGGCGTCGGCGAAGGCGGCACGGTCGATCACCAGGCACCCCGTGCCCTTCGGCACGCGGTCGAAATTCTCCGGAGTGATGTCTGTCGGCGCGGGATGCGCCAGGTATCCGCCCCAGAAGACGTGGGTGGGCACCTCCCAGAAACGTCCGACGAGCGGTGCCGCAGGGTCCGTCGGCACGTGCCCGACCCACGCGCGGGCGTCCGGGCGGAGCGCGTCCACGCTCTCGAGGTAGGCGAACGCGTCCGGAGCCATCAGGAGCCGCGAGTCGAACAGCAGGATGCGGTCGGCTCGCGCCGCCTGGACGCCCTCCCAGCGCGCGAGGAACCGCCCCTTGTTGGGCTGGGAGATCACGCGGAGCGGAACAGGGGACGAGGACGCGATGCCCGCGAGCACGGCGGCGGCGTCGTCGGTGGAGCCGTCATCGACGACCACGATCTCTGCATCCACCGAGCTGTTGCCGAGGGCGGTCGTCAGCGATCCGATCGTGGTGGGGAGCCAGGGCGCCGAGTTGTATGACGCGATGACGATGCTGAGGGCAGGCGAGGTCATGGCGCGGGCTGCTCCTCGACGACCGCCGTCTTGCCGGTGCGCCTGCTGCGGAGCAGGAGTCCCCAGTGGATGCCGTACAGCGCCAGGAAGGTCACCAACCCGATGAGCCCGTTGCCGACCAGCCAGGCATCGACGTCGGGCAATGTCGCGGAGGCGACGAGCCACTGGGCGACGGCGGCGAGCAGGAAGACGGCGAGCGCCGCCTTCGACGCCGCGGCCGTGATGCGCACGAGCACACCCTGGGCCAGCGCCCACGGGATCCAGGCGAGGGAGAAGCCGACCACGATCTGCGCCGTCGCGGCGTAGTGCGAGCCGAACAGCAGGCCGACGATCCACGGCCCGAACAGCACGACCAGGAGGAACATCGCCACCCCGGTCAGCAGCGTCACTCCGAGGATCACGGTCACACCGAGGTTCGTCAGCGCGGCATTGCCCTTGCTGCGGACGAACCGCGGCAGCAGGTACAGCGAGAAGGTCGCCGGGATGATGAGGGTCGTCTTCACCAGCACGGCGGCCGCTGCGTACGCTCCGGCCAGCTCCTCCGGCGTTCCGGCCCGGACCAGCACAACGTCGGCGTTCGTGAGCCACGCGAACCCGACGGTGAGCAGCAGCACGACGGTACTCTGCATCGTGAACGGCGACCGGCCGACCGCCAGGGACCGGCGACGGGCCACGGCACCTGCGCCGATCGCGCCGGTGAGGGCGGTCAGGACGAGGATGGCCAGGATCGCCGCGGAGCCCGCGTGGGCGAGCATGGCGATCAGGGCGAGCACCGCCTGCGCGACCTGGGCACCCGTCGACCACCAGACCACGGAGCGGGAGTCGCCTGCCCCCTGCAGGCGCCCCTGAGCGAGCGCGAACAGGAAGTTCGGGATCATCGCAGCGGCCGTGAGGACGACGGTCAGGACACCGGTGGCGCCGGGAGCAGCGAGGGTCGACGACAGGGCGAAGACGCCGAGCGTGCCGATCCCTCCGAGCACGAGCGCCTCGACCAGGGCGCCGTCCACCCGGCGGACGCGATCGCCGGGGATGCTGCGCGGCGCGTGCAGCGCCTCGGCCGTCGTGACCGCGACGGAGTTGCGGAGCGCCGAGCTGCCGATCGCCGCGACGTTGATGAGTGCCAGGGCCGCAGCGAGGAGGCTGTACGAAGCGGGCCCGAGACCACGGATCGTGATGAGCTGGAACGCGGTCGTCGCCACGATCCCCACGATGCTGACGCCGGCGATCTCGGCGAGCGCGCGACCGTGACGGCTGATCATCCCCGGCGCCCGACGCTGCGGCTGCTCGCCGCCCCCGCTAGTCGGCATACCCTCGGCTGATCAGGTCGTTGACGATGATGTCCGACGGCGACCGCTCCGGGCGGTCGGGCTCGTGCCGGAGAGATTCGTAATCTCTCAGGAACGAACGCAGCCGGCCGAGGTCCCATTCGGACAGCACGATGTTGCGGCCGATGCCTTCACCCTGCTCCGTCGTCTTGCGGTGGATGAGCGTCGGGACGCCGAGCAGCGCCGACTCGGCCTGGATTCCGCCGGAGTCCGTGACCACGAACGCGGCGTTCTCCAGCAGGGCGACGAACTCGTCGTGCCGCAGCTTGGGGAGGACGGTGATGCGGTCGCCGCCCTGATTGGCGAGCAGCTTCTCCAGCGTCTCCCTGTTGTAGGCGTCGACGATGAGCCGCAACGGGACCTCGCTGGTCGCGAGCACCTCGAGGGTGTCGTCGACGAGCTGGCTGTTGGAGATGAACTCGAACCGGTGCAGCAGCACGACGCCGTACGGCGCGTCCGTGCCGGCAGCGCGCATCCCGTGGTCGAGCACAGCGTCGAGGGCCGTGTTGCCGTGCGTGTACACGACGTTTGAACGCTTCTTCAGGTTCTCGGTCGCCTCGATCGACGGCGTGTAGTGCACCGTCGCCATGGTCCCGACGATGCGCCGGTCCAGCTCCTCCGGGAAGGGGTGCCGCCAGTTGCCGCTGCGGAGACCCGCCTCGATGTGGGCGCAGTCGAAGCCCATGCGCTTGGCGATCCAGGCGCCGACGACGCTCGTCATGGTGTCGCCGTGCACGACGATGACCGTGTTCTTCGGCAGCGACGCCGCGACCCGCTTGCGGTTCTTCCGCAGCCAGCCGAGCACTGTCATGCCCCAGCGGACGACGTCGCCGGTGCCCCGGAGCGGCTTGCCTGCGGCACCGTGGGCGATGACCTGATCGGGAGTACCGAGTCCCAGCTGCTCCATTGCGGTCATCAGAGCCTCGGTGTGCTGCATCGTCACCCACTGCTGGGTCGCAACACCTCGCTCACGGAGCCGGCGGATGACCGGGGCCAGTTTGATGGCCTCCGCCGTCGTTCCGTAGATGAACACGATCATGGTCGAGTGTTGCGCCTTCTGGGTCGGAGAGCTTCATGTCGCGAGCTGACCGCTCCACCGTTGGGATCGGCGCTGTGACACCTGGGTGATCCCACACCATCCGCCTGCGTCCGTCCGACCGCGCAGATGCTGTGGAGAGCCCGAGCCTCCAGCCGAACCGGAAGCCACTCGATGATACATTCTATTTGGTCTGCCCGACGTGGCCGGACGACGCGCGCCGAGACGGAAGACTCCCCCAGGGAGCCCGGGCGCAGGGGAGGAAGAAACTCGTTGTTTGTTGCCGAGAATGCCGATGTCGCCGTGTCCGCCGCGGTCGGTGACGGAACGAAGATCTGGGACCTCGCACAGGTGCGAGAGAACGCCACGATCGGCGAGGACTGCATCGTCGGGCGAGGGGCGTACATCGGTTCCGGCGTGAGCGTCGGCAGCAACTGCAAGATCCAGAACCAGGCGCTCGTCTACGAGCCCGCGGTGCTCGAGGACGGCGTCTTCATCGGGCCCGCCGTGGTCCTCACCAACGACACGTTCCCGCGCGCCGTGAACCCGGACGGCACGCTCAAGTCGGCCGCCGACTGGGAGCCGGTCGGCGTCGTGGTGCGCTCCGGAGCATCCATCGGCGCCCGCGCTGTCTGCATCGCGCCCGTGGTGATCGGCTCCTGGGCGACCGTGGCCGCTGGGGCGGTCGTGACGCGGGATGTGCCAGACTTCGCCCTGGTCGCCGGCGTCCCCGCACGGAGGATCGGCTGGGTGGGCCGCGCGGGCATCCCGCTGGTCCAGGACGCCGATGGATGGGTCTGCCCGACGACCGGCGAACGCTACCGCGAGAACGACGAGAAGCTGGAGGTGGTCGTGTGACCGATCTGGAGTTCATCCCGGCCGCCCGGCCGCTCATCGGCGACGAGGAGCGCGCGGCGGTCGACGCCGTGCTGCAGAGCGGGATGCTGGCGCAGGGCCCCGAGGTCGCCGCCTTCGAGCGCGAGTTCTCCGACGCTCTGGTAGCGGGCCGCCCGACGGCGGCGGTGAACTCCGGCACGTCCGGTCTCCACCTCGGCCTGCTCGCCGCGGGCATCGGCCCGGGCGACGAGGTCATCGTCCCCTCCTTCACCTTCGCCGCGACTGCCAACGCCGTCGTGCTCGCGGGCGCCGTTCCGGTCTTCGCTGACATCGAGCCGAACTCGTTCAACCTCGACCCCGATTCCGTGGCGCGAGCGATCGGTCCGAACACCGCGGCGATCATGCCCGTGCACCTTTACGGCCACCCTGCGGACATGGGCCGCCTGTCCGCCCTCGCAGCCGAGCACTCGCTGGCCCTGTTCGAGGATGCCGCGCAGGCCCACGCCGCGACCCTCGACGGGCGACAGGTCGGGACCTTCGGCGACTGGGCGATGTTCAGCCTCTACCCGACCAAGAACATGACCTCGGGCGAGGGCGGGATGGTCGTCTCCGCCTCCGCTGCCACCGACGAGCGCGTCCGCCTGCTCCGCAACCAGGGCATGGCCCGGCCGTACGAGAACGAGATCGCCGGGTTCAACGCCCGCATGACCGACCTGCACGCCGCGATCGGCCGTGCCCAGCTCCGAAAGCTGGCCGGCTGGACGGAGCAGCGGCGCAGGAACGCAGCCCGCTTCGACGCCGAGCTGACGGGCGTGGTCACACCCCCGGTCGCCGAGGGTGCAGAGCACGTCTACCACCAGTACACGATCCGCGTCGCAGAGGACCGCGACGGGTTCGCTCGAGCGCTCCGCGAGGAGCACGGGATCGGCACCGGCGTCTACTACCCCACTCCTGTGCACCGGCTCCCGGTCTTCGGGCTGGAGCTCGACCTGCCGGAGACCGAACGGGCCGCTCGCGAGGCGCTCTCGCTCCCGGTGCATCCCTCGCTCAGCGAGCGTGACGTCGACCGCATCGTGTCCGCTGTGAACACGCTCGCGAAGGCGGGAAGCTGATGGCCGCGCTGCGGGTCGGCGTCGTCGGCCTCGGGGTGATGGGATCGCACCACGCGCGCGTGGTCCGCGAGTTGGACGGCGTCGAGCTCGCCGGCGTGGTGGAGACGGCCCCCGAGCGCGCCGCCTCCATCGACGCCCCGGTCTACCGTTCCGTCGCCGAGCTCATCGAGGCGGGCGTCGACGCCGCCGTCGTCGCCGTGCCGACCACGCTGCACGAGTCGACGGCACTCGAGCTCGCCGATGCCGGCGTCCACGCCCTCGTCGAGAAGCCGATCGCCGCCGATCTGGATGAAGCACGCCGGATGGCCGACGCCTTCCGCCGGAACGGTCTCGTCGGAGCGGTCGGACACATCGAGCGGTTCAACCCGGCCCTGCAGAACCTGCGGAGCCGCGTCGAGGCCGGCGAGCTGGGCTCGGTGTACCAGATCGCCACGCGCCGACAGGGACCGTTCCCGATCCGCATCGCCGACGTCGGCGTCATCAAAGACCTCGCGACGCACGACATCGACCTCACCTCCTGGCTGGCGCAGAGTCCCTTCCGGGCCGTGCACGCCAACACCTCCCGCCGGAGCGGCCGACCGCACGAGGACATGGTCGCCTTCAACGGCCGCCTCGACGACGGGATCATCACCAACCACCTGGTGAACTGGCTGTCGCCGATGAAGGAGCGCATCACGGTCGTCACCGGCGAGCGCGGCGCGTTCGTCGCCGACACGCTCAGCGGCGATCTGACCTACTACGAGAACGGCACCGACGCGACCGAATGGGACGCCGTCTCTAATTTCCGTGGGGTCGCCGAGGGATCCGTCATCAGGTTCGCGCTGAAGAAGCGCGAGCCGCTGCGCATCGAGCACGAAGCCTTCCGCGATGCCATCCTCCACGGCCGACCCGGCATCGTGACGATGGACGAGGGTCTCACCACGCTCGCGGTAGCCGAGGCCGTGATGCGGTCCGCCGACGAGCAGCGGGAGGTGGAGATCGACCCGGAGACTCTGCCCAGCGCTCTCGCCGGCCGCCTCGCCGGGAACGGCACGACACGATGAGGCCGGCGTGGAGGCCGTGGCGGATCGTCGTCGCAGCGCTCATCCCCGTCGCACTTCTGATGAGCCTCGTCAGCTGGGCATTCGCTTCGCCCGTCGGTGCAGCGCCCGACGACGACTACCATCTGGCGAGCATCTGGTGCGCCCAGGGCGACCGCCCGGGGCTCTGCGAGCCGGGAGCGGACGCGAACGAGCGCTCGGTTCCGCGCGGGACCGTTCTGGCGTCGCTCTGCTACGCGCATCACTCCGAGATCCCGGGCGACTGCCCCGTGGCGAAGTCCGATGAGCTGGTCACCACCGACCGCGGCAACTTCAACGATCACGGCTACCCGCCGATCTACTACGCCGTCATGAGCGTCTTCGCCTCGACGCATGAGGCCACGGCCGTCCTGACGATCCGCATCTTCAATGCGTTCCTGTACGTCGCGATGCTCACCGCGCTTTTTCTCCTGCTCCCGGCACGGCGGCGCGGTCTCCTCGTGTGGTCGGCTCTTGCCACGCTGATCCCTCTGGGGTTCTTCCTCATCGCCAGCACGAACCCCAGTGGATGGGCGATCACATCGGCGACGACGCTCTGGCTCGCCCTCCTGGGCTACTTCGAGGTGAGGGGGCTCGGCAGACGGATCGGACTGGGGGTGCTCGCCACGGTCAGCGTGCTGATGGGCGCAGGCGCCCGGGCGGATGCTGCCACCTACGGTGTCCTCGCGATGATCCTGGTCGTCGTCCTGAAGGCGGAACGCACCCGGGCGTTCTGGCTGCGCACAATCCTGCCGGCCGCCCTCTCCCTCGTCAGCGTGCTGCTGTACTTCAGCGCTTCGCAGGGCGGGATCGTCACGCGGGCCACGACCGCGCTCTCCCCCTACGACTTCGTCTGGCTGCTGTGGAAGGACCTGCTCGACCTCCCCTGGTTCTATGTGGGGGCGTTCGGCTACGCGCCGCTGGGGTGGCTGGACACCTTCATGCCGGTGACCGTCTGGGGCACGATCTCGCTGGTGGTCTGCGGTCTCATCTTCTGGGGCATCGGGCGGATGACCCGCCGAAAGCTCTGGGCAGTGGGGATCGCGGCATTCGCCCTGGTGTTCGTGCCGATCTACATCCTGATGCACGACCAGATCTGGGTCGGGACCGGCGTGCAGCCTCGCTACCTCTACCCCCTGCTCATTCTGCTCGTAGGGCTCTGCCTGTACGGACTCAATCGGTTCGACCTCGGTCTCGGCCGCACTCAGCTGGTCGTCATCGGAGGCCTACTGATCGCGGGCTTCACGATCGCGCTCTACGTCAACATCCACCGCTACACGACCGGGACGGACGTCAAGACGCTGAACCTGAACACCAACGTGGCCTGGTGGTGGGACATCCCGCTGCACCCGATGCAGTGGTGGGTGCTCGGTGCCTTCGCCTTCGCCGTCTCGGTCGCGGCGGCCGTGGTGCTCGGGCTCTCGACCGCGCGCCGCAACGCGCTGCGCGGCTTCCGGTACCGCGCGCTCGAGACCACCGTGGCAGGAGAATAGACCCATGACTGACGCTCGACTCGAGGCCGGCACTCCGGCCCCCGCCTTCACACTCACCGACCAGGACGGTACCACCGTCTCGCTCTCCGACTTCGCCGGCGAGAACGTGATCGTGTACTTCTACCCCGCGGCGATGACCCCGGGGTGCACGACGGAGGCCTGCGACTTCCGCGACAACCTGAACTCGCTCAAGTCGGCCGGATACCAGGTGATCGGCATCTCGAAGGATGTGCCGGCGAGAAATAAGGAGTTCCAGGAGCAGGAGGGCCTCAACTTCCCGCTGCTGTCCGACGAAGACCTGGCCGTGCACCGCACGTACGGCGCCTACGGCGAGAAGAAGCTCTACGGCAAGACCGTCGAGGGTGTCATCCGGTCGACGTTCGTCGTCGACCCGGACGGCACGCTCCGCCTGCCGCTCTACAACGTCAAGGCGACCGGACACGTCGCCTCGCTGCGCAAGAAGCTGGGGATCGACGCCTAAGCCGGCAAGCGGGGCACCGACGCCAGCAGGCGGCGGGTGTAGTCGTCGCGCGGCGTCCTGAGCACCTCGCTCGTGGCGCCCTGCTCGACGACGCGCCCGCCGCGCAGCACGACGGTCTGAGCGCAGAGGGCTGCGACGACGCTGAGATCGTGCGACACCATGACGACGGTCATCCCCTCGTTCGCCGCCAGTTCGCCGAGCAGGTCGATGATCTGGATGCGCGTCGTCACATCCAGCGCGCTCACCGGCTCGTCGGCCAGCAGCACGCGCGGCCGTGACACGATCGCCCGGGCGATGGCGATGCGCTGCCGCTGGCCGCCGGAGAACTCGTGCGGGTAGCGACGCGCCGCGTCGGCAGGAAGGGCGACGGAGTGCAGCGCCTGCGCGACACGTTCCCGCGCCTCCTCGCCGGCCGCGAGGCCGAGGGAGGCGAGGGGTTCGCCGACGATCCGGCCGACGCTCTGGCGCGGGTCGAGGGAGGAGTACGGGTCCTGGAAGACCGGCTGGACGCTGCGGCGGAAGTCGCGCAGCTGAGCGCGATCGCGAGGGTTCAGCGGCCGGCCGTCGAAGAGCACGCTGCCGCCGGTGGGCGTCGTGAGGCCCAGCAGAAGCGAGAGAGCCGTCGTCTTGCCCGCCCCGGACTCTCCGACCAGACCGAGGCTCCGTCCCGGCTCCACGGTGAAGGAGACGTCATCCAGCGCCGGGTTCGCAGCCCGGCGGTACCGGAAGCCCGCGTCGCGCAGTTCGAGGATGGGCGTCATGGCAGCTCCAGCGCGGAATCGAGCTCGCGGGCGCTGCGCACGAGTTCGGCGGTGTACGGGTCGTGCGGGTCGGACAGCAGGCCGTCGATCGCACCCTCCTCGACGACGCGACCCTGACGCAGCACGAGCGCCCGCTGCGCCATACGGGAAACGACGGCGAGGTCGTGGCTGACGAACAGGAGCGCCATCCCGCGTTCTGCAACCAAGCGTTCGAGCAGCGCCAGCACGTCTGCCTGGACAGTCACATCGAGCGCCGTCGTCGGCTCGTCGGCGATCAGCAGCTGCGACCGGCAGGCGAGGGCCGCGGCGATCGCGACGCGCTGCCGCTGACCCCCGGAGATCTCCCAGGAGTAGGCGTGCGCGATGCGCCCCGGTTCGGGGAGGCCCACTTCGGCGAGCGCGTCATGCACCGCCCGACGCAGGGCATCGCCGCGCAGCCCGAGGTGCCGGCGGAGCGGCTCGGCCACCTGGCGCCCGAGACGCATCAGCGGGTCGAGGGCGGTCATCGGCTCCTGGAAGACGGTCGACGCCGCCCGGCCGCGCAGCGCGACGAGCTCGCGCTCCCGCGCGCCGATGACCGGCACGCCGTCGAGCAGGACGCTGCCGGTCGCGTGCAGTCCTTCGGGCAGTAGACCGGTGAGGGCGAACGATGTCAGCGACTTGCCCGAGCCGGACTCGCCGATCAGGCTGAGCCGCTCCCCCGCGTCGAGACGGAACGACACGTCGCGTACGAGCACGTCGCCGTCCCGTGTCGCGATGCTCAGGCCGTCGACCTCGAGGAGGCCGCGCGCCGCACTGTTGTGGGTGGTCATCGCGACCTCCTGCGGGTCGGGTCGGCCACATCCCGAAGACCGTCAGCCACCAGGTTGACGCCGATCACGAGCACGACCAGGGCAACGCCAGGGGCGATCGCACCGGCAGGAGCCGTGGACACCGTCCCCTGAGCCTCCTGCAGCAGGCGCCCCCAGGAGGCGTTGGGAGGCGGCGCCCCGAGCCCCAAGTACGAGAGGCTCGCCTCGGCGAGCACGGCCACTCCGAACTGCAGCGCGAGGTTCACGCTGAGCGTCGGCCAGATGTTCGGCAGGATGTGCCGTGCGATGATCCCCGGCCACGAGGTGCCGGAGGTGCGCGCGGCCGTGACGTACTGCTGCGACAGCACCCGCTTGGCGAGTACACGCGTCAGCCGGGCGACGACCGCCGACATGGCGAGCCCGATCGCGACGATGGCCGTGCCGAGCGACGCCCCCTGGGCGGCCACGATCAGCATCGCCAGGAGCAATGTGGGGAAGGCGATCAGGATGTCGAGCACGGCCGACAGCGTGTCGTCCAGCCATTTGGTCGCGAACGCGGCGAGCAGGCCGAGGGTTCCGCCCACCACCGCACCGATCGCGACGGAACCGAGGCCGACGGCCAAGGCGATGCGCGCCCCGATCATCAGCTGGGTCACCAGGTCGCGCCCGAACCGGTCCGTTCCCAGCCAGTGCGCCGCGCTCGGCTGCTCGAGCCGCGTGCCGGAGGTGTCGGACTGTGCGTACGGCAGCCAGAAGAACGACACGACGGCGACGATCACCACCAGGCCGACCAGGACGAGCCCGATGCCGAGCGTCAGCGAACGGCGGGCGCGGCGCCGCCCCCGCGCTTCTGGTGCGGCCGCCTCGGCCGCCTGCTCGACGATCGCGCTCATGTGTTCCCCGAGATGCTGCGACGGAGGCGCGGGTCGACGAGCCGCTGTGCGATGTCGGCGAGGAAGCCGACGATCAGCACGAGCAGCGTCGAGACGAACAGGATGCCCTGGATGTTCGGGTAGTCGTGCTGCTCGATGGCCTTCAGCAGCATGCTGCCGAGCCCGGGCAGGGTGAAGACGCTCTCGACGACGACCGCTCCGAGGAACGTCGTGGCGAGCTCGATCCCCAGCACGGAGATCACGGGCACAGCGCCATTGCGCAGACCGTGGCGCCACATCGCTCCCGCGAAACCCGACCCCAGTGCGCGGGCGTTGCGCAGATAGTCGCTGCCGATCACATCCAGCGTCGCGCTCCGAACATAACGGGAGATGGAGGCGCTCATCACGATCGCGATCGTCACGACCGGCAGGGCGAGAGAGGTCAGGGCCTCGGCCGGATCGGACCAGTCGTCACGCGGGAATCCGCCGGACGGGAACCACCCGAGGGTGATCGCGAAGACATCGACCAGCAGGATGCCCACCCAGAACACGGGCACGGCGATGCCCAGCTGAGAGAACGCGGACAGCAGGACGCCGTACCAGCGGTCGGCCTTCCACGCCGCGACGAAGCCGATCGGCAGCGCGAGCACGAGCGCCAGGACGAACGAGAGGAGCGTCAGCGGGATGGTCACGGACAGCCGCGCGGCGATCTCGGGGCCGACGGGCAGCGAGCTGATGAACGACTCGCCGAGATCGAGCGACACCAGGCTGCCGAACCACGAGAAGAACTGCTGCAGCAACGGCTGATCGCTGCCGACCTGGTGCTGCGCGGCTGCGATCTGCTCCTTCGTCGCTCCGACGGAGAGCAGCGCGTTCGACGGGTCGCCCGGCAGCACACGGAGCAGGAAGAACAGCACGACCATGGCCAGCAGCAGCGACACCACGAGGAACGCGGTGCGACGCAGGAGGTAGAGAGCCATGGTGGTTTTCAGCGTAGATGCTCGGGGAGCCGGTCGGCTCCCCGAGCATCAGGGTTGTGGAAGAGCGGTCCTTGTGGAGAACCGGCCTACTTCTTGACGATGTCGTACGCGAAGAACTGCGAGTTCAGTCCGTTGACCGGGTAGCCGCTCACGTCGCTGTCAGCGACGACGATCTGCGGGTACAGGTACAGCCAGGCGCTGGCCGCATCCTTCGCGATCTGCTCGTTGACCAGCTTCAGCTTGGCGGTCTGATCTGCCGTCGTGCTCGCCTGCTCGGCCTCGTTCACCCAGGCGGTCACCTGCGGGTTGTCGTAGCCCCAGTAGAAGTCCGGGTTTCCGTACCAGACCACATCGCGGTCGTTGACGTGCTCCTGCAGCGTCGCGGTGAAGTCGTGGTTCTTGAACACCTTCGTGTACCACTCGTCCGCCGAGATGGAGTTGATGTTCACAGTGATGCCGACCTTCGCCAGCTCGCTCTTCAGGAACTCGGCGACCGCGGGGTGCGGGTCGTACGTGGGCGTGTCGAGCGTGAAGGTGAACCCGTTCGCGAGACCGGCCTCGGCCAGCTCCTTCTTGGCGAGGTTCACGTCGTACGGGTTGACCTTCGTGAGGTCCTCGTACCAGGGGTCGCTCGGCGGCACCATCGAGCCGATCAACGTCCCGTAGTCGCCCCAGATCGAGTTGAGCAGCTTCTTGGTGTCGATCGCCGAGTAGACCGCCTTCCGGACCTCGACGTTGTTGAAGGGGGCCACCTTGTCGTTGAACGCCAGGAGCTCCTTGGTCGTCGACTTGCCGTCGGAGATCGTGTAGTCCTTGTTTCCCTTGAAGGTGCTGAGGGCGTCGGGGCTCTGGATGCTCGTCACGATGTCGACCTGCTTGGTCTGGAGCGCGTTCGACAGGGCCGAGGCGTCGGTGAAGTAGTCGAACTCCACCTCCTTGTTCTTCGCCTTGTCGCCCCAGTAGCCGCTCCAGCGCTCGAGGCTGAGCGAGCTGCCGCGCTTCCAGGTGCCCAGCGTGTACGGGCCGGTGCCGTCCTCCGCGGTCTTGTAATTCGAGGTGCCCGGGCCGTAGATCCACACGTAGCTGAGGTTGTAGGGCAGCGAGATGGACCGCGAGGACAGGGTGATGGTCACCGTCTTGTCGTCCGGGGTGTCGATGCTCTTGATGACCTCGAGCTGCGACTTGCGCGCCGACTGCGAGTCGTCGGACGTGACGCGCTCGATGCTGCGCTTCACGTCGGCGCTGGTGAGCGGCTTGCCGGAGTGGAACTTCACCCCGTCACGCAGGGTGAACGTGTACGTGAGGCCGTCGGCGCTCGTGGTGTACTTCGTCGCGAGCAGCGGCTCCACCTTGCCCTCGTCGGTGAGCTTGAACAGCCCCTCGTAGACGTTGCCGTTGAGCGCCTCGGTGACGCCCTGGCCGCCTCCGGCGGTGTTGTCGAGGTTGACCGGCTCGTAGAGCGAGCCGATCGCGATGGTCGCGCCGTCACCGCCGGCGGACGACGAGCCGCCCGCGCAGCCCGCGAGCGTCAAGGCCGACGCCAGGCCGATCGCGAGCGCAGCGAACAAGGGGGTCTTTCTCACGGTGGTTCTCCAGTGTGTGGGGGGGTGGATGCTTCGGTGCTTCGGTGCTTCGGTGCTTCGGGCGCGCGGCCCGCTCAGTGGTGCGCGCCGCCGCGGAAGGCCACGCGCTTCTCCCCCGCGGTGACCGCGACGGGGAAGCGGTTGTTGCGCGGCGGCAGCGGACAGTTGTACTGGTCCGAGAACCCGCACGGCGGCACGAAGGCGCGGTTGAAGTCGAGGACGACGTGGTCATCGACGTGCTCGACGAAGAGGAAGCGGCCGGACGCGTAGGTCCCGTCCTCCCCCTCGGCGCCGTTGGTCGGGTCGCCGAACACCAGGAGCAGCGTCCCGTCGTCGTCGAAGGCGCTCAACGTGTACGCGACGCCGTCCCGTTCGAACGTGATGTCGCCAGGCACCACCAGCTCGCGGGTCAGCCCGTTGTCACGGATGTGCTCGAACGGAATGGTGCGGTCGTCGCTGACGGGCGTGAACGTCGCCTCGATGACCCAGCTGGGGTCGAAGGGGAAGACCTCGATGGTCTCGAAGTCTTGGATGGCTGGGGATGCCGCATCCCAGAGCCGGATGCCGCGCTCGACCTCTCCGGTCTCCAGGCTGCGGCGCGTGAGCTCTGTAGCGGTGACCGTCGCCGGGTGGCCGGCCAGGGCCTCCCCCGGAGTCGTGGTGTCGCCCTCCTGCAGCCACCGCGTCTCGATCAGAGCGAGGTTGCCGGTGGGCGCCGTCACGCTGCTCAGGCGGTTCGCACGCCAGGCGTCCCAGCCTGCGCGGGCGCGCTCGATGGTCGCGGAGGAAGCGGAGGTCTGTGTGGAGATATCAGTCACGATGCCGGACATAACCATCCGAGTCTCCGCCTTGTTCCCGGTGGACGCTATTCGTGTTGCTCCATGTTGCGGGCCGTGGCCCGGACCACCGCCGGGGAGACAGCGAGGACGCCCGCGACGACCGCCGGCACCAGGAGCGCCCAGCCGACGTCCGGCCGCGCATAGAACCCCTGGAAGCATCCGATGGCGACGGCGAGCTGGAGGATCTGGATGGTCAGCGCGGACGCGCGTGCCCAGCTCCGCAGCCGCAGGATGCCGACGAGCGTCGCGATCAGCCAGGCCGCCGCGAGCAGGACGAGGACCGCGATCGCGACCGCGGACGGGTACGACTCGGGCTTCTGCGTGAGCAGCTCGTACACCAGCCAGCAGGCGACACCGACCACGAGGACCGTCTCCAGGGCGAGGATGACCGTCAGCACCGTGAGGAGGGGTGGACGCGACGGGCGGCGCTCCGTGGCCGCCTCCGGGGCGTTCTGGGGGTCGGGCACTATAGCATCCTGACGTTTCCGGCTCGTGTTCTCAGCGTTATCCCATACAAAACTATTGATTCGCAATAACCGCTATGGGAGCATATTCAACGGTCGAGTTAACGCTCACAGGGTCGTGGGCAGGTCTGATTCCCCACGGATCTAAGCACCCTGCAACCCGACTGCTTATCTGCATTCTATGGCCCTCTCAGGTCAGGAACCCCAGTAAACAAGGAGCACATCTTCATGGATTGGCGCGACAAAGCCGCCTGCCTCACCGCGGACCCCGAGCTTTTCTTCCCGGTTGGCAACACCGGCCCTGCGGTCGACCAGATCGACAAGGCCAAGGCGGTCTGCGCACGCTGCACCGTGACCGAGATCTGCCTGCAGTACGCCCTCGAGACCGGTCAGGACTCGGGTGTCTGGGGCGGGCTCTCCGAGGACGAGCGCCGCGCCCTCAAGCGCCGCGCTGCGCGCGCACGCCGCGCGTCCTGACGCTCCACCCGCTTTCCACTCGTCGGCGCGGGCC
The DNA here is from genome assembly GCF_900100265.1 of Leifsonia sp. 466MF. Classification (NCBI taxonomy): domain Bacteria; kingdom Bacillati; phylum Actinomycetota; class Actinomycetes; order Micrococcales; family Microbacteriaceae; genus Leifsonia; species Leifsonia sp. 466MF. The sequence continues at coordinate 2,684,378 of NZ_LT629696.1, forward strand.
ATACCCTCCCGCGCGTCCGACACAGCCGAGGCGGCGCTCACACACCTAGCATCGAGCGCCCCTCGGCATTTTTCATGCCCGGATTCCTACGCGGCTTGGTCGCCGGTCAGATCTTGGTGAGGTAGCGCAACGGGACCTCGATGGTCACCTCGGTGCCCTGCCCCATCATCGTGTGCCAGTCGATCGCACCGCCGAGCTCGCCCTGGATGAGCGTGCGGACGATCTGCGTCCCCAGGCCGGTCCCGACCTTGCCCTCCGGGAGGCCCGAGCCGTTGTCGACGACCTTGACGGTCAGCGACTCCTCGGACCGGTGGGCGACGATCTCGACCTCCCCTTCGCGCCCGGCCAGCCCGTGCTCGACCGCGTTGGTCACGAGCTCCGTGAGCGCCAGTGCGAGCGGCGTCGCGTACTCCGACGGCAGCTGGCCGAAGGTGCCCGACTTCTTCGGGTGCACGGTCGTGGTGTGGCTCGCCGCGACCTCGGCCACCAGCAGCAGCACGCGATCGAAGACGTCGTCGAAGTCGACGATCTGCGCGAGCCCGGTCGACAGGGTGTCGTGGACGACGGCGATGGCCGCGACGCGGCGCATGGCCTGGCTGAGAGCCTCGCGCGCCTCCTCCGAGTGGGTGCGGCGCGCCTGGATGCGCAGGAGGGATGCCACGGTCTGGAGGTTGTTCTTCACCCGGTGATGGATCTCGCGGATGGTCGCATCCTTCGTGATCAGCTCGCGCTCCTGGTGGCGCTGCTCCGAGACGTCGCGGCAGAGCACGATGGCCCCGACGCGCTCACCGCGGTTCCGGATGGGGATGGCGCGGAGCGACACCGTGACGCCGCGGGCCTCGATGTCGGTGCGCCAGGGGGCGCGGCCGGTCACCACCAGCGGCAGCGACTCGTCGACGGTGATCGTGCCGGCGAGCAGACCGGTCGTCACCGTGGCGAGGGACTCCCCCTCGAGCTCGCCGGTGAAGCCCATCCGGTTGAAGGCGCTCAGCGCGTTGGGGCTGGCGAATGTGGTGACCCCGTCGACGTCGAGCCGGATGAGACCGTCAGCCGCGCGAGGCGCCCCTCGGCGAGGCGCGGCCGGGGCGCCGAGGTCCGGGAAGTCTCCGGTCGCGATCATGTTGAAGAGATCGTTGGCGCACTCGTTGAACGTCAGCTCCTGCCGGCTCGGCGTACGCGCCTCGCTCAGGTTGGTGTGGCGCGTGATCACCGCCACGGGTTCCGGCGCGGTGTCCGGGGAGTGGACGGTCAGGCGACGGATCACGGGAACCGCGCGCACCCGGGTCGGGGTCTCCTCGTACCAATCCGGCGCTGACGTGTCGATGATCTGCTTCGACCGATAGGCGTCGGTCACCTGCTGGCGCCACTCCGGCTTGATGCGCTGACCAACGAAGTCGCGGTAGAAGAGCGTGGCCGCCGAGGACGGACGGGCGTGCGCCACCGCGACGAAGTCGTCATCGGCGGTCGGCACCCACAGCACGATGTCCGCGAAGGCGAGGTCGGCGAGCAGCTGCCAGTCGCCGACGAGGCCGTGCAGCCACTCGACGTCCTCTTCCGAGGAGCGGCCGTGAGCGTGGACGAGATCGCTGAGGGTGGACATCACCCCATCCTAAACGGCGCTCCGACAGACATGACGAGAGTTATCCACAACGCGTTTATGCCCTGGTCCGCCGCGCGCCGACCTGTTTGAGTGAGGCATCGTACATATCACGGGTCTATTTCAGCACCGACCACCGACACACCCCCTCGGGAGAAAAAATGCACCACCTCGCCCTCGCACCCGCGACCCCGTCCACCGCCGGAATTCCCGGTGAGCGGGCCGCGGATCCCGGCCGTTCCGGCATCCGACCCGGAGACCGCTCCGTCGCCTATCCGGCTCCCCATCCGGGGATGCCCGAGGCCGCTGTCGCGTTGCCGCACGAACATCCTGCCGGGTGGCTGACGCCGGGCCGCTCTGACCGCCGCACGCCAATTGCGGTCACCGGATTCGGGCAGACGCGCACGGGCGAAGGGACCATCGTCGAGTTCCCCACGGGCGACGAGCCGAGTCCGGCGACGCTGTGCTCCAACCTCGCGAGATCGGTCGTGGAGATCCTCGCGGGCGCGCGTCCGCTCGATCAGATCGGCCGCTGGGTGAGCGACTCCGTCTACGTCCATCTGCTGCGACGCACCATGCTCACCGTCCAGGCGCGGACCACGGCGGCCGAGAATCCGTTGCGACCGCGCATGACCATCGGCGATCCTGTCCTGGCGTTCCCGGTCGATGGCGTCGTCGAAGCGGTCGTCATGGTCCACCAGCCCGCTCGTTCCCGCGCCGTGGCGATCCGCCTGGAGCGACACCGCGCCCGCTGGCGCGCCACGGCCATCAACGTCCTCTAGCCAGGAAGACGACGATGGCGGCCCCGCAGGGCCGCCATCGTCGTGGTGATCGGTTGCGCGATCAGCGCTTCTTCGCCTGCGCGCGACGCTCTGCGCGGTTCGCGGGGGCCTCGTCCGAGGACTCGACGCGCTGGCCGAAGGCACCGCGCTGGTTGGACGCCTGCGCGGGCGGAGCGGCCGGGGCGGCCTGCTGCTGAGCGCGCTGCGCACGGGCGGTCGCTGCCTGCTCGAGCTGACCGCGCTGGTTGCGCACCTCGACGCCGCCCTGCTCGGCGGGAGCCGAGTAGCTGAGCTTCGTGTCGCTCTCGCCCCGCGCGAGGCCCTTCGCGGCGACGGCAGGAGCCTCGACCTCTCCGGGGGCCTGGTTGACTTCGACCTCCAGGTTGAACAGGAAGCCGATGGTCTCCTCGCGGATGGCGCCCATCATCTGCTGGAACATGGCGTAGCCCTCGCGCTGGTACTCGACCAGCGGGTCGCGCTGAGCCATCGCACGGAGGCCGATGCCGTCCTTCAGGTAGTCCATCTCGTAGAGGTGGTCGCGCCAGCGGCGGTCGATGACCGAGAGTACGACGCGGCGCTCCAGCTCGCGCATCGCCGGGGCGCCCAGCGACTCCTCGCGACGCTGGTAGGCGATCCGGGCGTCCGAGAGGATCTCGCGGCGCATGAACTCGCGGTTGATCTTGCCCTTGTTGCCGGCCTCCGAGATCACCTCGTCGATGCTGACACCGACCGGGTAGAGGGTCTTGAGCTCGGCCCACAGGGCGTCGAAGTCCCAGTCGTCGCCGCTGCCCTCGCCGGTGTGCTGGTCGAGGATGTCGTCGATCACGTCGGTGAGGAACTGCTGCACGCGCTCGTGCAGGTCGTCGCCCTCGAGCACATGACGGCGGTCGCTGTAGATCGCCTCGCGCTGGCGGTTCAGGACGTCGTCGTACTTGAGCACGTTCTTGCGGATCTCGGCGTTGCGGGCCTCGACCTGCGACTGCGCGCTGCGGATGGCGCGGCTGACGACCTTCGACTCGATGGCCATGTCGTCCGGGACGCTGCTGCGGCCCATGAGGCTCTCCGCCGCGCCCGCGTTGAAGAGGCGCATCAGATCGTCGGTGAGCGACAGGTAGAACCGGCTCTCGCCCGGGTCGCCCTGACGGCCGGAACGACCGCGGAGCTGATTGTCGATGCGCCGGGATTCGTGGCGCTCGGTGCCGAGCACATAGAGACCGCCGGCCTCGATGACCTTCTCGGCCTCCTCGGCGACCTGCGCCTTGACGTTCTCGAAGACGCCCTCCCAGGCGGCCTCGTACTCGTCCGGTGTCTCGACCGGCGACAGACCGCGGGCGTTCATCTCGGCGACGGCGAGGAACTCGGAGTTGCCGCCGAGCATGATGTCGGTACCGCGGCCGGCCATGTTGGTGGCCACGGTCACGGCGCCGAGACGCCCGGCCTGGGCGACGATCGCGGCCTCGCGCGCGTGGTTCTTCGCGTTGAGGACCTCGTGTCGGACGCCCCGCTTGGCAAGCAGACGCGAGAGGTACTCGCTCTTCTCGACCGAGGTGGTGCCGACCAGCACCGGCTGGCCCTTCTCGTGACGCTTCACGATGTCCTCGACCACCTGGTCGAACTTCGCCTTCTCGTTCTTGTAGACGAGGTCGGACTGGTCGATGCGCTGCATCGGCTTGTTGGTCGGGATGGGCACGACGCCGAGCTTGTAGGTGCTCATGAACTCGGCGGCCTCGGTCTCGGCCGTACCGGTCATGCCGGAGAGCTTCTTGTAGAGACGGAAGTAGTTCTGCAGCGTGACGGTCGCGAGGGTCTGGTTCTCGGCCTTGACCTCCACGCCCTCCTTCGCCTCGATCGCCTGGTGGATGCCCTCGTTGTAGCGGCGGCCCACCAGGATGCGGCCGGTGTGCTCGTCGACGATGAGCACCTCGCCGTTCATCACCACGTAGTCCTTGTCGCGCTTGAACAGCGCGTTCGCCTTGATGGCGTTGTTGAGGAACGAGATGAGAGGGGTGTTGGCCGACTCGTAGAGGTTGTCGATGCCGAGGTAGTCCTCGACCTTCTCAATGCCCGGCTCGAGCACACCGACGGTGCGCTTCTTCTCATCCACCTCGTAGTCCACGTCCGGCGTGAGGCGCTTCGCCAGGTTGGCGAACTCGTTGAACCAGCGGTTCGCCTCGCCGGAGGACGGACCGGAGATGATGAGCGGCGTGCGCGCCTCGTCGATGAGGATCGAGTCGACCTCGTCCACGATCGCGAAGAAGTGGCCGCGCTGCACCATGTCGCTCGCCTGCCAGGCCATGTTGTCGCGCAGGTAGTCGAACCCGAACTCGTTGTTGGTGCCGTAGGTGATGTCGGCCGCGTACTGCTCGCGGCGCTCCTCCGGGGTCTGGCCGGCGAGGATCACGCCGGTCGTCATTCCGAGGGCGCGGAACACGCGACCCATCAGCTCGGACTGATAGCTCGCCAGGTAGTCGTTGACGGTGACGATGTGGACGCCGCGGCTGGCGATCGCGTTGAGGTAGGCCGCGGTGGTCGCGACGAGGGTCTTGCCCTCACCGGTCTTCATCTCCGCGATGTTGCCCAGGTGAAGGGCCGCGCCGCCCATGATCTGCACGTCGAAGTGACGCATCCCGAGGGTGCGCTTGGCCGCCTCGCGGACGGCCGCAAAAGCTTCGGGGAGCAGGTCGTCGAGGGATTCGCCGTTGCCGTAGCGCTCGCGCAGCTCGACGGTCTCGTGCGCGAGTTCCTCATCGGTGAGTTCGCTGAAGTCGTCTTCGAGGGCGTTGACCGCCTTCGCGTACGCCTCCAGCCGACGGAGGGTACGGCCCTCGCCAACACGGAGGACCTTTTCCAGAACTGAGGCCACTGATGCACTCCACTTACGCTCGGTCGGGCTGACAGCCCGGCGCCCCGGCGGACGCACGCCGGACGGCATACTCCGCCGACGCTAGAGACATGCTACTTGTTCCGCCCTGACGTTCGACCTGCCCGGCCTGGGAGGACTCTGGATGCCGGCGGCGAACGCGGTGAGGAGGTGCGCTCCTTCCTCCCAGTCGCCGAGGTTGCTCGCCGAGTTGAGGTGACCGCGTGGGCCGAGCGAGACGCTGGCGGCACCCCACTGAGCCGCGAACCGCTCCGCGCGCTCCGGCGAGCAGTACGGGTCGTCGCTGCTGTTGATCATGAGGACAGGGGCGGCGGGCGTGACATCGAGCCCTGCCGAGAACGACTCGGCTTCCCGGGGGAAGCGGGGACCTGCCGGATCTGGGGCTGCCACCAGGAACAGGCCGGCGACGTTCTCCGGATGGAGATGCGCCCAGCGGACTGCGAGCAGGCAGCCGAGGCTGTGGGCGACCAGGACCGCCCTGGCCCCGCCGACCGCCCGATCGAGAGCACGGGACCAGTCATCCGCATCCGGTTCGTCCCAGGAGGACGGCTCGATGCGGCGCATCCCGGGATGACGGGACTCCCAGATCGATTGCCAATGCTCGCGATCCGAGCCTCCGATGCCCGGCACGATGACTGTTCGCATGCACGCCCTTCCGGTTGTTGTGGATGGTGGAGAGTGCCGTTCGACCGGTCGCTGACCACGATCGTAGGAAACCGTGCGCGTCGGCTGCAATCTCGACGTCGTCTATGCCGGAGGGATGAGTCAGCTCCAGGCGCGTCGACGGAGCTCGTCATGCAGCTCGCGGGCGACGCGCCCCAGGAGCGCTTCGGCGGCGGGCTGCTGCACGGCGGCGACGCTCGACTCGGTCAGCGCCACGACGGCGAACGCCGAGCCGTCCGCGTGCTCCACGACGCCCGCTTCGTGGCGCAGGGTGAGCAGCGTGCCCGTCTTGGACCACCAGGTCGACGCGTCCGACACGAACTCGGGTGCGAGGCGCGCGCGGTGGACGTTCGCGGCCATGAGCTCGCGCATCCGCGACGCGACGGCCTCCGGCACGCGGGGACGCCAGAGGTCCTCCAGCCAGTCGGCCAGATCGCGTGCGGTCGCACGCGTGGCGTCGGCGGCACCGAGACGGGCGACGGTGTTCCCCCCGCCCGGCGTGCGGCCAGCGATGGCGAGCCGGTGCGCGAGGTGCGCATCCGTCGGCGGGAGCTGCTCCGCCAGCGTCCGCGAGAGCTCCCCCGCATCGTGCCGGATGATCAGCCCGGGACGGCCGAGCTCGGCGAGGAGTTCCGCGACGCGTTCCGGCGGGGTGAGGGCGAAGAGCGCGTCGGAGGCGGACCCGTCGCTCAGGGCGACGCTGAGGTAGACGAGGTCTTCGAGGGCGACGGTCGCGGGATGCCGGAACCGGGAGATCCCGGTCGGACCCGGTGTGGAAACGCGGCCGGGCGGCACGGTGACCGGCTGGTCGGGCGCGAGCTCCCCACGTCGCATACGCTCCAGGGTCGCGATGCCGAGTGGGATCTTGACCAGCGACGCGATCGGACGCGGTGTATCGGCGTCGATCGCGAGTTCGTCTCCGGTGGCCAGGTCGCGCACCAGGAACGCGCCGCTCAACCCGCCCGCCTGCAGCTGCGAGACCAGCCGATCGATGAGCTGCTGCTCGTCGATCACGGGCGGCCCTGCCCGAGGGCGCGTGCCAGCGCACGCTCGGCACGCGAACCGAGGCGGCCGATGAGGTCTGGCTCGTCCGAGGCCAAGCCGTAGCCGCGTTCCAGGTCGAGCTCGGCGAGCAGGCTCCAGGACAGCCCGAGTTCCGCCGCGCGGGCCTCGGTGCTCAGCAGCAGGTCGCCGGCGAGGACATCGGCGATCGTGCTGGAGAGCGACCCGGCCTTCCCGAGCTGGTGCGGCAGGAGCGCGTGAGCGTCCCGGAGCGCGGTGAGGGGGTCCCGGATGGCCGGGATGTCGTCCTCGGCCTCGTAGAGCAGGCGCGTCGGGGCGTCGGCGTCCGACCGCCGGGGTCGGATCGAGCCGAAGAAGAAGGGGCCGGGATCCGCGTGTGCTGAGGCGACCCCGAGTCGGACGCGCCACCGCGCCTCCTCCCGGGGCACGGACAGGACGGCCGCCTGGACGGCCCCCGATCCGAAGGCGTCGGCTCGCGCCTCGGGATCTCCGGACATCGTCTCCACCGCAACGCCGCTCCCCCGGCTCGCCGCGATGAAGGCGCCGACCGCGGTGGGCGCGCAGCCCTCGGGGACTGCGATCCGGAGAACGGATGCGCGCGAGCGGCGCGCCTGAGCCTCGAGTTCGCCGGCCGCCGCGGTGACCTGCCGTGCGGCGCCCAGCACACCGCGTCCGAACGGGGTCAGCTGCGGACGGCGGGTCGAGCGGTCGAAGAGCGCCTCACCGAGGTGTGCCTCGAGCGCGGCGATGCGTCTGCTCGCGACCGACTGCTGCATCCCCGCGGCGGCGGCTCCGACCGTGAAGCTGCCGCGGTCGCTGACGCTCACGAACGCGCGGCAGGCGGCGACGATATCCATGGGGCCGGATACTAGCGAGCGGGGCTTCGTGGGAGCAGACAGAGGTCGGCGGCGACTCATGCCAGATCGTCATCGAACTGCGCGCGGGCGTCTGAGCGTCGTCGGCCGGGCTGCGGTTGCCTGGGAGCAGCACCTCCCGTGAAAGGACTCTTTGTCATGATCCATCGCCCGATCCGCTCACTCACCGCGCTCGTCATCGCCGTCGTCGCGCTCACCGGTTGTTCCACCACCGGTGTCGCGTCGCCGTCGACGTCGCCTCACTCGGCGTCGCCTCACTCGACGCCGACGCGCGCCGCCGATCCACGCTCCGAGGCGGCGGCGCGCGCGCTGGCCGAGCTGGAGTCGCAGTACGGGGCGACCGTCGGCGTGTATGCGGTGGACACCGGCACAGGCCGGTCTGTGGGCTACCGCCAGGACGACCGCTTCGCGTACGCGTCGACCTCGAAGGTACTGCTCGCCGGCGCAGTGCTCGCGCGGTCGTCGGACGAGCAGCTGGATGCCGTGGTGCCGTACACCAGCGACGATCTGGTCTCCTACTCTCCTATCACCGAGACCATGGCGGGCGCCGGGATGCCGCTGCGCGACGTCATCGCGGCGGCGCTGCAGAAGAGCGACAACACCGCGGCGAACCTGCTCTTCCGTCAACTGGGCGGGCCGGCCGAACTCGAGAAGTCACTCCGCGCGCTGGGCGACGAGACGACGGAGGTCGAGCGCACGGAGCCCGACCTCAACGAGGCCGCTCCGGGCGACCCGCGCGACACGAGCACTCCCCGCGCCCTCGCCGCCGATCTGCGCGCGTACGCCCTCGGCGAGGAGCTCCCCGCAAACAGGCGGAAGCTCCTCGTGGACGACATGACCGGGAACGCCACGGGCGACCCGCTCATCCGGGCAGGGGCGCCGACCGGATGGACCGTGTCCGACAAGTCGGGCGCCGCGTCCTACGGAACGCGAAACGACATCGCCGTGTTGACGGCACCGGGCCATGCGCCGGTCGTGATGGTCGTACTCTCCCGCAAAGCGGACAAGGACGCCGCCTACGACAACGCGCTGGTCGCGGACACCGCGAAGGTCCTGTCGACGGCGCTGGGGCTGTGACGCCGCAGCCGTGACGGAGTCGATGGCGGCCGCCGCCCGGGCGGCCGCCATCGACGCTCCCGCGGATTCGCCGCGGTCAGCCGAGCTTGCGTGCCGCGGTCGCGACCTCCTGCAGCTCTTCGGCCGCCTCGTCGAGAGAGATCACGCCGTAGTCCCAGCCCTTGCGTCGGTAGACGACGCTCGGGCGCATGGTCTCTTGCTCGACGAACAGGTAGAAGTCGTGACCGACGAGCTCCATGTAATACAGAGCGTCGTCCACGGTCATCGGTACGGAGGCGAAGACCTTCTTACGGATGACGACAGGGGAGTACTCCTCCTCGGCCTCCGATTTCTCCTCCGTCTCATCGGACACGGCGGGCAGTGCGCCGGTTCTCACCTGGTCCAGCACCGCGACGGGAGCCGCCGCGAGGCCGACCGCGCTGAAGCCGTCGGTGCTCGCCTCACGCAACGAGGTCGGTCTGTGCTGACCGCGATGGACCTTCCGTCGGTCCTTCGCCCTGCGCACCCGTTCGAGGAGCTTGCCGAGCGCGATGTCGAAGGCCGCGTACTTGTCCTGTCCGGTCGCCTCCGACCGCACGACCGCCTTCGGGCCGACGAGGGTCAGCTCGACCCGGTCGTCGCCGTTCTGGCTGCCCAGCTTCTCGTTGTGCCTGCTGACCTTGATCTCGAACGAGATCGCCCTTTCGGCCAGGTGCGCCACTTTCTCAGACTTCTCGGTGGCGTACTCCCGGAAGCGATCAGTGATACCCAGGTTGCGTCCGATGATGTTGATGTCCATGGAGACCTCCCTGTTCCGGCGTGACGACCGCCCGGATCACGAAGGGCGGATCGACCACACCTTTTCGACTACCGTAGTGCCGCCGACCTCATTAAGAAACCGGAAAACATACGGCATCCCCCCTGGGTCTTCTGGGTGCTCCCTGAAGACGTCCTCCGGCTCGGAGCGGCGTCCGCGCGATCGCTGCCGCACCCGCTACGCGGCCACCAGCCGCATGGATGGCTCTGGCCGCCTCGGTGATGGTCGCCCCGGAGGTGACGATGTCGTCCACGATCAAGCACGTGCGGCCCGCCAACCTCTTCGAAGCCACGAAACTGCCCCGCCGGTTGCCGGATCGCTGCGCTGCATTCAGCCCTGCCTGGTCGGCCGTCTGACGCGACAGCCGGAGCGCTCGCCAGAGCGGCGGGACCAGGATGTGCGCACGGGCGAGCACCGAACGGCTCGGGTGGTAGCCCCTCCGGCGCCACGCGGACCGGGTGGAGGGAATGAGCACCGGCAGCAGCGCCGCATCGGCGGCGGCAGCGCCTGCTGCATCACCGGCTCCACGGGCGGCCTGCCGTTGCGCCTCCTCCACCGCGGACCGCAGGGCGCGCGCCAGCGCTCGCACCACATCCACTCGCCCTCCGTCTTTGTAGGCGAGGAGCACGCGTCGGGCGACGCCCTCGTAGCTGAGCGCCGACCAGACCGGGATGTCGCCGACGGCGTCGAGCCGAGTGACCGGACTCAACTCCGCTTCGCACTCGTCGCAGAGCGAGCGATCGGGGCGGCGGCAACCGGCGCATCGTACGGGGAGGACGATCGCGGCGGCGTCGAGCAGGGATTCACGGACCAGGGTGTGAGCTGTCATGGTTCGAGCATCCCGGTGAGGCCGTGTCGGCCGGCTTCCGACCACCCGATCTGTGGAGAACCCCCGCGTCGCCGAGGCTGTGAGCACGTGATGGTCGGCCTACGGCTGACCGAGCTGCACCGCCACGGCACCCACCTTGTCGGTCTGCGCCTGCCAGCCCGTGCCGGTCGGCGCCAGAAGCGTGCCGTCCGCGCTGAGGACGACGTAGGGAGCCAGGCCCGACGCTCCGACGATCGTCCGACCGCCGGCCGGGCCCGAGGTCGTCGTCTGCTCGCCGCCGACCGTCTGCTGCGCGATGCTGGTCGCTTCGCCGTTCGTCGAGCTGAGCACCGCGATGGTGAGATCGGAGGTCCAGGCAGCTGATCGCGGCTCCGACGTCGGCACCGCGAGCTCGACCGGTTCGGTGAGAGAAGTGGGCGACATGTTGCCCCCTCGCACGATCCCCGCGGCCATGAGCGAATAGCCGGTCTGGGTCCTGAGGAGCGCTGCGATCCGCGTGCCGTCCCGGGAGACCGCGAGCGAGAGGATGGCGGTCGCGTTCGGCCAGACGGCCGTCACGGCATGCGGCTCTGCGCCGGTCGCCGTGGCGACCTGGATGGCGTTCGGCGTCGCGGCGGGCACCGACCAGACCCAGCCGTCGGCGTCGAGCGACGGTCCGATGAGGCCGGGCCGCGCATCCACCCGCACTGGATCGCCGTTCTTGCGCACCGAGTACACACCGGCCTGCGACAGCACAGCAGCCTGATCGTGCGAGGCGCTGAGGGTGATCGCCGAGGGGTGCAGCGACGCGACCTTGTCGCTGAGGCCGCTCAACGCGCTCACGGTGTCGCCGTTGAGCGGGCCGAACACGTCTCCGCGGTCCACGAACGGATGCGAGTCGACGGACGGATTCCGGATGGGCAGAGCGGCGGCACTGAGCGACGGGACCTGCTGGACATTGCCCTCGATCGACAGCTGGACGCTCTGAGCCAGGCTGCCGAGGGACTGCTCGAGCTGGAACTGCATCCGCTGCAGCTGGGTGGGATCGGCCTGGGCCGCCTCCGAGCTGAGGTCGATCCTCGCCACTCCGCCCGCGGTCGTCACCGAGGGCACGGCGAGTTCGGTCCCCTTCGGGAACGCGGTCGTCACCGCCCCCGTCAGCCACGGCGCAGGGCCGGCGAGCAAGGAGCTCGCGACGCGTGTCGCGGCCGATGCCACCCGCGCCGGGAACCAGCGCGCGTCCGGGACGAGGTAGGCGTAGCCGGGACTGAAGAAGTACAGGGTCTGCTGCGTGTAGACGGCCCGGAACGTGGGATCGTCGATCACCACGCCGTTCGGGGCGACGGAGATGCGCCACTCCCCGTTCTCCCTGACCAGTTGGTAGTTCAGGCCGACCGGGGCCGTGCTCCCCACGGGGTGGAACGCACCGACGGCGTCGATGTTCGCGACGGGGGTCACATCCACGCGCCACAATGTGCCCTGATCGTCGTAGCTGCGGTTGCGCCCGTCGTCGACGGTGACCGACTCGTCCGGGTTCCAGTTGGCCGCCATGGACCGGGTCAGGTACTCGCGGGCGATGGCGAAGTTGTTCTTCGGGCTCGAGGCGGCATCGATGAAGCCCTGCACGATGCGCTGCTGGGTCGCGCCCTTCTCGGGCGGCGACGGGTTGAAGTCCAGGTCGAGCGGGTCGTTGACCTGCGCCACCGGCGCTCCCTGACGCACCGGGCCTGAATCCGGGATGCTCGCGCACGCGGCGAGCGCCACCAGCACCAGTGCGGTCGCCGACGCCACCGCGGCACGCACGCCCCATGACCGCCTGCGCCCGTTCATGCGTGGGCCTCGCTCCCGGTCGTGGCCGGGTTCGCCGCCGGCATGGTCGCACCGGCGTCCACCGGGGGAAGCGGCAGGGGCGACGCGGTGATCTCGCGTCCGACGACGCGCGGAAGGGTCAGCCGGAAGCACGAGCCCGCTCCCGGTGCCGACCAGACCTGCAGCCAGCCGGAGTGCAGCGTCGCGTCCTCCAGCGAGATCGCGAGCCCGAGGCCGGTGCCGCCGAGGGTCCGCTTGCGCGACGGGTCAGCCCGCCAGAACCGGTCGAACACGTGCCCCGTGTCCTGCGGGCTCATCCCGATGCCGTAATCGCGCACGGTGAGGGCGACCGCGCTCTCGTTGCTGTCGACCGTGATGACGACCGGGCGTCCCTCACCGTGCTCGATCGCGTTGCCGATCAGATTGCGCACGACTCGGCGGATGCGGCGGGGGTCCATCGGCACGTCGAAGTAGCCGCCGGGCGCGTCGAGCGTCAGTTCGGAGCCGTTCTGCTCGGCGAGCGTCCGGAGCTCGTCGACGCAGTCCTCAGCCAGCCGCACCAGGTTTGTCGGCTCGGCGTCGAGCACGACCGACCCGGCGTCGTACCGGCTGATCTCGAGCAGGTCGGAGAGCAGGCGGTCGAACCGCTCGATCTGGGTGTGCAGCAGCTCGGCCGTCCGGGCGGTGGCCGGGGCGAACCCCTCCCGCTGGTCGAAGATGACGTCACCGGCCAGCCGGATGGTCGTCAACGGGGTGCGCAGTTCGTGCGACACGTCCGAGACGAACCGCTGCTGCAGTTGCGACAGCGTCGCCAGCTGGTTGATCTGGCTCTGGAGGCTGTCCGCCATCCCGTTGAACGACCGCGCGAGGGTCGCGAACACGTCCTCCCCGCGCTCCGGGATGCGGACGGCCAGGTCACCGGCGGCGAGCCGCTCGCTGGTGCGCGCCGCGACGCGGATCGGCTCCACCACGAACCGAACGATCACCCAGGTGATGGCGCCGATGAGCAGGATGAGGGCGAGGCCGGCCAGCAGCAGCGTGTTCTGCACGAAGAGCAGCGTGTTCTCCGAATCGCGCAGGTTGTAACCGATGTAGAGCTCGTATTTGCCGTACGACGGCAGTGTGAGCTGGGATCCGACCACGATCCCCGGGTCTGTGTCGCCCGCGGCGGGCAGCGCGACCGACTGGTAGTACTGCTTCGATCCGCCGTTCTGCACTTTCTCGCGCAGTTCGGGCGAGATGACCGAGTTCATGGCCGGGCTCCCGCGGTCGGGAGGGGCGAGGATGCCGGTGTCCTGCCCGGGCACGCGGTATGCCGCGACGAGGCGGCTCGAGGTCGAGGCCTGCACGCTCTGCAGGACGGTGTTGAGCAGGTTCTTGCCCGCATCCCCCGACGACACGTCGGAGGCGTTCAGAGTCGACTGCGCGGTGGTGGTCGCGCGGCTGGAATCGCGGAGCGCCTGGTCGAGCCGCGACTGGTACAGGTCGTTGCTGATGCTCAGCGACATGTACACGCCGGTGACGAGGATGGCGACGCCGGTGAGCAGCAGCGTGATCGCGACGGTCCGCAATTGCAGCGAACTGCGCCACAGGCGCGCGAGACGGGTGGGCGCCTGGCGCCACCAGTCCCGAGTCGGCCACCGCGCGCCCATTCGTGGCTCCGGTCGCTAGGCCGCAGCGCCGGCGCGGTAGCCGACACCGCGCACGGTCATGACGATCTTCGGGTTGTCCGGATCCTGCTCCACCTTGGCGCGGAGGCGCTGCACGTGCACGTTCACCAGACGCGTGTCCGCCTTGTAGTGGTAGCCCCAGACCTGCTCCAGCAGCATCTCGCGCGTGAAGACCTGCTGGGGCTTGGAGGCGAGCGCGAGCAGGAGGTCGAACTCCAGCGGCGTGAGCGCGATGCGGGTGTCTCCGCGGCGCACCTCGTGCCCGGCGACATCGACGACCAGATCGCCGACGGTCAGCTCGTCGGTCGGCGGGGTGGCGGGCGCGGGCCGCAGCCTGGTGCGGATGCGGGCGACCAGCTCCTTCGGGTTGAAGGGCTTCACCATGTAGTCGTCGGCCCCGGACTCGAGCCCCTTCACGACGTCGGCGGTGTCGGACTTCGCGGTGAGCATGATGATCGGGGTGCCCGACTCCGCCCGGATGCGACCGCACACCTCGATGCCGTCGAGGCCGGGGAGCATCAGGTCGAGAAGGACGAGGTCGGGCTTGGACGACCGGAAGGTGTCCACTGCGAGGGATCCGTCTTCGCAGAAGACGGGGTCGAATCCCTCGGTGCGGAGGACGATGCCGATCATCTCCGCAAGCGCGGTGTCGTCGTCGACAACCAGGATGCGACTAGTCATGTGCGAAGTTCCCCGAACCCCTCTCGAGCGGCCTCTGGCCGTGAAGTGACATGACCAGCGTAATGGAGCAGTCTGCTACCAGCTTGAATGAAACCATTACGTGCCCTGTGGATGGGACAGCGCGCGCGAGAGCACTGTGCCAGCATGGGAGCAACGCACGGGGGGAACGAAAGGTACGGCGTGAGCGACGAACAGAACTGGCAGGCGCCCGGCTCGAACGGGTCTACGCCGGAGGGCGGGCCGCAGCAGCCACCGCAGTACGGGCAGCAGCAACCGCCGCAGTACGGGCAGCAGCAGCCGCAGTACGGGCAGTACGGTCAGCCGCAGTACGGGCAGTACGGTCAGCAGCCGGGATGGCAGCAGCAGCCGGCGGGCCAGCCCGGATGGCAGCAGGCCTACCCGCAGGGTGGCGCGCAGCCGGCATGGACTCCTCCGCCGAAGCCCGGTCTGATCCCGCTGCGGCCGCTGACGCTCGGTCCGCTCCTCGCGGCGCCCTTCCAGGCACTGCGTCGCAACCCGCGCATCACGGTCGGTTCGGCGTTGCTGCTGCAGGGCATCCCGTCCATCCTGGTCAGCGTCGTGCTCGCCGGCGGCATCGGGCTGCTGGCCGTCCGCGTCTTCTCGGGCGAGGCCCAAGACCAGCCGGCGCTCCGGGCGGGCCTCGTCGGAGGCGCGATCCTGCTCGGCGTGCTCTCCCTCGTCATCTCGACGGTTTTCAGCGCCCTGCTGCAGGGGGTGATCGTCGGCGACGTCGCCCGCGAGTCCCTGGGCGACAAGCTGACGTTCCGAGCGCTATGGCAGCTGGTGCGCGGTCGGATCGGGGCCTTGATCGGCTGGACGCTGCTCTACGCCCTCGCCTGGATCGTCGCGATCGCCCTGGTGGTCGCCGTCGTGGTCGCGCTGGGTGCCCTGGGCGGCTCCGCCGGCGCCATCGGAGCCGTACTCGTCGGCGTCGTCGGCGGCCTCGCCCTGATCCCGCTGGCCTTCTGGATCAACACCAAGCTCGCGATGGTGCCGAGCGTGATCGTGCTCGAACGCCTGCCGCTGACGCAGGCGGTCGCACGGTCGTGGCGCCTCACCACCGGCTACTTCTGGCGGACGCTGGGCATCATCCTGCTTGTGTGGGTGATCGTCTACGCCATCACGCAGACCGTCGCGATCCCCTTCGGCCTGATCGGCGGACTCGCAGGCGGGGTGTTCGCGCCGACGTCGGCGACCTCGGCGGATCCCATGCAGGAGGTCCTCGTCACGCAGCTGAGCGTCAACGTGCTCTCCAGCATCGTGACGTCGATCATCGGAGCGATCGGCAGCGTCATCCAGACGGCGGCCGTCGCCCTCCTCTACATCGACCTCCGTATGCGCAAGGAGGGACTCGACCTGCAGTTGGTGCGCTTCGTCGAGGGGCGGCAGACCGGTCAAGACCTGCCCGATCCCTATCTTCCGCAGGCGCAGCAACCGCAGCAGCACCAGCCTCCGCAGCCGCCCGCCGGGTGGCCGAACGCCTGACCGTGATCCGCTTCGACGTCCCGGTCGACCCCAGCTCGCCGGAAGCGCAGAACTGGCTGCGCGACGAACTGTCGCGCCCGGAATACCAGTCGGCGAAGCCGACGTGGTTCGATCTCGCCTCCAAAGCGGTGCAGGACTGGATCGGGTCGCTGTTCCAGGGCGCGGGCGGTGACGCCGCGCCCGTGCTGCTCCTGGTCGTCGTCGTGGTGATCGCCGGCCTGATCGTGGCCGCATTCTTCCTCTTCGGGCGGCCACGGATCAACCGCCGCTCCGCTCTCGATCGGCGCGCGTTGTTCGGAGCGGACGAGGCGCGCAGCGCCGCCGACCTGCGTGCATCCGCAGAACAGGCGGCACGTCAGGGCGACTGGGTGACCGCTGTCGAGGAGCAGTTCCGTGCGATCGCCGTCTCCCTCGACGAGCGCACACTCGTCCACGTGACGCCGGGAACGACGGCGAACGAGTTCGCCGTGCATGCCGCCCGGATCGCGACCGACGAGGGCGAAGCGCTTCGGCAGGCCGCCCGCGCGTTCGATGAGGTCCGCTACCTCGACCGACCCGGCACCGAGGCGGCGTACCAGCACCTCGTCGCGCTGGATCAGCGGCTCCAGCGCGTGCGCGTCCCCCTGCCGGCGGTGAACGCATGAGCGCACCGACACCCGTCCGAGGCCCGGAGACGGCCCAGCCCGAGACGATGCGCGACCGCCAGGCGACGCCACAGGCGGCGACGGCACAGACCCTGACGGTCCGGCAGACCGCACGGCGAGCGCTCCCCTGGATCGTGCTCGCCGTGATCGCGATCGTCATCGCCCTCGGCGGGGCGCTGCTCACCGGCGGACGTGTCGCGCCGGGCACGACGCTCGACGCGACCAACCCCGCGCCCGCCGGAGCGAAGGCCGTCGCGCAGGTCCTGCGCGGGCAGGGGGTGGATGTGCGGAACGTGTCGACACTCGACCGCGCCACGGCGGCCGCGGCGGACGGCGCCACCGTGCTGGTCTACGACCCGCTCGGCAACCTGACCTCGGACGGCTATCGCGCCCTGACCGGCGACGGACGCACGCTTGTCGTCGTCGAACCGGACTTCGAGGCGCTGCAGACCCTCGATCGCGATGTGACGGCGGCGGGCGCACCCCGCGGTCCCGCTCCCGCCGACTGCACGGTGCCGGCCGCAGAGCGCGCCGAGCGCATCGACCCGCGCACCACGTCCACGACGGAGGATGTCGTCGTCCCCGGGACCTTCCGGGTGGCCGACGATGCAGCCGCGTGCTTCTCGGACACCGGCGGTCGCGCCTCGCTCGTGCGCACCTCCTTCAACGCCTCACCCGTCTACCTGCTCGGGTCGGCCGCCGTGCTGACCAACGACGGCGTCGACCGCCTCGGCAACGCGGCGCTCGCCCTCAACCTCCTCGGCGGCCACAGTACTCTGGTCTGGTACCTGCCCTCCCTCGACGACCGCCCGGTCAGCGGACCACCGGACATCGCCGAGCTCACACCCGGGTGGGTGACCCCGGTGATGCTGTTGCTCGTCGTGGTGTTCATCGCGGCGGCGATCTGGCGCGGCCGCCGCTTCGGCCCGCTCGTCGTCGAGAGCCTGCCGGTGGTGGTGCGCGCCGGCGAGACCCGCGAAGGCAGGGCGCGGCTCTACCAGCGGTCGTCCGCCCGGCTCCGTGCGGTGGACGCTCTGCGCGTCGGCACCATCGGCCGACTCTCCGCCCTCGCAGGTCTGCCGAGCACGGCAACCGTGCCGGAGGTCGCCGACGCCGTCGCCGCGCTCACCCGCCGTGACCGGCTGGCCGTCCGCGACCTTCTGGTCGAGCGCATCCCCCAGACCGACCGCGACCTGATCGCGTTGTCCGACGAACTCGCGGAGCTCGAGAGAGCCACCGCATCCGCCGTTACGCCCTCCACGGGCCCGACCGGAAGAATGGATGAATGACAGACGTCACGACGGGGACGGCGTTCCCCTCCTCACCCGGCGCGCCCGCTGACGCGGCGCGCCTCCGCTCCGCCCTCTCCGCCGTGCGGACCGAGGTGGGCAAGGCGGTCGTCGGCCAGGACGGCGCGGTCACCGGGCTCATGATCGCTCTGCTGGCCCGCGGCCACGTTCTGCTGGAAGGCGTGCCGGGTGTGGCGAAGACCCTGCTGGTCCGCTCGCTCAGCCAGGCTCTCAGCCTCGACACCAAGCGCGTGCAGTTCACCCCCGACCTGATGCCGGGCGATGTCACCGGATCTCTTGTCTACGACGCCCAGACCGGCGGTTTCGTGTTCCGAGAGGGCCCGGTGTTCACGAACATCCTGCTCGCGGACGAGATCAACCGGACGCCCCCGAAGACCCAGTCGGCCCTCCTCGAGGCCATGGAGGAGCGCCAGGTCAGCGTCGACGGCGTCAGCCGCCGCCTGCCGGACCCGTTCATCGTGGCGGCGACGCAGAACCCGATCGAGTACGAGGGCACGTACTCCCTGCCGGAGGCGCAGCTCGACCGCTTCCTGCTCAAGCTCACGCTCGACGTGCCCGAGCGGGACACCGAGGTGGAGGTGCTCCGCCGCCACGCCGCCGGTTTCAACCCGCGCGATCTGGCTGCCGCCGGGGTGACGCCGGTGCTCAGCGCCGCCGAGCTCCAGGCGGCCCGCGAGTCCGCCGCCCGCGTCGGCGCGAACGCCGACGTGCTGGCCTACATCGTCGACCTCGCGCGCGCGACCCGCCGCAGCCCCTCCGTCCGCCTCGGCGTGAGCCCGCGCGGCACCACCGCTCTGCTCGCCGCGGCCAAGGCCTGGGCGTGGCTCTCGGGCTACGACTCGATCACCCCGGACCACGTGCAGGCGATGCTCGTGCCGGTGTGGCGCCACCGCATCCAGCTCCGCCCCGAGGCCGAGCTCGAAGGAGTGGGCGCCGACGCGATCCTGCGGTCGATCGTGCAGCAGGTCCAGGTTCCGATCTAGGCCCCGCTGTGACCGTATCCGGACGTTTCGTCGCCCTGCTCGCGCTCGGCGTGCTTCCCGTCGTGCTGCTCGGCGGTGCGACGGGGATGGCGTACGCCGCGCTCGGCGGCTGGCTGCTGCTCTGCGTCATCCTCGGGCTGCTCGACCTCCTGCTGGCAGCGTCCCCGCGTGCGGTCGCGGTCGAGCGCACCCTGCCCGGCCGGGTGCGTCTCGGCGCCGAGGCCGTCTCAGAGCTGTACGTGACGAACACCGGCCGACGGACGCTGCGCGGAACCGTCCGCGACGCCTGGGAGCCGTCGGCCGCCGCGGAACCGACGCGGACGAGGGTCGACATCCCCTCGGGCGAGCGGCGCCGGATCGTGGCGTCCCTGCGCCCGTGGCGTCGCGGCGAGCGTCGCGTGAGGAACGTGACCGTCCGGTCGTGGGGCCCCCTCCATCTGTGGGCGCGCCAGGCGACCCTCGACGCTCCCGGCCGCATCCGCGTGCTTCCGCCGTTCACCGCCAGAAAGCACCTGCCATCCCGGTTGGCCCGGCTGCGCGAGCTCGAGGGCAGCACGAGCGTCCTGCTCCGTGGCCAGGGCACGGAGTTCGACTCGCTGCGCGAGTACGTGCGCGGCGATGACGTGCGCTCCATCGACTGGCGAGCCACCGCACGGCGGCACGACCCCAACGGCGGACACGGCGCACGCGTCATGGTGCGGACCTGGCGCCCCGAGCGCGACCGCCGCGTCATCGTCGTGATCGACTCCGGCCGGACCTCCGCCGCTCGGGTGGCCGACGAGCCGCGCATCGACACCGCGTTCGAGTCGGCGCTGCTCCTCGCAGCCCTCGCCACCCGCGCGGGCGACCGCGTCGACATGGTCGCCTACGACCGCATGGTGCGCGGTCGCGTGCAGGGCGCGACGGGTCCGGAGCTGCTCTCACGGATGGTGGATGCGATGGCCGGCATCGAGCCGGCCCTGATCGAGATGGACTGGTCCGCCATCCCGGCACAGGTCTCCGCCCTGACCTCGCAGCGCTCACTGGTCGTGCTGCTCACCTCGATCGAGTCCCCGGGGGGCTCGCGGGGGCTGCTCTCGGTTCTCCCGCAGCTCACGGCGAAGCACCTGGTCGTCGTGGCCAGCGTCACGGATCCGGACACACTTGCGGCCACCAGCGAGCGGCATGACCGCACCGAGGTGTACCGCGCCGCTGCGGCGGAGCGTTCGCTGCTCGATCTCAGCCGGGTCGCCGCGGCGGTGAAGCGCCTCGGCGGCGACGTCGTGACGGGTTCGCCGGCCGATCTGCCGCCCGCACTGGCTGACCGCTATCTGGCCCTGAAGGCGGCCGGCCGGCTCTGAAACGCGACCGTCGTCAGGCGGCGACGATGCGGCGCGCGCCCGCCTCGAACTCCTCGAGGTCGCCGGTCTCCCCCGCCCGCACCGCGCGCCGGCCGAGCACCAGCATGTACGCGAGGAACGCCGCGAGTGCGAGCGCGCCGATGCTGATCTTCGCCCACACGGGCAGGCCGGACGGCGTCACGAAGCCCTCGATGAGCCCCGAGACGAACAGCGAGATCGCGCAGCCGACGGCGACCGTGAAGAGGGCCCGACCGTCCTCGGCCAGCGCCTGTCCGCGCGTCCGCGCCCCCGGGGCGATCCACGCCCAGAAGATGCGGAGCCCGGCCGCGGCCGCCACGAAGACGCTCGTGAGCTCGAGCATGCCGTGCGGCAGGATGTACGAGAACATCACGTCGCCACGCCCGTAGGCGAACATCACGCCCGCCGCCGTGCCAACGCCCACGGCGTTCTGGATGAGCACGTAGGGCACATACAGCCCGGTGATGCCGAAGGCGATGCACTGGGCGGCGATCCACGCGTTGTTCGTCCACACCTGCCCGGCGAACGACGCCGCCGGGTTGTTGGAGTAGTAGTCGATGAAGTCGTGCTCGACGTACTTACGCAGGTTCGCGTCGTCGCCGAGGTTGCGCAGCACATCCGGGTTGCCGGTGATCCACAGCGCGTACAGGGTCGCGATCACGATCGTGGCGACTGCCACCGCGAGCACGATCCACCGCAGCCGGTACAGCGCGGCGGGGAGCTGGAGCACGAAGAAGCGGGGCAGCTGCGCGAACAGGTTGGCTCCGGCGCCGGTGAAGCGCAGCCGCGCGGAGGAGAGCGCGAGCGACAGCCGGTCGCCCGCGGCCGTCGCGCCGGCACTCGTCTGAATCGCCGACAGGTCGGCCGCTCCCGACTGGTAGAGATCGATCAGGCGGTCCGCCTCAGGGCCGTCGAGGCGTCGCTTCGACGCCAACCGGGAGAGTTCCTCCCAGTCGGCGCTGCGCGCGGCGGTGTAGGCGTCGAGGTCCATCTGCTTAGATGATATCTATGATGCAGGCCGGGGCGGGGAACGTGTCTCAGGACGACCGCGAACTGGTCACGGGTGAGGCCGTCGCACTCGACGTGAAGCCCGCCAGTTACATCCTCCGGGCCGCCGGCACCATCATCGACTGGCTCACGTACCTGCTCGTCATGTTCGGGTGCATCATGCTTCTCGTCTCCACGGGCAGCGGGCTGGATGAGGCCCTCGCGCGGGCGCTGATCATCCTGATCCTGGTGTTCGGGATGGTGATCCTGCCCACCACGGTCGAGTTGCTGTCGCATGGCCGATCCCTCGGCAAGCTGGCGGTCGGGGCACGGATCGTCCGCGACGACGGCGGGGCCACCGGGTTCCGTCACGCGTTCATCCGCGCCCTGGTCGGCGTGCTCGAGATCTTCCTGACGTTCGGGTCCATCGCAGCACTGACCGGACTCCTCAACAGCCGCTCCAAGCGCCTCGGCGACCTCCTCGCGGGCACGTACAGCCAGCTCGTCCGTGTGCCGCGGCCGACACCGCTCCCGCTCTACCTCGCGCCGCACCTGAGTGCCTGGGCCGCGACCGCGGATGTCGCCCGCCTGCCCGACCGGTTGTCGCGCCGCATCGCCCAGTTCGTCCGCCAGGCGCCCGATCTGACCCCTGCGGCTCGTCACGGGCTCAGCACCGAGCTCGCCCGCGAGGCCGCGCCGTACGTCTCTCCGCTGCCCCCGGTCGATGCCGAGACCTTCCTCGTCGCGGTCGCCGTGCTGCGCCGCGACCGCGATGCCCGCGGGCTGGCGCTCGAGAAGCAGCGGCTCGACCGGCTGGACCCGGTGCTCGGCGCCCTCCCCCACGGTTTCCCGGACCGCTGACCGCGCGCCCCGTCGCCGCCCGCCCACCGACTGGAGACGCCATGACGCACCGCCGCCGCATCGTCGACCTCAGCCACCGCATCCACGCGGGCCTCGTGACCTATCCCGGCCTCCCGGCGCCGACGATCGAGCCGCACCTGACGCGCGAGGCGTCCCGGTCCGTGTACGCCGCGGGGACCGAGTTCGCGATGGATGTCATCACCATGATCGGCAACACGGGCACCTACCTGGACAGCCCCTTCCACCGCTATGCGGACGGCCCGGATCTTGCCGGCCTCGACCTCGACACTCTCGTCGGTCTGCCGGCGGAGGTCGTCCACCTGGCCGGGCGGTCGGAACGCGGCATCCCGGCGTCGGCGCTGGAGGGTCGAGCGGAGCCGGGCTCGGCGGTGCTGCTGCACACCGGTTGGGATGCGCACTTCGGGACGCCCGCGTACGCCGCCGGCGCGCCCTTCCTCACAGAGGACGGTGCACGGATGCTCGCCGATACCGGGGTCGCGCTCGTCGGCATCGATTCGCTCAACATCGACGACACGGAGTCGGGCGGCAGCCGGCCCGCGCACAGCATCCTGCTCGCCGCCGGCATCCACGTCGTCGAGCACCTCACCGGGCTCGGCGCGCTTCCCGAGCACGGAGCTTTGTTCACGGCGGCGCCGCCCGCGATCGAAGGATTCGGTACGTTCCCCGTGCGGGCCTTCGCGGAGCTGCCTGCCGCCGAGTGACGCGCGGGCGCGCTCAGTCGTGCAGGATGCGCTGGAACAGGACGTGATCCTGCCAGCGGCCCGCGATCTTGAGGTAGTTCGGGGCGACGCCGATCCGCTCGAATCCGGCGCGCGTCAGGACGGACTGCGAGGCGTGGTTGGCGAGCAGCGTCGCCGCCTGGATGCGGTGCAGGCCGTACTCGTCGCGCGCCGCGTCGACGAGCGCACCCAGCGCCGCAGAGGCGAGCCCTCGGCCCACGTGGTCACGGTCGAGCCAGTAGCCGACATTCGCCGACTGGAATGCACCGCGGACGAGGTGGCTGAGCGTGACACCGCCGGCGATCTGGTCGCCGTCGGCGATCACGAGCGGGAGGGCCGCATCCATATCGCGCAGCGCCAGCAGTTCACGGGTCTGGGCGAGCTGCCCGGCCTCCGTGAAGAAGTCCTCCGTGCGGGTCGGGTCCCACGGGGCCAGGTGCCCGCGATTGCGCTGGTAGGCGGCGGCGAGCGCCCCGGCGTCCTGCTCTCTCCGCACCCGGAGGATCAGGCCGCCGGGGAGCTCCCGGTCGGCGAAGTGGAGGGCCATCAGTAGCGGTAGTGGTCGACCTTGTAGGGACCGTCGACCGGGACGCCGATGTAGGCGGCCTGCTCGTCGGTGAGCGTCGTCAGCTCGACACCGAGGGCGTCGAGGTGCAGGCGCGCGACCTTCTCGTCGAGGTGCTTGGGGAGCACGTACACGCCGATCGGGTAGTTCTCCGGCGACACGTACAGCTCGAGCTGTGCAAGCACCTGGTTGGTGAACGAGTTGCTCATGACGAAGCTGGGGTGACCGGTGGCGTTCCCGAGGTTCATCAGACGACCCTCCGAGAGCACCAGGATGCTGCGACCGGTCGGCAGGCGCCACTCGTGCACCTGCGGCTTGATCTCCACCTTCTCGGCACCGGGCAGCGCCTCCAGCGACGCCATGTCGATCTCGTTGTCGAAGTGGCCGACGTTGGCGACGATGGCGAGGTGCTTGAGGCCGAGCAGATGGTCGAGGGTGACCACGTTGACGTTGCCCGTTCCGGTGATGAGGATGTCGACCTGGTCGATCACGGACTCGAGCCGGGCGACCTGGTAGCCGTCCATCGCCGCCTGCAGCGCGTTGATCGGGTCGACCTCGCTGACGATGACGCGGGCGCCCTGGCCGCGGAGCGCCTCCGCTGCTCCCTTGCCCACGTCGCCGTAGCCGGCGACGAACGCGACCTTGCCGCCGATGAGGACGTCGGTCGCGCGGTTCAGGCCGTCCGGGAGGGAGTGGCGGATGCCGTACTTGTTGTCGAACTTGCTCTTGGTGACCGAGTCGTTGACGTTGATCGCCGGGAACAGAAGCTGGCCTTCCTTGGCCAGCTCGTACAGGCGGTGCACGCCCGTGGTGGTCTCCTCGGTGACGCCGAGGATGTCGGCGGCGATGCGGGTCCAGCGGTCGGTGGAAGCGGCGAGCGACCCGCGCAGAGCCGCCAGGATGACACGGTACTCGTGGCTGTCGGAGGCGGCGTCCTCCGGCACGGCTCCCGCGAGCTCGAACTCGCGGCCCTTGTGGACGAGCAGGGTCGCGTCGCCGCCGTCGTCGAGGATCAGGTTCGGGCCGAGGTAGTCGGCTCCGTCGGCGGCGGCCTCCGTCGACCAGTCGAAGATCTGCTGGGTGCACCACCAGTACTCCTCCAGCGTCTCGCCCTTCCAGGCGAACACGGGGACGCCCGCGGGCGCCTCGGGGGTGCCGGTCGGACCGACGGCGATCGCGGCGGCCGCCTCGTCCTGCGTGGAGAAGATGTTGCAGCTGGCCCAGCGCACCCGGGCGCCGAGCGCGACCAGGGTCTCGATCAGCACGGCGGTCTGCACGGTCATGTGCAGGGATCCGGCGATGCGCGCACCGGCAAGCGGCTTCGCGTCGCCGAACTCGGCGCGGAGGGCCATCAGCCCGGGCATCTCGTTCTCGGCGAGCCGGATCTGGTGCCGCCCGGCGGCGGCGAGGGAGAGGTCGGCGACCTTGAACGGCAGGGCGGTGGTGGCACTAGCAGGCATGGCCTCTATTGTGGCATGCCCTCCCCGCTGCGTCCCGGGGATGACGCTCAGGCGCGGATGAGCGCGAGCACCTCGTCGCGGATGCGCGCCATCGTCGCCTGGTCGGCCGCTTCGACGTTCAATCGCAGCAGCGGCTCGGTGTTGGACGGGCGCACCGAGAACCACCAGAACGGCTCGTCCTGCCCGACCCGGCCGGTGACCGTGAGCCCGTCGAGCTCGTCGAAGTCGGCGCGCGGCGTGAACGCCTCCACGATGCGGGTGAAGGCCGCAGGCACGTCGGCGACGGTCGAGTTGATCTCCCCCGACATCGCGTACGGCGTGTACCGGGCGGACAGCTCGGACAGCGGGCGGTCCTGCGCGCCGAACTCGGCGAGGAGGTGCATCGCCGCGAGCATCCCGTTGTCGGCGCTCCAGAAGTCGCGGAAGTAATAGTGCGCCGAGTGCTCGCCGCCGAACACGGCGCCGGAGCGGCGCATCGCATCCTTGATCAGGGTGTGGCCGACGCGGGTCCGCAGCGGAACGGCTCCCGCGGCCTCGATCGTCTCGGGGACGATGTTCGACGTGATGAGGTTGTGGATGACGGTGATCTCCGCGTCCGGATCCTCTGCTCGTGCCCGCGCGATCTCCCGCAGGGCGACGATCGCGGCAACGGCGGACGGCGTGACGGCCGAACCGCGCTCGTCCACGACGAAGCAGCGATCGGCGTCGCCGTCGAAGGCGAGACCGAGGTCGGCGCCGTGCTCGACGACCGCGCGCTGCAGGTCGACGATGTTCTTCGGCTCCAGCGGGTTGGCCTCGTGGTTGGGGAACGTCCCGTCGAGCTCGAAGTACAGCGGGATGACGGTGATGGGCAGCGCGGGGAGCCCAGCGGCCTCTCCGAGCACGGCCGGAACGGTCAGCCCGCCCATCCCGTTGCCCGCATCGACGACGACCGTGATCGGCCGGATGGCGCTCAGGTCGACGAGTGAGCGCAGGTAGGCGGCGTAGCGCTCGAGCACGTCCTCCTCGCGGAAGGTCCCCGGGCGGTCGACGGCGGGGATGCCGTCGCGCAGGTACCCGGCGGCGCGGTCGCGCACCGCGCCGAGGCCGGTGTCCATGCTGAGGCCCTGGGCACCGGCACGGGAGAGCTTGATGCCGTTGTAGGTCGCGGGGTTGTGGCTCGCGGTGAACATCGCGGCGGGCGCCTGCAGGTAGCCGGAGGCGAAGTACGACTCGTCGGTGGAGCACAGCCCGATCGACACGACGTCGGCACCGCGCTCCTGCGCGCCGCGGGCGAAGGCTGCGGCGAAAGCCGGAGAGGAGTCGCGCATGTCGTGGCCGACGATGACGTCGATCCCCGCGGCCTGGACCTCGTCGACGAACGCCGCGGCGATGGCCTCGACGACCTCCTCCGTGAGGTCCTTCCCGACCAGTCCACGGATGTCGTAGGTCTTGACGACGGACTGCAGACGCGGGTCGGTGATGCTCATGGCCCCTAACCTATCGCGACGGCCGCCCTGGATGCCGGAGCCGGGCGCCGGAGTCAGGCGCCGGAGTCAGGCGTCGGCGACGCTGACGTGCCGGACGATCTGCCAGCCCTGCGGCGCGGACAGCCGCTCGGCGTGGATGGCGCACAGGTCGTACGAGTGCGGCTCGTGCTTCAGGCTCAGCGGTCCGAGCACGGCCATCGAGTCGGCGTAGACGTAGGTGAGCGTCTGAACGGCATCGCGAGGACACGCGACACGGGAACAGGGACGGCTCAACATCGGGCTCAGACTACCCGACGGCGGCCGACGTAGGATGGCGACATGCCCCGCAACCGCCGCACCAGCAGTCCCACCCCGGCGACCAGCCGCTGGCGGAGCAGGCACGGCCGAGGCGCGCGGGGTCCGGTGACCGGCCCGCACCTGCCGATGCTGCAGAACCGGATCGACTTCTTCGACATGACCGTCGCATCCACCGCCGACTACCTCAAGGGCGTCTGGCCGGAGGAGCTGGCGAACGTGCACTTCGAGGTCGCGGCGACTCCGATCGGCAACTCGGGCGCCGACGGCGTCGACCGCTGGCGGGTGGATGCGGCCCACCGGCGCATCGTGCTCTACCGGGTGCCCATCCAGCGCCTGACCAAGCTGCACCACGACGACGAGCTGCACCGGCGCATGTACGTCGAGGGATGCGTATTCCGCGCGGTCGCCGAGCTGCTCGGCAAGGACCCGTGGGACCTCGCCCCCGACCGCTACCGGCACTTCTGATCCGGCACGTCTGATCGGCGAGGGGCGATCCGCCCCTCCGGTCAGTTCGGGTAGACCGTGATGGGTGCGGCGAGCGGACCGGGCGGAGTGAGTGCGAAGCTGCTCGCGCGTCCGTCCGCGGCGAAGCTGATGCTGCCGCGCAGGCCGTCCGCGCCCGTGATGCGGTAGCTGTCCGGCGCGACGCGCAGCAGCGCGCCTCCCTCGGCCGGGACCGTCAGCGTCGCGGGCTTGCTGCCGGGCGCGAGCCCCTGCACCGTGACCGTCTTGTCGGCCTCGCCCGGGTTGGCGAAGTGGAAGGTGGCGGCGCCGTCCGTCGGGACGGCGGCGAGGAGGTCCTTCTGAAGCGGCTGGGCCGACGAGAACCAGGTGAAGTCGCGCGTCCTGGTCCCGATGACCGAGGTGCGGACCGCGGCGACGACGGGGACGTTGGCATTCACGGTGACCGTGTAGTTGCCGTCCTTGAGGTGGTCGAGCGGGACCTCGGCGACCGTTCCCGCCTTCACGGTAGTCGCGTAGGAGTCGCCCGCTGCCGTGCCGGCCTCGCCGACGGCGCCGATCGTGATCTGGGCGTCGGTGTCGCCGGGAACGAGGAGACGGACGACCGGGTAGGTGAACCCGACGCCCTCCGCCGACTGCTCCGCCTGGACCGCCGCCATCGAGGCGATCGTGACCCCTGGGATGATCTGCTGGCGTGCCGGGGCACCGGTCGGCCCGGCGAGCTCGGCTCCGCGCGGCTGGATGCCCTGCTCGAAGCTCTGCTGCAGCGATGCGGCGACCTCGCCGCCGGTCGTCTGGACACGGACGACCGGTGCTGATGCCGACGGGATGAGCCCCGCGAGCGGGACGACCTTCTGGGAACCGGCCGGGACCAGGATGCCGGCGGCACCCGGTGCGCTGACCGGGCCCGTCTCGGTGTACAGCGTCAGGTCGACCGTTGCGTCGACCTCGCTCGCGTTCGAGAGCATCACGAGGCTCGTCTGGCCGAGGGAGGTCGAGCCGGCCGCGAGCCAGGTGTCGGCGCTCGGCTCGGCGCAGGCTGCGGCGGCGAGCCCGAAGAGGTCGTCCGCGGCGGCCGTCTGAGATTGGGCGGCGGCGAACAGCGGAGGTTTGGTGGCGCCCTGCGGAGTGGACACGGTCGCCACCAGGGGCGACTCGTCCGACGAGGACGTGTCGGCATCCGATTTCAGGGTGCTGGTGCTCACGTCTGCGCCCTCCGCGTGGGAGGTGAAGGTCGGAGCGCCGACAGCACTCGGGCGGGTCGCCTCCCCCGCGTCGGCGGCCAGCTGCAGGAGCGGACCGGGGCAGATGCGCTGCTGATCCGCGGGGACGGGCGTCACGACCTGGGCGGGTGCTCCGATCGCGAAGTCGGGAAGGGGGAGCAGGGTGGCTCCGGCGACCGCCACGACGGCGATGCCGACGCCCACCAAGCCGCCGACGGCGCGTGCACCGATGCGGGCGATGCCTCTGCGGTCAGCCACGGTCGCCTCCCTCGAAGCTGCGTCGGGGTCGGATGATGGTCTCCTCCAGTCCGTCTTCGAGCGTCGTCGGCGACGGCGGCGTCGTCACGCGCTCCGTTTCCCGCTCGAAGGGGCGATCGGTGTCGTCGCTGCCCATGTCCACGGCCTCATCGCGGCTCGGTTCCGGATCCAGGTCCGACGCGGGCGGCAGCTCGGGCTCAGGCTCCGCGACCGGCTCGTTCTGCGCGACCGGCTTGTTCTGCTCGACCGGCTCGGCCTCCGCGACCGGCTCGCTGTCCGCGACCGGCTCGACCTCGGGCACGTCCTCCTCCTCGGCGGACTCCACGATCGCTTCGTCGTCGGGTTCGGCCTCGTACTCCTCCAGGCTCTCGTCCGCCACGCTGTCGGCGGCGGCCGGTGCCTCCGGCTCGTCGTCGGGCTCGACAGCGGCCTCCTCGCGGCGCCGACGGTCGGGCCGGCGGGCGGAGAGCTCGGAGATGCGGTCCGCAGACCGGGTGGTCGGGATGGCCATCAGCACCGTGAGGCCGATGACGATGCCCTGCACGAGAAGCACGATGACGCGCCAGATACCTCCGGCGTCCGCGGGGATCTGCGCGGCGGCGGGGACATCGGACGTTCCGCGATCGAACGCCCAGAGCCGGCCAGTGGAGGTGACGCCCACCGGCGCGAGAAGCGGGTTCGCATCCATCGCCACGGCGGCGCGCGTGCGTGTGGCGTCGCCCGCTGCTGCATCCTGCCCCGGCAGAGCGGTCTGCGGAGGCGTCAGCAGCACGAAGTCGATGCCGAGGCGTTTCAGCTCTGCCGAGGCGTCGTATCCGCTGCGGGAGGAGAGGTTGCCTGCCAGCTGCGCCAGAGCGCGCTGGTCGGCCGTGAGGGTGCGCTGCGTGTCCGCGAGCGTCGACTGGTCGTCGAGGGTCTGACCGCTGCCCCGCACGATCTCGGCGCGGATGCCGCCCTCGCCCTGCGGGATGATGCGCAGCGTCCCGGTGCGCGGCTGCGTGGCCGCCTTGGCCGTGACGACGGCGGGCATGGTGCGGCCGTCGCTCTCCGCGACGTCGGCGTGACCGGTGAGGCTGACGATCCCGACAGGTACGACGGCGATCGCGAGCGTCACGATCGCGACCCAGGCCGGATAGACGGCGGCGCGTCCGATGGCGGACAGCGCGAGGACGGCGGCGCCGATGAGCCCGAGCCAGTAGAGGCTGACCGCCGTGCCCGGCCAGATCGGGACGACAGTGCCACCGGAGACCGCGACCTGGACGTGGAGGGCGGCGACGGCGGTCAGGAAGCCCACGAGGGCGACCAGGAGGGCGACGATCGCCCGGACCGTGCCCCGCAGGAAGAGAGCGAGGATCGCCAGCACGCCGAGTGGGGCCAGCAGGATCGGGACGATCAGGTTGGCCGACGCCGTCGGCAGCTGCAGGGAGGTGGCGAGAGCATGCCAGCCGCCGAGGGTGCCGTCCGGGAATCCGAGCGCGAGCTGCCAGGCCGGCGTCTGCCGTGCGTCCAGCGGGACGCCCGGGTCGGCGAAGATCGAGAGCCAGGCTCCCCGTGCTCCCTGCTGCACCACGAGCGGAGCGAACAGCACGAGGGCGGGCAGCGGGATGAACGCGATCCGCGCGGCGCGACGGCCGGCGAAGACCAGGGCTGCGATCCACGCGATGACGAGCGCCGGGATGAGGATCGGGGCGCACGCCGCCGTCGCTGCGGCGAGCAGGGCCGTGGTGGCGCTGGCCGCCCAGGACCGGCGGGCGGCGAGGCCGGCGAAGAACAGCCACGGCAGCAGGATGTGCGCGAGCACCGCCGACGGGCGCCCGCCCTGCAGAGCCACCAGCAAGGTCGGTGCCAACGCGTAGGCGAGCGCGGCGAACGCACGCAGCGTTGCCCGGGTCGTCAGTCGTGCGGCCGCGAGCCAGGCGCCGAGCGCCGCGAGCGGCACGGCGAGGATCCAGAGCAGCACGAGCGACTGCGACGGCTGCCAGAACGTGAGGGTTCCCAGCACCGCGAGCACCGCGGAGAACGGGTCCGCGGCGCCGACGAACCCGAGGCTCGTGTCGCGCCACCCATAGCCGAGGTCCGCCCAGAGCTGGCCGACCGACGAATCGAGCGGCAGGAGTCCGCCGCCGGAGAGGGCACCGGAGCCGATGAGGGGGAAGAACAGGGCGACGCCGACGAGGAGTGCGGCGAGCACCGCCCATCCCCCGCCGGTCCCGAAGAAGTCGAGGTCCTGCTTCTCGCCCTGCTGGCGGACCATCGCCGCTTCGCGTTTCAGCGCGCGGGCGCGGCGCACCTCGGCGAACGGGATGCGCAGAGGGGCGACTGCGGCCCAGCTCACCTC
Organism: Leifsonia sp. 466MF; assembly: GCF_900100265.1. Lineage (NCBI taxonomy): Bacteria > Bacillati > Actinomycetota > Actinomycetes > Micrococcales > Microbacteriaceae > Leifsonia > Leifsonia sp. 466MF. The sequence continues at coordinate 2,715,501 of NZ_LT629696.1, forward strand.
ACGCGCGGCTGCGAGCCGCCGCCGGGCGCTGCTCACCGCCAGGCCGGAGAAGGCGACGCGGAACGCAGCCCCGAGCTCACCGCCCACCGAGCCCGGCTCCTTGCGCAGAAGCCGGAGGAGCCCGCGCAGGATGCCGAGCGGCACCAGGGTCAGCCAGTGCAGCGGGACAGCCCATCCGGGGGCGTACACCATCCGGCGATGCAGCTGCGCGCGGCGCCGCTCGCCCGAGAGACGACGGCGCACCGTCCACTTCGACGAGAGGTTCGGCCCGGCAACGCCGTCGCCCGCGATGGCGAGGCGCGCCTGAGCAACCAGAGTGACGCGGAACCCGGCCAGGCGCGCCCGCGTGCAGAAGTCGAGGCCGTCGTCGACGGTCGGGAGCGCGGGGTCGAACCCCTCCAGCCGCTCCCAGAGTGCCTGACGGACGAGCATCCCGGCGCTCGACACGGCCAGGACGTCGCTCAGGCCGTCGTGCTGGGCCTGGTCGAGCTCGTTCTCGACCAACGGCACGGAGGCGCCGAACGGGGTCATCGCCTCGCCGAACTCGCGGATCAGAGCCGGGTCGTCCCAGTCGACCAGCTTGGGGCCCACCACGGCGACCGAGGGAGACACCTCGAGCGCCGCGAGCAGCGCCTCCAGTGCCTCCGGCTCCGGGGCGGTGTCCTGAGCCAGGAGCCAGAGCAACTGGCCCGAGTCGGAAGCGGGAGGGAGGACACGCACGGCCGTCGCGACCGCGGCGCCGAACGGGAGCTTCTCGGGGACGTTGAGCAGCTGGGTGGGCTGGGCTTCCGAGAGCAGACGAGCGGCGTCGTCGGAGGTCGCACAGTCGACGGCGATCACGGCGTCCGGTCGACGGGTCTGCTCCGCGAGGGCGTCGAGAGTGCGCTGCAGGCGGGGGCCGCCGCTGTGGGCGACGACGATGGCGGTGACTCTCGGATACATCGCCAGTCAGCCTAGGTCGGGCTCGCGCCGATCCCGTCTTTGGGTCGGGCGCGGCGCGGTTTCAGCGAACGAGTCAGCCGGCGCGCTTGCGGAGCTTGCGGCGCTCGCGCTCGGAGAGGCCGCCCCAGATCCCGAACCGCTCGTCGTTGGCGAGAGCGTATTCGAGGCACTGCGACCGCACCTCGCACGAGGTGCAGATGCGCTTCGCGTCGCGGGTCGAGCCGCCCTTCTCGGGGAAAAACGCCTCCGGATCGGTCTGAGCGCACAGAGCGTCGGTCTGCCAGGCCAGCGGGTTGTCTTCTTCGACCTCCGCCGGTCGGACGCCCGGGACCCCGAGGCGGACCGGGTCGATGAACCAGTCGTCGGGTACCCCAGAACGATATTCAGGAACTGGCATATCGGTCTCCCCACCCATGAACTGCTGAAACACGAGATTCCCGCGTTGCCCTAATTACACCGTTGTCATTCGCTCACGTCAAGTCGCGAATCGTAAAGCCTTGACCGCAGGTCGAGAGTTCGCGACGCGCCGGAGAACGACAACAATCCCGACACGCCCGGTCGACCGGGCCTGTCGGGAACGGTGTCAGGACGCCGCCTGGCGTGCTTCCCAGGCGCTGCGCACCATGTCCTCGAGCGAGTGACGCATCCTCCAGTCGAGATCGCGCGCTGCGAGCTCTCCCGATGCCACGATCCTCGCGGGATCCCCTGCGCGTCGAGGCCCCACTTCTGGGGTGAAGGCGATTCCGGTCACCTCGGCCACCGTCGACATGATCTGGCCGACGGAGACGCCGTCGCCGCTCCCCAGGTTGTAGACGGGCTCGATCGCCTCGCCGGCGTCGAGGCGCTTCGCGGCCGCGACGTGCGAGACCGCCAGGTCGGCGACGTGGATGTAGTCACGGACGCAGGTGCCGTCGGGGGTCGGGTAGTCGTTCCCGTTGATGCGAGGGGTGCGGCCGGCGACCAGGGCGTCGAAGACGAGTGGGAACAGGTTGTGCGGGCTGGTGTCGCGCAGCGCCGGGTCACCCGACCCGACCACGTTGAAGTAGCGCAGGGAGGTGTGGCGGAGGCCCGCGGCGACGCCCTGGTCGCGCAGCAGCCACTCGCCGATCAGCTTCGACTCGCCGTAGGGCGACTCGGGGTTCTTGGGCGTCGTCTCGGTGACGATGTCGACATCCGGCGTGCCGTACACCGCGGCGGACGAGCTGAACACGATGGCGTCGACGCCCGCATCCTGCATCGCCGCGAGCAGCACCGCGGTGGCGGTCACGTTCTGCTCGTACGTGTGCAGCGGCCGCTGAACGGACACACCGGCGTACTTGAAGCCGGCGACGTGCACGACGCCGGACACCGTGTTCTCGGTGAAGATGCGCGACAGCAGCTCGCCGTCGAGGATGGTGCCCCGGTAGAACGGCACATCCGCCGGCACGAACTCCTCGTGACCGCTCGACAGGTCGTCGACGACGACAACGTCGATCCCCTCGTCGCGGAACGCCCGCACGACGTGCGCTCCGATGTAGCCTGCGCCTCCGGTCACCAACCACGCCACGGCGGTCCTCCTGATCGTTCGTCAACGGGATGCCGCCAGACTATCGTCCGCTCGACGGACGCGACGGGCGCCCGCCCCGTCCTACGGTCGGAGCATGCGCACCATCACGGCCGTCCGGGTCTGGCTCGTCGTCTTCGTCGTCGGACTCGTCCTCAGCGGACTGACCGCGTTTCCGCTGGAGGCGGAGCTCCGTTGGGCGTCGCAGGTCCTGCACTCCACTCCGGCGCCCGCGCTGCTGCCCGACCTCGTCCACTGGGTGGACCGCGTCCGCGATGCGCTCACCGACACTGGGACGCGCTACCCGTTCCTCGCCTACGGGACGGACTGGCTCGCGTTCGCGCACCTCGTCATCGCGGTGGCGTTCATCGGGCCGCTGATCGATCCCGTCCGCAACATCTGGGTCATCCGGTTCGGGATGATCGCCTGCGCCGGCGTCATCCCGCTCGCGTTGATCGCGGGTGCTGTGCGCGGTATCCCGATCGGCTGGCAGTTGATCGACATGTCGTTCGGTGTCTTCGGGGTCATCCCTCTGCTGTTCGCCCACCGGCTGACGATGCGGCTGGAGGCCGCGGAGGAGCTCACACGAGGCTAGGCATCCCCCAAGGCTTACCGCTCATTGAGGACATCCGCTCGCTCCATCGCAATGAGCGCTGCCCGCGAAGTTCCTATCCAGACAATCAGGGGCGTTCGTCCTGTCCTACAACTTTCGAAAGAAGCGGCCAGCGGGATTCGGGAGAGCTTCGACAACCGCGCGTCCAGCGTCGGTGATCTGGAGCCAGCATGCCCAGTACCAGTCATCCTCGGGACCGTCAGGCTTGTACACCTCGGCCAGGCGATCCATCTGGTCGTCGAGTGTTCCTGTCCACTCCACCCAGCCGCTGTTCTCAAGGTGGTCGGAATCCCGGCTCAGTTCGCCGATCCTGAGGTAGCCAGCTTCGGCGAGCGCGCGGACGACACTGAGGACAAGCACGCTTCGGCGTTCCAGGTCATGCTCAAAGAAGCCCGCGTAGTAGTTCGGATTGCCTATCTCAAGCCAGTCATCGTCTGCCTGATGAAGCACCAAATGTGCCAATCCGTCCAATTCGACGTTCAGGCCGCCCGATGTCGCGAAACCTGCATTCTCACCGCTCACCAGTCTCTAAACCGCTCATCGAGCTCTGGGAGCAACGCCTCCGCCTGGCGCCCCTCGTCCGTGATCTCCAGCACGCAGGACCAACCCCACGCGTTCGAGTCCTGTTCCGGCGTGTACACCTGAGAGAGGTGCTCAAGCCGGTCATCCACCGTTCCGGGCCACTCGAAGAAGTCGATGATCGGTTTCTCCGGGTCCGGACGTTTCAGCACGCCGATCTTGATATAGCCAGCGTGAGCCAGGGAACGTACGGAGTCCAGAACGAGCGACTTTCGCTTGTCCGGGTCCGGCTCGAAGAATTCTCTCGCTTCGCTGTCGGCAGCAGAGATATTGAGCCAGTCATCACCTGCCATGTTGAGATACAGATGCGCCAAACTGTTCGGCTCGACCATCATTTCCCCCATCCTCTCGGGAGATGCACTTTCGTCTCGGTGCCGCCGGGCCACTTTATGTCGATCGTGAGTCCGCCGGACTTGCTCTTGTTCCTGATGCCGATCTGCGTGCCATCAGGCTGTTCGTAGACCCTGCCGTCGTAATCGCCCCAAGCGTCCGTCTTATCTGCCCCTTGGATGAGTTCATTCCCGAGTTCCTCAATCTCTTCCGGAGTGTCCACTTGGCGAACATTTCGACTCTTACTTTTGCTCGTCTTTTCTTTGAGGATCGCATCCAGCTCTTCGGCGCTTTGACCGTCATTGAAATATTGACCGGCGGGCCCGTCGATAGCACGCCACCCGATATGTTGCTTCGGGGTGCCATCGAGGTTGTGCGTGGAATAGTAGAGCCCTAGCCAGGCACGGGCTTCCCGTTCCTCGCGCGTGTAGAACCGAGATCCGCTGGCGGAACCGGTCATCGTGATGAGGGTGATTGCAGCCATGACGGCCGCTCCCCCGCAAGCTGCAGTGAGGGCGCCGATGCTGTAGGCACCGGTGATCAGCCATTGCGCGATCTGCTGGGCGCTGGCCCCCGGTGCAGGCGCGACCAGAGACGCAGGCTGGACGCCCCCGTTCTGCGGACGTCCTCCCCTGGCGCCGCGTGGCGACCCTCGGCGCGACTCGGTGTCGACCAGCTCGTTCTGGAAGAGTCCGTTGGTCGCTGCATCGAACGCTCGGAGAGCGAGCAGCCGGTCATCCAGGTTCTGGATGTCGTTCTCCAGCTGCCCCAGCGCCAGTTCCAGTCGGCGATTCGCCACCCCCAAGGCCTCGCCCAACGCAGGCACAGCGGCCAGCGCAGTGGCTGCCTCGCTGTTGAGCTCGATGAGGCTTTCCGTCGCATCCCGCTGCGCCTTCGTCGCGTGCAGCTGCGCCGTCAGCTCGTCCTCCTTGAGCACACCGAAACGGCTGACCTTCGAGTCTTCCCACCGGTAGGTTTCGAGGTCCTTCTGGAGGGATGTCAGCTGACCCTGTGTCGTCGTCAGAGCCGGCACAATGGCCTGCGAGAACAACGATCCGACTGCGGCATAGCCTTTCCCCGACAGCTCGCCGGTGCCCAGAGCGCCCACCAGATGGTGACAGGCGTTCTCCGTGTCTTCCACCATCGACCGAGCAGCCGACAGATTCGCGGAGAGGGCCGTCATCATGCCGCTCGAGTCGGCAGAATCGTAGATCAGGCCCATCGCCACCGGCTCTTTCGTGCTTTACCCGCCGAGCCCTGTAACAGGGTCGCGTGAAGTCTCGTCAACGTGTCTGACCGAGATTAGCGAGCCGAGCGCCCCGGCCGCTGATTGAGGACAGCAGCCGCGGAGGAGCTCAGACGAACGCCGCTTGGCCCGTGATCGCGCGCCCGACGATGAGCGTGTTCATCTCGCGCGTGCCCTCGTAGGAGTAGAGGGCTTCGGCATCCGCGAAGAAGCGGGCGACGTCGTAGTCGAGCACGATGCCGTTTCCGCCGAGGGCCTCGCGGCACCAGGCGACCGTCTCGCGCATCCGCGCCGTCGCGAAGGCCTTCGCCAGGGCCGAGTGCTCGTCGCGCTGCTCGCCGTCGTCGAGCATCTGCGAGACGCGGGTGCACAGACCGATCGAGGCCGTGATGTTGCCGATCGACTTGACCAGGAGGTCCTGGATGAGCTGGTGGGAGGCGATCGGCTTGCCGAACTGGACGCGCTCCTTCGTGTAGCGCAGGGCGGCCTCGTAGGCGCCGACCGCGACACCCACGGCCGCCCAGGCGACCTCGGCGCGGGTGAGGCGGAGCACCCGGGCGGTGTCCTTGAAGCTGTTCGCGTTCTGCAGGCGGAGCGACTCGGGGACGACGACGTTCTCGAGCGTGATGTCGGCGTTCTGCACGATCCGGAGGGACTGCTTCCCCTCGATCTTCGTGGCCGTGTAGCCCGGCGTCGAGGTGGGGACGATGAAGCCCTTGACCTGGCCGTCCTCCGCGCTCTTCGCCCAGATCACGGTGATGTCGCTGAACGTGGCGTTGCCGATCCAGCGCTTGGAGCCGTTCAGCACCCAGTTGTCGCCGTCGCGGGTCGCCACGGTCTTGAGGCCCTGCGCGGAGTCGGAGCCGGAGGTCGGCTCCGTGAGGCCGAAGGCGCCGAGCACCTCGCCGCTCGCCAGCTTCGGAAGCCACTCGGCGCGCTGCTCGTCCGAGCCGCAGACGCCGATCGCGCCGAGGGCGAGACCGTTCTGCACGCCGACGTAGGTGCTCACCGAGGCGTCCACCCGCGCCAGCTCCAGTGCGACCCAGCCGCGGAACACGGCGGAGTTCTCGAACGGAGCGGTCTCCGGGAATCCGAGTCCGATGGCGCCGTTCCTGTGCAGCACGTCGATGATCTGGTGCGGGAACTCCGCCTTCTCCCAGTACTCGTTGACGATCGGCTTCACCTCGGACTCCAGCTGCGCGCGCAGTGTGGTGATGAAGTCCTTCTCGCGGTCGGAGAGGAGGTTCTCGAAGCCGTAGAAGTCGCCGGCGATGGTCTCGAAGGGCATGTCTGCTCCATTGCGTCCACAGGGATGGTCGGGCCGCCGTCAGCCTAAGGAACGCGCGCGGCGCGGACAAAGCGATTGGTAGTTTGGTCCAACGGAACGAAAGGGATGGCGACGGATGTTTGTGCGCATCGGCAACACCCCACGCGACTACGCGTGGGGCTCCACGACCGCGATCGCGGGCCTCCTCGGCACGGAGCCGAGCGGCGGACCGGAGGCGGAGCTGTGGCTCGGTGCGCATCCCGGCTCCCCCGCCCGGGTGCTCGACCCCGCACTCGCCGGCGGCGCACACGATCTTGCCGCCTGGGAGCGCACGAGCGACCTCCCGTACCTGCTGAAGGTGCTGGCCGCTGCAGGGCCGCTGTCGCTGCAGGCGCATCCCTCGCCGGAGCAGGCCCGTGCCGGTTTCGAGCGGGAGAACGCGGCAGGGCTCGCGCCCGACTCTCCGGAGCGCAATTACAAGGACCCGTTCCACAAGCCGGAGCTCATCTTCGCGCTGAGCGATCCCTTCGAGGCCCTGTGCGGGTTCCGTGACCCGGAGGAGTCGCGCCAGGCCTTCGAGCGCCTCGCGGCCGCCACCCCCGGCGGCGCGGTGCTCGCCGGATTCGCCCGCACCCTCGTCGGCGAGCCCGGCGCCGTCCTGCGGCGGGCGACCGAATGGCTGCTCGGCGAGGACCCGGATGTCGACCTGCTCGTCGCGGAGGTGGTCCGCGCGGCGCGCGCCCTACCGGACGACCGCGACGCCGACACGGTGCGGATGCTCGTCGAGGCCTTCCCGGGCGACCCCGGGATCGTTCTCGCCCTGCTGCTGAACCGTGCGACCCTGCGCCCGGGCCAGGTGCTCTATCTGCCCGCTGGCAACATCCACGCCTACCTCCGCGGTCTGGGGATTGAACTCATGGCGGCCTCCGACAACGTGCTCCGCGGCGGGCTGACCCGCAAGCGCATCGACGTGCCCGAGCTGGTGAGCGTGCTCGACTTCACGCCGATCGAGGCCACTCCGCTCGCCCCGGAGCACCCGGCCGCCGGGGTGGAGACCTTCCGGCCGGATGTGCCCGACTTCGCCCTGGAGCACATCGTCGTCGACGACGGAGGACCCACGACGGTCCGCCTCCCCGGCACCGCCATCGCCCTCGTCACCGACGGAGAGGTGGAGCTGAGCGGCGCGAACGACACGGTGACTCTCGCCCGCGGCGAGTCGGCGGTCGTCATCGACGAGACCGAGCTCACGGTCAGCGGCCACGGCACGGTGTTCGTCGCGCACCCGAACTCCTGAGCCGCCGACGGGATCGCGTGGCGCGGTCGGCTATCCTTCCCAGGTGACATCGCCCCGCGCCACGCTCCCTGCTCGCATCGCCGTCGCGCGCACCGCGACCGGCACGGCGGAGAACGCGTTCGCCGCGCTCGTGCTGTTCACCCTGTTCGCCGGCGACTTCTGGCGCAACACGATCAGCTGGCCGGGGTACTTCGTCCTCGCCGGAGTGCTCGCCGTCGGCAGCGCGGTGCTCATCGTGCGGTCGCGGCCGCGCTTCCACTGGCGGACCACGCCCAAGACGCTCGTGCTGTTCCTTGTTCTGGCGATCGCATCCATCGCGTGGTCGGCGTACCCGGGGGCGAGCGCGCTCGGCGTCGTCTCGACGCTCGTCACGACGCTCGCCGGCGTCTTCCTCGGCGTGCGACTGGGCTGGCCGGGTCTGCTCAGCGCTCTCGGCAACGCGTTCCGCTGGATCCTGGGCCTCTCGCTGGTTTTCGAACTCGTCGTCGCCCTCTTCGTTCGGCGGCCGGTACTCCCTCTGACCCCGGTGTACGCGGTGCCGGAGGGGAAGCTCCCCCAGGCGTTCTACTGGAGCCGCGACCTGCTCTTCCACGGCGGCCCGATCCAGGGCATCGTCGGCAACAGCAACCTGCTCGCCATGATCGCGCTGCTGGCCATCGTGGTCTTCGCCATCCAGGTCGCCGACCGGACGACACGCCACGGCTCGGCGCTGGGCTGGCTGATCGTGGCGGTGCTGACCCTCGCCCTGACCCGCTCCGCGACAGTCATCGCCGCCGCGCTGGTGACCGCCGTCGTGCTGGCGTTCGCGCTGTGGGCCCGCCGTGCCGGCGCCGAACGACGGGGTCCCGTCTACCTGGTGGCGATCGTCGTGGTGGCGGCCGTGATCGTCGGCGTCTCGCTGTTCTCCTCGCGCATCCCGGCTCTGTTCGGGAAGAGCGAGGACCTCACCGGGCGTCTCGACATCTGGGCGGCCGTCACGCGCCTGGCCCAGGAACGCCCGGCCTTCGGGTGGGGATGGGTCAGCTACTGGGCGCCGTGGGTGAAGCCCTTCGACGGGCTGGCCACCCGCAACGGCGTCGAATACCTGCAGGCGCACAACGCCTGGCTCGACGTGTGGCTGCAGCTCGGGATCGTGGGGCTCGTCGTCTTCATCCTGCTGGTCCTCACCACGTTCGGCCGCGCCTGGTTCCTCGCGGTGGACCGCCCCCGCTCCACGATCGTCGACGACCAGCCGTACCGCGCGGTCGCGCTGCTTCCCCTGCTGCTCCTCGGGGCCCTGATCGCCCAGAGCTTCGCGGAGAGCCGCATCCTGATCGAAGGCGGCTGGGCTCTCCTCGTGGCGCTCTCGGTGGCCACCAAGCGGGCCGCGAACCTGACGGCCCCGTAGTCTGTGAGCATGGCAACGCCCCGTCGAACCCTGGTGCCGCCCGCGGCCATCGAGTTCCTCGGTTCCGCCCGTTTCACCTCGACGCTCGCCCTGCTGGCGGTGATCACCGGGTTCTCGACGCACGCCATCCGCGGTCTGATCGGCTGGCCGGGCCTGATCGGCGCTCTGGCAGTGCTTGTGGTGCTCGCGGCCCTGTCGTTCGCTGCGCAGTGGCGGCTGATCGAGTGGCACGGCCTGCTGCCCATCTCGGCCCTGCTGTTCGTCGGATGGTGTGCCGCGTCCATCCTGTGGAGCCAGTACCAGTGGGCGACGCTCACCGGGGTGGTCTACCAGCTGATCTTCGCCTTCCTCGCCGTGTACATCGCCCTCGTTCGCGACGCCATCCAGATCGTCCGCGTCGTCGGCGACGCCCTGCGCTTCCTGCTCACGCTGTCGCTGGCGCTCGAGGTGCTGAGCGGACTGCTGCTGGATGCGCCGATCCGGTTCCTCGGCATCCAGGGCAACATCGCCCTCGGCGGCCCGATCCAGGGGCTGTTCGGCACCCGCAACCAGCTCAGCATCGTGGCCCTGATCGCGTTCGTGACGTTCCTCGTCGAACTCCGCACCCGATCGGTGCGCCCGCCGGTCGCGGCCTACTCGATCACGCTCGCCGGGCTGTGCATCCTGCTCGCCCACTCCCCCGTCATCGCGGCGGTCTCGGTGGTCGTCGGCCTCGCCACCCTCGCGCTCTACCTGCTGCGAAAGGCGCCGACGAACCAGCGCCCCTACTTCCAGTGGGGACTCGCGATCCTCACCGTCGCGGCACTCGTGACGGCTTACATCTACCGCACGCGCGTGATCGACCTGCTCAACGCGCGCTCCGACTTCCAGGTGCGCTACCAGCTGTGGATCCAGATCTGGCAGCTGATCCCGGTGCAGCAGACGGTCGGGTGGGGATGGATCGGCGCGTGGCCGACGGACCTCTACCCGTTCACGGCCATCCAGGCGAACACCGGCGTCTATCACTCGGACGGATTGAACGCGTACCTCGACGTCTACCTCCAGGTCGGCGTGATCGGCCTGCTGCTCTTCGTCGCCCTGATCGCGCTGGCGTTCAGCCGCTCCTGGCTGCTCGCCTCCAACCGCCGCAGCGTGGTCTACGCCTGGGCGCCGCTCGTGCTCGTCGCGCTGCTGGTCACGAGCGTCTTCGAGAGCTCGATCCTGGTCGAGTCCGGCTGGATGGTGCTCGTCATCTGCACGGTCAAGGCGTCGCAGGGGATGAGCTGGCGCCTCCGTCTGCCGCATCGCGACGCGAGCTGAGCCCGCAGCGCGAGCGTGCCCCCGCGTCGGAGGTCAGGCCGCGGGAGGCGTGCCCGCGTCCGACGCGCGATCGTCGTCGGCGCCGAGCCGCCGTTCGAGCTCTTTGACGCGCAGCTGCAGCAGCACCGTCTGCTCGGCGAGCGACCGGGTCTTGTCCTCGAGGGTCGTGAGCTCGGCGCTCGCCTGGATGCAGACCAGGAACAGCACGGCGATGCTGACGAAGAACACGAGGTTCGTGCCGACCCCGACACCCAGGAGTTCGGCCGTCCAGTTCAGGATGCCCGGGAACACGCCGATGATGAGCGCCAGCGTGCCGGCGAGCAGCCACCAGATGGCGTGCCGTTCGCGCATCCTCTTGCGGCGCATCATCTCGATGACGACACCCAGGGTGAGCAGTGCGGCGAGGATGCCGAGGATGTAGGCGGTGAGACTCACGACGCGTTCAGCTGCCTCTCGGCGGGGGCGATCGGGCGGAAGAGGGCGAAACCGAGAGCGAGGAAGGCACGGCCGAGGTAGGTCGCGGCCTTGAGCGGGTTGTGCGACGGGACGCCCGCGGCTCGCGGCCGCATGATCACCGGCACCTGCACGATGCGGCAGCCGGCGCGAGCCGCGATCACGAGCGCCTCGATGGTGTCGCCGAGGTACTCCGCAGGGTAGTTGCGGGCGAAGAGGGCGACGGCGCGCGGACCGCTCGCCTTGAACCCGGACGTGGTGTCGCTGAGCGTGGTGCCGGCCGTGCGGCTCAGGGTGCGCGACAGCATCCGCATCGCCCACTTGCGCGGGCCGCGGACCGTGTAGTCGCCGGCGCCGGCGAAGCGGGCGCCGATCGCCAGGTCCGCGTTCTCGAGCGCCGCGAGCAGTGCGGGGACGTTGCCCGGGTCGTGCTGGCCGTCCGCGTCGATCTGGATGACGTTGCTGAAGCCGTGCTCCAGCGCGTACTTGAAGCCGAAGCGCATCGCGCCGCCGACCCCCATGTTGAACGGGAGCCGCGCAACCTCGGCACCGGCCTCGGCCGCGACGACGCTGGTCGTGTCGGCCGATCCGTCATCGACGACGAGCACGCTCACGCCGGGCAGCTTCTCGGCGATCTCGTGGACGACGGCACCGACGGAGGCCTCCTCGTTGAAGGCGGGCACGACGATCAGCGTCTGTGCGAGCGAGGTGGGCATGATGAGGGATTGTAGCAGTCGGGGGTGTCCGGAATCGTCGAAGGCGGCGCCGTCACCAGCCGCGGAAGACGTGCGTGAGCAGCGAGCGGATGCCGGCACCGTCGCGTGTGGAGAGGGCCGCCGGGAGCCGGGTGGCGGCATTCAGCCGACTGGAGACGTGCGCGGAAGCCACCCGCGCGGCGCTCCGCCAGCCGCGTGCGCGGAGTCGTCGCTTGACGTCGAGGAAGAATGCGCGCTCCTCGTCGAAACGGGTCCCGTCCTGCGCCGTCCACGAAGAGACGCTGCCCTCGTGCCTGCGGTAGCAGAAGGTGTGCTCGGGGAGGAGGACGAGGTCGCCGCCGTCGAGCACGATGTCGAGCTGCAGAGCGAGGTCGAGCACGACGTCGAATGACGCGTCGAACCCGTACTCGCGCACGGTGTCGGTCCGCCAGCAGATCGAGGGGAAGTACGTCCAGTTGCCACGCAGGAGGCTCACGGCGAGCCGCTGCCCGGTCAGGACGGTCGCCTCGCGTCGGCGCGGCCGGTACCAGGACTTGACCCGGTCGGCGAGGGGCATCGCCGCCGCTCCGTCGTCGTCGATCACGGTCACGCCGGGCTGCAGGTAGGCGGCTCCCGGATGCGTCTCGATGGCCGCGAGCATGGACGCCACGTACCCGGGCTCCATCAGGTCGTCGCAACCCATCAGCACGAAGTAGTCGGCACCGACGAGCCGGACGCACTTGGAGAAGTTGCCGTTGACCCCGAGGTTCACCTCGTTCCGGACGTACTCCACCCGGGGATCGCCGAGCGATGCGACCCATTCGCCCGGCGCGGTGTCGGGATAGACGTCGTCGACGACGACCAGTCGCCACCGCGGGTCGGTCTGCGCCAGGACGCTCTCCACGGCGGCGCGGAACAGGCCCGGGTCACCGTAGAACGGCATCATGATGTCGATCGTCACTGCGTAATGGCTTTCGTCGTAGGGTAAGCGTGCCGCGCGCCGCGGTCGACCTCCATCCTTTCATGTGCTCAGGGGAGCCACCCATCACCGCTTTCGAACCGCTGAACGAACCCATTCCCGATCCCGAGGAGCCGGGGGCCCCTCGATCCGCCCGGTCGTCGGTCGTCCTGATCCTCGCCGCGACCGCGATCTCGGGGGTTGCGGGGTACGTGGTGACCTGGCGCGTCTACACGGAGGCGGGCGCCGCGGGCTACGGCGTCTTCTCGGTGTTCTGGTCCGCGCTCTTCCTCGTGGTGGGCGTGCTGTTCGGGCTCCAGCAGGAGGCGACGCGGGCGACGGCACATACGGAGAGGGAGCGCGCCGCGAACACAGAGCGGCATGCCACGGTATCCGCCGCTCGCACGCGCTCGACGTCCCTCTGGATCTTCGCCGCGGCCGCGGCGCTGCTGGTGGGTCTGCTGGTGCTCGCGACGAGCCCGCTCTGGGCGGTCCCGAGCCTGGGCGCCCAGAACGCCGGGCTGGCCTGGTTCGTGGCGGCGGGGGCTGCGCTGAACTGCGTCGTCGCGGCGGCATCCGGCGTCATGGCGGGGAGCGGGATGTGGCGCCAGCTGGCCGCCACCGTCGCGCTGGACGGCATCCTCCGGGTGGTCGGCGTGACCGCCGTCCTGAGCGTGACAGACGACATCGTGCCGCTCGCGATCGCGGTGATCGCGCCCTTCCCGCTGTCTCTCGCGATCGTCTTCCTCAGCGCACCGCGTGCCCTCGTGGCGAACGCACGCGTGCCGATCGCCGCTCGCGAGCTGGTCGTCAACACGGGCCGGACGATGCTCGCCGCGTCGGCCACGGCCGTCCTGATCAACGGCTTCCCGCTCGTCCTCTCGTTCTTCGCCGGGCCGGACAACCATGCGCAGCTCGGGTCGCTCGTGCTCGCCGTCACGCTCACGCGGGCGCCGATCCTGGTGCCGCTCACCGCGCTGTCGAGCTTCCTGGTGAGCCGCTTCTCGCACCATCCGGAGCGCACGGGCCGGACGGTCGCGTACCTCCTGCTGCTGATCGCCGCCGTCATCGCCGTGCTCTGCGCGGCGGCCTGGCTGTGGGGTGAGCCGGTGATGCGGTTCGTGTTCGGCCCGCAGTTCGACCTCGACGCCGGCGTGCTCGCCGCTCTGATCGCCTCGTCAGGCCTCATCGGAGGTCTTTTCGTGAGCGGCTCGGCGGTTCTCGCACGCAACCTGCACGGGCTCTACGCCGCGGGCTGGGTGGCGGCGTCGCTCGTCACGCTGGCGCTGCTGTTCCTACCGCTCCCGCTCCCCCAGCGCGCCGCGCTCGCCCTGGCCGCCGGCCCGGCGGTCGGACTCGCCACGCACCTCGTGGCGCTGCGGATGCTGGGCGGATCGCGGTCGACCGCGCTGGCCTGATGGCCTCGGCCGACGGGCGTCGGTGTCGGTCTGTAGCGGGATCGCTAGACGTGCATCCGGGCCGATCATGACGCGATCGCGGGTGTGAATCCCCTATGGTGTTGATGTGCAACCTGGGCGTACGGCGGTGACATGACGGTCCTCCAGCGACGAGCCGGCGGCACGGATGAGACGGATCTCGTGACCGATCGACAGGAACCCGCCGCCCGGACGCGCCTCCCGGTACGCGCCTTCCTTGTGTCGTGGGCCCTCCTGAGCCTTCTCTGCATCTGCTGGAGCTTCGCCACCCCGATCTCCGGTTCGCCCGACGAGCCCGCCCACATCGTGCGAGCGGCCAGCGTCGTGCGCGGCGAATGGGTCGGCACCCCGAGCCCAGTGGGGAACGTCGTGACCGTTCCCGCCTACATCGCCCGGTCGCAGGCCGTCACGTGCTTCGCCTTCCACCCCGCCGTCGACGCCGACTGCGGCATCCAGGAACCCGCCGACCCGGACGCCGACACGCGGTCGACCACCAGCGCCGGCCTCTACAACCCGCTCTACTACCTCGCCGTCGGATGGCCGACGCTCGTCGTCCACGACACGGGCGGCATCTACGCCATGCGTGCGGTCAGCGCCCTCCTGACGGCGCTGTTCCTGGCCCTCGCCTTCGCGGTCACCACGACGCTGCCGCACCGGCGCCTCGCGATGCTCTCGTACGCCCTGGCGATCACGCCGATGATGCTGTTCCTCGGCGGCACGGTCAACCCCAACAGCCTGGAGGCGGCCGCGACTCTCGCGGTCTTCGTGGCGATGCTCGCGATCGCGTTCGATCGGACCGCCGCCGGATTGCGCTCCAACCTGTGGGTCGTCGGCGCCGGAATCGCCGTGGCGGTGAACGCTCGCGGACTCTCTCCCCTGTGGCTGGTGGTCGCCCTCGGCGTCCCCCTCGTGCTGATCCCCGGGCCACGCCTGCTCGCACTCCTGCGCCGCCCGGCCACGATCGTCACCATGGCGGTCTCCGCGCTCTTCGTCATCGGGGCGCTCGCCTGGACCCTCGGCTCCAACTCGCTGGCCAACGCCATCGTGAAGCCGGATGAGGCCCTCCAGTTCCCGGGCGTCGGCGCGTCGCCGCTGACCGGCTTCCTTCGCGTCCTCACCGGCACAGTGGGCTACGGTCAGGGCCTCGTCGGCCTCTTCGGCTGGCTGGACACTCCGGCGCCGGACGTCGTCGTGTATCTCTACGGCGCGGGGATCGCCGCTTTGGTCGTCGCGGCGCTTCTCGTCCTCCGCGGGCGGCGGCTTCTGGCCTTCGCCATCCTCCTCGCGGCCTTCCTGCTGCTGCCGGCAATCGTGCAGGCTGCCTACATCCACGGCGGGGGCCTCATCTGGCAGGGCCGTTACAACCTGCCGCTGTTCCTCTGCCTCATCGTGGGCGCCGCCGCGTTCCTCGGCCCGCGTGTCGAGCTGGTCGCCCCGACGACCATGCGGCGCCTCATCCTGCTCGTGTCCGTCCTCGCCGTCGGCGCGCAGTGGTGGGCGTTCGAGGCCACATTGCGCCGCTACGCGGTCGGCGGCAACGGCACCCTCCGGCTGTTCCTTCTCGGAGATGCGCCGTGGTCACCGCCCGGCGGGAACCTGCTGTGGCTGATCCTGAGCGCGGTGCTGATCGCCGCCTCCGGCGTGCTCCTCGCCGTGGCGACGTGGCCTCGCCGGGAGGCGGAGGTCGCCGTCGCGCCAGCCGTCCGGTGAACGCCGGCCGAGGGCGGCGGACAGGTAGACGGCGATCAGCGCGATGAACAGCGCCAGCAGCGAAAGCCCGTACCGCTCGCTGAGCGGGGTGTAGTAGCCGACCGTCACGCGGGTGAAGAACGCCAGCCCGGGGCCGAGGAGCAGGGTCACAGCGAGGAGGCTCGAAGCGAGCACGAGGTTGCGTCCGCCCCAGAACCGATAGCCGACGATCAGTCCGACCAGCGATCCGATGGTGAGCACGACGAGTGCGCTGGAGACGGCGAGCCCGAACGCCCCGGAGAAGCTGACCGGACCGCCGACCGTCGTGAGGAACCGGAACGCCTCCGTGACGAGGGCGCGCGGCGACAGCTCCTGTCGCACGGTGTCGACGCCGGGAGAGGTCGACGGCAGGGTGAGAGCCGCTCGCAGCGCCAGCCAGCCGACCTGCGCGCACAGCGCGAGAATGACCGCCGCGATCGCCGAGAGCGAGCGCCCGTCGGTGAGGATCCGGGCCAGACGGTTGTTCCGCAGCGGGCGGTCTGCGGTCGAGCGCTCGACGATCACTCCCACCAGCAGTGCAAGTCCGACGGCGCCCACCGCCGCCAGGTTCTGGACCTTGAGCAGCACGGCGACGATGGCGGCGACCGGGAACAGCAGGATCGCGGGCCGCCGGCGTCGCCACGCCCACACTCCGAGACAGCCGAGCCAGGCGCCGACGGCCAGCGAGGGCGCGTCCGTGCTGATGTACGTGGTCGACCAGTACGCCGCGGGGGTCGCGATCACCACGAGCCCGGCGACCAGGCCGTAGAGCGGGTCGACGCGGAGCAGCCGGATGAGGAGCCAGACCCCCACGGTCCCGAGCGCGAGCCAGAAAGCCCCCACCAGTCGCCCGGCGTGGACGAGATCCATCCCGGTCCACACGAACGGCTGGGCCAGCGCCCACGTGACGGCGAAATAGACGGGTGTGTAGATGTCGGCGCCGGTGTGACCCGCGTACGGGTAGAGGGAGTCCTTGTCGAAGTCGGTGCCGCGGCACGACTGGACGACGATCGTGTACTCCTGAACGCCCAGGCAGGCCAGCGCCTGCCGTGCGACGTCGCCGGTCTCCTCACCGTTCCGGACGACACCCTCGGTCGGCACCTTGGCCAGGTAGTCGACGTAGACGTACTCGTCGTAGGGCGACAGGGCCCGCGCGTGAGAGTTCTGCCAGGCGACGAAGCCCGCGCTCGCCACGATCAGGATCAGGATCGGAGCGATCACTCCCCTGAGCACACTCAACGCTCGCGACACGACACTCCGTGAGCCAGGCACAGGCTCCGCCCTTCCCCTCCAGCTGGGCGCGGTGCGTTTCGACCTCCCGCGCCGGCGGCGATCGACCGCCCGGACATCGTATCAGCGCAGATCTCGCCGACTCCGCGCGACGGGCTCAGGCGGGCTGCAGCAGGTCGCGGACGATGTCCGCGTTGCCACGGCTCGCGAACCGCGCGTAGCCGCCGCGTGCGGCCAGTCGCAGCACGGTCGGAGCACGCAGGACGCGCGCAGCGGGCATGGCCGCACGTGCGGTCTCGAACTCCCGCTTCCGTCTGGCGAGCTCCAACGCATCCTGCGGGATGCGCTCCCCCAGCGCTTCGAGCCGGGTCACGAGGACCTGGGCGCGCCGCGCGAGGCCGCGGTTGCGGTCGCCGCGAGCCTGCAGGACGCGCGCCGCCTTGCCGCGCAGTGTCGGGTCGGCGACACCGATCTGGTTCGAACCGTGGCGCCGGTAGTCGGTCAGCGGCTCCTCGATCAGGTCGGCGCCCGAGAGTGCCGCCGCGATGATCGCCAGCCACTCGTCGTGCACCCACTCCTCGGGGAACGGGAGCGCCGCCTCCAGCAGCTCCCTCCGGAAGACCACCGTCGCGCCCGTGGCCAGGTTGCGGCGCAGGTAGATCCGGAACGCATCCCCGGCATGGATGCCGTCGCGGTCGGCCCGCGACACCTCGAGCGACTCGAAGAGCGTCGTCCCCGCCGGCCGGCCCACGCCGTCGATCAGCCGCGCGTCGGTGTGGAGGAACAGGAGCGACGGGTCGTCGGCGAAGCGCGCGGCCATCCGCTCGAGCTTGTCGGGCATCCACACGTCGTCCTGGTCGCTCAGCGCGATCAGGTCTCCGTGCGTGGCCGTGACCGCCTGCTCGAAGTTGCGGACCACGCCCAGGGCGACCTCATTGCGCAGGATTCGGGCGTCCGGGAAGCCGGCGAGCGCCGTCTCCGCGACGGCGATCGTCGTGTCGGCCGAACCGTCGTCCGAGACGACGATCTCGGCCGCGGGTCGCGTCTGCGCCCGGATCGACCGAAGCTGGGTGTCGAGGAAGGCCGCGCCGTTGTACGTGCACAGCGCGACCGAGACCGACGGCCCGGTCACAGCGACCGCTTGACCCGGCTGGTGATCTTCTTCGCGACGACCTTCGGACCGCCGTTGCTCAGGTAGTGGAAGAAGAGCCCGACGTCGTGGCGGATGCCGTGCTTCTTGCGGCGCGCAGGGCGCCCGGCGACCGGACGCGCCGACCGCACTGCACCGCTCTCGACGAGGTCCGGCGCGTGCCGGGCGTCGGAGACGAACGCGGTGAGCGGACGCAGCACGTTCTCCCAGAAGTACCGCTCGCGCACGCGACGGATGTTGCGCTTCGCGGCCTTCACGAACGCCTCGTCGTAGAGGATCTTCTCCAGCGCATCGCGCAGGGCGGCGACATCACCGGACGGGACGACGATGCCGAGCTTCTCCTCGCGTACGAGGTCGGCGAAGTGGTCGCCCTCGGTGACCACCATGGGCAGCTCGGCCCAGAGATAGTCGAGGATGCGCGTCCGGAACGAGAAGGTCGTCTCGATGTGGGCGAAGTGCGTGCTGACGCCCGCATCCGCCTCCGTGAGGTAGTTCTGCCGGTCGGCGTAGTCGACCCACGAGTCGTTGAAGAACACCGCGCTGTCGAGCACGCCGAGCTCGCGGGCGAGCGCCCGCGACTCCGCGACGATGCCCATCTCGGGGACACCGGGATGCGGGTGCTTGGTGCCCTGGAAGAACAGCCGGACGTCGGGGTGCGTCTCGTTCAGTGCGGCGACAGCCCGGATCAGGGACGTCGGATCGAACCAGTTGTAGAGCCCGCCGCTCCAGAGCAGCACCTTGTCGTCGACGCCGATGCCCGGGCGGACGCCCTTGAGCACTTCGCGCTCGTGCCGCGGCGGCGTGCTGGAGAGTCCGAACGGGACGACGTCGATGAGCCGCTCGAGGTCGGGGTCGGTCTCGTAGACGGACGGGTTGATGCGGCCGAGGGCCGCCAGCTGGCCGAGGTAGAAGTGGCGCTGGCGCTCCGACGCGCACAGGAAGAAGTCGCCGCGCTCGAGCTGCTCGTTGAGGACGTCCGTCGCGTCGCCGACCTGCTTCTTCCACTGCGCCGCGCCGAGCTCGCGGCCCTGCTCCAGCTGCTCCAGGTGCATGGGGTCGTAGATGTCGGCGACGATGATCTTGTCGGTGGTGCGGATGCTGTCGAACAGCGCCATCGCCAGGCCCTGGAAGACGATGACGTCGGCCTCGCGCTCGAACGGCTTCATCGCGCGGTCGTCTCCGGGGCGGACATGCGCGACGCGGAACGGCGCGGAGACCGGCTCGACGCCGGCGAGCGAGACCAGGGTGACCTCGTTGTCGGCGGAGAGCGCCTCGGCCATGTGCCAGGCCCGGATGGCGGGACCGGCCATCTTCTCCCCGATGGGGTCGCCCGTGATGATCAGCACGCGGGTCACCTGCGGCGGCTCGGTGACGGCGAACGCGGTCGCGAGCTTGTCGTAGCCCTCGAGGTAATGGTCGTTCTGGAACGACGGTGCGTCCGTCTCGCCGAACAGCGACCACAGTCGCGCGTCCGAGACGACCCGCGACGCCTGGATCTCGCGCCGCGACTCGGCCAGCGACGGAAGGGTCTCGACGAACTGGTCGATCGCGAAGACGCCGGCCAGGGTCTCGCGCGACACCTCCTGCGTCGGCGCGTCGTCGATCCCCCGACGGAGGTCGAAGGAGGCGGAGTCGAGGTCGCCCTTGGCGACCGCGCGTCGGACCGCCAGCGCGAGCGTTGCGGGGAGCGCGTCGGCGAGCGCCTCATCCCCGAGGTTCTTGTACTGCGTGTACAGCGCGTTGCGCTCCAGCAGGTAGGTCTCTTTGAACGCCCCGAACTTGCTCATCGAGGCGTGGTGCTTGTGGTACGCGAGCGAACCCGGCTCGTAGACGTAGCGCCAGCCGCGCAGGTTGAGCCGCCAGCCCAGGTCGACGTCCTCGAAGAACATGAAGTAGCGCTCGTCGAATCCGCCCAGCGCGTCGTAGACGTCGCGGCGGACGAACATCGCCGACCCGGTACCGAACAGCACGTCGGCGGGCTCGTCCGCGCTGGAGGGCACCGGTTGGGCGGTGAGCGGCTTGTAGCCCTGACCGAACCAGGTCAGCGCCGAGCCGATGTAGTCCACCAGCTCGCCGTCCCAGTCGAGCACCTTGCTCGCGACGGCGCCGATCGCGCTGCTCTCGCCGAAGCGCTCGACGGCGGCCGCGATCCATCGCGCATCCGGGCGGGCGTCGTTGTTGAGGAACGCGACGATGTCGCCGGAGGACGACCGCACGCCGAGGTTGCACCCACCGGCGAAGCCGAGGTTCTTCTTCGAGACGACCAGCGTGATCCCCTCGATCGCGCGCAGCCGCTCGGCGCTGTCGTCCCCCGAACCGTTCTCGACGACGACGATCTCGAGGCGCTCGGCGGGCCAGTCCTGCTCACGCAGATGACGGATCGCCTGGAGGGTGTCGTCGGTCCCGCGGAAGTTCACGAGAACGACGGAGACGACGCCGGGACGGAGGTTCGGCATAGAGGCCTTCCTGTTCGCTTGCGGAAACCGATCTTAGCAATCGGCCCCTCGGCGACGGCTGCGCCGCGACTGTCAGCGGACGGTCACGGAGCGACAGCCCATCTGAGTGAACCCGGTGCTCGTCTGCACACAGACCGAGTACGTGCCCGGAGGCCGCGGGATCGTCACGTCGAACCCGTGGTAGGGCCCGGCGCCCGGATACAGGTTGTTGAACCAGCTCAGCGGCAGGTTCGCCTTCGCGGCCGCCCCGGCGCCGCTCACATCGATCCAGACGTAGGACGGAACGCTGCGCTGCGTGAGGTCGACGGCCCAGCCGTGCACCCGGAGACCGCCCGGCACCGCTTCGACGCCGTCGAGCGAACCGGAGTCGGACTGCGTCACCGTGACCGTCTTGCAGCCGAGGAGCTGTGTGCCGCCGACCCCGTAGACGCAGACCTGGTGCGTGCCCTTGGTCGCGGGCAGGAAGAGATCGAATCCGTTGCCTGTACCGATTCCGGGGAGGAGGTTGGGCAGCCAGCTCAGGCTCTTGTTCGTCTTGTACGGACCGCCGGCGCCGTCGACGTTGACCCACAGGTACGACTGGCTTGGCGACGTGTAGTCCGCGGACCACCCACTGATCTGCACCCCTCCGGGCACCGCTGCTGCCGAGTCGAACGACCCGGTGCCGCGAGGCACCGTGAGGGTGACACTGCGGATGAGCACGTTCTGCGTCCCGTAGACGCCGTAGACGTCGAACTTGTGGGCGCCCGGCGACGCGGGCACTGTCACGTCGAAGCCGTGCGCGGTGCCAGAGCCCGGGTAGTAGGTGTTCAGCCAGTTGGTCGGGTTGCCCGCCTTGTACGGACCGCCCTGCCCGTCGACGTTCACCCAGATGTAGGCCGGCGCCGTGGTGGCGAAGTCGACGGCCCAACCGGTCAGGCGCGCTCCGCCCCAGGTCGCCGTCGCCGTGTCCAGGCTGCCCGAGCCGTACGGCACGGTGACGTACTTGCAGCCGAGGAGCGAGTTCGCGGACCCGCGGACGTTGTAGACGCAGATCTGGTGATCGCCCGGTGCCGCCTGGATCAGCTCCGAGAAGCCGTGGTTCGGGCCGTAGCCGGGGAACATGGCGTTGAACCAGCTCAGCGGCTTGTCGGCCTTCGACGGGCCGCCCTGCCCGTCGACGTTCACCCAGATGTACGAGGATGCCGTGGTCGACGGGTCGTAGGACCAACCGCTGATCTGGATGCCCTTGTAGGTGCCGACCGCGCTGTCGAACGAGCCGTAGTGCGGCGCGGTGGTCGAGCCGAACCAGTCGGTGTACATGCGGAAGAAGTTGCGGTTTCCGTAGGCCGAGCATCCATCGCCTGTGCCGTAGAGGTTCGCGAGAGCTGCCGCATTGGGCGTGTACGGCGTGTAGTAGTAGAGCGCCGCGGTCGCGGCGTTCTGGATCTGGACCGCCTTGGTGCCGCAGGCCGCGTTCGGGCTGTACTGGATGTTCGCGACGCCTCCGACCGGGATCCAGGTGAAGAAGTTGCTGGTGCCCGCCGGGTTTCCGTAGCGCTTGAACTGCCACGCGGCCTTGTAGACCTGGTTGTAGAAGCCGAAGTACTCCGAGTCGCACGGCGCGGTGTCAGGGCAGGCGTACCCCATTGCGATCTGGTAACGGGAGGCGGTCGGCGCGGTCGAGGAGACGAGCCCCTGCTCCTTCTCGAGGGTGACCAGGATCGCCTTGGCGCTGATGCTGCACGCCTGCTGGACCTTGAAGATGATCTGGGCGGCCGACTCGTTCGATGCGCCGCTGTACGCCCGGCACATCGGGTCAGCGCCACGGCTGTACGTGCTCTGCGTGTAGCTCTTCAGACAGGTGTACCCCGACTGGCAGCTCGGCACGCGGGAGTTGAGGAACGACTGGATCTCGGCGGTCGTCATCGCGGCCGGATCGTAGAAGTTCTCATCGCTGATGATGTAGCCCGGCTGGAAGTCGCTTCCGCTCGCAGCCTCGGCCGACGGAGCCGGCAGCAGCTGGGTCACCGGAACGAGCACGGCGACGGCGAGCAGCAGCGTCCCGAGGATGGAGAGGACTCGCTTCATGGTTGGGGGTTCCCTGGTCGGCGGGAGCGCTCCCCAGCGCACTATCGCGGCGCCGGGCGGCCCGGATGCACCGGGTCGGCGGGCGCATCCGCCCCCAGAGTACGTCAGCTCTCGGCGCTTTCCCAGCATTTGAGCGGGTTGTCGCGCTCCGTTGACTGCCCCTCTTTGAGGGTCACGGAGGCTGCCCTCGTAAGATGGCAGCGGCATACGCACGGCAGAGAGAACGGTTCCGATGGCTTCCACCACTTCCCGTCCATCCACGGAGGACGAGCTGGCCGCCGCCCGGCGGGAGATCCGCGCGCTGCGCGCCGAGCTCGCGTCCAACGCGCCAACGATCGACGACCTCCGGCGTCAGGTGACGGCGGCCGAGGAGCAGGCGGAGCGCTATAGGAAGCAGGTCACCGCGATGCGCTCGTCGATGTCGTGGCGCATCACCAAGCCGCTCCGCATGCTCGCGCGCCGAGGCTGACGGGTGGCCGGAAACCGCGCCTCCGAGCGCGTCCTCGATCTCGTCCGCCGCGATGTCACCGTCGAGCGCGGACCCGCCCGGCCGCCCGCCGGCGACCGCATCGCGATCGTCGCCAGCTGGGGCACCGACGCCCGGGTGAGCCGTTCGCTCAGCGAACTCGTCCGCGCGCTCGACCAGGCCGGGTACCCGTCCATCGTGGTGCGCGCCTCCGACGACCACGCCCCCCTGCGCTGGCCGACCGCCCTGCCCGAGTCGACGATCGTGGTGCGGAAGCCGAACATCGGCTACGACTTCGGTTCCTGGGCCGTCGGCCTCGACCGGTTCCGCTCCGTCGCGAAGCGCCGCAATGTGATCCTCGTGAACGATTCCATGCTCGGCCCGTTCGCACCGCTGGACGGCATGATCGACTCCTTCGAGGGCACCGGCGCCGACGTCTGGGGCGCCACGAACACGCGGCAGATCGTGCCGCACCTGCAGAGCTACCTGCTCGGCTTCCACGGGGGCGTGCTCGCCGACCCGGCGATCCGGCAGTTCTGGCGCAACATCAAGCACCTCGACGACAAGACCAGCATCATCGGCGACTACGAGCTGGGCTTCAGCCGCCTCCTGCGAGCGGAAGGTCTGACCTCCCGTGCGTGGTTCGACTCGGAGCGCGTCGTCTCCCCCACCGACAACCCGGTCATCACCGGGTGGCGGCGACTGGTCGAGCTCGGATTCCCGTTCGTCAAGCGGGAACTGGTGCGCGACCCCTCCGTCACGCCGGACGCCCGTCTGGCCCCCGATATCATCCGCGAACGGTTCGGCGCCGACGTCGGCGAGTGGCTGTGAGCGGCCAGGAAGGAACGCCCGTGGCATCCAGAGGACGGCAGATCCGCCGCAACATCAGCGCAGCGTTCCAGATCGCCGCGAGCGGCATCGCGCCGCGCGAGACGGTCATCCCGCCGCAGCCGCACCCGGCGGACCACGCGGCCTGGGTGGACCGCCGCACCGGGAAGCTGCGGCCGACGCTGCCCGACGCCTGGGCCTCGCGGTACGAGTACCCGGCGGCACCCGCCCGCATCGGCGTGCTGATGCACGTCTTCTACACGGATCTGGTTCCCGAGCTGTGCGAACAGCTGCGGAACATCCCCGTGCCGTTCGACCTCATCGTCACCAACGCGAGCGGCGAGGAGCTGGACCTCCCCCTGGAGGACGTTCCGCTGGCCGGCCACGTCGCCGTGCTGCCCGTCGCGAATCACGGCCGCGACATCCTGCCGATGATCGAGGTCGTCAACGCCGGACTCCTCGACCCGTACGAGCTGGTCCTCAAGGTGCATACGAAGAAGAGCACCTGGCGGGAGGAGCACGCCGAGTTGTCCGGCACGGGCGACGACTGGCGTTCCTCTCTCTACGGCACCGTGCTCGGCTCGGCCGACAACGTGCAGACCGTGCTCGGCGCTTTCGCGGAGGACCCGAGCATCGGGATCGTCACCGCGGACGAGGACATCGTCGGCACGGAGTTCTGGGGCGGCGACCTGGAGCGGACGCGGGCACTCATGCGCCGCCTCCAGCTCTCGGTCAGCGAGCACGACCTCCGCTTCGCCTCCGGCTCGGTGTACTGGATCCGCGGCTTCCTGCTCCAGGGGCTGCGCGCGTTCGCCATGGATGCGGAGGACTTCGAGCCCGAGGCCGGTCAGGTCGACGGGACGACCGCACACGCGGTCGAGCGAGCGCTCGGGCTGGTGACGCTCGAGGCGGGCTACCGGATCACCGGCCGCGGAACCGTCGATGCCCCCGCCGACGACAGCTGGCGGCACTTCGAGCTGGACGCCGACCGCACTCCGCGCGCCCGCGTCATCCCCTTCTACCTGCCGCAGTTCCACACGTTCCCCGAGAACGACCAGTGGTGGGGACCGGGCTTCACCGAGTGGTCGAACGTCACGGCGGCTCGGCCCGTCTTCGAAGGGCACAACCAGCCGCTGCTCCCGTCGGAGCTGGGCTTCTACGACCTCTCGGTGGAGGGTGTGCGAGACCGGCAGTACGACCTCGCCCGGTCCGCCGGCATCGAGGGTTTCATGTACTACTACTACTGGTTCTCCGGGAAGAAGCTCATGGACCTCCCGGTGGAGCGGCTGCACGCGGCAGACAGGGACCAGCCGTTCTGCCTGATGTGGGCCAACGAGAACTGGTCGCGCCGGTGGGACGGCAGCGAGTCCAGCATCCTCATCGCCCAGGACTACGACCAGGTGCCGGCGGAGCAGTTCATCGAGGACGTCATGCATCTGCTCCTCGATCCGCGGTACATCCGCGTCGACGGCAAGCCGCTGGTGGCCGTGTACAAGATCGCCCAGCTGCCCGACTTCCCGAAGACGCTGCAGCGCTGGCGGGAGCGCGCCGTCGAGGAGGGCCTGCCCGGCCTCCACATCGCGACCGTCGACGTCGGGCGCGAGATGGACGGCATCGACGGAGCCCTCTCGGACTACGGGATCGACGCCTTCCTGGAGTTCGCTCCGCACAACCGCCGCTGGACCACCGTCGACCTGGAGAAGCTCGACCGTTTCGACCCGCGCTTCGAGGGTCACGTGCTCAGCTATCCCGAGATGGCGGTCACCTCGGAGCTCGTCCTCCGCGAGCCCGTCGAGGAGGAGCGGTACCCGGGCGTGATGGTCAATTTCGACAACACGGCGCGCCGCCAGTGGCGTCCCGACCTCTGGTATGGTTCCAATCCGTACACGTTCCGGCGCTGGTTGAACTCGGCCATCTCCGCCGTCGCCGACCGTGAACCCGAACATCGCATCGTCTTCGTGAACGCATGGAACGAGTGGGCGGAGTCTGCTGTGCTCGAACCGTCGCAGCGCTTCGGCCGGACGTTCCTGCTCGCCGTGAAGGATGCGCTCCTCAGGTAAGGAAACCCGTGAAACTCGCTATGACGGTGATGGTCCGCGATGAGGCGGACATCATCCGGCCGATGATCGAGCACCATCTCGATCAAGGGGTCGACGTCCTGATCGTGACGGACAACGGCTCCGTCGACGGCACCGCGGAGATCCTCGGCGAGTTCGCCGAGCGCGGCCTGATCGACCTGCGCCACGATCCCGTGCAGCGCAAGCAGCAGAGCTCCGTCGTGACGGGCATGGCGCGCGACGCCGCCACCCGGTACGGCGCGGACTGGGTCGTCAATGCCGACGCCGACGAGTTCTGGGTCACCCGCGACCCGGCGCTCACGCTCAAGCAGGCGTTCGAGCACATCGATCCGGCGCTCCGCGCATTCACCGTCCCGGTCGTGGACATGACCGGACCGGCCGCACTGGCCGGCACCGGCCTCCAGCGGCTGATCTACCGCGACGAGCGGACGGTCGAGCAGCTGAACGCCGTCGGCCTCCACGCCCACTCCACGCCGGACGCCGTGCACGTCGGCGACCCCGACATCGAGGTCGCGCAGGGCAACCACTTCGTCAACCTCGAGAGCGCGGGCGAGCCCGACCCCGCCTACGCGGTGGAGGTGCTCCACTTCCCGTGGCGGTCGTGGCGGCAGTTCGCGCACAAGGTCGAGAACGCCGGGCGCGCGTACGAGAGCAACCCGGAGCTCACGCCGAGTCCGAACCATCACGGGATGCGCGACTACCGCCGTCTTCGCGCCGGTACTCTGCTGGCGTCCTACCTGGTGCGCAATCCGACCGCCGAGGAGATCGAGCGCGGGCTCGCCGACGGCTCCTTCCGTCTCGAGCGGCGCATCGCGGACCGCTGGCCATCGCCCGTCGCCGACGAGCTCGTGGACGAGCAGGCGTACGCGCAGGAGTACGCCTACGGCCGGGAGCTCGGTGCGATGGAGCTGCGCATCCGCGAGCTGGAGCGCCAGGGCGTGCGCGAGCGCGACATGATCTTCGACCTGAGCGATCAGGTCGGCGCCCTCAACGCGCATATCGCCGAGCTCTCCACGGCGGTGACGGAGGCCCGGCAGCGGGCCGACGAACGGCTCTCGGCCAAGGTCGCACGGGTCGTCCGGCAGCGCTCCAGCCGCCGCGACCACGCCTGATTCCACCGTCCCGGGCACTCAGGCGGCGCACGGCCGGGTCCGGGAGCGGCCGACTATACTTGCGAGGTCCCCCGCCCCCGACGAAAAGAAGTGCATGTCAGCCCAGGCGCGATTCGAGGCTCTCTCCCGCCAGAAACTGGCGCCGGTCGGAGCCGCCTCGCCCACCGGCCGACGGTCGATCGCCGCGTTGAAGGAGATTTTCTCGCACCGCGAGATGCTCTCGCTGCTCGTCCGCCGCGACCTGAAGTCCCGCTACAAGGACAGCGCCCTCGGGTTCGTCTGGACCCTGATCCGTCCGCTGACGCAGCTGTTCATCTACTACATCGTCATCGGCAAGTTCCTGTCGGCCGAGCGCGGCATCCCCGAGTTCGCGGTCTACGTCTTCACCGGCCTGACGGCCTACGGCCTCCTCAGCGAGATCATCGGAGGCGGCACCGCGTCGATCGTGGGCAACGCCGGACTGATCAAGAAGGTGTACCTCCCCCGCGAGGTGTTCCCGCTGGCGAGCGTCGGATCCGCGCTGTTCAACTTCGCCATCCAGCTCGGGATCCTGCTGATCTTCACAGCGATCCTCGGCTCCTTCCCGTGGTCGCCCGACTTCTTCTACTTCTTCCCGGCGCTGCTGGTGCTGCTGGTCTACGGCACGGCCTTCGCCCTGCTGCTCTCCGCCCTCAACGTCTACCTGCGCGACATCCAGTACCTCGTCGAGGTGCTGCTGCTCCTCCTGCTGTGGGCCTCCCCGATCGTCTACTCGTGGAGCATGGTGAAGGGCATCCTCGGCCCGGGTCTCGCGCTCGAGATCTACACCGACAACCCGATCACGCTGGCGGTCCTCGGCTTCCAGAAGGCGTTCTGGATGGGCGGCCAGGCGACCGCGGAGTACCCCGCCGGCCTCGCTCTGCGCCTCGGCATCGCCTTCGTCATCGGTCTGGTGCTGCTGGTGTCCTTCCAGCGGGTCTTCCAGCGCCTTCAGGGCAACTTCGCGCAGGCTCTCTAGGAAGCACGGTATGACGGACAAACTCACCACCCGCCCGGAGCCCCGCACCGCGGAGAGCTCGCCGGAGATCGTCGTCATCGACGACGTCTCCAAGCGCTTCGTGCTGCGCAAGGACAACTCGCTCAAGGAGCGCCTCGTCGCCTTCGGCCGCGGCCGGAAGCACCGCGAGGAGTTCTGGGCGCTCCGCAACGTCTCGGCGACCATCACCGCCGGTCACACCGTCGCCCTGATCGGTCACAACGGCTCCGGCAAGTCGACGCTGCTCAAGGTCATCGGCGGCATCGTCGACCCGACGAGCGGCACCGTCAGCCGGCGCGGCCGCATCGCGGCGCTGCTGGAGCTGGGGGCCGGGTTCCACCCCGACCTGACCGGCCGCGAGAACGTCTACCTCAACGCCTCGATCATGGGGCTGAGCCGCGCCGAGACCGAGGCCCGGTTCGACGACATAGTGGCGTTCTCAGGCATCGGCGACTTCATCGACACGCAGGTGAAGTTCTACTCTTCCGGCATGTACGTCCGTCTGGCCTTCGCCGTCGCCGTGCACACCGACCCCGACCTGCTGCTCGTCGACGAGGTCCTCGCTGTCGGCGACGAGGCGTTCCAGCGCAAGTGCCTCGACAAGATCCGCTCGTTCCAGGAGGAGGGGCGCACCATCATCCTGGTGACGCACACCCTCAGCCAGGTGATCGAGCTGGCCGACCGCGCCATCCTCCTCAACCAGGGCGAGATCGTGTTCGACGGGGAGCCGCGTGACGCGGTGTCCCAGTTCCGCGACATCCTCGAGGAGCGCCGCGTGACGGAGGTCGACGCCAACGGCCGTCTGACGGCCCCGGAGCGCGAGGCCCGCATCAACGTCGTCTCCGCGAAGCCGGACGGCAAGACCGTGGGCTCCCCGCTGGAGCGCGACGACGACCTCCTCATCACGATGCAGATCGACCACTACCAGCCCGTCGAGGGCTGGACCTGCGGCGTCCAGATCGACAACGCCATGGGCCAGGTCGTTCTGGGCACCTCGACGCCGCGCGCCGGGACGGAGCTGCCCGCGTCGAGTGGTCCGCAGACCCTGCAGCTGCGGTTGCAGCGGCCGCAGTTCGGCCCGGGCAAGTACTTCGTCAACGTGTCCCTGATGGACCCGACGGGCCGCCACTTCGCCGACCTCCCCCAGGCGACGAGCTTCGATGTCGCTCAGGACCCGTCGACAGTGGGGATGCTGTACGCCAAGCCGACCTTCTCGATCGTCGACGACTGAGGCCCTGCGCTGAGATGCCCGGAGCCGACTCCCCCTCCGTCCTGATCGTCACCGTCACCCACAACACCGGCGAGGTGCTGCGCGCATTCCTGCGCTCGGCACGGACGGCGACCGCCGAGCCCGCCGAGATCGTCGTCGTCGACAACGCCTCGGCCGACGCGACCGTCGAGCGGGAGGCGTGCGCCGAGTTCGGCGCGGAGTTCCTGGCCCTCGACGAGAACCTGGGCTACGGCGGCGGGATCGAGGAGGGCGTCCGGCACGGATCGCCCGACGCGGAGTTCCTGGTCATCGCCAATCCGGACGTCGAGTTCTCCCCCGGATCGGTGGACGAGCTGGTGCGTGTGCTGCGCGAACGGCCGGCCGCGGGCTCCGCCGGGCCGCGCATCCTCAACGTCGACGGCACCGTGTACCCGTCCGCCCGGAGCCTCCCCTCGCTCCGCACGGGGGTCGGTCACGCGATCTTCGGCCGCATCTGGCCCGGCAACCCGTGGACGAGACGCTACCGCGGGGTCGACTACGAGAGCGACGCGGTTCGCCCGGTCGGCTGGCTCTCCGGCGCCTGCTTGGTCGTGCGCCGCG
This sequence comes from Leifsonia sp. 466MF, assembly GCF_900100265.1. Lineage (NCBI taxonomy): Bacteria > Bacillati > Actinomycetota > Actinomycetes > Micrococcales > Microbacteriaceae > Leifsonia > Leifsonia sp. 466MF. The sequence goes on from NZ_LT629696.1 coordinate 2,745,486, forward strand.
ACGCCTACGAGCAGATCGGCGGTTTCGACACCTCGTACTTCATGTACTTCGAGGACGTCGACCTGGGCGCCCGCCTCAGCAAGGCCGCCTGGGCCAACCTCTACGCGCCGACCGCGAGCGTCGTGCACACCGGGGCCCACTCGACGAGCACCGCCTCCCGACGTATGGAGGCCGTCCACCACGAGAGCGCGTACCGCTACCTGTCGCGAAAATACACCGGCTGGTACCTGCTGCCCGTTCGCGTGGTCCTGTGGGTCGGCCTGCGCGTCCGGCAGTGGTGGGTCACCCGATGAGAGGAACGACCGACTGATGGAGAATCGCGCGAAACGCATCCTCATCGTGACACCGGACACGATCGGCGAGCGGATGGCGGGTCCGGCCATCCGGGCGTGGCACGTCGCCCAGGCGCTCAGCGCCGTCGGAGAGGTACGGCTCGCCTCAACGGTCGGCGCTACGGTCACCTCGCCCGAGTTCACCATCGTCCACGCCGGACAGGACGCCCTGAAGCCCCACGCGGAATGGGCGGACGTCGTGATCATCCAGGGCCACATCCTCCGCACGCACACCTGGCTGAAGGCCATGGACGTGCTGATCGTCGCGGACATCTACGACCCCGTGCACCTCGAGTGGCTGGAGCAGGGCCGCGACCTCCCCGAGGCCGACTACTACGCTTCCTCCGTCGACTCCGTCGAGGTCATGAACGACCAGATCGAGCGCGCCGACTTCATGGTCTGCGCCTCCGAGAAGCAGCGCGACTTCTGGCTCGGCCAGCTCGCGGCGATGACCCGGGTGAACCCGGCCACGTACGCGGCCGACCCGACCCTCCGGAATCTGCTCGATGTCGCGCCGTTCGGCATCCAGGACGCCCCGCCCGTGCAGAAGGCCCACGGCATCCGCGGCGTCGTCGACGGCATCGGAGCGGACGACAAGGTCATCCTGTGGGGTGGTGGCGTCTACAACTGGTTCGACCCGCTCACGCTGATCTCGGCGGTCGGCCGGCTGGCGAAGGACCACCCCGAGGTTCGGCTGTTCTTCCTCGGTGTGAAGCACCCGAACCCGGACGTGCCGCAGATGGAGATGGAGCGCGCAGCGCGCCGCCTCTCCGACGAGCTCGGCCTGACCGACTCCGTGGTCTTCTTCAACGAGACCTGGGTGCCCTACGACCAGCGCGCCGACTTCCTGCTCGATGCCGACCTCGGCGTGAGCACCCACCTCGAGCACATCGAGACGGCCTACAGCTTCCGCACCCGGGTGCTCGATTACTGGTGGGCGGGCCTGCCTGTCGTCGCCACCGACGGGGACACCTTCGCGCCGCTCATCCGCGACAACGGGCTGGGACGCGTCGTGCCGCCGCAGGACGTGGAGGCGCTGGAGGCCGCGCTCGGCGAGGTGCTGTTCGACGACGCGGAGCGAGAGCGGATCCGCGAGAACGTCCGGGCGTTCGCCGGCCGGATGCACTGGTCGACCACCCTGGAACCGCTGGTGCGCTATGTCCGTGCCCCCTACCCGGCGGCGGACCGCGTCCGCGGGGTCATCTCCCAGCGCAACCAGATCACCGCCGACCTGCGGAAGCGCATCGCGGGCATGGAGTCGAGCTCGTCGTGGCGGGTCACCGCTCCCCTGCGCTTGGCCGGCGAGTGGGTTGCCCGCCTCCGTGGGCGGGCGCCCGAACGGCCCGAATAGGCCGGTCGGGCCGTTACCGCCTGAGCAGGCTCAGGACTCCGCGGCGAGCAGCGCCATGATGTACGTGCCGTAGCCGCTCTTCACGAGCGGCTTGGCCAGCTCGGCGAGCTGCTCGTCGTCGATCCACCCGGCACGCCAGGCGATCTCCTCGATGCAGCCGACCTTGAAACCCTGGCGGTCCTCGATCACGCGCACGTACTCGGACGCCTGCATCATCGACTCGAATGTGCCGGTGTCGAGCCACGCCGTGCCGCGGTCGAGCACCTGCACCTGCAGCTTCGAGGCGTTGAGGTAGCGCTCGTTGACGGTCGAGATCTCCAGCTCGCCACGTGCGCTCGGGGTGATCGTCTTGGCGATCTCCACCACCGAGTTGTCGTAGAAGTAGAGGCCGGGGACCGCGTAGTTGCTCTTCGGCGAGGTCGGCTTCTCCTCGATGGAGAGCGCGGTGAAGCTGTCGTCGAACTCGACGACTCCGTATGCCCTCGGGTTGCTCACGTGGTACGCGAAGATCAGCGCGCCGTCGATGTCGTTGTGGTTGCGCAGCGACGAGCCGAGGCCGGCGCCGTGGAAGATGTTGTCGCCGAGCACCAGCGCGACGGACTCGTCGCCGATGAACTCCTCGCCGATGATGAAGGCCTGCGCAAGGCCGTCCGGCGACGGCTGGACCGCGTACTCGAGCCGGATGCCGAGCGACGACCCGTCGCCGAGCAGTGCCTGGAACTGCTCGTTGTACTCCGGCGTCGTGATGATGAGGATCTCGCGGATGCCCGCCATCATCAGCGTCGACAGCGGGTAGTAGATCATCGGCTTGTCGTAGATCGGCATCAGCTGCTTCGAGATGCCCTTGGTGATCGGCCAGAGCCGCGTGCCGGATCCGCCGGCGAGGATGATTCCGCGCATGGGTTACTTGCCTCCCTGGTTCGCTGCCTGGTCGAGTGACGCGTAGAAGGCGCGTGCGGCCTCCCACGTCGGGAGGAGTCCCGCCTCGGCGGCCTCGTGGAGGCCGGGGGCGTCGGTGTCCTTCGGGGAGAGCAGGGGCTCGCCCGCCTCGTCCGGGAAGCGCAGGGCGATGTCAGCGTCGAGCGGGTTGATGCCGTGCTCGCGGGTCGGGTTGTACGTGTCGGTGACGAGGTAGCTGACGGTCGCGCCCTCCGTGAGTGCGACGAAGCAGTGCCCGAGACCCTCGGCCACGTAGATCGCGCGGCGGTCGACGTCGTCGAGCAGGACGCTGTCCCACTTCCCGAATGTCGGAGACCCGACGCGGATGTCGATGACGAAGTCGAGGACCGCGCCTTTGGGGGCGGTGACGTACTTCGCCTGGCTCGGCGGGATGTCCGCGAAGTGGATGCCGCGCACCGAACCGCGCTTGGAGACCGAGCTGTTGGCCTGGCGCAGGTTCAGGGGGTGCCCGACCGCCTCCTCCAGCCGATCGAAGCGGTACCACTCGAAGAAGACGCCGCGGTCGTCCGCATGCTGCTGCGGCGTCACTTCGTAGGCGTCAGGGATGGAGAGCTCGCGGATTTGCACCCGAGGAGTCTAGCAAGGGCCTCCTGAGCACCCGCGCCGTCTCGCGGGCGGCCTCGATCAGGACGTCCGCGCGGGCACCGAACGAGTGCTGCTGCCGGATACTCTCGACGATGCCGACCATCGCCTCCCGGTCGGGCCAGCCGGCGTCCGAGCCGATCAGCCCGCGCAGCTCGTCCACCGAGGTGTAGGCGCGGGCAGCACCCCCGAAGATCTCGAGGCCGTCGATCGGATCGGTCACGACGCGCGCCCCACTCGCGACCGCGTCGAACAAGCGGTTGGAGAGGAATCCCTCCGCCGCCATGTCGTGCCAGTGGTCGTTGAGCACGATCCGTGCGCTGGCGTAGGCGGCGGAGGCCCGGTCGTTGTCCAGGAACTCCGCCCGGATGTGCGACGGATCGATGAACCGCTCCCAGCCGTCGCCGTACACCGCCAGGTCGGCGCCCGCCTCGACGGCGTCGCGGACGACCGGGCGGAACACGTTGCGCGTCTTCCCGACGAAGAGCACGTCGGAGGCCAGCGCGGGGTCCGACCGCTCCGGGCTGAAGCGGGCAGGCGAAGTGGCCTGCAGCAGAGGGCGCACGGGGACCGCCGACAGCGCATCCATCCGCTCCGCCCAGCGCGGCCCGGCGGCGAAGACCAGGTCGTAGCTCTCGATCTCGTCGAGCGTCACGAGCTCGGGGTGGCTGATGACCCAGAGGATGTTGACGGCCGCCGGATTGGTCGGCAGCCGGTACAGCCCGCGCAGCGCGATCGACACGTCGTCGAGGTGGTCGGAGTCCGGCCGCACCATCGACTCCCGGGTGTCGATGACGACCTGCTGCCCGCGCTCGCGCAGGGCCGCGGCGAGGTCCTCCGCGAAGTAGGTGTCTCCCCAGACGCGCCCTTCCGGACCGAGGGGCGCGCCGCTGCGGATCGACCAGCGGAGCGCACGGGAGGCGTCGGCCGGCCCCTGCTCGGCCTCACGCACCAGGATCGGCCGAGCGCGGCGCGCCACGTCGTCGAAGTCGTTGCGCACGATGCGGCGCCGCAGATCCGGCACCGGATCGCCCGCGAGGCCGACGAGGGCGAGGCCGGCATGCCCGTACACCGCCGACGGCGTCGGCTCGACCAGGCTCTCGCTCGGCACCCCGCTCCAGGCCGAACGGCTGGAGGGCGATGCGGCCAGCCGACGGCTGTCGGCGTCGGCGATCTCGGCGCGAGCGCGCAGGGCGACGACGGCGCCGCTCCCGACGCTGGCCCGGGCGAGCGCGACGTCGGCCGGGGCTCCGGGCGCGAACCCGTCGAACACGGCGAGGTCGACGAGCACCGCCGGAGAGACGACCACCCGCGCGGGCAGGGACTCGCCCGCGGGCAGGTCGGCGGGGAGGTGCCCCTCGAACAGCCGGAGCGGCGGGGCGCCGCGTGAGGCGAAGACCGCTCCGGCGTCGACGACGGTCCCCGACTCCCGTACGATCACGGGCTGGACGAACGCGGCGCCGGTCGAGACCGCAACGCGCAGCAGTTCCGCGGCCGCGTCGTCGCCCAGCCGGACGGCGGGGTCGAGAAGGAGCGCGTGGCGCGTGGAGACCGTGGAGAGCAGGCGGTTGGCCTCCGACGCCCACGAGTCGCCGGATCCCCGGCTCGGGTCGACGGTCACGGTGGTCGACCCGGCGGTGCGATCGTCGGCACCGGCGGCGGGCCGGTACGGGACGGACTCGCTCGCGGGCACCGGTGCCTCGACCTCGACGAGCCGGGCGCTCCGCCCGAGGCGGTCGCCGAGCGCCGCGGCGACAGCGTCGACGACCTCGGCGAAGGGACGGCCGAGTGCTGCGGGCGCCGCCCACTCCCCCGGTTCCTCGGCGAGCGCCTGCCGGGCGGCGGTCACGAGCGCCTCCCCGAGCACGTCCGGTCGCGCCTCGACCGCACGGAGCCGCTCGTGGAGGCCGCCGCGCGCGCCGTCCACGTCGTTGGTGACGGACACGGACCCCGAGATCGCCAGGTCGAACGGCGGGTGGCTCGGGTGCGGGCTGGCCTGCAGGCTCAGGCCGACATCCACCTCCGAGAGCAGGGCGAAGTAGTCGTCGCGCGTCAGCACGCCGCGGTTGACCAGTACGGCGCCGTCGAGGTCGACATCGGGGCCGTCCTCACCGGCCATGACGAACGACGCCGGGATGCCCTCGGCGGCCATCCGACGGGAGGCGTACCGCAGGGCCGCGAGTCCGAGCCCGTACATGTTGCGCGGGCGCGCGGTGCGGCCGTAGAAGAAGATGCGCACGGTGTCCGCCCGGCGACGCGCCTCGGCCGTCTCCCGCAGGGCGTCGAGGTCGAAAGAGGGCGCGAACACGAAGGCCGGATCCACCTCGGGCGCTCCGCTGCGGGCGAGGTAGGCGGCGACCGGCGTCGAGTTCACCACGGGAGTGAACCCGGCCCGGTAGGTCGACTCGGCCACCGCGGAGTCCGTCGACCAGCCCACGAACCCCGGCTCGTAGTCCTGGATGAGGTAGACGACGTCGGACGCGTCGATCCGGCCCGTGCGCGCGGCGACATCCAGGGCGTGCGCGGTCCACCAGTGCGTCGCGACCCAGAGGTCGGACCGCGAGAACGTCGCGGAGTCGATCTCGTGGCCGGACACGATGGCGGCCTCGCCGATCCCGAACGCGTCGAGGCGCGCGCGGATCGCGTCCGCCTGGTCCGTCGGCTTGAGCAGCACGATCCGGACCGGCAGGCCGAGACGCCGGGCGAGGCCGGCGGTGAACTCGAGCGCCGTCTTCACCCCGGCGAAGATGCCGTCGGGATGCAGCTCGGGCAGCACCAGGTCGAGCGCGGCGTCGGCGTCGGCGATGGTGCAGTGCAGGAACGATTCCGAGAACGGCGTCAGCCCGCGATACGGCGACGACGGGCGGGCGGGCGCGGCCGGCGTCTCCTCGACGATGCCGGCGGGCTCCGGCGCGTCCTGAGCGCCCCGCTGCGCGTCGTACGCGGCGGCCGCGGCCCGCAGCGCCTGCCGCTTCGCGGGGTCGCGCAGGAAGTCGCGCGAGAGCGCGAGCATGTCCATCAGGTCGACGCGGCGGGTCATCGGTCTCCAAGTCGTCGTGGGGGTGCGCTGCAGAGTCTCAGGTGGCCCGGGAACACTTTCGCTAGGATTGCTCGCGACCATCGTAGGAGAAGGCACCCAACATCCCCATGAAGATTCTCGTCACCGGCGGCGCCGGTTTCATCGGCTCCAACTTCGTCCGTCGCACCCTGCAGGATGCCTACCCGGGCCTGGAGGGCGCCGAGGTGGTCGTGCTCGACGCGCTCACGTACTCCGGCAACCTCGCCAACCTGGCGTCGGTGGCCGACTCGCCCCGCTACACCTTCGTGAAGGGCGACATCCGCGACGGCGGCCTGCTCGACGAGCTGTTCCCCACGGTGGATGCGGTGGTCCACTTCGCGGCGGAGTCGCACGTCGACCGCTCGGTGCGCGACGCCTCCATCTTCGTCGAGACCAACGTGCTCGGCACCCAGCAGCTGCTCGACGCGGGGCTGCGCAACAACCTCAAGCGCTTCGTGCACGTCTCGACCGACGAGGTCTACGGCTCGATCGCCGAGGGCTCGTGGGCGGAGGACCGCCCGCTCGAGCCCAACTCGCCGTACTCGGCGTCGAAGGCCGGAAGCGACCTGCTCGCGCGCAGCTACTTCCGCACGCACGGGCTGAACCTCTCGATCACGCGCTGCTCGAACAACTACGGGCCCTACCACTTCCCCGAGAAGGTCATCCCGCTGTTCGTCACGAATCTGATCGACGACAAGCACGTCCCGCTCTACGGCGAGGGCAACAACATCCGCGACTGGCTGCACGTCGACGACCACACCCGCGGCATCGCGATGGTGCTCGTGAACGGCCGCGCGGGCGAGATCTACAACATCGGCGGCGGCACCGAGCTCACCAACAAGGAGCTCACCCAGCTGCTGCTCGACGCCACCGGCAAGGACTGGTCGTACGTCGACCGCGTCGCCGACCGGCTCGGCCACGACCTCCGCTACTCGGTCGACATCTCCAAGATCCAGTCCGAGCTCGGCTACGAGCCGCTGGTGCCGTTCCAGCAGGGTCTCGCCGACGTGGTGCAGTGGTACCGCGACAACCGCGCGTGGTGGGAGCCGCTGAAGGCCCGCGCCGCGCTCGACAACTGATGCGCATCCTCATCGCCGGCGCGGCCGGGATGCTCGGTCAGGACCTGCAGAAGGCTCTGGCCGGTCGTGACGTCACGGCGCTGTCCCGTGCCGACCTCGATGTCACCGACCGTGACGCCGTGCTGGCGGCCGCCGCCGGCCACGACGTGATCGTCAACGCCTCCGCCTACACCAAGGTGGACGACGCCGAGACGCACGAGGACGACGCCTACGCCATCAACGCGCTGGGCACCGAGAACCTGGCGGTCGCCGCCGCACGCAACGGCGCACGGTTCGTCACGGTCTCGACCGACTACGTCTTCGACGGCCACGCTACGGAGCCGTACGCCGAGGACACACCGCGCGACCCGATCAACGCCTACGGCCGCACGAAGGCCGCGGGCGAGGAGCTCGCACTCGCGGCGCATCCCGACGGCACATTCGTCGTGCGCACCGCCTGGCTCTACGGGGCCGGCGGCCCGAACTTCGCCAAGACGATGGTGAAGCTCGCGGGCAGCCACGAGACCGTCAGCGTTGTCGACGACCAGCTCGGCCAGCCGACGTGGACCGGCGACCTCGCCGCGCAGATCGTCGCGCTCCTCGACAGCGACGCCCCGGCGGGGGTGTACCACGGCACGAACTCGGGTCAGACGAGCTGGTACGGGTTCGCCCGTGCGGTCTTCGCCCAGGCCGGACTCGACCCGGAGCGCGTGAAGCCCACCGACAGCTCGACCTTCGTCCGGCCGGCTCCGCGTCCCTCGTACTCGGTGCTCGCCCACGACGGCTGGGCCCGTGCCGGCCTCGCCCCCCTGCGTCCGTGGGAGGACGCCCTCGCCGCGGCGACGGCAGAAGGCCTCTTCGCGGAATGACCACTCTCCGTGTGATCGTCGACGAGCTCGTCGGAGACGAGCCCGGCGGCGCGCGCCGGTACACGGAGGAGCTGACCCGTCAGCTGATCGCCACGGCGCCGCGCGACTGCGTCGTCGAGGCCGTCATCTCGAACGTGAGCGACGAGCAGGTGCAGGCGGTCCGCGACCGCCTGCCGGGCGTCGCGGCGGTCACGCGCCTGCCTCTCGCCCGGCGGGAGCTGGCCCTGGCCTGGCAGTCGGGCCTCTCGGTGGGCGGCCCACCCGGGATGCTGCACGCTCCGACCCTCCTCGCGCCGCTGCGGAAGCACGTGCAGCTGGACACCCCGCAGCAGATCGCGGTCACCATCCACGACACCCTGGCGTGGACGCATCCCGAATCGCTCGGCTCCGCCGCGACGATCTGGACCAAGACGATGGCGAAACGAGCCAGGAAGCACGCGGACGCGATCGTCGTTCCGACCCACGCCGTCGCCGACCGGCTCGGCGACTTCCTCGACTTCGGCGATCGCATCCGCGTCATCGGCGGGGCTCCCGCGACCGCTCTGCGCCTGCCGCCGGACGCCGACGAGCGCGCGGAGCGCCTCGGCCTCCCCGAGCGCTACGCGTTCACACTGGGGACGGTCGAGCCGCGAAAAGGGATCGCTCCCCTGATCCGCGCCATCGCCCGACCCGAGGCACAGGGCATCCCCCTCCTGATCGCCGGCCGCGACCGCGTCGGCGAGCGCTCCGCGACCGGGGTCGCCGCAGCGGCCGGGCTTCCGGAGGACCGCGTGCGGCCGCTCGGCCGTCTCGACGACGGAGACCTTGCCGTCGCCCTCGACCGCGCCACCCTCTTCGTGTACCCGAGCATCGCCGAAGGGTTCGGCCTCCCGATCGTCGAGGCGTTCAAGTTCGGTCTGCCCGTCATCCACTCGGGCGACGCCGCCCTCGTCGAGGTCGCCGCGGGTGCGAGTGTCGTCGTCGAGCGTCCGGCACCGCGTGAGGACGACGAGCCCTATGCCGAGCGTCTCGCAGCCGCGATCGGCCGTGTGCTGTCAGACGCCGAGTTGAGCGCCCGACTGCGCGTGCTAGCCTCGGATCGCGCTCGCGCGTTCAGCTGGCGGGATTCGGCAGAACGCGTCTGGCAGCTGCACGCCGACCTCTGAGCGACGACCTCGCTCCGACCACTCCGTCGCACCTCCCCTTCTCCTCATGCCAACTCCTTCCCTCCCATCCGCCCGGATGACGTCGCTCGACGGCCTGCGCGGCATCGCCGCACTGATCGTGCTCGCCCACCACGCCTCCCTGCTGAACCCGGCGATCTCCGGGGCGTACGTGCCGGTACCCGGGTCTTCCGGGCCGGCCGCCGGAAGCCTGGCCTGGTGGTTCACGTACACGCCGCTCAAGCTGTTCACCGCCGGCCCGGAGGCGGTGGTCGTGTTCTTCGTGCTCTCGGGATTCGTGCTGAGCCTGCCCGTGCTGTCTCCGCGGGCCTTCGACTGGATGGCGTACTACCCACGCCGGATCGTCCGGATCGGACTTCCGGTGGTGTGCTCGCTGGTCTTCGCCGCGGCCCTCGCCCTGCTCGTCCCGCAGATCGTCGCCAACGCCATGAGCGGCTGGGTCGCCACGACCTCGGTACCAGACCTGAGCGTCGAGACGTTCATCGGCCAACTCGACCCCACCCGCACGTACCACCTGCTCAACAACCCGCTGTGGTCCATCTACTGGGAGGTAGCCTTCTCGGTCATGCTGCCGCTCTTCCTCGGGCTGGCCGTCTGGCTGCGGCGGGTGTGGCCGCTCATCCTGCTCGTCGCCACCGCGACCGTCTTCTTGGGCGTGGATTCCGGGGCGGACGGCCTGCGTTACCTCCCTCCATTCTTCCTCGGCGTCGTCGCGGCCGTGCTGCTCCCGCGCATCCGCCGCCTGGGCGCCACTGTCTCCGGCTGGCGTCTCGGCTGGGCGGTGTGGCTTCTCGCGCTGATCGGGTCCGCTCTGCTCCTGATCGCCCACTGGATGGTCGGGCCGGGGGTGGTGCCGCTCGCCCTCACCGCGCTCCAGCCGCTCGCCGCCCTCGGACTGCTGATCTGCTGCCTGGAATGGCGGCCGCTTGCGAGCCTGCTCTCTCACCAGCCGTTCCGCTGGGCCGGGAAGATCTCCTTCAGCCTGTACCTCGTGCACGTCCCGATCATCGTCACGCTGAGCTACGCCCTGCGCGACTGGGGGCCGACCAAGGTGGCCGCGCTCGCCATCCCGGTCGCGCTCATCGTCGGCACGCTGTTCTACCAGCTGGTCGAGAAGCGATCCCACACCCTGTCGAAGCTGTTCGGTGCCACGGTTGCTCGCGCCTTCGAGCGTCGCTCCGGCGAGGTCGCGGCGTCAGCGGAACCGACGGCGCCGGCCGAGCTACCGTCGCGCGCTTCGCGCTGACCCGGCTTCGACCGCCCGGCCGCCGCCGGTCGCTTCGCCCTGGTCGCCGGACCGGCGCTCCTCGGCCTCCTCGTCGCGACCGAACCAGGTGCGGTACCGGTCGGACGCCCAGTTGCCGACGGCCTTCGACCAGCCGTGGCTGCGCTTCTCGATCAGCCAGGTGAAACCGACGGCCACGAGGACCGCCACCGGGATGCCGAACAGCAGCGGGACGTACCAGGGCTCGTCCGCGAAGAGGTAGGTGCTGAAGATCAGGATCGGCACGTGGACGAGGTACAGGCTGAACGAGATGGTCCCAGTGAACTGCACGGGGCGCGTGTCGAGCACGGCGCGGAGCGGCTTCCAGCCGAGTGCCGCCACCACGAGCCCGGCCGCGGCGAGCGGCACCAGGCCCTTCAGCACCGGCTCGAGTTCGGGGATCTCGCCGACGTTCGGCCCGACCAGCCACGGAGCGATCAGGAGCAGCAGACTGGCCACGGTGAGCCCGGCCCACAGCGGGTGTCGATACCAGTGCGTGTTGATCCGGTCGGCGACGTTGCGCACCGCCTCGAGGCGGACCGCGATGACCGCGCCGACGAAGAACGCCGGGAGGTACTGCAGCGCACCGGAGTCCGCGTGCACGCCGAGGTAGGTGAGGGCGCACGCGGCGGCCAGGCCGCCCATCCACCACTTCCGCACGGCGAGGGCCGCCACCGCGAAGATCGGCAGGGCGAGCGAGAACAGCAGCTCCCAGCGAAGCGACCAGAGCGGGTTGTTGATCTGCCCGTCGCCGCCGAGGAGGTCCCACGCCTTGACGATGTACTCCCAGCTGAAGTTCGGAGTGGAGGAGCTGCTCAGCCAGGTGCCCTTCGGCTGGGTGGACACCTGCGGGATGGCCATCACCCAGACGGCGGCCAGCACGACGGACGCCATGACCGGCACCAGGAGCCGGACGGCGCGGCGCGGGAAGTAGGCGAACCAGTCGAAGCCGCGGTGACGGATCACGGGAAGCGTGACCACCAGCCCGGAGAGCACGAAGAAGACGATGACCGACTCGACACCGGCGGTCGCGAGCTTCAGCGGCGTGTAGCTGATCCACCACATCGCGGAGCCCGTCGGCGCGGATCCGGTGCCGGGCGCGCCCGGGAAGTCCGGGTTCGTGTACATGGCGTGGTGGAGCAGGACGACCACCGCGGCGATGCCGCGCAGACCGTCCAGCGCGGCCAAACGGCCGCCCGTCGTCTGTTTCGTCTTTTCTGCCACCGTTACACCTGTACCCGTCATAGGCGGGCGACGGTACCCATGCGCCCTGGGCAGTTCCTGTGACCCGTTCAGGGGTCAGCTGGATGCGAGAGAGCGGCCGTCCGCGTGGCGGCGCCGTCAGGCGCGAGGCGGCACCTAGCATGTTCGCTATGCCTGCATCCACGTCACCGCTGGTCTCCGTCGTCATGGGATCGGACTCCGACTGGACGGTCATGCAGGAGGCTTCGCGCCTGCTCACCGAGTTCGGCGTCGCGCACGAAGTCGAGGTCGTCTCGGCCCACCGGACGCCGGAGAAGATGATCGCGTTCGGCAAGGAGGCCGCCGGACGCGGCGTCCGGGTGATCATCGCCGGAGCGGGCGGCGCAGCTCACCTCCCGGGCATGCTGGCCGCGGTCACGACCCTCCCCGTCGTCGGCGTCCCGGTACCGCTCGCCCGTCTCGACGGGCTCGACTCCCTGCTCTCCATCGTCCAGATGCCCGCCGGGGTGCCGGTCGCCACCGTCTCCATCGGCGGCGCGCGCAACGCCGGACTCCTCGCCGTCAAGATCCTGGCCACCTCCGACGACGCCCTCGCCGAGGCTCTCGCGCGCTTCGCCGCCGACCTCGAGGCGAGCGTCGAGCAGAAGAACCGGGCCCTGCAAGCCCAGCTGTGAGAACCGCCCGATGACGATCGCCACGCCGCTGCGCCACCCCGACGCCTCCTCGTCCCAGACGATGACGAAGCGGGGCTGGTGGCTGGTCACCATGAACATCCTGCTGCCCGGCTCCGCCCAGGTCGTCGCTGGAAACCGTGTCCTCGGCCGGGTCGGCGTGCTCGCCACCCTGCTGCTCTGGCTGCTCGGCATCGTGACGCTGGTCGTCTACCTGGTCTCGCCGTCGTCCATTTACACGCTGTTCACGCAGGCGGGCAGCCTGACCCTCGTCCAGACACTGCTGATCGTCTACACGGTGCTCTGGGTCGTGCTCACACTGGACACTCTGCGTCTCGTGCGCCTCATCCGCACCGCACCGAACGCCCGCGGCTGGATCGCCGCGTTCTCGGTGCTCGTCCTCGTCGGGCTCGCCTGCACCGCCGGCTACGCGTCGGTCGTCGCCGGGTCCGCCCGGGGTGCGCTCGGCGACATCTTCTCGGCAGGGCCGTCACAGCCTCCCGTCGACGGCCGCTACAACATCATGCTGCTCGGCGGCGACGCCGGCCCCGACCGCGACGGCCTGCGCCCGGACAGCATGTCCATCGTCAGCATCGACGCGAACACGGGTCAGGCCGTCACCATCGGCCTGCCACGCGACCTCGACCCCGTGCCGTTCCCGGCCTCGTCCCCGCTGCACGCCGAGTATCCGGACGGCTACGGCTACAACGACCGCTGCGACGTGGACGTCTGCCAGCTCAACTCCATCTACACCGAGGTGGAGCTGTACAAGCCGGACCTGTACCCGAACGCGAAGAAGAACAAGAGCGAGCCGGGCATCGAGGCCATGCGCGACGCCCTCGAAGGTGCGACCGGCCTGAAGATCCAGTACTACGTCCTCATCGACATGCAGGGCTTCGCCGACCTGATCGACGCCCTCGGCGGCGTCGACGTCACCGTCACGGACCGCGTGCCGATCGGCGGCGACGAGAACCTCAACGGCGTCGCCGAGTGGATCGAGCCGGGCAAGCGCCACCTCGACGGCTACCACGCCCAGTGGTACGCCCGCGCCCGCCACGGTTCCAGCGACTACGACCGCATGGCCCGTCAGCGGCAGCTGCAGGACGCCATCCTGAAGCAGGTCAACCCGGTCAACGTGGTGTCGAAGTTCCAGGGCATCGCGACGGCCGGCGCGCAGGTGATGAAGACGGACATCCCGCAGTCGATGCTCGGCTACTTCGTCGACCTGGGCATGAAGACGCGCAAGCTGCCCGTGCAACAGCTGGAGCTGGTGCCGCCGACGATCGACCCGACCGAGCCGGACTATGCACAGATCCAGGAGCTGGTGCGCCAGGCGGTGAACCCCGCGACGGCGAAGCCGAAGGGGAGCTGACCGGCGGCCCGCCGCCCCTCGGTTCAGCCCTGCACGGCCTGGTCAGCCCTCGAAGAACGCGGCCGCCGCGCGGGCCCGGTACACGACGTCCTCGATGTCCTCGCCGCCCACGACGGTCACGTGACCGACCTTGCGTCCGGGCCGCGGCTCCTTGCCGTAGCCGTGGAACTTGGCCTCGGGATGCGCGGCGAGCGCGGCCGGGTAGCGGTCCTGGAGGCTGCCTTCCGACGGACCGCCGAGGATGTTCACCATGACCGACCAGTCGGCGCGCGGCTCCGTCGACCCGAGCGGAAGGTCGAGGACGGCTCGCAGGTGCTGCTCGAACTGGCTGGTGACGGCGCCCTCGATCGACCAGTGGCCGCTGTTGTGCGGCCGCATCGCCAGCTCGTTGATCAGCACCCGCCCATCCGTCGTCTCGAACAGCTCGACGGCGAGGACTCCGGTGACCCCGAGTCCGTCCGCCACGCGGCGGGCGATGTCGGCGGCGGCCTCCGCCACCCGGCCGGCTGCGCCTGGCGCCGGCGCGAGCACCTCGGCGCAGACGCCGTCGCGCTGCACGGTCTCGACGACCGGCCACGCCGCGATCTCCCCCGACGGACGGCGCGCAACGAGCTGTGCGAGCTCCCTCCGGAACGGCACGAGCTCCTCGACCAGAAGCGCTCCGCCACGGCCGTCCTCGGCGAGCGCCAGGAACCAGTCGTCAGCCCCGCTCGCGTCCGACACCACGCGGACGCCCTTGCCGTCGTAGCCGCCCCGCGCCGTCTTGACGACGGCCCGGCCGCCGTGATCGGCGAGGAAGGCGCCCAGCTCGTCCGCGGACTCCACCGCGGCCCAGTCCGGCACCGGCAGCCCCAGCTCGCTGAGCTTGGCCCGCATCTGCAGCTTGTCCTGCGCGTACAGGAGCGCGTCGGGTCCCGGGTGCACGGGGATGCCGCGGGACACCAGCTCGCGGAGGATCGCCTGCGGCACGTGCTCGTGGTCGAAGGTGATCACATCCACCGTCTCGGCGAACGCGAGCACGGTGTCGAGGTCGCGGTAGTCGCCGACGCCCGACGCGGCGATGTCGGCGCTCATGCCCTCCGCCTCCTCGAGCACGCGGATGTCGACCCCGAGCTCGATGGCCGGGGGGATCATCATCCGTGCCAGCTGACCTCCGCCGATCACTCCGACGATGTGACTAGCCATGGACCATCCGCTCCTCTGATACTTTTCATGCTGGCCGGGAAGACTCACAGGAACGCGAAACCTGGTCCGCGTACTGTGACGAACGTACTGACCATCTTCCCGCATCTCAGGCAGGGGCATGACGACCGAGACCAGCACACCGGCGCGACGCGCACGGCTCCTCCCGCAACTGATCAAGTTCGGCGCGGTCGGAGCCGTCGGCTTCGTGGTCAATCTGCTCGTGTTCAACGTGCTGATGCTCTTCGTGCTGGTGAACGTGCCGCACAAGACGCTCTTCTCGACGGCGATCGCGACACTGGTCGCCATCGGCACGAACTGGATCGGCAACCGCTACTGGGCTTTCTC